>NZ_CP063117.1:0-648750 GCF_014931375.1 Haemophilus parainfluenzae
GTGAGCCTTTCTACCCTATGGCAAGATTGCTTATCACAACTACAAGATCAGGTTTCCCCGATGGATCTCAGCACATGGTTACGCCCATTACAAGCGGATATCATCTCGCAAGATCAAGTGGTGTTATATGCGTCAAATATGTTTGTGAAAAGCTGGGTAGAAAATCATTACTTGGCCCAAATTCATCAAATTTGCCAAGCCCTTGCTAAAAATCCAAATTTACAAATTATCGTAAAAGAAGGGGTAAAACCGGCTCCAAAAGCTGTTGAATCATCCTCAACTCAAACAACTAATCATCAAGAAAGTGCGGTGAGTTTTCAGCAAGAATCTGATGTGCCGACTAAATTTGAATCACACCTAAATCGTAAACATTTATTTGAAAACTTTGTTGAAGGTAAATCAAACCAACTCGCTCGTGCTGTGGGTCAAAAACTTGCCCTTGCACCTGGTGAACCAACGGCAAACCCATTCTTTTTATATGGGGGGACAGGTTTAGGTAAAACTCACTTATTACACGCAATCGGTAATGGCATTTTAGCGAATAAACCGAATGCCCGCGTGCTTTATATCCATGCTAATAACTTTATGCAGCACATGGTAAAAGCAATGCGTGATAATAAAATGGATCAATTCAAAAAATTCTATCGTTCTCTTGATGCATTATTAGTGGATGATATTCAATTCTTCGCAGAAAAAGAAAAAACACAAGAAGAGTTTTTCCATATTTTCAATAGTTTATTTGAAACTGGTCGTCAAATTATTTTGACCTCTGACCGCTATCCAAAAGAAATTGAGAAAATTGAAGAACGCCTAAAATCTCGTTTCGGCTGGGGGTTAACCACTGCGATTGAGCCACCTGATTTGGAAACTCGTGTTGCGATTTTGCTGAAAAAAGCAGAAGAACATAATATGGAGCTACCAGAAGAAGTGGCATTCTTTATTGCCCAACGCTTACGCACCAATGTTCGTGAATTAGAGGGTGCCTTAAACCGCGTGAAAGCGATGCAAGACTTCAAAGGTGGTCACATTGATATTGATTTTGTTCGTGACACATTAAAAGATATTCTTGCCTTACAAGAACGTTTGGTAACCATTGAAAATATTCAGAAAGTCGTGGCAGAATACTATCGAATTAAAGTGGCTGATTTAAAATCAAAAAGCAGAGCAAGATCAGTCACTCGCCCACGCCAAGTTGCGATGGCGTTAGCAAAAGAATTAACCAATAAAAGCTTACCGGAAATTGGTCGTGCCTTTGAACGCGACCATACGACAGTTTTAAATGCTTGTCGTGAAGTGCCAAAATTCCGTGAAAAAGACAGCAGTATTCAAGAAGATTGGGCGAATTTAATTCGCACATTATCTGCATAAGGAGCCAATGATGCAATTTAGCATTTCAAGAGAAAATCTACTAAAACCCTTACAGCAAGTTTGTGGCGTATTAAGCAACCGTCCGAATATTCCTGTATTAAATAACGTGTTATTACAAATTGAAGATAACCGTTTAACGATTACAGGTACAGACCTTGAAGTTGAGCTTTCTAGCTATACGCAACTGTCATCTTCAACGGCAGATGGTGCTTTCACCATTCCGGCTAAAAAATTCTTAGATATTTGCCGCACACTGTCAGATGAATTTGAAATTACCGTTACCTTTGAAGAAGATCGCGCCATTGTAGAGTCTGGTCGCAGTAAGTTTAACCTCACTACTCTACCTGCTGAAGAATATCCAAATCTGACGGATTGGCAATCTGAAGTGGATTTTGCCTTACCGCAAAGCACCTTACGTCGCTTAATTGAAGCAACTCAATTTTCAATGGCAAACCAGGATGCCCGCTATTTCTTAAACGGCATGAAATTTGAAACCGAAGGTAATTTATTACGTACTGTTGCAACTGACGGTCACCGTCTTGCGGTTTGTACGATCGAATTAGATCAAGATCTGCAAACTCATTCAGTTATTCTTCCTCGTAAAGGTGTATTAGAACTAAACCGCTTATTAGAAAGCAGTGACGAACTTGCTCGTTTGCAAATCGGCACGAATAATCTTCGTATTCACTTAAACCACATTGTGTTTACCTCAAAACTCATTGATGGTCGTTTCCCTGATTACCGTCGTGTATTACCACGTAATGCAACTCGTATCGTAGAAGGTAACTGGGAAACTTTAAAACAAGCCTTTGTACGTGCATCTATCCTTTCAAATGAACGTGTACGTAGCGTGCGTTTAAACTTAAGTGAAAACCAACTAAAAATTACCGCATCTAACCCAGAACACGAAGTGGCAGAAGAAATTGTGGATGTAAATTACCAAGGCGAAGAAATGGAAGTGGGCTTTAATGTGACTTACATTTTAGATGTATTGAACGCCTTAAAATGCCAACAAGTACGTATTCGCCTCACTGATGCATCATCAAGCTGCTTAATTGAAAACAGCGAAGATGCAAGCGCAGAATACGTCATTATGCCAATGCGCCTCTAGAAATAATGGCCATTTCCCGCTTAATTGTTGAAAAATTTAGAAATTTAAATGCCGTGGATCTTGAATTTGATCACGGCTTTAACTTTTTAGTCGGCAACAATGGCAGCGGAAAAACGAGCTTATTAGAAGCAATTTTTTATCTAGGACATGGACGCTCTTTCAAAAGTGCGGTCGCAAATCGCATCATTTCTTACGACGAACCTCATTTCACGCTTTTTGGACAAATACAAGAAAGCCAACATCAATGGTCTGTTGGCTTACAAAAACTTCGTCAAGGTAATACCATTGCGAAAATAAACGGTGAAGACGGCAATAAAATTGCCGATCTAGCTCACCTTTTACCCATGCAATTAATTACGCCTGAAGGACTTACCCTATTAAACGGTGGGCCAAGTTTTCGACGTGCATTTTTAGATTGGGGTTTATTCCACCACCATAATAGCTTTCATTCCTCTTGGGTTGCCTTAAACCGTTTATTAAAACAACGAAATGCCGCACTCAGTCAAAACCAGCCTTATTCTGCAATAAAAATATGGGACATTAAATTAGCTAAATTAGCCCATCAAGTGAGTGATTGGCGCGCTGAATATGCAGAAGCCTTACGTCCTGAGATCGAAAAAACCTGCCAGTTATTTTTACCTGAATTAGAAATTACTGTGAGCTTTCATCAAGGCTGGGAGAAAGAGACAGAATATGGAGAATTATTGGCGCAAAACTTTGAGCGAGATAAAGCCATTGGCTATACGGTTTCAGGTCCACAAAAAGCCGATTTTCGCTTTAAAGCTAATGGGCTCCCCGTGGAAGATGTGCTCTCTCGTGGGCAATTAAAATTATTGATGTGTGCGCTACGTTTAGCCCAAGGTGAACACTTAATGATTCAAAAACAACGTCATTGTATCTTTTTAATTGATGACTTTGCCTCTGAATTGGATCAACATAAACGTGCGCTTCTAGCTGAACGCTTGCAACAAAGTGGATCTCAAGTCTTTGTTACTGCCATCACTCAAGGTCAACTCAAAGAGATGCAAGTGGAAAAAGGAAAATTGTTCCAAGTGGATACCGGTAAGATCACCGAATTGCAACCATAAAAAATAATCCGATCGGTTTAAGGATCGGATTACGTTTAAAACAATGCTATTTTTGACCGCACTTTAGTTTGGTTTCCATTCACCATTCAATACGGTACCAATCACATCATAATCTTTTGTGAACACCGCCAAGTTTGCTACCTTACCAGCTTCAACTGAGCCTAAACGATCATCTACGCCAATCGCTCTCGCAGGGTAAAGGTTACTCATGCGAATTGCTTCTGCTAATGGAATCTCTACATATTCCACAGCATTTTTGATGGATTCCATCATGGTAATTGATGCACCTGCAATCGTACCATTTGCGTCGTAGCAACGACCGTCTTTCACATAAATCGGTTTTCCTACAAAAGTGAAGGTTTCCAATTCAGGTGGTGCACCTGCAGCAGCAATAGAATCGGTCACAATACAAAGTTTATCACCTTTCGCTTTCTTATCTAAACGAACATTACCAAAATTCACATGCACGCCATCTACAATAATGCCAGTGTAAACATCGGAGTCTAATACTGCACCAACTACGCCCATCGCACGTCCTGAGCTGATCGGCGACATCGCATTGTGTAAGTGAGTCGCAAAAGTCGCACCTTTATGAAAAGCGGCTTTCGCTACTTCATAAGTCGCATTAGAATGCCCAATAGACACAATAATACCTGCTTTCACAAAATCAGGAATATATTGCACGGTTGGGTTTTCAGCGGCAATGGTAAGCTTGGTGATAACATCCGCATTATCACATAAGAAATCTTTCATCTCTGGCGTCGCTTCACGGATATATTCTGGGCGATGCACGCCTTTTTTCTCAAGACTTAAATAAGGGCCTTCGATGTGTAAGCCAAGCGCTTGATTTTTATGCTTATTCAAATACTCACGCATGATATTTACTGCGTATTTGATATCTTCATCCGGTGCAGTAATAAACGTTGGTAAGAAACTGGTACAGCCTGATTTTAAGTTCGTGGCTTGCATGATTTCTAATGTTTCTACGCTTGTTTGATCGTTAAACATCACGCCACCGCAGCCGTTTAATTGCAGATCAATAAAGCCGGCTGTGAGATTATGCCCTTTTAAATCAATGGTTTTAATCCCACTTTCTAATTCGCTTTGTGGAATAACGGATTGAATATATTCCCCTTTAATAACCACCGCATAATCTCTTAACACCTCATTTTTCGTGTAGATTACGCTGTTAATTAATGCATACTTCATCATACCTTCCTAAAATCAAATTAAAATTAACCGCACTTATAACACACTATGAATCGCGCGTCCTTCCAATTCAGTAAAATATTTCACTGTTTTGACTTTCAATTCTTGCAATGCAGGCTCATCACAGACTAAAACAAAATGGCGATGGAGCTGTAAGGCACTTACCGTCCAAAGGTGATTAATACCGCCTTCTACCGCTGCTTGCACGGCTAAGGCTTTATTATGGCCCGTAGCTAAAATCATCACTTCTTCAGCATCAAGTAATGTCCCTACACCGATTGTTAAAGCATATTTGGGTACTTGATTTACATCGTTATTAAAGAAACGAGAATTCGCGATAATAGTATCTGGCGTTAAGGTTTTTATACGGGTACGCGAACTTAAAGAAGACGCAGGTTCATTAAAGGCAATATGGCCATCAACACCTACGCCCCCCATAAATAAATGAATTTTGCCGTAAGATTTAATTTTTTCTTCATAACGACGACATTCTCCATCATGGTCATTGGTATTACCATTCAAAATATTGATATTTTGCGGTTGAATATCAATATGATTGAAGAAATTATTATGCATAAAACTGTGATAGCTTTCTGGATGTTCTTTTGGCAAGCCCACATATTCATCCATATTAAAGGTCACCACATGTTTAAAACTCACTTCTCCCGCTTGATTTAATTTAATCAATTCTTGATAGGTCTTAAGTGGAGTACTACCTGTTGGTAAACCTAATACAAAAGGACGTTCTGCTGTAGGTTTAAAATGATTAATTCGATCAGCAATATGACGCGCCGCCCAACGGCTGACTTGTTGTTCATTGTTCAGAGGAATGAGACGCATAATAACCTTCCTTATCCGTACAACACTGACATTCTTTCCTCCCTCCATTGAAGAGAGAGGAAAGAAGTAAGTGCGGTCACTTTTCCATTAATTTATAAATATTTTGCTTTTAACTCTTTTGCTTTTGCTAATTGCTCTGGTGTTGCTTTCGCTGTCATTGGCTCACGGCAATAACCTGCATCCACACCCTCTAGTTTCAATAACTCTTTGATAGTGAGATATAAGCCATTCGCTAAAATGCCTTCGATAAGGTCATTGGTCACGTGTTGAACTTGAAGCGCATCAGCCAATTTACCTTGTTTGGTTAATTCAAAGATTTGTCTTGCACGCACACCATTTACGTTGAATGTACTGCCGATCGCACCATCTACACCAAGAGATACTGCCGGCACCATCATTTCATCAAAACCAGCCCAAATGAGGTGATTTGGATAAGCTTTTTTCAAGCGTTCCAATAGATAGAAATCCCCAGCGGTAAATTTCACACCTAGCACTTTCGGGTTTTTATAAAGTTCGCCGAATTGCTCAATCCCCATATTCACGCCAGTTAAGAACGGAATTGAGTACACGATCATGTTATTGCCTGTTTCAGCAATGATAGTGTCATAGTAATGTTTGATTTCAGGGAAGCTGAATTTATAGTAGAACGGGGTTACTGCAGAAAGACTGTCATAGCCTAATTCGGTTGCATATTTACCTAATTCCACTGCTTCATGTAAGTTCACACTACCCACTTGTGCGATTAGCGCGACTTGGTCTTTTGCTTCATCTTTCGCGATACGGAAAATTTGTTTTTTCTCTTCCGTAGAAAGCATGAAGTTTTCACCTGTTGAACCGCCTACATATAAACCATCAATTTTCATCTTATCAATGTTATAGCGAATGATTTCACGCAAACCTTTTTCATTGATAGAGCCATCTTCATTGAATGATACTAATAACGCACTAAAAATACCTTTTAAGTTACGCATTTTTCTCTCCTATTTGATACGTTGTTCTAAAATGACATTTAATGTTTTTTGCTTTATTTTGACTGCACTTTCCTGTGATGCCTGTACTAATAAAGCGTAAATCAAATCTAATACGAATAATTGGGCAATCTTCGTGCCGATAGAGTCGCCTTGCAACTTGCCTTGCTTATTCCCATTTACTAAAACAAGATCGGCATATTCTGTGATGGGTGAACGCAAACTGTGCGTAATCGCAATGGTTTTGGCACCGTTTTCTTTGGCAATTTTCATGGTATGAGTGGTTTCTTGAGAATAACCGGAATGGCTCAAACCAATTGCCACATCTTTTTTCGTCAATAACAATGCCTGCATATACATAAAATGGTTGTTACCCGTGGCATCTACTTGCACACCGATACGCATCAATTTATTTTTGGCATCTTCCGCGGTAATACCTGATGTACCCACACCAAATAAAAAGACTCGATTTGCTTGCTGAATGGCTTTTACTGCTTCTTCCAACTGCTCAAAATCTAATAAATTAATGGTTTCATCCATCACGTTATTGATGGCAGATTTCAGTTTATGTGCAATATTCAATGAGTTGTCAGAATCGGTAATATCTGAATCTAATACGGTGTTATCTTTGCCATCTTTTGTGGCAAGCTCGATGGATAATTCCAATTTAAAATCACTGAAGCCTTTAAAGCCGAGAGTACGGCAAAAACGCACAAAGGTCGCCTCCCCCACTTCTAAATGGGCGGCAATTTCAGCTAAAGGAGCTTGCACCGCAAGATCGGGATTTAATAAAATCGCATCCGCAATTTTCTTTTCAGTCTTCGTTAAACTACGATACAACGAGCTAATGGTATTTAAAATATTGCCGTTTTTAGCCATAAACCACTCCCGTATTTTTTGCTTGTAATAAGCAATCTTTTACCCAGTAAGCCGCGCCAATCAAGCCTGCATCTTGTCCAAATTGAGCGCTTTCTAATTCGCAGTGATAAACAGCGGGAAGTTCACTTAATAAAGATTGAACTAACGGTAAATAGCCTTCTGCCAATCCTACGCTACCGCCAACCACGACTTTTTGCATGTCTAATCCAATCTTCAAATCCGCAATTAAATTTGCAATGGCTTGTGCTGAACGAGTCACAAGTGCGGTTGCTTTTTCATCATTTTGGCGGAAACGCACAAAGACTTCTTTTGGATCACAAGGATCATCCCATTGAGAAGAAACCGCTTCAATCGCGCGACCTGATGCAATGGCTTCGACGCAGCCACGGCGACCACAACCGCAAATGGGACCATTAGGATCGGCCAAAGTATGGCCTATATGCCCCGCAATACCGTTTGGCTCAGTAAGTAAACGATGATTTAAAATTAAACCGCCCCCTACGCCTGTGGAAACAGTAATAAAGGTAAAGTTTTGAACATCATTAGGATTTTGTAGTTGATACTCTGCATAGGCTGCCGCTTGCACATCATTAAGTAAACCAATCGGTTTATCAGTATGCTGTGCAATGCTGTCTTTTAATGGGAATTGGGCTAATCCACCCAGGTTTTTAGGATTAAGTGCGGTCAGAATGCCTTGATTAATAATGCCCGTTGAAGCAACGGCGACATAATCAAACTGCCCTTCATATTCTTTTACCAACTGAGCAAGGGTTTGATGCATCGCTTGCGCAGCATCATCTTGTGGCGTGGAAATCTGTTTTCGGTGTTGAATTTCACCATTTTTCACTATAGCAGAAGCGATTTTCGTGCCACCAATATCTAATGCCAAACAACGCTGTAATGTCTGACCACTATCCACTGTTAATGACATATCTTCTTCCTTTATTTTTTCGCTGAATGAATGGCTTCGGTAAACCAACTTACGATATGCTCTAAACGCGTTAATGCAGAACCAACTGTCACACAATAAGCACCAATTTCAATTGCTGTTTTCGCCAACTCAGGGGTGTTATAACGTCCTTCCGCCATGACTCGACAGCCTGCAGCTTTCAAATCTTTAACTAATTGATAATCAGGCTCCTCCGGCACACTACCACCTGTGTAGCCAGACATCGTACTGCCCACGATATCAAAACCCAGTTTTTGACAGTACAAGCCTTCTTCTAAATTCGAACAATCCGCCATGGCCAAACAGCCTAATTCGTGGATTTTTTTGACCGCACTTTCAATATCTACCGGTCTAGGGCGATTCGTACCATCCACGGCGATAATATCTGCACCGGCTTTCGCTAAATCTTCAATATCATGCAAAAACGGGGTAATTCGTACAGGGCTGTCAGGTAAATCACGTTTCACAATACCAATAATCGGTACATTCACAGTAGGGCGTGTTGCTTTAAGATTTTCTATGCCCTCGATACGCAATCCGGCGGCTCCACCAGTGACAGAAGCCTGTGCCATGGCTGCCACGATTTCTGGTTTATCCATCGGGCCGTCATCGACAGGCTGACAAGAAGCAATAAGACCAAATTTGATTTTATCTAAGACTTCATTATGTGATAATTTCGACATATAAACTCCTACATTAGACAGTAACACCTGGTTTCCTTTTGGCTTTCTGGCCATTATAGTAAAACATAGTAAAACTTGCACCATAAAAAAATATTTTTTGAAGTACAATTTCAAAATTTGTGATCGGCTTCTCAATTTTGAGATAAAGTTGCCACATTTATACAAAATATTTTTTTTTACTTTAGAATATGAAGTAATACTTCATTACTATAATATAGGAGAAAAAAATGAATGTGTTAGGTTATGCGCAAAAAATTGGGCAAGCCTTAATGGTACCTGTTGCTGTCTTACCAGCAGCGGCTGTACTAATGGGGATTGGTTATTGGCTTGACCCAGATGGCTGGGGAGCTAACAGTCAACTTGCTGCATTTTTAATTAAATCAGGCGGTGCTATCATCGATAACATGGGCCTGCTTTTTGCCGTTGGCGTTGCTTTCGGTTTATCTAAGGACAAACATGGTTCCGCTGCACTTTCAGGTTTAGTGGGTTACTATGTGGTAACCACTCTACTTTCACCTGGCAGTGTTGCTCAGCTACAACATATTGATGTAAGTGAAGTGCCAGCCGCCTTCGGGAAAATCAATAACCAATTTATTGGGATTTTGATCGGGGTGATTTCAGCTGAACTTTACAATCGCTTCTATCAAGTAGAATTGCCAAAAGCGCTTTCCTTCTTTAGCGGAAAACGCCTTGTGCCAATCGTTGTTTCTTTTGTCATGATGTTCATCAGCTTCGTATTGCTTTACATCTGGCCATATATTTTCGGCGGTTTAGTGTCATTCGGTGAAAGTATTAAAGACTTAGGCGCTGTTGGTGCAGGTCTTTACGGTTTCTTCAACCGCTTACTCATTCCTGTTGGCTTACACCACGCATTGAACTCAGTATTCTGGTTTGACGTTGCAGGCATCAATGACATTCCAAACTTCTTAGGTGGTGCGAAATCACTTGCTGAAGGCACTGCAACGGTTGGTGTAACCGGTATGTATCAAGCAGGTTTCTTCCCTGTCATGATGTTCGGTTTACCGGGTGCCGCATTAGCGATTTATCTCAGCGCTAAACCAAGCCAAAGAACTAAAGTGGCATCAATCATGCTTGCGGGTGCGTTTGCCTCATTCTTCACTGGTATCACTGAACCATTAGAATTCTCTTTCATGTTTGTTGCGCCAGTGCTTTACTTCATCCACGCAGTATTAACTGGTATTTCTGTCTTTATCGCAGCAACAATGCATTGGATCGCAGGCTTCGGTTTCAGTGCGGGTCTCGTGGATATGGTGCTTTCATCACGCAACCCATTAGCCGTTGAATGGTATATGCTAATCGTACAAGGCTTAGTATTCTTCGTGATTTACTATGCAGTATTCCGTTTTGCAATTAAAGCTTTCAACTTAAAAACATTAGGTCGTACAGAAGAAGCAGAAGAAACCACTGCAGCACAACCAGCAGCGAGCCAATCTCGCGAAGAAAGAGCTGTCAAATTTATTGATGCTTTAGGTGGTGCTGATAACTTCAAAAATATTGATGCTTGTATCACTCGCTTACGTTTAAGCTTAGTGGACCAACACAAAATTAATGAAGAACAGCTTAAGTCTCTTGGCGCAAAAGGTATCGTGAAAATTGGTAACGATGGCTTACAAGTGGTTCTCGGCCCTGAAGCTGAACTTGTAGCAGAAGCCATGAAACAAAAAGTGAAATAACACACACCAAATGAAATACTGACTCAGAAATGGGTCGGTATTTTTTTGCCAACAAAAAAGTAAAAATGACCGCACTTTAGCTGAGAATTTCTTTCTCGAGTTGAATTAAATGAATATCTAAAAATTAGAAATTATTTTGAAGGGTGGTGGAACTAAGCAGAATTGGTCTTAACAGCAAGTGGCTTACTGCATCGCATCCCTGCGGGATTTCTACCTAGCCCACCATAGATTTAAAGCATCTCTGGGGTTCCAGTCTGCGATATAAAATTAAAAGATTCAGAATCTTTTAAAAGCCACTTATATATTCAGGAGACCAATCCTGACTTCCAAAGAAACTACATTGGAAGGCAGTGGTATGATAGAAGCCTTCCGCTATTTTGTCAATTAAGATATTGCACTAAAAGAAGTATTTTTTCGCTTTTCGTATAAAAATTAACAAAGGCATTTCAACTATCACATCAATGTAACAAAAACAAAATAACCGTCTTATTAAAGACGGTTATTTTTGCTATCGAGTGCCGTAAACCACAATGGTTTTACCGTGCGCATGAATTAAATTTTGATCTTCCAGCATCTTAATTATTCGCCCTACGGTTTCACGTGAACAGCCCACCATTTGACCGATTTCCTGACGCGTAATTTTAATTTGCATACCATCAGGATGAGTCATGGCTTCAGGTTGTTTTGCTAGATGCATAAGCGCCTGAGCAATACGGCCTGCCACATCTAAAAAGGCCAAGTTAGTCACTTGTCGAGATGTATTCTGCAAGCGTTTTGATAACTGAGAAGTAAGGAACATTAAAATCTCAGGATTAATTTGAATAAGCTGACGATATTTTTTATAGGAAATTTCTGCAATTTCACAAGGAGTTTTCGTTTTCACCCAAGCAGAACGTTTCGAACCTTCGTCAAATAAACCCGCCTCACCAAAAAATTGTCCGGCACCTAAATAAGATAAAATCATCTCTTTGCCTTCATCATCTTTCGATGAAACCATCACCGTTCCTTTAATTAAGAAATATAAAATATTGGCATCTTCTCCTGCATGGATTAAAGTCGATTTTGCCGGATATTTATGTAAATGACAGTGAGTTAGGAACCAATCCAGAGCAGGATCGCGTTGCTGATCATCGTCTTGTAACTTTTGTTCTTCAAGTAATTCTACATCTTCTGACATATAAGCTCCTATTGATTCATTTTAGAAATTCCATTTTATCTTTGATATCAATGGATTCATGTAATTCTGACCAAACAATCACTGCACTTCCATTGTGAATCTTGTTTAGTAGGTGTTGTTTTTTTTGTTCTAACGAAAATTCGTGTGAACCATAATCAGTACCTTCTCTAAGTACCACACTTTCCACAATATTTTCTAAGGTTTCTGTTGGCAATTCTTGCCACGGAATAATCATATATTTATCAACTAAAGTCAATTAAGCAAAAAGCGGTTCTAGAAAACGCCATTGCTGTTCAAAACTTTGATTTGCGCCTAAACGGAAGTTTGTGCGGACATAACGCATAAACTGCCCTTCACAAAGCGTCACTAAATGCCCTGCAATAATACGTTCATCGACATTAAAACCCCGCCCTTCGCGTAATTTTCGCATTTGTAAAATATTCACAAATTGCATTTCAAGACGATCGAAAAATTGCGCAACACGAGCCTGTAAAAGAGGCTCTTCAAACATCAAGGCATGTCCGGTCAAAATGCGTGTCAAACCAGGATTTTTACGCGCAAAGTCGAGGATCATCTGCATAATGTCACGCACTCGATTCATCGTATTGGTTTCATTACGAATTGATGTGGTGATACGGCTAAATAAATTCGCTTCAATATTATCGATCAACGCTTCAAACATTTTAGTTTTACTTGGGAAGTAACGATAAAGTGCCGCTTCTGACACCCCTACTTCTTCCGCTAAACGCGCTGTTGTCATACGCTCCATTCCGCGTTCAGAATGCAACATATGGGTAAGCACCGTCAACACTTGTTGCCGACGTTCTTTTACCGTGCGTTTTTCGATTTTTGGCGGTTTGATTTCCGCGGCAATCTCATCAACTTCTACGAGAGATAATTGTTCTACCATAGTCTATTTTTTACCTGAATGACCAAAACCGCCCTCACCGCGTTCAGTTTCGGTAAATTCACTAACAATATTGAATTCAGCTTGTACTACTGGCACAAAGACTAATTGCGCAATACGATCACCAACTTCAATTTTGAACGGTTCATGGCCACGATTCCATACAGACACCATTAATGGACCTAGGTAATCTGAATCAATTAAGCCCACTAAGTTACCTAATACGATACCATGTTTATGACCTAAACCCGAACGAGGCAGAATCACTGCTGCAAGGTTCGGATCGGCAATATAAATTGAAAGGCCTGTTGGGATAAGTTTGGTTTCGCCTGGCTGAATTTCAATGCCCTCTTCAAGCAATGCACGTAAATCCAAACCTGCTGAACCTTCGGTTGCATAGGTTGGTAAAGGAAATTCGTTGCCAATACGGCTATCTAAAATTTTTACATCAATTTTTTTCATGCTTATTTATCCTTTAAAAGAAATCTGTCATACAAAAGTGCGGTCACAAAATCCAACGAATTTTGAACGTATTTTATTTGTGATAATGCTCAACAATTTCGGTGACCAACACTTCTGCCAATTTATTTTTATCAGCTAACGGCAACGCTTTTTCGCCTATTTTCCAAAAGATCTGCAAAGCATTTTGGTCTTGTCCGAATACTTGCCCACCCGATACATCATTCGCACAAATCATATCTAAATTTTTGCGTTGAAGTTTGCTCTTCGCATACTCAGCGACATTTTGCGTTTCAGCTGCAAAGCCCACAACAAATGGACGATCTTTTTCTAAACTAGCCACACTAGCGATAATGTCTGGATTTTTCACCAATTTAAGAGAAAGCTCATCGTTATCATTGGTTTTCTTAATTTTTTGATCGGCAACTTCCGCAACTCGATAATCAGCCACCGCAGCACAGCCAATAAAGATGCTATTTTTGACCGCACTTTCAAGGGAGGCTTGCCACATTTCATGGGCAGTTGTCACATCAATACGATGAACATTTTTCGGTGTAGCCAGATTAACAGGCCCCGCAATTAAGGTAACATTTGCCCCACGTTTTGCAAAGGCCTCGGCAATTGCAAAGCCCATTTTACCTGAGCTGTGATTAGAAATATAACGAACCGGATCGATAGCTTCACGCGTCGGACCAGCTGTAATAGTGACACTTAAATCTACTAAATCTTGTTGGATAGCAAAAAGTGATTGAAGTGATTCGAAAATTTCAGCGGGCTCAGACATTCTGCCTGCGCCCACATCACCACAAGCTTGAAAGCCACTATTTGGCCCAACAAAATGAATACCTCGCGCAGAAAGGGCGGTCAAATTTTGTTGTGTAATCGCCTGGCGGTACATTTGCTGATTCATAGCCGGTGCGAGCAAAATAGGTGCACTTGTCGCGAGACAAATCGTACTGAGTAAATCATTTGCCATTCCAACGGTTAAACGCGCAATAAAATCGGCACTGGCTGGCGCAATCACAATCGCATCAGCCCATTTGGCCAGCTCAATATGTCCCATGGCTAATTCAGCTTGTGGATCAAGTAAAGATTGAGAAACCGCATTACCCGAAATGGCTTGTAGCGTTAAAGGTGTGACAAATTCAGCGGCGGCTGGCGTTAAAGCCACTCGAACTTCTGCGTTAGATTTGCGTAATAAACGAATAAACTCAATGGTTTTATAGGCGGCAATGCCTCCTGTAATCCCGACAACAATACGCTTTCCGCTCAAGCTCATTTGCTACTCCGCTACGACTTAATAGAATGGATATGTTTTGTGTGTTAGTACTTAACAACTTAAGGTCGCCTATTTTACTTCAAATTTCGCCAATAAAAAATTTTATTTTTGCGATCGCGATTCCAAAAATAAAACAGATAAGTCGCAAAGATTGAAAACATCATGAAAATTGACCGCACTTTTTTCTTTTCATTAATTAATATGCAGACAAACTCTCCTTTAATGCCTCGTGAAAAATTATTGGAATACGGCGTTGAAGCCCTAGAAGATCACGAATTACTTGCTATTTTTCTACGAACAGGGATTAAAGGTTGCCCTGTCATGGAATTATCACATAGCGTGCTGCAATATTTTGGTTCCCTTCGAGCCTTATTAAGTGCAGATAAAGAAGCCTTTTGCAAAGTAAAAGGATTAGGCATTACGCAGTTTATTCAACTACAAGCCACCACAGAAATGACAAAGCGGTATCTGAAGCAAGAATTACTGATAGAGCATGTATTTAGCGACACATCTACGGTAAAGCTTTATCTTCAAGCGGAGCTTCATCACGAAGAACGTGAAATTTTTATGGTGTTATTTCTAGATAATCAACATCGTTTGATTAAAAAAGAGCGGTTATTTTTAGGCACAATTAATGTAACGAATGTTTATCCACGAGAAATCATCAAAGAAAGCCTTTACTGCAATGCAGCCGCCTTAATTTTGGCTCACAACCACCCTTCTGGCCTAGCAGAACCGAGCTATTCCGACAAAATGATCACACAAAAAATTATTGAAGCTGCTGAGTTAATGGACATTCGTATTTTGGATCATTTTATTGTCGGCAAAGGGACTTGTTATTCTTTTGCTGAACATAATCTGTTATAGTTTTAGGGAATTTGATGATTTTTTTATCGTTCATTTCCATTTAAAGACGGAAAAATCGCTTTTGGACTTGAGAAATGAAAATAAAGTCAGTATAATTTGCGACCTTTAATATAGTAAGTGGGTCGGATACTGCGACCTGACGAGGAAGCAAGCTTAGTTTTAAGCTTCATTATCCGAACCATAAGCTCGAGCTTATATTTAAATTATTGGAGATTATTATGTCTAGAGTTTGTCAAGTAACAGGCAAGCGTCCAGCTGTGGGTAACAACCGCTCACACGCGTTGAATGCGACACGTCGTCGTTTTCTTCCAAACCTTCACACTCACCGTTTCTGGGTTGAAAGTGAAAACCGTTTCGTGACCTTACGTTTAACTGCGAAAGGTATGCGTATTATCGATAAAAAAGGCATTGATGCAGTGTTAGCTGAAATCCGTGCTCGTGGCGAAAAAATCTAAGGAGCTAAAACATGGCAGCTAAAGGCGCTCGTGAGAAAATCCGTTTAGTTTCTACAGCAGAGACTGGTCACTTCTACACAACTGATAAAAACAAACGTAATATGCCTGAAAAAATGGAAATCAAAAAATTTGATCCAGTAGTGCGTAAACACGTTATCTATAAAGAAGCAAAAATCAAATAATTTTGCTGATTTGAAAAAAGCCCGACATTGTTCGGGTTTTTTTATATCACAAATTCATTACCGAGATTATCTATGCCTGAACTTCCTGAAGTCGAAACAGCCCTACGCGGTGTCAGTCCCTATTTAAAAGGTTTTACCATTGAAAAAATTGTAGTCCGTCAACCACAATTACGCTGGGTTGTCTCTCCTGAATTAACAACGCTCAAAAACGTCAAAATTTTAGATACTTCTCGCCGTGCGAAATACCTCATTATTCATACTGAAAAAGGTTATATCATTAGCCATTTAGGCATGTCTGGCTCTGTTCGAATTGTGCCGCACGATAGTCCTATTGATAAACACGATCACCTTGATATTGTAATGAATAATGACAAATTACTGCGTTATAACGACCCGAGACGCTTCGGTGCATGGTTATGGACGGAAAGCTTAGGTGACTTTCATCTTTTTCTAAAACTTGGTCCAGAACCACTTTCTGATGAATTTAATGCGGAATACCTTTTTAAAAAATCACGCAAAAAATCGACCGCACTTAAAACCTTTTTAATGGATAATGCTGTCGTCGTGGGCGTAGGAAATATTTATGCCAATGAAACACTCTTTTTATGTGGTTTACACCCAATGAAATTAGCCGAAAATCTCACGCGGAACCAATGCGCCTTACTCGTTGAAACAATTAAAAACGTATTAGCGAAAGCTATTACACAAGGTGGAACAACATTAAAAGATTTCTTACAACCCGATGGCCGTCCTGGTTATTTTGCGCAGGAATTGTTAGTGTACGGAAACAAAGATAAACCTTGTCCAAAATGTGGCACAAAGATTGAAAGCATGATTATTGGGCAACGCAATAGCTTTTATTGCCCTCATTGTCAGAAAAAGAAATAGGCGTGATACACGCCTATTGTTTTAGAAAAAGGTACTCCAGAAATGAGAAATCGGCATAGCGAGGAAAAGAGCCGGCAGCATATTCGCCACATGGAACATTTGGATATTACAAATGCGAAAGCCTGCAGCTATCATTAGCATACCGCCTACCGCAGCAAAATCACCTCGCATTTCAGGTGTCACGAAAGGAATAATGAATACCGCAGAATAAGCTAAGATCACTTGAACCAATGTTTGTGGCACAAAAATACTTGCCACAGAAATGCCGAGTGATGTGGCAAAGATCATCGCCGTGAAAAAATCTAAAAAGGATTTCACAATGAGGATATCAAAATTACCACTCATCCCCTCATTCATCGCCCCGAAAATACCTGTTCCACTAAATGAAAATAAAATCACAATCGCAACAAATTTAGACAAGAACTCTTCTTGGCTATGCATGCTACTTGGTGTATCAGGGAACATCTTTTCAACAAGGCCTTTGGCTGATGATGCGAGCTTATTGATCCCGTGTTCTAATAAAAGCAATTCCCCGATTATCGTCCCTAATAACACCGATAAAATCATTGCCGGCATATTGGTGGTTTTCGCCACCATCACAATACCCATGCCCATGGAACACAAACCAAAGATTAAGGTTAGATTAGTGCGTAAACGCTCTGGGATGCGCCCACCGAGTGCTGCCCCAATAACTGCGCCACTGATAATCGCCAGTGCATTAATATAAGGTCCGATAATCATATTCTTCTCCGAGTTAAGTTCTTTCTATTATACGAAAAACAGGATGAAAATCGACCGCACTTTTAGCAATAAAAAAGGCATGGTTTCCCATGCCTTTTGTTTATTAACGATAAATTACCAGTGGTAACCTGCACCAACTGCTACACCCACTTTACCTTGAGTATCGCTAGTACCGGCTAAACGAATAATGATTTTACCATTATCTGAAATACGTGACATACCTAATGCCACTGCATTTTGACCTTGGTAATTACCCGCTGCCACAGATACCATGCTCTTACCTGGAATGTAAGCTTGTGGTAATTGAGACGCCGCTAACGCGCTCGCTGTACCTGCATTGACACGTTTACCTAACTTGTTAACTTGACCATTTAAGTGGTTGATCTTGTTATTCATGTCAGCTTTTACTTCGTGTAATTGGCTGCCGTTTACCGCATCAGTACTGTCTGCTGCAATACGTCCTGGCGCAACATTGGTAATTTGTTTATTACCTGCATCAATACCATTTTTAGTCATACTTGGACCATTTTTAATGGTGACGCCATTGCCATCAATCACCGTATCACCCGTAGTGAATTTATTCGCTGTTACGCTTTCCACTTTAAGGTTTTTCTTGATACCTACACGAACATTACCGCTCTTATCAATGTTTGTCATCACATTATCGCCACCATCAAACTCACTCCAGTTTGTGTTGCTATCTGCGCCTTTCACATTGATTTGGCTATTTAATTTCGCACCGTAAACATCGCCTACGTTTGCGCCAAATTTTAAGCCATCGCTTAATGTTGCGATAGTTTCACCACCAAAGTTCATACGATTTGGTGTTTTACCATCAAGATTCGGCGCTGCATCTTTACCACTTACTACTGTAATTGGCGTTGAATTAGCACCTTCGCCAAGGTTGATAGTGGTGGTATTAACTGTTTTCGCGGTGACATTTTCAGCTTTCAAATCTTTTGTGGTTGAAATGGTAAAATTCATACCAGCTTGCTTAATTTTGATATTTTGTCCAGCAATATAAGTCACGGTATCACCTGGGCTTACCTTTTGACCAGTTTCAGTTTCACCTTCAGCTTCACCACCGTCTTTATTCACAGTGACATTCCAACCAGAATTATTGATTGCATTTGCAACAGTGGTTGCATTCACCAATTTAGAGCCGTCTACAGGTGTATCAATTTTTCCTGTTGTATTAGGTGTTAAATTAGTAGTCGCTACAGCATTATAAAGTTGGCTACCGTTTATTGCATCTTTGCTATCTGCATTCACATCACCATCTGCAACATTAGTGACTTTGTTTCCACCTGCATTCACGCCAGTATTAGAGATTGATACAGTTTTATTTGGATCTTTAACTGAACCATCTGCATTCAAATTATCCGCTTTATTAACTGCAACACCTGCTGGAGTGATTTTTGTCACATCACCTGATGCATCTTTAAATTCAGCGCTATTTAACCCTTTTAAGTCTTTAGCTAACTGAACTTCTAATGTATCAGTGCCATCTGCTTTAACATTGATATTACCTGCTGCTGATTTAAAGTTTGTTGACTCTGCTTCAGCTACACCTTCACCTTTAATTTTCACTAAGGTATTCAGTTTATGTTTGTTTACCGTACTTTCATTATTACCTGTAAACTTCAAGCCATCATTTAAAGTTGCAACACTTTCCCCGTTTACATCTAGGCGAGGTTTCTTAGTTGTATCATCACCATCTACACCAGCAGGGCCCTCTGCGGTCTTAATTGTAAGTGGATTTGCACCATCTTTACCCGCTAGACCGATTGAACCATCTTTTCCGTTAATTGAAACAGCAGAACCATCTTTACCTTTAACATCTAACGATCCATCAGTACCTGGTTTTCCATCTTCTGCTTTTTCGCCTAGTGTCATATTATCTGATGTCGCAATTTCATAACCATTTGTAATTTGGGTAACCTTAATATTTTTACCTTGATTAATTGCAAATGTTTCATTGCTCGTAATACGTTTATCTGCGTCAGAAAGAGCCGGTGTCTCAGTACCATTCGTTGTTAAATTGAAGCCCATACCATCAATTTTCTTATTGATTGTATCGCCTAATGAATATAATTGACTACCGTTCACAGCTTCTTTGCTATCCGGTGCGACATTACCGTCTGCCACGTTGCTAATTTTGTTACCTGCAGCATCAATACCTGATTTAGTCACACTTGGGCCACCAGTAATCGTCAAACCATCGTTATTAATGGTTGTATCACCTGCTGTTACATTACCTGTAGCATTAACATTAGTCACATTAATCGTGTCATTTAACTTAAATGTTACATTATTGCCATCTTTAGTGATTTGAATGTTGTCATTAGCACTTCTTAAATCGACTGTCGCATCTGGTGCGATATTAGATTTATTTTCACCGGTATTTACTGATAGATTCCAACCTTTGTTAGCAATCTCTTTCACTTCTTTCAATTGTGAAACATTCACTGCATCAGTGTCATCGGTACCTGCTGCAACACCTGTGATTTTTTTGTCACCTGCATTAATACCTGATTTGGTTACACTTGGTCCACCGTTAACAGTTAAACCATCGTTATTAATGGTTGTATCACCTGCCTTGACGCTATCAACTTTAAGATCTTTGTTTAACTTAACTTGAACACCATTAGGATTCGCTTCAGTGGTAATATTATCATCACCAGTAATTGCGACTTTATCACCTAATTTCTTAACATCAGACTCTTTAGTATCACCTGTAAACGTTAAACCTTTAGTGTTAACGGTAGTATTCGCATCAACACCTTTTTGAATATCATCTTTTGTTGCTTGAGAAAGATCGACAGCATAATCTGTTACGTCTACGCCATCCGCATTTTTAGTCGTGCCGTTAGTTGTAACAGAAACTGCAGCTGAACCATTTGAAACAGAGGCCGAAACTTCTCTATCAATTTTCTGACGAGTTGCATCATCAATTTTAACTTCAATACCATTGCCAGTTGCGACTGTCGTTAAACCATTTGAACCTGTGATATTTAAAGATTGTGTTGCGAGATTAACCTCGCCAGCCCCTGTATTACCTGCTGTAGTCAGGTTGATGGCTTTAATGGCGGTATCAACTGCCCCACTGGTTACAGCCTTATTATCCCCTGCTGTAACGGCAGTTGATTTATTTAACGTAAATGTCACATTGTTTGCATCGGCTGTACTTGTAATATCGGTACCATCACCTACAATGCCTAAAGATTCACCTAATTTTTTGACCGCGCTTCCGGTATTACCCGTGAAAGTAATTGGCATGTTACGCACCTTATTAATTGCGTCAGTGACATCACCTGCCGTAGCAATATTATTAGGATTTGTAGCTGTTGCATTACCAGTTGTCGTATTAGTCGTGATATTTGTTGTATTCACATCAAATTTCACAATAGTGCCATTTTCAGCATCAGTTACATTTACTGTGGTTAAATTACCATCTTTAAAGTTCACAAAACCATTGTTATTGATACGTGATTTAGAAGTACCATTTTGTTGTACGTTAAAGCCACTATAAGTTAATACGGTATAAAGCTGTGAACCGTTAATTGCATCAGTAGAGTCTGCAGTAACACGGCCCGCACCAACATTTTGAATTTGACGTTCAAAACCCTCTTTACCAACAGAAACAGCACCAAGCGAATTATTAGCTAAACCAGCTTTAAACTGTTTATTTTCACTCACGCCATTATCATTTTTGAAAGCGGCTTCATGGGCTGTTCCACCGAAAATATTGCCACCTGCCACACTATCTTTACCTAACGCAACCGAATTTTGCACCGTTGCATTAGCTGATGAACCAATCGCTACACCATCAGCTGCCGATCCAGCTGCGCCCTTACCGATAGCAATAGATGCTTGTTCTGAAGCATTAGCATTATTACCTATTGCGATACCATAAATGCCACTAACATTTGCATTTGCCCCCGTAGCAACGCCTGCATAAGCAGAAGAGGCAGTATGGCCAATGGCCACGCCTAACTCTTTAGCATCTGTATTAGAACCTAGTGCTGTCGAGTTAGTAACGGCTTTAGCATTTGTACCCACTGCTGTAGCATTACCACCATTAGCATGGGTCGCAAAACCAATCGCTGTAGAATTTGAAAAATTACTGGTTGCATTATTACCTAATGAAACGCCATTAACTGCACTTGATTTCGCATCTGGGCCAATTGCAATAGAATTAACTGCCGTTGCACCATTATTATTTTTATTTCCCTCAACAGTCGAATTAACCGAGAAATAACGAATTTTTTCAATTTCTGCCATCGCAGCATAAAGCTGAGAACCATTGATTGCATCAGTCGAGTTTGCAGAAATATCACCTGGTGATAAGTTGATGAGTTGACGTTCATAGCCTTTTTTACCAATGGAAACAACATCCCCCGCGATAGTATCAGCACCACCCGCCCAAGTATAAGTTGTCCCTAAAATAGTACGAGTAGTATAGGCAACCCCTGCTTTATCCGTTGCGGAACCGCCACCAATCGCTACTGAGTTTGCAAACGATGCATTAGCCCCAGTACCAACAGCGACAGCATTCGTTTTTTGAGCTGCAGCCAATGAACCTAATGCTAATGAAAGATCCCCAGATTTTGTTTTTGTTCCTAATGATACAGCAGCTTCCCCTGCAATTGTATTCATCCAACGAGGGCTTTGAAGCTCCCCTCCAGTTAAATCTCTAAATGCTTGTTGAACCGTTCCCGTTTTATCTTGGCCATTAGTATTGATATAAGTCGTTTGTGTAGCCGCTGCTGAATCAGTATCATCCCCACCAATCGCAACCGATGCATTACCATAAGAAATAACATTACCGCCAATCGCAATTGATTGATCGCCTCGAGCCCATGCACCCTCAGTAATAGAATTACCACCAAATGTAGCCGCTTTATCAGCTCTAATGCCAGCTCCAATAGCAATAGACTGGTTTACTCGTACAACAGAAGTGCTATCGCCAACTTGAGCATTTTGACCGATGAGAATATTACGACTACCCGTTGTTCCACCATAATTTCCTGTGCCATCACCAATCAGCACACTATTGTCATAACGACCATTTACGCCATAACCAATAGCGGTAGTACTTCCACCGCTTGCTGATGTGGCACTGTTCCCAACCGCAATACTAAAAGGATGTACATTTGTAGGCGCATTGCTTCCATCCCCCACAATCACTTTCGCTTGCGCCGGCATCATCACTGCAGATAAAGAAAGTGCAAATGCTGAAAGTTTAAAAAGAGAAGATAAACGTGTTTCGCTTGTTACACGTTGTTCTGAGTTTGAAGAAGCTTTTACGGCTCCTTTTGCTAATTCTGATGTGACGACAAAAGATTGTGTCGTTTTGTTCCAAATAATCTTAAATACTTTGTTCATAAAAAGGTTCTCCCAAACAAATAGGCCAATAAGTTGTTGCGAAGCTAAAATAATGCAAACTAAGCAAGTAAATAGTAAAGTCTTTGGAGTATATAGGAGCTAAGCATAAGATCAAGGAAATGTTTGCTTTTTACACTGTTTTTTACAAAAAATTTACATTTTAACGTTTGCGTAAAAAGCGAACATTAAAAAAGTACTCAGGATGGGCTAATCACATGGGTTTAATCCCTCTCAAACAAGTAAAAAAACACGATGAAAATCAACCGCACTTTTGCCTCTTTTAGAATATTATCCTTTACCACTTTCTCAATACCAGCATACCCCTTTATGAGTATTTTTATTTTAAAGTTTGATCAACCTCAAAGTTTTGAAAAAAAACCTTAGGAAAACTACTGCTTTTTGGTATCTTATGCTTGCGTTGAGCTATTTTTATGAGTGAATTCAAAAGCTTAATAGGAATTGTTCGCATTTAAAATTGTTTTTTTATTCTTTCCTAATGGAGTGATTATCGTGAACGCATTGAGAAAAAGCCTTGTTTTGGCCACTTCTTTCGCAGCTTTAGGTGTGTATAACTCAGCGATGGCTGAAATGGTATACAAGCCTGTTGAACAACCTGTGGAAGCACCAAACCCTAATTTAAAAATCGAAGCAGTGAATGAAAAATTTGCTGAGAAATATCCTAGCCAATTCAATTCGTGGAAAGCGACTGAAAAAGGTGACAAAATTATCTACGCCGACGAACAAGATCCTCGTTTAATCGTGTTATGGGGCGGCTATTCTTTTGCAAAAGAATATAACGCACCTCGTGGTCACGTTTATGCAGTAGAAGATGTACGTAATATTTTACGTACTGGTGCGCCCAAAAATGCAAATGATGGCCCACAACCAATGGCATGTTGGACTTGTAAAGGTCCAGACGTTCCTCGTTTAATTGCAGAATGGGGTGAAGATGGTTACTTTGGTGCCAAATGGGCTAAAGGTGGACCAGAAATTGTCAACTCGATCGGTTGTGCTGACTGTCACGATACGACCTCTAAAGACTTTGCTGAAGGCAAACCTGCATTACGTATTGCTCGTCCACACGTTCTTCGTGCATTAGATCACTTAAATAATGCACTTCAAGCAAAAGCAAAAGCTGAAGGTAAAGAACAAGCTAACTTAAGCTTTAACACAGCTGCTCGTACTGAAAAACGTGCTGAAATCTGTGCAAACTGTCACGTTGAATACTACTTCGCGGGCGACTTAAAACAAGTAACCTACCCGTGGAACAACGGTCAAACTGTTGATGACATCGAAAAATACTACGATGATATCGGCTTCAGTGACTGGACTCACTCTCTTTCTAAAGCACCAATGTTAAAAGCGCAACACCCTGACTTTGAAATTTGGTCTTTAGGTATGCACGGTAAAAACGGCGTAACTTGTATCGACTGTCACATGCCTAAAGTACAAGGTAAAGACGGTAAAGTTTACACCGACCACCAAATCCAAAACCCATTCGATGCATTTGATACCACTTGTGCAAACTGTCACGATCAAAGCAAAGAAAAACTTAAAGACATCGTTGCTTCACGTAAAAAAGAAGTGAAAGATGTAATGGGTCGTTTAGAAGATCAAGTTGTTCGTGCTCACTTTGAAGCGAAAGCGGCATGGGATGCAGGTGCAACTAAAGAAGAAATGGAACCTGCTTTAATGGATATCCGTCACGCTCAATGGCGTTGGGACTACGCAGCAGCAAGCCACGGTGGTCACATGCACGCACCTGATGTAATGCTTCGCGTATTAGGTTCTGGCATAGACAAAGCAGCGGATGCACGCGCTAAACTTGCAGCAATCTTAACTAAACACGGCGTGAAAACTCCGGTTGAAGTACCAGATATTTCTACAGCTGATAAAGCATGGAAAGTAATGGGTATCGATATCGAAAAAGAACGTCAAGCGAAAAAAGAATTCTTAGAAACTGTTGTACCTCAATGGGTAAAAGAAGCGAAAGCCAATGGCAAATTAGCTGAAGATACCGCAACAAAACAATAAAAAAAGAACCGCACTTTGTAACTAAAGTGTCGAAGTGCGGTCATTTTTAACCATATATTTGAGGTAATCAGAATGAATTTAACTTCTTTAATCAGCAAATCGGCAAAATCCCTTGCATTGCTTGCAATGCTTGCGGCAATGCCAATGGCTGCAAGTGCGGAAGAGATGGCAAAAACACCTGCCTCTCAACTCACTTATGAGCCACAATTGGATAACCAACGTGATCCAAACCAATATTGTGCAAAATGTCACAAATTTGACAAAGTCGATAAAAACCAAACTTTAGATCAATCTGGTGGTGAATTACACTTTGGTAAATTCCACGGCGCACACTTAAATCAAAAAAGCCCTAACACAGGTAAACCGATTAACTGTGTAAACTGTCACGGTAATATTTCGGAAGATCACCGTCGTGGTGCAAAAGATGTGATGCGTTTTGATGGCGATATCTTTGGTGATAAAAAACCAATGTATAGCGCACAAGAACAAAACCAAGTTTGTTTTGCTTGTCACCAACCTGCAAAACTTCGTGAAAAACTTTGGGCGCACGATGTTCACGCAATGAAATTGCCTTGTGCAAGCTGCCACACATTACACCCGAAAGATGATGCGATGAAAGGTATTCAACCGAAAAATCGTGTGAAACTTTGTGTAGATTGCCACGGCGAACAACAAAAACGCAAAGCGGCAAAAGACGCACAATCACAAACGCAATCAACCGAACAAAAGGATAAATAATGACAGCTTGTTCACGCCGAAACTTTGTTTCCGGCATGGGGGCACTAATCCTTATGACGGGGACATCAGTTACCTCTTTAGCGAAAGAGGAAAAGGCGGATAAACCGAAACGCTATGCAATGGTACACGACGAAACAGCTTGTATCGGCTGTACCGCTTGTATGGATGCTTGTCGTGAAACAAACCACGTTCCTGAAGGCGTTTCACGTTTGGAAATTCTCCGTAGCGAACCTTATGGCGAATTCCCAAATCAAGAATACGAGTTTTTCCGTCAATCTTGCCAACATTGTACAAACGCCCCTTGTGTGGCTGTTTGTCCAACCGGTGCATCATTTATTGATCCTGAAACAGGTATCGTCGATGTGCATAAAGATCTTTGTGTAGGTTGCCAATACTGTGTTGCAGTTTGTCCTTACCGCGTACGTTTCATTCACCCAGTACACCGTACTGCGGATAAATGTAACTTCTGTCGCGATACAAACCTAGCAGCTGGCAAACAACCTGCTTGTGTAGAAGCTTGTCCAACCAAAGCATTAACCTTTGGCGATATGAATGATCCAAGCAGTGCAGTTTCCCGCAAAGTGAAAGAAAATCCGGTTTATCGCACTAAAGTGGAATTAGGTACTCAACCAAATCTTTACCATATTCCATTCCAACACGGGGAGCCAAGAAGATGACATTAGATTATCCTGTTCCGTTTCACACACCTAATTTGGTGTGGGATTCAACAATCGCTATCTATTTGTTCTTACTTGGTATTTCTTCCGGTGCGGTACAATTAGCGATTGCTTATAAACGTAGTCACAAATTAGAAAATCCTAGCAAAAACTGGATTATCCGAGCGGCCGCCGTTTTAGGTTCTGTGCCAACATTAATTGGTTTAACCCTGTTAATTTTCCACTTGGCACGTCCTTGGACATTCTGGAAATTGATGTTTAACTATCAATTCAACTCTGTAATGTCTATGGGGGTAATGTTATTCCAAGTTTATATGCTGTTCTTGGTATGTTGGTGTGCGGTTATCTTCAAAGAAGATATCATGGCGTTCATTCAACGTTTTATGCCAAAACTTGGCTTCGTCGGTAAAATTATCAATGTATTAGAACGTTTAACTGGTCCTGTAGAAGTTATTCTCTTCATCTTAGCCGCTGTGCTAGGGGCTTATACCGGTTTCTTACTTTCAGCATTGATCAGTTACCCAATGTTAAATAACCCTGTTCTACCAGCGTTATTCTTGGCTTCAGGTACCTCTTCAGGTATCGCTGCAACCTTCTTATTTATCCTCATTGCAGGTAAATTAAAAGGTGATAGCCATGAATCACACTTCATTCACAAATTTGAAGTGCCAATTATGGTAACTGAACTTGGTTTATTAATCTGTTTCTTTGTTGGTCTACACTTCGGTGGTGGTCAGAAAGTGGTTGCATTACACAATGCTCTTTCCGGCTTCTGGGGGGCTGTGTTCTGGATTGGGGTATTCTTAATTGGTATCTTAATTCCACTATTTGCCAACCTTGCCGTAAAAGACAACTTAAAATACAACAAGAACTTTATTATCCTTGTGTCAATCTTCGACTTAATCGGGGTTCTCTGCTTACGTTACTTCATCTTGTATGCAGGACAACTTACCGTTGCGTAAGGATAAATTTCTTATTTAATCAAAAGGCGTATACAATACGCCTTTTGTTTATTTAGAAGACTAAAGTGCGGTTAATTTTACGTATGTTTTTCATGCTTAAAATCAACCTTATTTTGTAAAATACAACCTTTGATACTGAAGAATACTATGCTTCCCGAACTCGGATTTCTCTCATTACTCTTCGCCACCACTGCAGCGCTCTTACTTTCCATCGTGCCGCAAATTGGTATTTGGCGAAATAAACCCACTCTCACCAATACAGCTTGGGGATTAAGCTATTGCTTCGGTATTTTTACAAGCGTATCCATCGGTATTCTCGCCTACTCTTTTGCGACAGATGATTTCACATTGGAATACGTCGCGGCGCATTCTAATTCTCAACTACCGACATTTTTCAAAGTGGCCGCCACTTGGGGCGGGCATGAAGGCTCCATTTTATTTTGGCTTTTCACATTAAGTCTTTGGTTGGTGGCTTTTGCTTTTTTCTCTCGCAAAAATGACCGCTCTTTTTCTGCTCAAACCCTCTCTTTACTCGGCTTAATTTGTCTTGGGTTTGCTATTTTCATTTTGTTCTACTCCAATCCATTTGGACGTGCATTCCCTGCCCCAGCAGAAGGGCGAGATCTCAACCCAATGCTGCAAGATATCGGCTTAATTTTCCACCCGCCGCTTTTATATGTGGGTTATGTGGGCTTTGCCGTTAACTTTGCCATGTCCATTTCAGCTTTAATCTTTAATCGTTCTGCACAAGCAATTGCGCGTGCAATGCGAGCTTGGGTTCTCGTTTCTTGGTTATTCTTAACATTAGGGATCGTGCTCGGTGCATGGTGGGCATATTACGAATTAGGCTGGGGCGGCTGGTGGTTCTGGGACCCAGTAGAAAATGCTTCACTTATGCCATGGTTATTGGGACTCGCACTTTTACACAGTTTGATGGTGACTGAAAAGCAAGGCATGTTTAGCTACTGGACAACACTCTTTTCCCTACTCGCTTTTGCATTCAGTGTATTAGGCACATTTATTGTCCGTTCAGGCGCATTAACTTCCGTGCACGCCTTTGCTTTAGATAGTTCCCGTGGTTATGTGTTATTGCTCATTTTCTTCTTACTGACTGTCGGCTCGCTCAGCTTATTTGCGCTACGCACAAATACCAACGAAAGTGCGGTCAAATTTCCACTCATTTCTAAAACTGGGGCGATTTTAGGTTTAAACATCGTATTGACCGTGGCCACCGTCAGCACATTCTTAGGCACTTTCTATCCAATGCTATTCCAAGCCATGAATTGGGGCAGTATTTCCGTAGGAGCCCCTTACTTTAATAGTATTTTCTTACCCTTGCTTACGTTAGTGCTTTTTGCCATGGCGGGCACTCTTTGCTTAGGCTGGTTTAAAGCCGATAAGAAACACTTTTTCAAACGCTTGTTATTACTCATTCCTGCAGCAGTGATGGCTTATGGCATGATTTGGAATGCGTTGCAAAATGACAGTGCGTTACGTTTCCATTTCTTCGCTTATGTGTTGCTCACCCTCGCTATTTGGGTATTATTCGTCACCTTATGGCAAAATTGGGCAAAAGTCAGACTTGCCTATTTCGGGATGATTCTCGCACACTGTGGCGTGGCTATTGCGACAATGGGCGCCGTGATGAGTAGTTACTTTGGCAGTGAATTAGGTGTTAGACTTGCACCACAACAAAGCCA
Source organism: Haemophilus parainfluenzae (assembly GCF_014931375.1). Taxonomy (NCBI): domain Bacteria; kingdom Pseudomonadati; phylum Pseudomonadota; class Gammaproteobacteria; order Pasteurellales; family Pasteurellaceae; genus Parahaemophilus; species Parahaemophilus parainfluenzae. The sequence goes on from NZ_CP063117.1 coordinate 29,244, forward strand.
GCAATTAGGTCAATTTGAATTCCATTATGATCGTTTTTCCAATGAAATTGGGCCAAACTTTACCGCCGAAGTTGCTTTCTTTAACGTGTCAAAACAAGGCAAACCTTACGCTGAAATTGTACCAGAACGCCGCTATTACGACGTTCGTACCATGACCATGAGTGAAGTGGGTTTAGATGCTGGTCTTTGGGGCGATTTATATATTGTGATGGGCGATAACTTAGGCAAAGGTGAGTTCACATTCCGCTTACATTACAAACCACTTATTCGCTGGTTATGGCTCGGAGGCATTTTAATGGCACTTGGCGCATTATGTTCAGCCATCAATTTGAAGAGAAAACGCGATGAATAAAAAGTTTATTTTGTTTTTACCACTGATTTTATTATTGAGCGTTTGCTTACTGCTTTTTGTTGGTTTGCATAAAGATCCCAAACAAATTGCCTCTGCACTCATTAATAAGCCCGTGCCGGAATTCTATCAAGCAAATCTACTTGAACCGAGTCAAATTGTCAGCCCAAGAGATTTCCCAAAGAAACCTTTTCTGCTTAATGTGTGGGGAAGTTGGTGTGGCTATTGCCAACAAGAACACCCTCTTTTGATGGAAATATCAAAAGAAGTCCCCATTGTTGGAATCGACTATCGTGACAAACCTCAAAATGGCATTGCGATGCTCGAACGCATGGGCAATCCGTTCATACTTACCATTGACGATAGCCGTGGTGAATTTGCGATGCAATTGGGCGTAGATGGTGCCCCAGAAACCTATGTTGTCGATGAACACGGCATGATCCGTTATCGTCATTCTGGCTATATGGATCGTGAAACGTGGCTCACTGAGATCAAACCAAAACTTGATGAATTAACAAAAAAGTAAAATGAAAAAATTAACCCGATTTCTGACCGCACTTTTACTGACTTTCGCCCTTTTTGCTCACGCAGAAATGGTGGATACCTATGCGTTTAAAAACCAAGCCGATCGTACTCGAGCTGTTGAACTGGCAAAATCTTTACGTTGCCCACAATGTCAGAATCAGAATTTAGTTGAGTCCAATTCGCCGATTGCTTATGACTTACGTATTGAAGTCTATAAAATGGTAGATGAAGGAAAAACGAATCAGCAAATTATCGACACGATGACAGCACGTTTTGGTAATTTCGTGAACTATAAGCCCCCTTTCCAATGGAATACCGCACTCCTCTGGCTATTGCCTATTTTGCTATTAATTGGTGCTTTTGCATTGATTTTGTTTTCCACTAAAAAATCAGAAGACGCCCCCAAACCACTTGAAAATCAACCTCATACAGCGCCTAAAGAAGAAAAAAGTGCGGTCAAATTTGAAACCAAATCCGCTATTTGGGTCTTTGCAATCTTATTGATTCTTCCTTTAAGTTATTACTTCTCCCTTGATCGTTTTGAGCGTGTTCAACAAGGCGAAAAAGAGATGGTTGAGCTTGCCAATAAAAAAGCCGATACATCAATGGTGCATCAAAAAGAAGATATGGTGCTCAAAATTCAAAATAAAATTCGAGAAGATGTGAATAACCCTGAGCTTTGGGCTCAGCTTGGTGATGCCTATATGCAAAATGATGAATTTGATCATGCGCTCATCGCCTATAGCAATGCAGAAAAAATTTCAGGCATAACACCGGCTATTTTAGGCTTAAAAGCAACCGCACTTTATTATCAAGCAGGTCAAAATATCACACCACAAATCCAGCAAATAATGGATGAGGCGTTAAAACAAGATAAACATGAAATCTCGGTAATCACATTATTGGCGACTGAAGCTTTTAAAAATCACGAAGCTGAAAAAGCCAAAGCTTATTGGCAGCAATTATTAGATTCAGGTAATGCTGCCGTGGATCGTCGTACTGTCATCCAACGAATCAAAATGATAGACTATTTTGAAAAAGGGCAAGTATCACAATAAATTATGAGTCGCTATTCAGAAAATATCATTATTGGAGCCGGTGCAGCCGGCTTATTTTGTGCCGCTCAGTTAGGCAAACAGGGCAAACAAGTCACAATTTTTGATAACGGTAAAAAAATTGGTCGAAAAATTTTAATGTCTGGCGGTGGATTCTGTAATTTCACCAATATGGAAATTACGTCTGGCCGTTATATCAGCCAGAACAAACACTTCGTCAAATCCGCCTTAAAACGTTATACACAATGGGATTTTATTGCTTTAGTCGCTGAGTATGGCATTCCTTACCACGAAAAAGAATTAGGTCAGTTATTTTGTGATAACGGTGCAGAAGATATCGTAAAGATGCTCGGAACGGAATGTGACAAATACGGTGTTCACATTCAACTACGAAGCGAAGTGAGTGATGTTGAAAGCGTTGAACACAGCACTAATGCACGGTTCAAATTAAAGGTAAATGCGATTGAATGGCAATGTCGAAATTTGATTATTGCCACGGGTGGGCTCTCTATGCCTGGCTTAGGCGCTTCGCCTTTTGGCTATCAAATTGCAGAACAATTTGGATTAAATGTGATTCCTCCGCGAGCAAGTCTTGTGCCATTCACGTGGCGAGAAAGTGAAAAATTCTACGCGGCACTATCCGGAATTTCATTAGACGTAGCGGCAACAAATCAAAACAAAACCTTTACTCACCAAATGCTATTTACCCATCGTGGTTTATCAGGCCCTGCTATTTTACAGATCTCCAATTATTGGCAACCGGGTGAAAGCATTCATTTAGATTTATTGCCCTATAACAACATTCGTCATCATTTGGATGAAATGCGTCAATCTTCACCTAAATTACAATTAAAGACCGTATTAAGTCGATTATTACCAAAAAAATTAGTCGAACTTTGGTTAGAACAAGGCTTGATTCAAGACGAAGTGATTGCAAATTTAAGTAAAGTGCGGTTAGAAAATCTAGAGAATTTAATCCACAACTGGCAATTTATACCTAATGGCACTGAGGGCTACCGAACGGCTGAAGTCACGATGGGTGGTGTCGATACTCATGAAATCTCATCTAAAACCATGGAAGCGACAAAGATTAAAGGCCTCTATTTTATTGGTGAAGTGCTCGATGTTGTTGGCTGGTTAGGTGGTTACAACTTTCAATGGGCATGGAGTTCTGCTGCCGTTTGTGCAATGGGGATTGCTGAAGGCTAATAATTCTCTGCATTAATTATTTTCATCATAAATGAAAAAATCATTACTTTGATCATGAAATATCCTTACGTTAAAATCAGCATACGAAAATAAAAAAGAAGGATATAAACATGACATCAAGAACACTTCCCTTTCACGCTGATACAGTCGGTTCATATTTACGTTCTCAACCTTTAAAAGAAGCCCGTGCAAAATTTGCAGCAGGTGAAATTTCTCGTGAACAATTAACGGAAGTTGAGGATCAAGAAATTGCTAAATTGGTACAAGCTCAGTTAGATGCTGGTATTCAAGTCATCACTGATGGGGAATATCGCCGTGCATTTTGGCATATTGATTTCTTAGAAAACCTAAATGGCATCGAAGGTTATCACCCTGAACATGGTTATAAATTTAATGGTGTGGAAACCAAACCTTACAATACTCGCTGCTGCGGTAAAGTATCTTGGAATCCAAACCACCCATTTATCAAACATTTTAAAAAATTAAAAGACATTGTTGGAGATTGCGGTGTCGTAAAATATACCATTCCAAGCCCAAATCAATTAATGTATCCAATTCAATGGGATACTGGCGTTTATGCGACACGTGCAGAATTTGCCAAAGATGTTCAACAGGCTTATAAAGATGCGATCAAAGCCTTCTATGATGCAGGTTGCCGTTATTTACAATTTGATGATGTATATTGGGGATCACTCTGTAACAATCACTTAAAACCTGAATTTGAAGCAGATAAAGCACAAGCGCTTGAAAATATTCAAGTTGTATTAGCTGCTAAACCAGCTGATATGGTTATCACAACGCATGTTTGCCGTGGCAATTTCCGTTCAACCTATTTATTAACCGGTGCATACGATCCTATTGCGGATGCGTTATTTGGCCAAACCCAATACGATGGCTACTTCCTGGAATATGATGATGAGCGTTCTGGTGGGTTTGAACCATTAAAACACTTTGCCAATAATCCACACAAAGGCCGAGTCGTATTAGGCTTAATCAGTTCAAAATTCCCTGAATTAGAAGATAAAGCGGCTATTAAATCTCGCATTGAAGAAGCGACTAAATATGTTCCACTTGAACAGCTTTGCTTAAGCCCACAATGTGGTTTTGCGTCAACCGAAGAAGGGAATATCATGACGGAAGCACAGCAATGGGCAAAAGTCCGTTACGTTGAAGAAATTGCTAAAGAAGTATGGGGTGAAGATTAATTCATTTCATAAAAACATACTGTTTTTTAACCGCACTTTTGTAATCTGAGAGCGTAGCAATACGCTCTTTTTTATTACTTCCTTTCAATAAATAAAAAAGCTGATGTTATTCACATCAGCTTTTCATTATCAATTTGTCACTAGATTTGCGTTAAATCAACGTTTTTCGTTTCTTTTGAGGCTAATAACGCTAACAAGGTTAAGAATGCATTAATGGCTAAATAAATCCCCACGCCCATTAAGCCATAAAGTGCATTGATTTTTAATGAAATCATTGCCGCAATGGTTGCCCCGATAATGGATGCAATATTGTAGGCTAAAGAAGCGCCAGAATAACGTACTTCCGTTGGGAATAATTCAGGTAATAACGCCGCCATTGGACCAAATGTCATGCCCATTAATGCCATACCAATTACTAAGAAAGCAAATACAGAAGCTGGTGTACCGTTTCCAAGGAATAATGGCATACATAATGCAAAAATTAAAATGCTGACCGTTGTCCAAATTAACCATTTGCGACGACCGATTTTATCTGCATAAAGACCTGAAATACTGATAAAAATCGCAAAAACGATCGCACTCATTAAAAGTAATCCCGTGAAGGTATTGGCAGGAATGCCTAACCCCATAGGATAGCCCGCTTCTGAAAGGGTTGCCGGTGTACGAGAATACGCTTGAGCAAAGGCAGTCATAATATAGAACAAGGAATAAGTCGCCACCATAATAAAGGTACCAATCACCATCGGTTTAAAGTGTTTAGTAAATACCACACTCACCGGTGCTTTTAATTTTTTCCCTTTTTCTTCCGCTTCAACGAAGACATGGCTCTCATGTAAAGTTAAACGAACATACAACCCAACTAAAACTAAAGCTAAAGAAGAAACAAACGGGATACGCCATGCCCACTCAACAAGGGCTTGTTGCCCCCAGAAATAGCTCACTAAGAAGAAGGTCGCATTAGCCACAAATAAACCAATTGGCGCACCTAATTGAGGGAATGTGCCATACCAAGCTCGTTTTCCTTCTGGCGCATTTTCTGTTGCCACTAAAGCAGCACCGCCCCATTCACCACCAAGACCAATCCCCTGACCGACTCGGCAAATACATAACAAAATCGGTGCCCAAATACCAATTTGAGAATAAGTCGGCAATAAACCGATAACGACCGTCGATCCGCCCATTAAAACCAAAGAGGCGACCAAGGTTTTCTTACGGCCAATCTTATCACCGAAGTGCCCAAATAAAGCAGAGCCAATTGGACGAGCAAAGAACGCTAAGGCTAGTGTTGAAAGAGAAAGCAAATCATCTGAAAGCGGATCGCCACTATGGAAGAATTGCGTGTTAAAAACTAATACTGCCGCAGCGGCATAGATATAATAATCGAAGAATTCAATTGCGGTACCCACCATAGAGGCTAAAGCAACCTTAAGTGGATCATTACGAAGTTGTGAGGACATTTTGCTTCCTTAAGAGTCAAATAAAATGAAAGGGCTAAATCCTAGCATTTCCCTTAAGGTTGAGCAATTTTTAATACGATATTTTCGATTTTTTCAGCAAAATATGTCGGATTTTCTAAATGTGCATTATGACCAGCGTCAGGAATAAGCGTTAAATTGAGTTGATTAGCCTCTGCCATTTGACGAAACTTCTGATCTCGCTCACCACAAAAATAAAAAAATGGCAGCAAACTTGACCGCACTTTCTCTCGAAAATCAGGCTGTTTGGCAAGGCTAGTGGCTAATAACATATGACCAATGTTTGCCCCACAATTGGCTTTTCGCTTGTCAATTAATGCTTTGCGTTGCTGATGATTTAAATGAGAAAAAACAGGCTGTTGATACCAATCTTCGAGCACGGTTTCAGGCTTTTCATGAAAAAAACACTCAGCCCACATTTCGTCATTGACCAAACGACTTTGCTTTTCTTGCTCAGACTGTAAACCTAAATTCGCCCCTTCTAAAATGACGGCCTTTAAATGCCCTATTTTCACTTTCGCTTGCAGTGCATAATATTGTGCGATTCGTCCACCAAGTGAATAACCGATTAAGATATAAGGCTCATTTTTTATGAGATGTTGAATTTGTTCTTCAAGGCTCTGAGCGGTTTGCTCAAAATCTTCAACGGCAACAGCTTTATTCTCTCCATGAAACGGTAAATCGAGAGAGAGACAACGAAAGTGCGGTAGATTTTCAATGACTTTTTGCCAATCTGATTTCGTGCCTAATAGGCCGTGGAGAAAAACAAGATTCATCATAATAATGCCATATAAAGAAATCCCCTCTATATAAGAGGGGAAAAAATTATTCACCAATCACCGCGTGGCTGATTTGTTCAATCAAGCGCTTATAGGTTGCGCTGCCGTCACTTGGGTTTGTTTTGATTTCAATTAATGTCGCACGGCGGCGAGTATAAGCTTGTTTTAACACGGAGCTTAAATCTGCCCAGGTGTAAGGCAAGGCATATTTTAAGCCAAACATTGCCGCGACTTGAGAGAAATCACCATTATGTGGCAAGCGATAGAACTGCTCTTTCACCTCTTCATCCACTGGCAACATATCAAAGATTGCGCCACCATTATTGTTAATCACAAAAATAATGGTTGGTTGAGTCACATTCTTAAATAAGGCTAAAGAGTTTAAATCATAAAGCGTAGACGTATCACCAATCATGGCCACCACAGGTTGATCGGCACCGATACCAATACCTGCAGCCGTTGCTAATAAGCCATCAATTCCGCTTGCACCACGGTTGGTATAAATCGGATACCCTTCGGGTAATTTGGTTAACGCATCAACCAAACGCACAAAAAGACTGTTTCCTAAGAACAAAATACCGTTGTAAGGTAAAACACGCTCAATATGATGTGCTAATGAGGCTTCATTAAGATTGCCACCGACCTGTTGTTCAATAAAAGTTGAACAGAATTTTGAAAGCGCAAGTGGTTCGAGTAACCAAGGCTTTTGACGCAATGGCGGGTGTGCACGTAACCAATGATGAGCTTTGGCGTTAAAGCGAGTTTGCGTATGGTGGTTTGGATCAACTGCATTTTGACTTTGCTCCACCACCCAAAATTCACCTTGGAATTCCGCTAAGAATTGGTTAATACGTTTACTGATAAAACGAGAACCAAATTGAATCACGATATCAGCTTGAAGTAATTTTTGCTTCACCGTTTGGTTTGCTAGCCAAATATCTGCATAAGGCATGAGAGGCTCAACACCTGATTGAATATCCGTAAGCAAAATCCACCCCATGGTATTTGCCCATGAGTTAATGCCCATTGCTTGTTCAGGCGTTAATTGTCCTGCCACAATCACACCACGTTTCGTACGCCAAGTATCCCAATTCTCGTGCATCAACACTTCTTGTTGTAATGGCTGATGATCAACCCAATTTTTAGGCTGACTTAACCAACGTTGAATTGGCATTAACCACGGATGGCCGTCAATTTCTTGTTCTTGCGCATTATAAAGTGGCTCTGCAAAAGGTACATTAATATGTACCACGCCTGGTTGTTGTTTTTGTTTATAGCAAGCTTGTTCTAACGTAGAAATTAACCATTTCGCCGCATAATCTGCTTGAGGCTTTGGTAGATTGACACTTGCCACTGGGTAATCAGCAAACATATTTTGTTGCACGATAGCTTGATTCGCACCACATTCCCATAATTCAGGTGGGCGATCAGCGGTAAGAATAATTAAATTCACGCCTGTTTGACGAGCTTCAATAATCGCAGGATATAAATTTGCTGCTGCAGTACCCGAGGTGACAATCACGGCAACAGGCGCTTGAGTAGATTTTGCAATCCCCAACGCAAAAAAGCCTAAGCCACGCTCATCAAAATGACTATGGCACGTTGCTCGAGAGGCATTTTGTAAACGCACAGCTTCTAGCGTTAAAGGTGTTGAGCGAGAACCAGGCGCAATACAAAAGTGACTCACTCCTTGGTGAACCAAGGTTTCTAAGATCACTTTTGACCAACAACGATTAAATACGCTTACAGACATTCTTCTTATTCTCCGTTATTCTCTGCAAACAGGGAAATGAGCCCTGCCGCTTTACGTTCAATTTCTAACCACTCTTCTACAGGTTGTGAGCCTTCCACAATACCGGCTCCAGCAAATACACGCACTCGGTTTTCTTCAATAAAAGCCGAACGAATGGTGACGCAAAATTCTGAAAGATGTTGACTCATCATGCCTAATGTACCGGCATACCAACAACGATCAAAAGTTTCAATTTCAGCCAAGGCTTTCTTTGCTTGCTGCTGTGGTAAGCCTGATACAGCCGCCGTTGGATGAATCGCCTTCAGTAAATCGGCATCCGTACAAAGTGCGGTCAATTTTGCTTGCATTTTTCGAATCAAATGCTGCACTTTGCGTAATGACTTTAATGCGACATCATCAACAGTAATTTGTTCCACTAAGTGACTGATATTTTGTGAAATATCCTCAACTACCAACCAGTTTTCATTGAGGTTTTTTTCATCATTTAACAGCCAATTCGCACGTTCATCATTTTCACTTGGATTATCACTAACAGGTGCTGTGCCCGCAAGCGCCTCCGTAAATAACTGACGATCATCTCGTGCGAATAAGCGTTCAGGCGTCGAACCTACAAAACAGTGTTCAGCATTATCTGCCCATAAAAAATGGTAACAACCACTATTTTTTGCTTGGCTTGCTGCAAGAAAATCTTTTCCGTTTAACTCACCCTGAAGACCAAACACGGTTTCATTCGCCAAAACAAGCTTGGTTAATTCCCCTTGTCGAATTCGACTGAGTGCTTGATTGACCCAATCGCACCACGTTTCTTGGTTTGCTTTTGGCACCATGCTTTCGATGGTTAATTGATTAAGTGGTAAAAGTGCGGTCGTTTTTTCGAATGAATTCAATACCGCTTTTGCCAGATTAAGCTCATTTGTTTCAACAAAAACTGAAATCTCAGTCTCGCCATGTTGTTGTTCAATTAAAACTTGAGGCAAAATAAACTGGCTTTCACCTTGAAACTGTAAACCACCGACTAAAGGGAAATCGTGTTCTTGGATAAATTGCTGTGCCAAATTCACATCTGAAAATGACCGCACTTTCCCCACCGCTGCGACGGTTTTATCTTCATCACGAAAACGTAAATAAAATTGTGGATAAACAAGTTGCCCCTTCATCCATGCCAAAAGATCAACACCCAATTTCATCTTCGTCTGAAGACGTGCAATAGCGGATTGCTGATCAGTTGTCACCAAGGTTTCAAACTGGCGAATTAGCTCAGATTTAGCTTGTTCTAAAGGGCCCATGAAAAATAATAAAACACACAAAAAATTAGCCCATATTCTACCGCACTTTAATACATTCAAAAAATTTTTTTATTAAATCTTTTCAAGATAAGAATTTAAGCGTAAATTAGACGTAATTTTTGAATGAAAATCTAATTATCATAGGATGTTATTAATGAGATCTTTTCCGAAATCAGACAAATTAGAACACGTTTGCTACGATATTCGTGGACCGGTTCACAAAGAAGCTTTACGCCTAGAAGAAGAAGGCAATAAAATTTTAAAACTGAATATCGGCAACCCTGCCCCATTTGGTTTTGAGGCGCCTGATGAAATTTTAGTTGATGTTATCCGCAACCTACCATCTGCACAAGGTTACTGCGATTCGAAAGGGTTATATTCGGCACGTAAGGCTATCGTGCAATACTATCAATCTAAAGGTATTCATGATGCGACAGTAAACGATGTGTACATCGGAAATGGTGTATCTGAATTGATTACTATGTCCATGCAAGCACTTCTCAATGATGGTGATGAAGTCTTAGTTCCAATGCCAGACTATCCATTATGGACAGCGGCTGTGACCTTAGCGGGCGGAAATGCAGTACATTATTTATGTGATGAAGAGGCTGGTTGGTTCCCTGCTATTGATGATATTCGCGCAAAAGTCAATGCCAAAACCAAAGCTATCGTCGTGATCAACCCGAACAACCCAACGGGTGCAGTTTATAGCAAAGAGTTACTTGAAGAAATTATCCAAGTTGCACGTGAAAATAATCTGATTATTTTTGCAGACGAGATTTATGACAAAATTCTCTACGATGGTGCTGTCCACCACCATATTGCAGCTCTTGCACCAGATGTATTAACCATTACATTCAATGGCTTATCAAAAGCGTATCGTGTTGCGGGTTTCCGTCAGGGTTGGATGATTTTAAATGGTCCAAAACAACATGCTAAAGGCTATATTGAAGGCTTAGATATGCTGGCATCTATGCGTTTATGTGCAAATGTGCCAATGCAACACGCCATTCAAACCGCATTAGGTGGCTATCAAAGTATTAATGAATTTGTTCAGCCTGGTGGTCGTTTGCTAGAACAACGCAATAAAGCCTATGAGTTGCTCACTCAAATCCCGGGTATTAGCTGTGTAAAACCAATGGGAGCGATGTATATGTTCCCGAAACTCGATATCCAAAAATTCAACATTCATAGTGATGAAAAATTTGTGCTCGATTTATTACGTAAAGAGAAAGTACTTCTCGTGCACGGTAAAGGCTTTAACTGGCATTCACCGGATCACTTCCGTGTGGTGACACTTCCTTATACCGGTCAATTAGAAGAAGCCATTGGCAAATTGGCACGATTCTTAGAGACTTATCGTCAATAATAAAAAAGAGCGGTTAATTAACCGCTCTTTTTTATTTCATGATTTATAACTATGCCCAGAAATAACGCACCACATGGAGGAAAATAGGTGCGGAGAAACAAAGTGAATCCATTCGATCTAAAATACCACCATGGCCACTGATCATATTCCCCCAGTCTTTCACACCCATACTGCGTTTCATTGCTGACATCACGAGCCCCCCTAAGAATCCCATTAAGCAAATTAACAGACTCATTAAAAAGGCTTGCCATGCATTAAATGGTGTCAGCCAATGAAGCAACATACCCAATAAACTTGCGCTTAATACCCCACCAACAAAACCCTCTACTGTTTTAGATGGCGATAAGGTTGGTGCAATTTTATGCTTACCGAAAAGTTTACCCCAAACGTATTGCAACACATCACTTGACTGTACTACCAAGATTAAGAAGATCATTAATAAAAGATTTTTTCCTTCATAACCAGAGATATCAAGGGTCAATAAAGCGGGAATATGTGAAATACAGAATACACTAATCATCAATGCCCACTGAATTTTTGTTGAACGATCTAAGAAATGCGCCGGATCGCCGAGTAATGCCGACAGAATAGGTAAAAATAAGAAGCCATATACGGGAATGAAAATGGTGAACATGCTAAACCAATCAATGGCGACTAAAAAATATTGCAATGGCAAGATCACATAAAAACAAGCGGCTAGCGCAAGATGATCGCCTCGACGAATATTCAATAGAGAAAGAAACTCACGCAATCCCATAAATGAAATAATCAAAAAGAGCCCAATTACGCCATAAAAGCCCAATAAACTCGCAATAAAGATAATCCCAATCATCACCCACCAAGCATTGATGCGTGCATTCAGGTTATCAATAACGCTATTTGGTGTATCCACACCCGATCTGCGTTTTAAAATATATCCTACTGAGGAAGCAAATATTAAGGCGATAAATAAACCACCGAAGAGTTGCCATATTTCTGTCATCATTTGCTCCTAAGATTTGCCTTTTTCACTGACATTTAAACTTAATAATGCTGATTGAGCACGTGTTAAAAAGGCCTCTTTAGCCTCTCCGTTCTCAATCTTTAATGGTTCGCCAACATAAAGATCACATAATAATGGGATCGGTAAAATAAAGCCTTTTGGTAAAACATTATTCATATTACTAATCCAAACGGGCACAAACTCACAATCAGGGTTTTCTTTGGCTAAATAAAACAATCCACTTTTAAACGGCTGAAGTGGTAAATCACCATCCATCTTACGAGTTCCTTCAGGAAAAATAATCAGGGAGTCATTGACTAATGCTTCACTCATTTGTCGTATGGCTGCTTTTGGATCTTGGCTATTACGCTCAATCAGTAACATATTAAACACTTTATAGGCTAGAAAGCGGCGAATCGCACCTTTCGTCCAATAATCTTTGCCTGCAACAGGACGTGTTTGCTTTCTCACTTCATAAGGTAATGAAATCCAAAGTAAGATAAAATCACCATGGCTGTTATGATTAGCAAAATAGACACGATGCCCTTCTGAAGATTGTTCAGCTATCGCTGCTTGAGGTCGAACACCTGTAATAAAAGAGGCAAAACGACACAATAAAAAATCGATTAATCTCGCGATCATATTTACTCCTATTACTCCGTCACTTCCGCTAATCCATTTTTTACTCGCTTAATACAAGTCACGATGAGCAAGATAATCAGGATATTCGCTACCCACCAGAAAAGTGAATGCAAACTACCACTCACCGCATAGAGTAAACCGAGTACACCAAACACAAACGCACGATCGCTTTTACCCATTGGGCCATCATAACGACGCGTTTTGCCTTGAACTTGCCCCAAAATACCACATAACTCACTCAACGCGGCAAGCCAAATAATACTTGAGATTTGAACGCCATCAAAAGGTGCGACAAAAGCAAAAGGAAGGTAAAGTGCTGCATCAGAGACGACATCAGTGATCTCATTAAGATAGACGCCTAATCGACTTTTTTGATTAAATTCACGTGCGAGCATGCCATCAATGGCATTCAACGCCATACGCAAAAACAACCAAATAGGGATAAGGAAGAAAAGAGAAGAAAATGTCGGAAATAGTGCGAGAACCACACCGAGTAAAATAGAAAGTAAGCAGGCAATTAGCGTAACTTGATTTGCCGTTACGCCTTTTGCCGCTAATTGCCTAACTAAAGGTCGAAGTAAATTCTGAAATTTGGGTTTTAAGGCATAGATACTCATCTACCATCTCCTTGTTTTTATTAAAAAACATAAATATGTTTCCAATAATAGGACGGTATAGAGTATTACTCAAGTTTTTTATTCATCCATATAACCTAAACTTCTTAAGGCACGTTCATCATCCGCCCAACCGGACTTCACTTTTACCCAAAGTTCAAGGTGTACTTTATTATCAAATAAGCGTTCCATGTCAGCACGCGCTTCCATACCAATGGTTTTAATTTTTTGCCCTTGAGCACCGATCACCATTTTCTTTTGGCCTTCACGCTCAACTAAAATCAAGCCATTGATTTCATAAGTACCACGCTCATTTACTTTAAATTGTTCAATTTCAACCGTTACCGAATAAGGTAGCTCTTCCCCTGTGAAACGCATTAATTTTTCACGAATAATTTCTGATGCCATAAAACGCTGTGAACGATCCGTTACATAATCTTCAGGGAAGTGATGAACGCCTTTACGTAATGATTGACGAACAATTTTCTCTAATTGATGGACATTATTACCACGTTGTGCAGAAATCGGCACAATGTGAGCAAAGTTAAACTTGCTGCCTAAATCTGTAATAAATGGCAATAAATCATCTTTATTCTTAATATTATCAACTTTGTTGATGGCGAGTACGACAGGTGCTTTCGCATTACGTAATTTGTTTAACACCATTTCATCATCGGCATTCCAATGTGTACCATCCACGACGAAAATAATGAGATCTACATCCCCGATTGCCGAGCTTGCTGCACGGTTCATTAAACGGTTAATCGCGCGTTTTTCTTCGATATGAAGCCCCGGCGTATCTACGTAAATTTCTTGGTAGATACCTTCCGTTTTAATTCCCACAATACGATGACGTGTAGTTTGCGCCTTGCGAGATGTAATCGAAATTTTTTGTCCTAAAATTTTATTTAACAGGGTGGATTTCCCTACATTTGGGCGACCTACTATAGCGATAAAGCCACAATAGGTCTCTTGTTCTTGATTTAATTCGGTCATTTAATTTCCAATGTTTTTAAGATTTGTTCTGCGGCCGCTTGTTCTGCTTTACGGCGGCTAGAACCTTTCGCAATAAAAGTGCGGTCAATATTGGGTACATTTTTTACTGTACATTCTACGGTGAAGGTTTGGCAATGGGCTTCGCCTTCAATTTTTATTACTTCATAGGTTGGTAAGGCAAAATGCTTACCTTGTAAATACTCTTGCAAGCGCGTTTTGGCATCTTTTTGGTTATCACCCGGTTTAATTTCGGCGAGTAACGTTTTATACCAGCTACGCACAATATCTGCCGCTTTATCAAAGCTTGAATCTAATGCCATTGCGCCAATTACTGCTTCAACACAATCCGCCAAAATCGATTCACGACGAAAGCCACCACTTTTCAATTCACCAGAACCTAAGGACATATAATCCCCAAGCTCAAAATTGCGGGCAATCATCGCCAGGGTTGGCTCACGAACTAATGTGGCACGCATTCTGCTAAGTTCACCTTCATTACAACGAGGGAATTGATGATAAAGCGCATCCGCGATGACATAATTGAGAATCGAATCACCTAGAAATTCTAGGCGTTCATTATGTTGAGTGGAGGCACTGCGGTGTGTCAGTGCCAATTTTAAATTTTTTAGATCGGAAAATTGATAACCAATTTTTCGTTCTAGACGATCTAAATGATTCATATTAATTAATTTTTGTAAAGAAACGGTCTAAACGGAAGCCTGTAGGCCACTCATTTGGTTCTTTTTCTAAACTCATCCAAATATAAGTGGCTTTACCCACGATATTTTTTTCTGGTACAAATCCCCAAAAACGGCTGTCATCACTATGATCACGGTTATCCCCCATCACAAAATATTGCCCTTCAGGCACAATCCATTCAGCAGTAGGTAAGCCTTCTTGTGGATAGAATTCAATCCCCGAATAACGGCGCATTGGCTCCACTAAAATACTGTGTGTCACGTCACCGATTTCCAAATATTCCACTTGCGTTGGGAATGCTGGATTTGTGGGTTCTTGTTTATATTCAAACGCTTTAGTTTGGCAATCTACTTCGCAAGGTTTGCCATCTTTGCCATAAACCAGTGTTAGAGCACTTTTTTCAACATCAAGGATAATGCGGTCACCGCCTTTCCCTATAATACGTTTAATGTAATCTACACCAGACATATTGTTTTTAGATGTTAACGCAAGATTTTCAGCATAAGCCGCTCGTGTTGCCCCTAAACTTGTACGAAGTAACGCTTGCTCCGGTGCTTTAAACACAATTACATCACCACGTTCTGGTTTGTTACCTTCAATAATCGTATTTTGGAAAATAGGATCTTTAATGCCATAAGTATATTTGTTCACGACGAGGAAATCCCCTACGCGCAAGGTCGCTTCCATTGATCCAGATGGAATTTGAAATGGCTCAAAAATAAATGAACGCACAAGGAATACCACGGATAACACAGGGAAAAGCGAAGAAATAAATTCTGAGCCTTCTGAAATAGGCTCAATTTTCGCTTTTTCTTCATCCGTTAATGCTTTGCCTGAGCGTTGTTCTGCGCGTGCGATTTGACGACGACGTCTTGGCATCACGGCAAAGCGGTGATAACACCATAAAATGCCAGAAAGTGCGGTCAAAATCAGCAATAAAATGCTAAATGTGTTAGGCAGTTGGAAATGGTCTAACGCTTTCCAACCGGCAAAGCCCACGACTAACAACAGAATAAAAAATACATTCGACATAGCTCTTTCCTATTTATCCTTACCAACGTGTAAGATCGCTAAAAATGCTTCTTGCGGTACTTCCACGTTACCTAAAGACTTCATTCGTTTTTTACCTTCTTTCTGTTTCTGTAAGAGTTTTTTCTTACGACTCACGTCACCACCATAACATTTTGCTAATACGTTTTTACGCAATTGTTTTACCGTTGAACGAGCAATAATGTGGTTACCAATCGCTGCTTGGATCGCGATATCAAATTGTTGACGTGGAATAAGCTCGCGCATTTTTTCAACTAACTCACGACCACGATAAGGCGCATTATCTTTGTGAACAATTAACGCTAACGCATCAACACGATCACCGTTGATCATTATATCCACGCGCACCATGTCTGCCGCTTGGAAACGTTTGAAACCATAATCCAAAGAGGCATAACCGCGAGAAGTTGATTTCAAGCGATCGAAGAAATCTAATACTACTTCGCCCATTGGGATTTCATAAGTTAATGCAATTTGGTTACCGTGATACACCATATTGGTTTGTACGCCACGTTTTTCCACACAAAGGGTAATCACGTTACCTAGGAATTCCTGTGGTACCAACATATTACATTCCGCAATGGGCTCGCGAATTTCCGCAATATTATTTAACGGTGGCAGTTTTGATGGACTGTCCACATAAACTACTTCACCATTGGTCATTTCGACTTCATAAATTACAGTTGGTGCCGTGGTAATCAAATCAAGATCGTATTCACGCTCTAAACGCTCTTGAATGATCTCCATGTGTAAAAGCCCCAAGAAACCACAACGGAAACCAAAACCTAAAGCCGTCGAGTTTTCTGGCTCATAGAAAAGTGATGCATCATTTAGGCTTAATTTACCCAACGCATCACGGAAAGCTTCATAATCGTCAGAGCTAACAGGGAATAAACCAGCATAAACCTGCGGTTTTACTTTCTTAAAGCCTGGCAATACATGACTTGCCGGATTGTGTTGATGGGTTAAGGTATCCCCTACTGGGGCCCCTAAAATATCTTTAATCGCACAAACAACCCAACCTACTTCGCCGGTATTTAATACTGTTGTATCCACTTGTTTTGGCGTGAAAATACCTAGACGATCGACGTTGTAAGCTTGCCCAGTGGACATTACTTTGATTTTGTCACCTTTACGCAACACACCATTCTTAATACGAACTAATGACACCACGCCTAAATAATTATCGAACCAAGAGTCAATAATCAACGCTTGTAACGGTGCATCAGGATCACCTTCTGGTGCAGGAATTTTCGCAACAATTTCTTCTAATACATCTTCAATACCTACACCGGTTTTCGCCGAACAACGTACCGCTTCCATCGCATCAATACCCACTATGTCTTCAATTTCTTCTGCAACACGTTCAGGATCCGCTGCTGGCAAGTCGATTTTATTTAAAATCGGCACGACTTCTAAATCCATTTCAATGGCGGTGTAGCAGTTTGCCAAGGTTTGTGCTTCTACGCCTTGTCCTGCATCCACAACTAATAATGCCCCTTCACAAGCTGCAAGAGAGCGCGATACTTCATAAGAGAAGTCCACGTGCCCTGGTGTATCGATAAAGTTTAATTGGTAAGTTTCACCGTTTTTGGCCTGATAATTTAAGGTTACACTTTGGGCTTTAATGGTAATGCCGCGCTCACGCTCAAGATCCATGGAATCCAACACCTGCGCTTCCATTTCACGATCCGAAAGCCCCCCACAGGTCTGAATTAATCGGTCAGAAAGGGTCGATTTACCGTGGTCAATATGGGCAATAATAGAAAAGTTGCGAATATTCTTCATAAATAGATTAGTTTTCTCAAAAATCATTAAATTTAACTGGCGGATTGTACCTGAAAAGCGCGGAAATCGCTAGGGATGAAAGGGAAAAGTGCGGTCAAATTTTCAAACCTTTTAGATAAAACAAAACCCCGAATTACTTCGGGGTTTCTTTTTCCATTCAAACTGAAATTATAGACTTTCAGTGAAAGTACGAGTAATAACGTCGCGTTGTTGTTCTGGTGTTAAAGAGTTGAAGCGTACTGCGTAACCAGAAACACGGATAGTTAATTGAGGGTATTTATCCGGGTTGTTTACTGCATCTTCTAAAGTTTCACGACGTAATACGTTTACGTTTAAGTGTTGACCACCTTCAACTTTAACAGTTGGTGCTACGTTTACCGGTAATTCACGGTATTCGATTTGGCCTAATTCGCTCACTGCTACTACTTGGTCTTCTGCGAATTCAGCTTTTGCACATAAACAACGAGCTTCATTTTTTTCGCTGTCTAATAACCAGAATGAGTTTAAAAGATTGTCATTTGCTGCTTGAGTAATTTGAATACCTTTGATCATAAAGTGCCTCCTAATTTGGCGGTTGTATATTTATTAAACTGTGCAAATTTTATCAAACTATTTGAAGAATTCAATTAATTTTGACCTAAAACAGGTTCTTTTTTCTGACTAATTTTTGAAAATTGATCTAGATTAAAGTTTCAGCCACAGCAAGGCCTCAACACACTCTAACTTTTAACAAACTGTTAACATAACTCGAATGAAGCCTTTCTAAGCAATTTCATTTATAATGTGCTCAAGCTTATCCAATAAGGAAATACAGAATGAAAACCTGGACAGATGTTATCGGTCAAGAGAAAGAAAAACCTTACTTTAAACACATTCTACAACAAGTTCATCAAGAGAGACTCGCGGGGAAAACTATTTACCCTCCGCAAGACGAAGTGTTTAATGCCTTTAAATATACGGCATTTGATGAGGTGAAAGTCGTTATTTTAGGACAGGATCCCTATCATGGCCCAAATCAAGCGCACGGTTTAGCTTTTTCGGTAAAACCCGAAGTGGCCATTCCGCCCTCTCTGCTGAATATGTATAAAGAATTGACTAATGATATTCCTGGTTTTCAAATGCCAAATCATGGCTACTTGGTGAAATGGGCGGAGCAAGGTGTACTACTGCTTAACACCGTACTAACTGTAGAGCGCGGCATGGCACATTCACACGCTAAATTTGGTTGGGAAGTTTTTACAGACCAAGTAATTGCAGCACTTAATGAACACCGTGAAAAAGTCGTATTTTTACTTTGGGGAAGTCATGCACAGAAAAAAGGGCAATTTATTGATCGCAATCGTCATTATGTTTTAACTGCCCCACATCCTTCTCCCCTTTCTGCACATCGTGGTTTTTTAGGATGTCATCATTTTTCTAAAACTAACGAATATTTAAAACAACATGGTTTAACTGAAATTGATTGGCAAGTTTAAGATTGCGACTCAACATCAAGCGGGAGATTCTTTTCCCGCTTTTCTTCCTTTTTCTGCTCTCGTCTTTTTTTAAAAAAATCACTCAATTTCTGACCGCACTTTTCTGCGAGCACGCCAGAGGTAATTTCTAATGTGTGATTCATTTTATAATCATCAAAGAAATGAAAGCGAGAACCTACTGCCCCCGTTTTATAATCTGACGCACCGAAGACTAAACGTTTAATGCGGCTATGTAAAATCGCACCCGCACACATAGTACAAGGCTCAAGGGTGACATAGAGTGTGGTATTGAGCAGGCGATAATTTTGAATATTTTGCGCTGCGTTACGCAATGCGACAATTTCAGCGTGAGCGGTTGGATCATTTTCAATGATAGATAAATTCCAGCCTTCACCGAGAATATTTCCTTCATCATCCACCAACACCGCCCCGACAGGAATCTCACCGAGTGCTTCTGCACGATCGGCAAGCATCAGAGCGTGTTGCATAAATTTCTCGTCTAAATCTGACCGCACGTTAAACGCCTAAACAGAGAAAGGATATTTGATTGGTTCGTGAGATTGATAGCCCACCACCTTGAAATCATCCATTGTTACCCAAGTTTCAAGATCTTCAAGGGTTTTAATATCAGGATTAATTTCTAATTGTGGTGACGGGAATGGTTCACGTTTTAATTGCACATCACGCATTAACTCTAGTTGGTCTTCATAAATATGCGCATTTACAATTTTATGATATGCCTTACCCGGTTTATTACCAGTAATTTGCGCCATTAATGCAAGGAAAGTAAAAACTTGAATTTGATTGAAGTTTAAGCCAAGTGGCACATCACAAGAACGCTGATAACTGGTTAAGTGCAATGTATCGCCCACTAAGGAAAATGTGTGAGTGTGCATACAAGGACGCAAACAACCCAAATCAAATTCGCCTGGATTGAAGAAAGTCAGGATTTCGCCACGATCATCAATACCTCGACTTAAATTATTCACAATTTTACGAAGTTGATCGATGGTTTCGCCATTCGGTTTACGCCATGCTCTACCTTGTACACCATAGACGCGGCCCATATCATCGGTGCCTTTACGATGTGGATTGGCAAGCCAAGCGGCATTTTCATTGGCATTGGCATCCCATGTTTTGGTGCCAAGTTTACGGAAATCTGCCGCATTATCATAACCACGAATATAACCTAAAAACTCCGCAATTGCCGCTTTCCAATAGCTTTTTCGCGTGGTAATTAAGGGGAATTGATTATTAGCAACATCATATTCTAAATCCGCATTAATCACTGTAAGGCAACGCTTACCAGTACGCTCATTAGCAATCCACTCACCCTCATTTACAATACGTCGGCAAAGATCTAAATATTGTTTCATAAAAAACTCCTTACTAATGAACCGCACTTTTCGAGCGATTGTATGCCCATGCCATAATTAACCCACCGCCAATAATCATCGGCAAACAAAGCGCTTGTCCACGAGTCATGATGCCTAAGAAAGATTCCACTTCAGGCTCACGGACATATTCAACGATAAAACGGAAAATCCCGTAACCAACAAGGAATAATCCTGCTACCGAACCTACAGGACGAGGCTTTTTAATAAAGACATTCAGAATAATAAACAGCACGAAACCTTCTAAGAACGCCTCATAAAGCTGTGAAGGATGGCGAGGTAATAACAATGGATCATTTGGGAAAATCATGGCCCAAGGGACATCTGTTTCTCGTCCCCAAAGTTCTAAATTGATGAAATTACCAATTCGTCCCATCCCTAAGCCAAATGGAATCAAGGGCGCCACAAAATCTGCCGTTTGCCAAAAGCTTCTTTTTTGAGAATAAGAGGTCCAAATCATTGAGATAATCACCCCAATTAATCCACCATGGAATGACATTCCCCCTTCCCAAACACGAAATAAATACAGCGGATCTTGTACAAAATGATCGAAATTATAGAAGAAAACATCCCCAATGCGACCACCTAAGAACACGCCCATAAAGCCATTAAAAAGTAACGTATCCACTTGATCGACTGTCCAACCACTATTTGGTTGATTGGCACGACGAACCGCTAGCCAACGAGCAAAGATAAAGCCTAATAAATACATTAAACCATACCAACGCAACCCTATATTGCTATTACCAAAAGTGAAAATAGTCGGATCAAAATGCGGAAGCATCAAAAATTCTGAATTCATAACATTCCTTATTTAATAAACATATCAACTGCGATCGCAATTAATAGCAAGGCAAAGCCTTTTTTCAAGGTTGGGACAGGGAGTTTGGAGGTTGCTGTTGCCCCTAGTTTAGAAGTGAAGAATGAAGTGCCCGTAATACCAAGCACGGCAGGCAAATAAACATAACCTAGGGAATAATCTGGCATGGAAGGATTACCCCAACCACTCACCATAAAGCTAAACATGCCTGATAAACCAAGAAGCGCGCCACAGAATGCAGAAGAACCGATAGATTTTTTCATATCAATCCCGCGGGAATTTAAAAATGGCACGATAAAACCACCACCGCCAACGCCTGCTGCACTTGATGCCATCCCAATTAAAATACCACCGATAACAGATGCTTGTGTTGTTAAAGGTTTGGTTTTCCCTGTGTTTTTCTTAATAGAAATCACCATTTTTGCCGCTAAATATACGACTAAACAGGCAAAGATTTTGGCTGATACATCACGATCAAGTTTGCCAATAAACAAACCAGAGATAAAGACCGAGATCATCACCATCGGTGCCAATACTTTCACGGCACTCCAGACTATATTACCTAGTTTATGATGACGCTGTGCAGAAGAAAATCCAGTAATCACAATGGTTGCAAATGAAGTCCCTAATGCGGTAGACATCAGCAAGGGTTCAGGTACGCCTACCATCGGCAATAAATAAACCAAGGTAGGGACGATAATTAACCCACCACCAATGCCAAATAATCCGGCAAGAAAACCAACCACAGACCCGACAAGCAAACAAAGTAAAATAAAAGTGAGCATTATTGCCCCCTTGATTTATAAAACGAACGTTTTTGATATTTAGAAGAACCATTTTTACGCGGCGCATGATAAGGTTTATTTGTCTCATGCTCTTGCGAATTTTCAAGCAATGTTTTTTCGTTGCCAAACATCACTTGGGCAAACTCTTTCATCGCTTTGCGATAAACATCTTTCTTAAAGGACACAACCTGACGTACGGGATACCAAAAACTTACCCAACGCCAACCATCAAATTCTGGTGATTTTGTTGTGTTCATATTAATATTTTTTTCATCCCCCACTAATTGCAACAAAAACCAACGTTGTTTTTGCCCAATACACACGGGTTTGCTGTCATAACGCAGCAATCTTTTCGGCAGCTTATAACGCAACCAATGTTTAGACGCGTAAAGCACCTTCACATCTTTGGGTTGCAAACCAACCTCTTCATATAATTCACGATACATGGCTTGTTCGGCACTTTCATTATCGTTAATTCCACCTTGCGGGAATTGCCACGAATTCTGCCCGTATCGTTTAGCCCAAAGCACCTGCCCTTTGCGATTACAAATGACAATGCCTACATTTGGACGGTAGCCATCAAAATCGATCACTATCGTTCACCTTAAATTTTGTACAAAAATAATTTGCAGATTGTTTCATAAATTCGCTTTTTTATCAACCGAATGGGCATATTTACCCTATTGTGGATAACTCTGTGGGTAACACTTGGATAGTCTAAATTTAACTGTGTATAAAAATTAAAAACCGCTTTTCACACTTCATTTTTTTCATTTTTGCATAACCTTTAATCAAAAATTTTCCAAAAAAAATGACCGCACTTTTTCTCATCAAAGTGCGGTCAAAAATTCAGCCATTTTTTAGTTTAAACATTCCTGGCTTGGTGAAGAAATAACAGCTGTGAGTTATTCAATATTTCTGTGGATAAAATTGTGATTGAGCAAATGGTGACTGTTGCATAACTCTTCTTAGCATTTTACCATAGAGCTTTGAGGAAAAATTTTATCTTTAATTTCATAAAGATAACGATTATTCACAGAAATCATCTTATTCACATTCAAGTAAAAATTTTAGTGGTTATTTTTCATCCAAGCCTTTTTTGACTAACGCTAAATAGCGTTCCCATTCAAAATATTGACCAGGATCGATCTTACGACCAGGCGAAATATCGCAATGCCCAACGATACGATCGAGCGTTATTTTCGGGTAAGCTTGCATGATATCTCGTGTTAATGCAGCAAGCACTTGGTATTGCTCCGCTGTAAAAGGTTGTTCATTACTGCCCTCTAGCTCAATCCCAATCGCAAAATCATTACATTTATCCCGTCCTTCAAAGCAAGAAAGCCCCGCATGCCATGCTCTATCATTGAAACTAACGTACTGTGTCACCTTGCCATCCCGTTCAATTAAACAATGGGCAGACACGCGAAATTGATAAATTTCCTCAAAATAGGGATGGATGGTTGGATCGAGTTTACCTTGGAAAAAATCATCTACATATCCACCACCAAATTGTTCTGGCGGCAAACTGATGTAATGAATGACGAGTAATGAAATATCCTCTACATCAGGACGTTCATCAAAATGTGGTGAAATCACTTTTCTTGCCTGGCTTAACCAGCCATTTTTTATCTTATTCATCTGTTTTTCTGCGATTAAATTTTATTTTTGCGATCGAGATCGCAAAAGAAGTGCGGTCAGTTTCACTTTCATTTTTCCCTTTTACACAATGTTGCAGCCAATCCTGGCATTTTTTTATTCAACCAAAAGGAAATTTAATTTAATGAAACTCACTTTTTCTAAACCTTTACATAAAGGTTTTACGTTAATTGAATTGATGATCGTGATTGCGATTATTGCTATTCTCGCGACGATCGCCATTCCGTCTTATCAAAATTATACCAAAAAAGCAGCTATCTCCGAATTGTTACAAGCTTCTGCACCTTATAAATCTGATGTGGAACTATGTATCTATAGCACCAATGCCCCAACAAACTGTTCAGGTGGCTCAAATGGCATTGCAGCAGATATCACTACCGCAAAAGGCTATGTCAAATCCATCACCACGAAATCAGGTGTGATTACGGTGACTGGAAATGGTGCATTGGATGGGATCAGTTATTCTTTAACGGCGACAGGCTCAACCTCATCAGGTGTTACCTGGACAACTGCTTGCCCAAGTAATGCTGATTTATTCCCTGCAGGCTTCTGTTCTTCTGCTAAATAGCGAAACATGGCTTATCAAGCAATCGCAAAAAATGGCGAGATTTATCATATCTCGCCACAATATTGGCAACAAAACCAACAGCAACAATCATTGCTGCTGCGTTACTTTGCGCTCCCTCTTAAAGAAGACGAACACCATTTATGGCTTGCGGTGGATTCGCTGAATAATCTTGCGGCTTGTGAAACCTTTGCTTTTTTAAGTGGAAAATTGGTTGAACCGATTTTATTTGAAACGACTCAACTCAAACAACTTTTACAATCCCTTGCACCTAAAGCCAATCAAATCGAAGAGCAAACCACGTTTTATCATCATTCAGAAGACGAAAGCACGGCTAATTTAGCTAATGAAGATGAACCCGTTATTCAATTATTAAACAGTATTTTTGAAACAGCCCTGCAAAAAAATGCCTCCGATATTCATTTAGAAACTCAGCCAAATGGGCTCTTAATTCGTTTACGTATTGATGGTGTGCTCCAACCGCAACCGATTATTAGTAAAGCGCTCGCCAATCGTGTAATTTCTCGCCTTAAACTCTTAGCCAAACTGGATATCAGTGAAACTCGGCTACCACAAGATGGCCGCTTTCAATTCAAAACTACATTTTCCGATATTTTAGATTTCCGCCTTTCTACCTTGCCTACGCATTGGGGAGAAAAAGCAGTATTACGATTACAACAAAATAAACCTGTCCAACTAAGTTTTGCTGAGTTGGGTATGACACAAAACCAACAAAGTCAATTTCAACATGCGCTCAGCCAACCGCAAGGTTTAATCCTGGTGACAGGCCCAACAGGAAGTGGAAAAAGTATCTCGCTTTATACTGCACTTCAATGGCTCAACACACCAGATAAACACATTATGACGGCAGAAGATCCCGTTGAAATTGAATTAGAAGGCATCATTCAAACTCAAGTAAATCCGCAAATCGGTTTGGATTTTAGCCGATTACTTCGTACATTTTTACGACAAGATCCCGACATTATTATGCTTGGTGAAATTCGAGATGAAGAAAGTGCATTGATGGCATTAAGAGCCGCTCAAACCGGCCATTTAGTGCTTTCTACCTTACATACCAACGATGCCATCTCAGCGATTTCACGCTTGCAACAACTAGGTATTCAATCTCACGAAATTGAAAATAGTCTCTTATTAGTTATCGCACAGAGATTGGTGCGTAAACGTTGCTTAAAGTGCGGCCAACATTTTAGTGATTCTTGCGATTGCCATCAGGGATATCGAGGTCGTATTGGTGTGTATCAATTTTTACAATGCGAAAACAATCGCTACCAAACTGATTTCGATTCACTTTATCAAAGCGCGTTAGAAAAAGTAAAAGATCACGTCACCGATCTCGCCGAAATTCAACGCGTGTTAGGTAAAAAATAGGTAACACTATGGCAAAGCAAAAACTCTTTTATTTTCAAGCCTATGATCAGCGGCAACAATGGCAAAAAGGTAGTCTTGTTGCACAATCTAAACAAGCTGCGCAATTTCTGTTAATTGCAAAAGGTTTTAGTAGAATTCGCTTGCAACAAGATTGGCAACTTAATCAAAAACCGAAAAATGCAGAAATCAGTGCTTTATTGAATCAATTGGCTACTCTGCTCAGCTCTGCCATTCCATTAAAAAATGCATTGCATATTTTGCAAGATAACTGCACACAATTGGGATTGCATCAGTGGCTTGGTGCCTTAATTGAGTTAATTGAAAGTGGTCTTCCGTTTTCACAAAGTTTAGAAATACAAGGAAAGTATTTAAATTTTCAAGAAATTCAGCTCATTCAGGTGGGAGAAATGACAGGAAAACTGGCAGAAGTATGCACTAAAATCGCAGAACGTCGAACGCAATCATTAGCGCTTCAACGCAAATTACAAAAAATTATGCTTTATCCTGTCATGGTATTAGGTATTTCGCTTTCACTTACGTTAATTTTACTGCTTTTCGTTGTACCACAATTTGCTGAAATGTATGGCGAAAATTCCGCTGAATTGCCTACATTAACAGCTGTGTTATTAGCCATGTCTCAATTCCTACAACATCATTTTATTTCATTGATGATTGTCTGCATTTTCGCTCTTTTTATGCTGAAGATGGCATTAAAACATTCTCTTTGGCTGAACCAAAAAAAGAATACACTGATTGGTCGCATGCCAATTTGGGGCAATATCATTTGCCTTTCTCGTTTAATCAGTTTTAGCCATAACCTGCAATTAATGCTTCAATCAGGAGTGGCATTAACGCCTGCGTTAAATAGTTTTCTTCCCAAACAGCAAACTTGGCAAACACAACGTACCTTAAAAGGCGATATTCTGCTACAACAAGAAGTGCGGTCAATTTTACAGTGGGTTTCTCAAGGCTATCCATTTTCAGAAAGTGTCAGTAGCCATCTTTTTCCAATGGAAGCGCAGCAAATGCTACAGATTGGAGAGAAAAGTGGAAAACTTGCATTGATGTTGCGACATATTGCTGACAACTATCAAGAAAAGCTTAATCATCAAATTGATTTACTTTCCCAACTTTTAGAGCCATTAATGATGCTCATTATTGGTAGTTTAATTGGTATCATAATGATGGGGATGTATCTGCCAATTTTTAATATGGGTTCGGTAATCCAATGATGACATTCGCCTTTTTCTTATTGGGAGGTTTCGCTGGCATCTTTGCTTGGCTTTATATTGATCATTTTATCCCTAATCTCCAACAAGAAATTTATCAGAACTATATCGAACTTTATCCTGAAAACAGACCCATTTTCCATAGCGAAAAAGCAGCCATTCAATCTCAAAAGTGTGGTCATATTTTCCTTTATTTTTTAGGGTTTGGACTCTGTTTTGCTGCACTCTATTATTTTCTTCAGGATGAATTATTTACTTTATGGCTCGCGATTACGCTTAGTCTCATCTTTGTTATCAGTTGGCTAGACTGGCACTATCAACTGATTTCACCTACACCTTGCCTGTTTTTATTTTTCCTGGGTTTATTCGGCGCACATCAAAAACTTTCAATTCTGACGCTTTCTCAAAGTTTAGAAAGTGCGGTTAGTTTTTTCGGTGTTTTTTATATCATCTATCATTTGTCTAAATGGTTTTATAAGAAGGAAGCTTTAGGCCGTGGCGATTATTGGCTTGCTTTGGGAATCGGCACTTATCTCACCATCGCGCACTTACCACTTTTCTTATTCATTGCCTGTCTATTAGGCATCATAGGTTATTGGATTTCTCGTAAACCTGTTTTACCTTTCGCGCCCTTTCTTTGCTTATCTTTAATCATCACCAGTGCAATAACCCTATAAATGTAATATATTGGCAACATTGAAAAATATTATGTTTAAGAAGTGGATGTAAAACATCCTCCTCTTAAATCAAGTAGCAAGGAATATCATGACTTATATTGTAGGCCTTACTGGTGGTATCGGTAGTGGAAAAAGCACGATTGCAAATCTCTTTGTTGACCTTGGTGTACCCATTGTTGATGCTGATATTGTGGCAAGAGAAGTGGTCGAAAAAGGCTCGCCGCTGCTTGCTCAAATTGCTGAGCACTTTGGAAAATCGATTCTGACTGAAGAAGGTGAATTAAATCGAGCTGAGCTACGAAAAAAAGTATTTGCAGACGAAAATGAAAAAAACTGGCTCAATCATTTATTACATCCTGCTATTCGCGAAAGAATGTTAGCGCAATTAAATGCTCAGACCGCTCCTTATACCTTGTTTGTCGTTCCACTGCTTATTGAAAACAAGCTCACCACGCTTTGCGATCGCGTACTTGTTATTGATGTTAAACCTGAAACTCAACTCGCTCGTGCATCATCGAGAGATCATAATAATATTCAGCAAATTCAAGCTATTATGAATGCACAAGTCAGCCGAGAAGAAAGATTAAAATGGGCGGATGATATCATTTCAAATGATGCAAAATTGCCAGAAAACTTACCGCACTTAAAACAAAAAGTGCTAAAATTGCACCAATTTTATTTAAGTGAATCGAGAAAGAAAAATGTCTGATGAAATTTTTGAAGTCCCCTGCCCAACATGTCAAAAGCCAGTGCCTTGGACACAGGAAAGTCAATTTCGCCCTTTTTGCAGCAAACGTTGCCAACTCATTGATTTAGGTGAATGGGCTGCAGAAGAAAAAGCCATTCCAAGTGATACTGCTGATTTTGCCATGGATCCCAATCTCAGTGATGAATGGAGTATCAAATGAGTCTTCAGCATCAAGATAATGGTAAACAGGGTGAGTTTTTCTTACTCGATGAGCAAGGAAAGAAAATCGCGAAACTCACCTATTTTTATGAAACACCCGATACCATTAATGCTAATCACACGTTTGTTGATGAGTCTCTTCGAGGACAAGGTGTGGCAGACAAACTCTATCAAGCCTTAATTCATTTTATCCAGGCTAAAAAGCTGACATTACACCCAACTTGTAGCTATATTGCAAGAAAATGGGAACGAACCCAATCTTCTCAATCCCAAGCTTAAACCTATTAATAAGCATTTTATTTTTAAGGATATTTTTCCGACTTCGTGGTATCCTTAGCCCCATTTATTTATGAGAACCTGTTATTTATTATGCAAGAAAATTATTTAAGTCAGCAGCGGTTTGCTGATCTTCCATTACATCCTATCGTACAAAAAGCCCTACAAGACAAGGGATTTGAATATTGTACTCCGATTCAAGCTTTATCATTACCTATCACATTACAAGGAAAAGATGTTGCTGGCCAAGCGCAAACCGGCACAGGTAAAACAATGGCATTTTTAACGGCAACATTTCATCACTTATTAACACATCAACCTGATTTTGCCACCAATCAACCCCGTGCATTAATTCTTGCACCAACCCGTGAACTGGCCGTGCAAATTAATCATGATGCTGAGTTATTAGCAAAAACAAGTGGATTACGAACCGCACTGGCTTATGGTGGTGATGGCTATGATAAACAACTTAAAGCGATTGAAGCCGGTGTGGATATTTTAATTGGTACAACTGGTCGTGTGATTGACTACGTGAAACAAGGGATTATCCGTTTAGATGATATCCAAGTCGTAGTATTGGATGAAGCGGATCGTATGTTTGATTTAGGTTTCATTCGTGATATTCGTTATTTATTACGTAAATGTCCTTCTCCGCAAGAACGACTCACCATGCTCTTTTCTGCAACGCTCTCTTACAAAGTGCGTGAACTTGCCTTTGAAGATATGAATTCCCCAGAATACATTGAAATTGAACCAGAACAAAAAACGGGGCATCGAATTAAAGAGGAACTATTCTATCCCTCAAATGAAGACAAAATTCCTCTCTTGCTCACGTTAATGGAAGAGGAATGGCCAGAGCGTTGCATTGTTTTTGCGAATACTAAACATAAATGTGAAGAAATTTGGGGCTATTTAGCCGCAGATGGTCATCGAGTAGGATTACTCACGGGTGATGTAGCACAGAAAAAACGTCTTTCATTGCTCAAACAATTTACCGATGGTGAACTCGATGTTATCGTCGCAACCGATGTGGCCGCGCGTGGATTACATATTTCAGATGTGACACACGTCTTTAACTTTGATTTACCTGATGATCGAGAAGATTATGTTCACCGCATTGGCCGTACTGGTCGAGCGGGTGAAAGTGGTGTGTCTATCAGCTTTGCTTGTGAAGAATATGCGATGAATTTACCGGCAATTGAAGAATACATTGGTCATTCTATTCCCGTCAGTCAATATGACCCGAATTCATTGATTAGTGATATTCCAAAACCTTATCGTTTAAAACGCAATCCTACGCCTCAAACGAGAAATATTACGACGAGAAAAACAAACTACCGTCGTAAAAACTAAAAAGAAAAGCTGATGAACCTCTTCATCAGCTTTTTTATGATTAATGCAATCCGACCCGTCGACGTGCAGTACGCATCAATAAGAATACCCACGGCCATAATACGCCTGATGCAATGGCACCAAAGATTTCCTGCCAGTTAAAGAATGCTCCATGTAACGAGAATTCAACCAAGAAAATTGCCACTCGAATGGCAAAAACGAAAAGAAGCACTAATAAACTTTGAAACCAAAGGGAAAGATTGCGCAACATTAAGTAATATTTAGAAACAAAATAGAAGGCGACAGAAAGCACTAATGCATGCACGCCTAGAATAGAGCCAAGCACAATATCCCATAAAACGCCGAGTAAAAATGCCCAACCAATGCTTACTCTATCAGGTAAAGCAAGGGTCCAGTAAAGCAAGACTAAAATCAACCAAGAAGGTTTAAAGGCTTGAAAGCCTGCTGGCCATGGTGCTAACTCCATCACTAATGCTACAACAAAGAAGCATAAAATGGTCGCCCATTGAAAAATAAAACGCCCTTGCATTAGTCTTCATCCCTATGTTCTTGTTGATCTGGAGAAACCGGTTCCTCTTGTTGAGGCATTGTGGTTGGAATTTCAGGATCCACGATTTCTTTTCCTGTATGCGGTTGAGTGTTATCCGCTTGGTCATCCGTAATTTTGGTTTTACTCACAGAATGTGTCGCTTCATGGGCTTGGCTTTCTAAACGTTGCTGTACTAAACGACGCACTTCTTCTGGTGACATGGATTTCACTTTCGACATATCAAGATTGCTCGGCCAAAGTAAAAGCAAATAACGCAAACGATCTAATTCGGCCAAAGGCTTCGCTTTTACCGTCGCAAAATAATTAGAACCATCACGAGACACACTTTGTACCACTGCCACCGGATAGCCTTCCACAAAACGGCCGCCCAAACCCGAAGTTACTAATAAATCGCCTTTTTCAATATCTACGGAACGAGGCACATTATCTAAGGTAAGTTCATCAGAGTGTCCTGTACCGCTTGCGATCACTCGCACATCATTACGTAAAACTTGCACTGGGATAGAATGGGTTACATCCGTTAAAAGCAAGACTCGGCTGGTGTTCTCACCCACAGATATAATCTGCCCAATCATTCCTTTTTCATCAATCACAGGCTGACCAACATACGCACCATCACGTTCACCTTGATTGATCACCACTTGCTGACGATAAACATCAGTTTCAGCAGTAAGTACTTCGGCAATTTTTTTGTATTCATCGGTCCGTAAAGGCGAATTAAGCAGTAAACGAAGACGTTGGTTTTCTACTTTGAGTTGATCCAATAATAAAAGATCAGCATTTTTCTCACGCAATTGCTCACGCAATACTTTATTTTCAATAAGCAGTTTATTGGTATCCACCAAATTGCTTGATACACCATCTAGAACTGTTCTTGGCCCATTCGCAAGGTAATACAATCCTCCAACGGCAGTTTCCATCACACTACGCGCCTTCGTCATTGATGAAGTTTGTCCATCAACTAAAATGAGTGTCATAGAAGCAATCACCGCTAATGCTAGTCGGATACCTAATGGTGGTGCTTTACCAAAAATGGGTTTCATTCACTGTCCTAGGGTTAAAAGGAAAAGTGCGGTCAAAAAATCAGACGAATTAAAAACGCCGATTTTTCTGACCGCACTTTTAGAGATTAAATTTCGTCGCTAAAAATATCGCCGCCGTGCATATCAATCATTTCGATTGCTTCACCGCCACCACGAGCTACGCAAGTTAATGGTTCTTCTGCGATGATTGCCGGTACACCACATTCTTTTGATAACAACACATCAATGTTGCGTAATAAGGCACCACCACCTGTTAACACCATACCGCGTTCAAAAATATCTGCTGCGTGTTCTGGTTGGCATTCTTCAAGTGCTGTGCGTACTGCTGCAACAATACCATTTAATGGTTGTTGAAGAGCTTCTTGTACATCACGAGAGGTTAGTTTGAATGAGCGAGGCGCACCTTCAGCAAGGTTATGACCGTGCACTTCCATTTCTAAAATTTCATCACCTTCTTGAATGTAAGCTGAACCAATTTCGTGCTTGATACGCTCTGCAGTTGGTTCACCTATTACAGAACCAAAAGTACGACGAACATAAGAAATGATTGCTTCATCAAAACGGTCACCACCAATACGTACAGAAGATGAATACACGATACCGTTTAAAGAAATCACCGCAACTTCAGTGGTACCACCACCGATATCAATGACCATTGAACCGATCGCTGTAGAAACCGGCAAGTTTGCACCGATTGCTGCCGCCATTGGCTCTTCAATTAAATAGACTTCACGTGCACCTGCACCTAATGCTGATTCTTTAATTGCGCGACGTTCAACTTGAGTTGCACCAGCCGGTACACAAACGAGCACACGTGGGCTAGGACGCATGAAGTTACCGCTATGTACTTGTTTAATAAAGTATTGCAACATTTTTTCAGTCACAGAGAAATCAGCGATGACACCATCTTTCATCGGACGAATTGCGACAATGCTTTTTGGTGTACGACCAAGCATTTGTTTTGCTTCTTTACCTACTGCCGCAATGCTTTTGTATGCGCCCATACGATCTTGACGAATTGCCACTACTGATGGCTCATCAAGTACGATACCTTGGCCTTTCACGTAAATTAATGTATTTGCTGTACCTAGATCGATAGAAAGATCGTTTGAAAATAAACCACGAATTTTTTTGAATAACATAAGAATTCCGTCATTAGTTTGGTGAAAAATTACTCATTTCTGAGCATAGAAAAAAATTGTGCTAAATGTACCAAAAAATCGAGCTTGATAACAGGATTTTTTGCCTTGATCCTCTACACTTACCTCGCGATTTTTTCTAACAAGGTAAGTGCGGTCAATTTTAGTGTCATTTTATATCTGATTTCGGTCAGTGAATTGCCACTCACCATTACCTAAAATCATCAATTGTTGCTGATGGAAAGCCTGCAAGGTTGAACGATGCCCTACGCTAATAACCGTTGTATGAGGTAAGCGTTCTTTTAATAGACGATACATCGTATCTTCTAAACCTTCATCCATACTCGCCGTGGCTTCGTCCAGAAAGGCGACTTTCGGCTTATGTAATAGCAAACGAGCAAAAGCCAAGCGTTGTTGCTCACCGAGAGAAAGAATTCGTGTCCAATCTTGTTCTTGATCTAAACGATCTTGTAAATGCCCTAAAGACACTTGTTTTAATACCTCAATCATCTCATCACAATTAAAGTCCTTTTCTTCATTCGGATAAGCCAGTGCCGTTAACAAACTACCTTGCGGTAAATAAGGCTTTTGCGATAAGAACAGCTGATGAGTAGGACAATACACATCCCCTTTAGAATATGCCCAAAGCCCTGCCACAGTTCTCAACAACGTGGTTTTACCCACGCCTGAATTACCTTGAATTAATAGAGTTGAACCTTGTGGCAACGTCAAATTTAAATTCTCAATTAAGGTTTTTCCAAATGGATTACTGATGCTTAAATCCTTAAAAATCACGTCAGTTTCATGTTCGTGTAAATGGGAAGTAGATTGGCGATTCGCCATATCAATCGCATAACTAAAGCCAGTTAAACGATCTAATGTGGCCTTGTATCCGGCAAAACCATCGTAAGAATTACGAAAGAACGAAAGATTTGAATGTAATTTACCAAATACTTGTAGCGTTTGCATAAGATCGCCGAGTTTAATTTGCTTCTCAAAATAACGTCCCACTTGAATGAGCAAAGGGAACACAACCGAAACTTGGCTAACCACTAGGTTAAAACCAGAGAATTTTAATGTTCGATAAACAATATCCCACATGTTATTGATCACCGAGCCGAATTGTTTATAAAGTTGACTACTCTCGACTTTCTCACCCGCATAAAATGCTACACTTTCCGCATATTCCTTGATACGAATTAAAGAATAACGATAGTTAGCGTTTAAGCGTTCATTGACGAAATTCAACATAATTAATGGACGCCCTAAACGGAATGCAATCGCGGTCGTGATAATCACATAAGCAAATACCAAGAACACCATCATGCGTGGAATTTCAGTACCAAATACAATCATTGGTCCCGCTAATCCCCACAATAAGATCGTATAAGAAATCATGGAGGTGACAGCATCTATCACCCCTGTACTTAAAGAGAGCGTGGTTCGCACATAGGATTGCACATCTTGTTGAATACGTTGATCGGGGTTATCTAAGTTAGCGGAAACATACTGCGTTTTATAGTACGCGCGATTAGCCATCCATTTATCCACTAGCTGACCATTCAACCATTCGATCCAATCAATAGAAAAACGTTGCTCTAAATAATAGCTCAGCAATGCGGCGATGACTGAGCTTGTCGCAATCACACAAAACAGCACCATTTGATCCCAAAACACAGGTTCATTAAATTCCTGCAAGGATGTGTACATATTGTTATACCACTCAGAATGCACCAAGCTAATACGCACACTGACTAATGTCATCGCCACAATTAATAAGAAAAATAGCAAAGGTTTAATACTTCGACGTGGTGAAAGATA
Source organism: Haemophilus parainfluenzae (assembly GCF_014931375.1). Lineage (NCBI taxonomy): Bacteria > Pseudomonadati > Pseudomonadota > Gammaproteobacteria > Pasteurellales > Pasteurellaceae > Parahaemophilus > Parahaemophilus parainfluenzae. The sequence goes on from NZ_CP063117.1 coordinate 64,102, forward strand.
CCCGCCCGCAAATTGCCAAAATTGTTTACCCCAGTGGGTAAAACGGACTAATAAGAAAATACCAAAGCTAAACACAACAGCCGTCATCGCTAATGTTTTTACTATCCATAAAAGCGAATTAATGGCCTCTTGAGCGTAATCCATAATCAACCTATAAAATCAAAAAAGTGCGGTCATTTTAGGCGGTGTTTATTTTTAAGCAAGAAAAAATGTGATGGAGATAACATTTTTTGACTTTGTCACAAGCAGGTAAGAAATCTAATTGATATAATCCAAAATAGTTAAATTTTTAATAAATTAGAGGTCGGTATGAGTGAAACTGCGATTACCATTAGTTTGCTTGCCCTCGTTGCCGTGATTGGCCTATGGATCGGGCATTTTAAAATTAAAGGTGTAGGTCTGGGTATTGGGGGCGTGCTATTTGGTGGGATTTTAGTTGCCCATTTTACCACTCAATATGGCATTAAATTAGATAGCCATACATTACATTTCGTGCAAGAGTTCGGCTTAATTCTGTTTGTTTATACGATTGGTATTCAAGTGGGGCCGGGCTTTTTTGCTTCCTTACGAAAATCAGGCTTAACCTTAAATGGGTTAGGCATTTTAATCGTTGCACTTGGTGCAGTGGTGACAATTCTCATTTATAAGCTTGCGGATATTCCTCTTGATGTCGCGCTTGGTATTTACTCCGGTGCGGTAACCAATACCCCATCTCTCGGTGCGGGTCAGCAAATCCTTTCTGAATTAGGTATGTCGCAAACGACGTCTAACATGGGGATGGCCTATGCAATGGCTTATCCTTTTGGAATTTGTGGCATTTTACTTTCTATGTGGCTTATTCGTCTTTTCTTTAAAATTAAAGTGGATGAGGAAGCAGCAAATTTTGAAAAAGAAAGTGGTCATGACAAAGAAGCACTCAAAAGCATGTCTCTGAAAGTCACCAATACTAATCTCAATGGTATCCATTTGATTGAAATTCCAGGTTTTGATGATGAAGATGTTGTCTGCTCTCGCTTGAAACGGGGTGAGCTTGTTATAGTGCCGAAAGCAGATACCGATGTTCAACTTGGCGATATTTTACATTTAGTCGGCAATCCTGAAGGCTTGAAAAAAATGCACCTTATCATCGGGGAAGAAGTGGATATCCCGGTAGCCAGTTTGAGCGGAGAGATTCGTTCTGAGCGCGTGGTCGTCACCAATGAAAAAGTACTCGGAAAACAAATTCGTCATCTCGGCATTCATCAAAAATATGGTGTTGTCATTTCGCGTTTAAACCGTGCAGGTGTGGAATTGGTACCAACTGCCCATACTACCCTTCAATTTGGTGACGTATTACACATGGTTGGAAAAACTGACATTCTCAACCAAGCCATTTCAGTTATTGGTAACGCTAAACAAAAACTACTTCAAGTTCAAATGTTACCAGTGTTTATTGGGATTGGCTTAGGGGTATTACTCGGCTCAATTCCTTTCTATATTCCAGGTTTCCCTGTGGCATTAAAATTAGGGCTAGCAGGCGGACCGTTAGTCGTCGCATTGATCTTGGCTCGAATTGGGTCTATCGGAAAACTCTATTGGTTTATGCCGCCAAGTGCGAACTTGGCGTTGCGCGAAATTGGTATTGTGCTCTTCCTTGCTGTAGTCGGTTTAAAATCTGGCGGTAGCTTTGTAGATACACTCACCAATGGTTCCGGTCTTGAATGGATGGGCTACGGTATTTTCATCACTCTTGTACCATTAATGATTGTAGGTATCATTGCACGTTTATATGTAAAATTAAATTATCTTTCACTTTGTGGCCTATTAGCAGGTTCGATGACGGATCCTCCTGCGCTTGCTTTCGCGAATGAACTGAAAGAAGGAAGCGGTGCCGCAGCACTCTCCTATGCGACAGTCTATCCGCTCACCATGTTCTTACGGATCATTTCACCACAATTATTAGCCATTCTTTTATGGGTTTAATACCCTTTCAAACTTGGGGCAGAATAGCTGCCCCAATATTCATGCTAAGCACTATGACTGCCATAAAACAATTCAAATAAAATCTGCCCCAAGCCTACCCCTTTCCCTCATTCAATGATAGAATTCATCGCTTTATTTAAATAGGAAAAGAAATGTCATTAGTTGAATTTGTAATTGATAAACTCGATGATTTAAAAGGCACCGAAATTGTGCACTTTGATGTAAAGGGCAAATCATCGATTACTGAAAATATGATTATTTGTACCGGCACATCTAGCCGCCAAGTCTCTGCGATGGCCGATAACCTTATTGCAGAATGTAAAAAAGCCGGTTATGAGACCTTTGGTGAAGAAGGCCGTAATGCGGCTGATTGGATCGTGGTGGATCTTGGCCAAACCATCGTGCACATTATGCAACGTGATGCACGTGAGATGTATCAGTTAGAAAAACTTTGGGCATAAAGTGCGGTCAATTTTGACTGTGTTTTGAAAGGGAAAAGGATGAAAATTACATTAATTGCAGTGGGAACGAAAATGCCGGCTTGGGTTACCACCGGATTTGAAGAATACCAACGTCGTTTTCCTAAAGACATGCCTTTTGAACTCATTGAAATCCCTGCAGGCAAGCGTGGAAAAAATGCGGATATTAAACGCATCTTAGAGCAAGAAGGCAAAGCAATGCTCTCGGCTTGTGGAAAAGGCAAAGTCGTGACATTAGATATCCCTGGCAAACCTTGGACAACACCACAACTTGCTGAGCAATTAGAGGGTTGGAAAAATGATGGTCGTGATGTGTGCTTACTCATTGGCGGGCCTGAAGGTTTATCCCCTGAATGCAAAGCGGCAGCAGAACAAAGTTGGTCACTGTCACCACTCACACTGCCCCATCCATTAGTGCGAGTTGTCGTGGCAGAAAGTTTATACCGCGCGTGGTCACTGACGACAAACCACCCTTATCATAGAGAATAACGTATTACATTACCGATGAATTTAAAAAAATTCTTTTCTGCACCAACCAATGAACCGATCCGCGATAAAAAAGCGGAGCGGAACTTGTTTGCGCGTCGAACATTAGTCGCATTCATCGGTATTTTAGCCCTAAGTGGTGTGCTATTTGCTAATATTTACCATCTCCAAGTGGTGAATTACGACATGTATCAAACTCGCTCTAATGGTAACCGTATTAAATTACTTCCGCTTCCTCCTACTCGAGGATTAATTTACGACCGTTACGGCGAATTACTGGCAGAAAACCTCACTTTTTTCGGTTTATATATCGTGCCGGAAAAAACAGAAAATCTAGACCGCACTTTTGAAGAATTGCGCTATGTTGTAGGACTCACTGATGAAGACATTGAGCATTTCAAAAAAGAGCGTCGTCGTGGTACTCGCTATACGCCGATTTTACTCAAACCAAGCTTAACGGAAGAACAAATTGCCCGTTTTGCAGTAAACCAGTATAAATATCCAAGCCTTGATGTACGTCCTTATTTCAAACGAAATTACCTATATAGCGAAGCCATGACTCATATTTTGGGTTATGTTGGACGCATTAATGACCGAGATGTTGAGCGCCTAAAAAAAGAAGAAAAATTTGCTAACTATTCCGGTTCTACGGACATGGGGAAACTGGGTATTGAACGTTATTACGAAGAACAACTCCATGGTACAACCGGTTTCGAAGAGGTTGAAATTAATAACCGTGGTAAAGTTATTCGTAAACTACGTGAACAACCTGCCACCGCGGGTAAAAGTATTCATCTGACTATCGATTTTACTCTTCAACGCTATATTATGTCGCTCCTTTCAGGTCAAAAAGGCGCTGTTGTTGTGCTTGACCCGAAAGATAACAGTGTATTAGCGATGGTTTCAACCCCAAGCTATGACAATAATTTATTCGTCGATGGCATTTCTTCTAGTGATTACAAACGTTTACTAGAAGATCCTACTCGACCGCTTTACAGTCGTGCGACACAAGGTGTGTACCCGCCTGCCTCTACTGTAAAACCATTCGTTGCTGTTGCAGCATTAACTGAAGGGGTGATTACGCCTAATACCACAATTTTTGACCCAGGCTACTGGACATTGCCAAACTCAACAAAACGTTTCCGAGATTGGAAAAAAACAGGACATGGTTATACGGATTTAAACAAAGCCATTACTGAATCATCGGATACATTCTTCTATCAAACCGCCTTTAATTTAGGTATTGATCGTTTCTCCATGTGGATGAAACGTTTTGGGTTTGGTATGCCGACAGGTATTGAAATTCAAGAAGAAGCCACGGCCAATATGCCGAGTAAAGAATGGAAACAAAAACGTTATAAAAAACCGTGGGTGCAAGGCGATACAATCTCTGTAGGGATTGGTCAAGGTTATTGGACAGCGACACCATTACAAGTGGCAAAAGCAACCTCTATTGTGGTCAATAACGGTAAAATTCATACGCCACATTTAATGAAATCCGTTGAAGGCGCCACCATTGAACCGTATCAAGACCCGCTTTTATATGAAGATATTACCGAACCGAAACAAGCTTATTGGGATGCGGCTAAGCGCGGGATGTTCAATGTGGTAAACTCTGGTGCAGGGACAGGACGAAAAGCCTTTATCGGCACGAATTACCATGTAGCAGGGAAATCCGGTACTGCGCAGGTTTTCAGCTTAAAAGAAAACCAAAAATATAATGCTGCAGGATTGAAAAAAGAATTGCATGACCATGCTTGGTTCACAGCTTATGCACCTTATGAAGATCCCAAATTAGTTGTCACCATTATTTTAGAAAATGCGGGCGGTGGTTCAAGTAATGCGGCACCAATTGCACGGCAAATTATGGATTTCTACTTGAATAAACGCTTGCCACAAATTGAACGTCAAGAAAATGCTGAAAAAGAGAAAAAGACGGACCAAACTGATTTAGATGCGCCAGCACTAGAATCTCAACCAAGTGAGAATGAATAATGGAAGAAAAAGTGCCTTTATGCTTGCGATTATGGCAACGCTTACATATTGATTTTTTATTATTTATTGGATTAGCCGCTATTACGGCTTATGGCGTGCTTGTGCTTTATAGTGCATCAGGCGCCAGTGAAGTCATGTTCCAAAATCGTATTATTCAGGTCGTATTAGGTTTTGCCGTGATGATGATTATGGCGCAACTTCCCCCTAAATTTTATCAGCGACTCGCCCCTTACTTATATTTGGTGGGTTTTATCATGCTGATTTTGGTTGATGCTATCGGTACAACCAGTAAAGGGGCGCAACGTTGGTTAGATCTTGGGTTTATTCGCTTTCAGCCTTCTGAAATTGTCAAACTCGCGGTACCATTAATGGTCGCGGTATATTTAGGTAACCGTCCATTACCACCGAAAATGAGCGAAACCTTTATTGCTATCGCCATGATTATTGTGCCAACTTTACTTGTGGCTATTCAACCAGACTTAGGTACATCAATTCTGGTTAGTGCATCAGGCTTATTCGTGGTATTCTTAGCAGGGATGAGTTGGTGGCTTATTCTTGCTGCAGTAGTTGGCTTAGCGGCATTTATTCCTATCATGTGGATGTATTTAATGCATGACTACCAACGCATGCGTGTATTAACCTTACTTGACCCCGAGAAAGATCCACTTGGGGCGGGTTACCATATTTTGCAATCCAAAATTGCTATCGGTTCAGGCGGTATATCTGGCAAAGGATGGATGCAAGGGACACAATCCCAATTAGAATTTTTGCCTGAACCACACACTGATTTTATTTTTGCCGTGATGAGTGAAGAACATGGAATGGTCGGTTTTCTTATTCTGATGGCAATTTATTTGTTTATTATTATCCGTGGCTTAATAATTGCGGTAAATGCAGAAACCTCTTTCGGGCGTATTCTTGCTGGTGCAACCACACTGATATTCTTCGTTTATGTCTTCGTGAATATTGGTATGGTGAGTGGCATTTTGCCTGTTGTAGGGGTGCCTTTACCACTCTTTAGCTACGGCGGTACCTCATATGTCGCCATCATGGCAAGCTTTGGTTTAGTGATGTCCATTCATACTCACAAACCTCGCTTTATGAAAGGGAACTAATTTCCCTTTTGGCTTTCTTATGAAGAGCACCGATAATCTTGAAAGTAATAAGTATGACATTAAAAAATATCTTAAAAACGACCGCACTTTTCACCTTGATAAGCAGCTCAAGTTTTTCTGCTTTTGCCGATACGCAAAAAATGTATGGTATTCAAGGGGATTCGCTGTCGATTACTACGACCGTTCAAGCGCCACAAAGCTATGAAGTGAATGGTAAAACATATACCACACAAGGTGATGAGGCAAAGTCCTATTCAAAAGAAGGGACAGCAAGTTATTACCACCATAAATTTAATGGTCGTAAAACAGCTAATGGTGAACGCTATGATTCGGCACTTTTCACTGCCGCACATAAAACCTTACCTTTGAATTCTTATGCGGTTGTTACAAACTTACATAACAATCGCAAGGTGATTGTGCGAATTAATGATCGTGGTCCGTTTAGTGAGAAACGTATCATTGACTTATCTCATTCTGCCGCAAAAGAATTAGGCCTTATTGCTCGTGGTACAGGGCAAGTAAGAATTGAAGCTTTACATGTGGATCACAAAGGTCAAATTTCAGGTGCGGGAGCAAAAACGCTTGCCAAGCATGCTAAAACGCAAGAAGCCAGTGAGCGTTTAGTCGTCAATAAAAATAGCGAAAAAAAAAATCAAAACTTAGACAGCACAAACGATGCAAAAACTATTTTCAAGCTAAAACTACTCGCGCTGTCGTCAAAAAGCCAAGCAGAAAGCATCATCACAAAACTCGCGTTAGATGACATCAAAACGGAAATTAACCAAAATGGGCAAAACTATGAAATCCATTTTGGTCCATTAGCGGATCAAGCGGATATTAATCAATTAAAAACAAAATTACAAAAAACGATCAATGGGCAACCCGTAATCGTTTATACTTATAAAAACCAATAAGCTATTAAAGGAAATGCTATGTTAAAACAATCTGCAAAATTGAAAAAAATTGTACTCTTCTCGGGATTAATAGCAGCGTCAACATTTGCTGCCGCTGAAGATATTCAATACGGTATCGCTGTACCGGAAGTGAATGCGCAAACTTATGTTTTAATGGATTACAATTCTGGTGCGGTACTTGCATCACTTAACCCAGACCAACGCCAATACCCTGCTTCATTAACAAAAATGATGACTAGCTATGTGGTTGGTGCAGCATTAAAACAAGGTAAAATCCATAATGAAGATATGGTGACAATTAGCGAAAGCGCTTGGGGTAGAAATTTCCCTGATTCATCAAAAATGTTCTTAAATTTAAATCAACAAGTGTCTGTGGGTGATTTAAACAAAGGGATTATCATTGTTTCTGGTAATGATGCCTGTGTTGCTGTAGCTGAACATATTTCGGGTACCGTGGCTAACTTCGTTGATACCATGAATAAATACGTTCAACAATTTGGCTTAAAAAATACTAACTTCACCACACCACATGGTTTAGACGATCCAAACCAATATTCAACTGCACGTGATATGGCGATTATTGGTGCACATATTATTCGTGATTTACCGGAAGAATATAAAATCTACGCAGAAAAAGACTTTACTTTCAACAAAATCAAACAACCTAACCGTAATGGCTTATTATGGGATAAAACCATTAATGTTGATGGTATGAAAACCGGTCACACAAGCCAAGCAGGTTATAACCTTGTCGCATCAGCAACAAGTCCAAACAATATGCGTTTAATTTCTGTTGTAATGGGTGTACCGACCTATAAAGGCCGTGAAGTAGAAAGTAAAAAACTCTTACAATGGGGTTTTGCTAACTTTGAAACCTTAAAAACTCAAAAAGCAGGTGAAGAAATTTCAAAACAATCTGTTTACTACGGTGATAAAGGTGACGTTAAACTTGGTGTCTTAGAAGATGGCTTTATCACTGTGCCAAAAGGTAAACAAACTGACTTAAAAGCTCGTTATGAATTAGATAACAAATACTTACAAGCTCCTTTAGCAAAAGGTCAAGTGGTAGGTAAAATCGTTTATCAATTAGACGGCAAAGATGTCGCTACCGTAAATCTTCAAGCATTAGAAGATGTACAAGAAGGCGGCTTCTTAGGTAAAGGTTGGGACTGGTTAGTGTTAACAGTTAAAGGATTATTTGACTAAACACCTTGAAAATTAACCGCACTTCCCCATTTATATCACATCAATAAATTCGTAAGGTGTGTGAATTTAGCTGATTCACGCACCTTATTCTTAAATTAAGGAAACAACATGGCAACCGAAAACGATTATGAAAAATTAAAAGAAGTAATGGAATTCCCCGCTGCAATGACATTTAAAGTCGCAGGTGTTAACCGTGAAGGTTTAGCGCAAGACATCGTAGCAGTGATACAAAAATATTTACCGGGTGATTATATTCCAAAGGAAAAACGCAGTAGTAAAGGCACGTATAATTCAGTTTCGATTGATATCGTCGCGCAAAACTTTGAGCAAGTAGAAACCCTTTACAAAGAACTTGCAAAAGTTGAAGGCGTCAAAATGGTTCTCTAAGATGAACAATACTGATTTAATTGTCCGTCAATTAGGATTACAAGATTATCAGGAAATCTGGCATAAAATGCAGGAATTCACGGATAATCGAAATGCAGAAACCACCGATGAAATTTGGCTAGTTGAGCATCATCCTGTTTTCACACAAGGCCAAGCAGGCAAACCGGAACACTTATTACAACGCAGTAATATTCCTGTTGTTCAATCTGATCGTGGTGGTCAAATTACCTATCATGGTCCTGGTCAGCAGGTCATGTATGTGCTCATTGATATTAAACGTCATGAACATTTAAATGTTCGCCAATTAGTGACCGCACTTGAACAATCCGTTGTAAAAACCCTAGCAGACTATGGTATTGAAGGTTATCCCAAACCAGATGCACCTGGCGTGTATATTGATGGCAAAAAAATCTGTTCATTAGGTTTACGCATTCGAAAAGGCTGCTCTTTCCATGGCCTCGCGTTTAATATCAATATGGATCTTAATCCTTTCCATTACATTAATCCTTGTGGCTATGCAGGGCTTGAAATGTGTCAGCTTACTGATTTTATCGGTAAAGAAGAGGCAACACTTGACAAGGTTTCCCCAAAATTAATTAAACACTTTGCCGAACTTTTGGGCTATAATGTTACAAATTTATAACATTCACTTTTATAACACATTTAAAAATGCCTGAATCAGGCATTTTTCTTTAGGAAAGAACAATGTCAACGCCTTTTAAAATGGAACGCGGTGTGAAATACCGTGATGCCGCCAAAACATCGATTATCCCTGTTAAAAACATCGATCCTAATCAAGAATTATTGAAAAAGCCGGAATGGATGAAAATCAAATTGCCATCTAGCTCATTAAAGATTGAGACTATCAAAAACGGGATGCGTCGTCATGGGCTACATTCTGTCTGCGAAGAAGCGTCTTGTCCAAATCTACACGAGTGCTTTAACCATGGTACGGCAACCTTTATGATTTTAGGGGCGATTTGTACTCGTCGTTGCCCATTCTGTGACGTTGCACATGGTAAACCCTTACCGCCCGATCCGGATGAACCACGTAAATTAGCTGAAACTATCCAAGATATGAAGTTGAAATATGTGGTAATTACCTCTGTAGACCGTGATGATTTACCCGATCGTGGTGCAGGTCATTTTGCTGAATGTGTAAAAGAAGTGCGTGCATTAAATCCTGGCATCAAAATTGAGATTTTGGTTCCTGATTTCCGAGGACGTATTACTCAAGCCTTAGAAAAATTAAAAGACAATCCACCGGATGTATTCAATCACAACTTGGAAAATGTGCCTCGTTTATATAAAGAAATTCGTCCAGGTGCTGATTATCAATGGTCTTTAAAATTACTCCATGATTTCAAAGAAATGTTCCCAAACATCCCAACTAAATCAGGTTTAATGGTTGGATTAGGTGAAACCAATGAAGAAATTCTTGAAGTGATGAAAGACTTACGTGCAAATGGCGTAACCATGCTTACACTGGGTCAATATCTCCAACCAAGTCGCCACCACTTACCGGTTGCACGCTATGTGCCACCAGCCGAATTTGATGAGTTCCGTGATAAAGCCAACGCAATGGGCTTTGAACACGCAGCTTGTGGTCCATTTGTTCGCTCGTCCTACCATGCTGATTTACAAGCAAGTGGTGGATTAGTGAAGTAATCCAAAACAGCTAAAAAAATGACCGCACATTGAATCTCAAGTGCGGTCATTTTTTATGTCATCCTTTCAGCTAGTCAGTTGCTGCTGGCTTCTCTTCTTCGCCCTCATCAGTCTCCATCATGCTTTCTTGACGAAGGTCTTCAAGGGTGCGACCATTAATTAAGTAGCCATTTTCCGTTTTTTCCACTCTAGAAACGTAATTATCACCTTCTTCTACAAATTCTCGGTGAAGTTTTCCATCATGTTTCACAAAGCTACTTAAATATTGCCAAAAGTATGAATTTTCCTTAATAGCTAAGGCTTTTTCATTTTGATTATCAAATAACATTTTACTTAATGTCAGATTAAATGTGCCTTCAATATTATCTGGAATCATGTCTGATGAATCATCTTCGGGCACTTGAGGCACAATACCACTCACTTCCAATTTAACTGGATAAGCATTGGTCTCTGGATAAGTATTTAGATTTAAATTCAACGTTGCATTATCAACGATTAAATCAAGCTCTTTCCAGGAGTTTTTGATGTATTTATCAAATGTAGCTGACGTTAAATGTGTGCTGCATAAAGCCCCATAAAATGGTGCTGAGCAAAATCTTGCTGATAAATGCGCTTTGCTGTGATTAATTTTAAATGGTGCATCAACTGCTAATTTTTCAAATTGGAACCCTGCACTTGGATAACTGGCTTTATTCGCAGACAATGTGATATGTTCATTATATTGATCATTGTCTAGTGTTTCCGTCTTATCACTGGCTGATACGTCATCAAGCACTAGATCGGCCATATTAAATGATTTTAAGGCTGCCTCAATATTGGTTTTGCCACTGAATTCTCTCACCCATTTATCTTTGGCATTCAAGAAGTCTTTATTGTCTTTTGATGGTGCCTCTTTCTCAGCAAAAGCATCTAATAAAAACGGTACAAACGCCAATTCGTTTGCCACGTTGTAATCATCTAACTGAATATTAACTTTACCGCCTTTAGCTTCCCATTTACGCTCTTCATCAGCAGGGGTTTGTTTCACACTATCAACATTCAGTTTAAAATCTACATTAGCCTTGGTTAAATCCGTATTCGCCAACTTAAGTTCAAGACCGGCATTTTGTAAGTTAAAGTAAGGTTGATTATTTTTAGGCACATTGACAGAAAGCACGGATAATGAACCATCAAAACGATCGTTTTGTGTAAAAATTTTCGTTAACAAATTGACGCCATCTTTAATGTCTAGTGAGCCATCACTTAATTTTTTAAATTCATGATGAAAATTGACTGCACTTGGCACGCCATTTTGTTTAATCAATAAATTCAAACCACCAGCTGTTGCTTGGCTTTCTTCTGTCGTACGGCTTTTATTGGCAATACGTAAAATATCACTACTGAATTTCGTACTCAGATCACGCTTATCTGCCTCACCTGATTTCACGTCAAAGTGGTACGTCGCATTTTTCATATAAACATGGGTGTTTTCGCCATTTAACAACGCCACTTCGGCATTTTTCGCGGTTAAGTCAATACTTGATAGATCGTATTGATTTGCGCCGACAGGCACTAGGCGAGCTTCACCTTCAATTTGTTCCAGTTTAGTGTCTTTATCGTAATTAAAACCACTTAAGGTGGTTTTTAGCTCAACTTCTTTATTTTTTAAGAAATGAAGACCGATAGAAAGGTTTTGGGACTTATTCGCAAAATCACGGAATTCCGTCAAAATATCAGACTGTAAATAATCCCCTACCGGCGAAAATTTACTATTAATCGTGTTTTTATCAATCGTGATATTTAATGTTTTATTTAATTGACGAACTAATTGATCGGACAGCTGAGACTCCGCTGTAATGAAGAAAGGCAGCGCCGTGAGCTTAGTTGAAATCACATTTGTGGTTTTCGCATCACTATCTTTTACACTAAAGATCAACTCACGAATAAAAAAGTTTTTCGCGGTTTGCGTCACATTTAAGGTTGCTTGGTTATCCAAAGAATAAGGGAAATTTTTTAACACCTGATCGATTTTATGATTGGTGTAAAATTGTGCGCCGATCCCAAGTGCCACTGCGATAGCCGAAATCGTCAATGCTATTGTTCTTTTCTTGCTCATAATGTCCCCAAATACGATCTCACTTTACGATCTCAAAATCCTTTTGAAAAATTAACCGCACTTTTATCTTCAAAGTGCGGTCAGTTTCCAGTCTATTTTAGCCTAAGATTTTATCTAACTCTTGGCTTACTTCTTCCACTTTTTGAGTACCATCTAAACGGAAATATTGCGTATTACCTGCTTTTGCTTCAGCTTGGTAATAATCAATTAATGGGCTGGTTTGTTTGTGGTAAACCGCTAAACGATCTAACACAGTTTCTGGTTTATCATCCGCACGGATAATTAAATCTTCACCCGTTACATCGTCTTTACCTTCCACTTTTGGTGGGTTGTAAACGATGTGATAAGAACGGCCAGATGCTTGGTGTACGCGACGACCACTCATACGTTCAACGATCACTTCATCCGGTACATCAAACTCTAAAACGTAGTCAATTTTCACGCCAGAATCTTTTAATGCATCCGCTTGTGGAATCGTACGTGGGAAACCATCTAATAAGAAACCATTTGCACAATCTGGTTGAGAAATACGATCTTTTACTAATGCAACGGTTAATTCATCCGGTACTAATTTCCCTTCATCCATTAATGCTTTTGCTTGTTTACCTAATTCTGTCCCCGCTTTAATCGCTGCACGGAACATATCCCCTGTTGAAATTTGTGGGATGCCAAACTTGTTCATAATAAATTGTGCTTGTGTGCCTTTTCCTGCACCTGGTGCACCTAAAAGAATAATTTTCATACGAATCTCCAATAAATAATAGACCTGTTTAAAATACCGTTAAAGCCTTGTTTGGTCAAATGATTTTGCTGTTAATTTTGACCGCACTTTATTTTATTTTAAGCTTTTTCATTTCCTTTTTCATTCCATGGCGCCACCCAGAATAAACAAATCATTCCTGGGATAGCGAGGAATAAACAAATCCAGAAAAAATGATAGTAACCTACTGCTTTGACCAAGTAACCCGATAACATACCAAGCCCTTTACTCGGTAAAGCAGAAAGACTGGTAAATAAGGCTAACTGAGTGGCAGTATAAAGCGGATTGGTTTCACGAGCCATAAAAGCAACAAAGGCAGCAGTGCCCAGACCAACACCGATATATTCCCCCGCAATCACGAAACCTAATTTCCAAAGTTCAGCTGCACCGATTTGGTCAAAATGCCCAAATGCAGCTAACCAAATAAATCCACCAATAGTGATTAATTGGATAAAACCAAATACCCATAATGCGCGGTTAATGCCTAGGCGCAACATAATCACGCCCCCCACGAGACCGGCAGAGATACTTGCCCAAAGTGAAGTGCTTTTTACCACCAACGCAATATGCTCTTTTTCAAAGCCCATGTCATAGACGAATTTAGTTTGTAACGTAGTAGCAAACGAATCACCAAATTTATACAAGAACAAAAAGAGTAAAAAACCGATGGCTTGGGCGACACCTTTGCGTTGGAAGAACTCTTTCAAGGGTATCCAAAACACCATATAGAAAGGTTGCTCACGATCGACCTGTGCAATCTGCGGTTCTTTCGCTAAAAAGAGCGTCATAAATATGCCCGCTAACATACAAAGTGCGGTCAATAAAAAGACGGTTTCCCATGGATAAATCGTCGCTAAATAAAGTGAGAGTCCCCCAGGAATTAAACCTGCAACACGATAAGCATTGATATGGATGGTGTTTCCCAATCCTAATTCATTATCGGTCAAAATTTCACGGCGATAAGCATCAAGCACAATATCTTGTGTCGCAGATACAAAGGCAATAAATGTCGCAAGTTTAGCCACTGTTCCCAACTGTGCCACAGGATCAAACTGACTAATCGCATAAAGCGAAATCAGCAAAATCACTTGAGAAATCAATAACCAACTACGACGACGCCCTAAAAAATGCGGAAAATAGCGATCTAATAACGGTGCCCATAAAAACTTCAAACCATATGGCACCATCACCCCTGTCAATGCACCGATTAATTCAACGGAAAGCCCTTTATCTGTCAGCCATACCGGCAACATTTGCAATAACACAAAAAGTGGTAAACCTGAGCTAAATCCAGTGAAGACACAGATCAGCATTTTGCGGGTAAATATTTGACTAGAAAGGGATTGTTCTGACATAAAGTGCGGTTATTTTTGAGCGTGTTTCATCTGATTAAAATATTAAGGGCGGAATGATACTCCGCCCAACAAGAGTGAGATTAATCTCTGTATCCTTTCGGATTATTTTTTTGCCAATTCCAGGTATCTTTCATCATTTGCTCAAGGCCTCGCTCAGCTGTCCAATTTAACTCTTTTGCAGCAAGACTTGGATCGGAATAGCAGGTTGCAATATCGCCTGGGCGACGTGCGACAAGACGATATGGAATTTTAATATTGTTCGCTTGCTCAAACGCTTTCACCATATCAAGCACAGAATACCCAGTACCTGTACCCAAGTTATAAATGTGTAAACCCGCGTCATTTTCATGGCGATTTAATGCTTTTAAGTGACCAATCGCTAAATCCACCACATGGATATAATCACGTACCCCTGTGCCATCATGAGTATCATAATCGCTACCAAACACCGAAAGTTGTGGTAATTTACCAATGGCAACTTGGCTAATGTAAGGTAATAGATTATTTGGAATGCCGTTTGGATCTTCACCAATCAAGCCACTTGCATGCGCACCCACTGGGTTGAAATAACGTAAGATCGTCATGCTAAATTGCGGTTCAGCTTTAGCAACATCAGTCAGAATTTGTTCCACCATGTATTTAGATGTACCGTAAGGATTGGTTGTACCGCCCACTTTGCAGTCTTCTGTAATTGGAATAATTTCTGGATCACCATAAACCGTTGCAGATGAACTAAATACAAAGTTCCACACGCCTGCTTTTTTCATTTCTTGAATCAAAACAATCGTGCCCGCTACATTGTTCATATAGTATTCGGCTGGTTTTTGAACACTTTCACCCACAGCTTTTAAACCCGCAAAATGGATGACCGATTGAATACTGTTTTCAGCAAAGATTTTTTGCAATAAAGCACGATCTAAAATATCGCCTTCATAAAACTTCACGTCTTTACCGGTAATTTCTTTGACTCGCTCTAAAGATTTTGGGGAGGAATTGCATAAATTATCCAATACCACCACTTCTTTATTTGCATTTAATAATTCCACTACGGTGTGTGAACCGATATAGCCGGCTCCACCTGTTACTAAAATCGCCATGGGTTGCTCCTTAATCATTTTGTTCGTGAATTATAACATTGATTTCTACGATACATAAATTTATCCCCTTTTTTGACCGCACTTTGGTGTGATCGTTGTCACAGAATAAACATTTTTCTATAGGAATTTGATTTGGGTCATTGAAGCACCTCTCGATGAAGCGAATAATAGCCTGCGAAAATCGAAAAGATAAAGGAAGACAACATGAAACCTCAAACACTTCAAAAAACCGCACTCGCATTACTCGTTGGTTGGTATGCTGCCAATGCAGCCGCTTATTCTGAACAAGGCCAAGCTGGTAATACCAAAAGCTGGGAAAGCGCCGAATATCTCAAGGACTGGGGCTTGACCTCAATGAATGCCTCCACGGCTTACGCCCTTGGCTTTAATGGTTCAGGCGTAAAAATCGGCGTGATGGATTCGGGTGTACTATTAAACCACCCTGAATTTCAAGATGGTCGCATCCACGTTGTAAAAACAAAAGGGACTTACAGTAAAGATGGCATGCGTTATCCCGATGCCTCTGTGGGCAATGGCCCAATTAATAAAAACGAACCGGTAAAAAACGGCAAACGTAATTTTGATAAAACAGATAATGGCGTATTTACTAAAGGTGAAGCCTTCAATATTGACGGCACATGGCATAAATATACCAATGATGCGCACGGCACCCATGTTGGTGGGACAATGGCGGCAACGCGTGACGGCAATGAGATGCACGGTGTAGCATTCGGCGCTAATCTGTATTCTGCCAATACCGGTGGTAACGACAACATGACCTATGGTCCAAATCAAGACTATGGTTTCTTCTTACAAGGCTACTCTGCCCTAGCAGATGCCGGTGCAAAAGTGATTAATAACAGTTGGGGTTCAAACCGTCGTGTCAATTCATCCTTTGCCGGTGCCTTAGGCTATAAACCAAAATATGATTGGCGTGATGTGCCTGAATATGGCGTGCAATATTATGATGTACCAAAAGCACCTGAGCCAATTTCTAGTCCTGCGGCACATATTTATTTAAGTAACTTAGGCGAGGCTGAAAAAGCTTATTATCAATTTGTGACCAGTGGTGAGAAAAACTTTGTTGATGCGGCTTATGAAGTGGCAAAAAATAAACAAGTAATTCAAGTCTTTACCGCGGGTAACCGCAGTATGATGGCGGAATCCTTTACGCGTGCTATGTTGCCCTATTTCAGACCTGATGCAGAAAAATACTGGGTAAACGTCACGGGGCAAGTCGGTGGTGAAGGCTATCCTAATGATTCGAATGACGATGTGAGTGATGAAAAAGCAGGCGCAGATATTCAAGAATTTAACCTCGCCGGCCATTCAAAATGGTGGACGATTGCAGCGCCATCCGCCAACATCTATTCCTCCTACATTCAATTACAAGACAACAATACTTATGGTGACCCTATTTACAAATCAGCTGGTGGTACTTCAATGGCTGCGCCTCACGTAAGTGGTGCATTAGGTGTTATCTTTTCTCGCTATCCATACATGACAACCGATCAAGCACGCGATGTTATGCTCACTACAGCAAGACAAACTACGCTTCGTAAAGGGCTTGAAGGTAAACCGTTAGAACGTTGGGAAACTGAACAAGGTGTACCAAGTAACGTTTGGGGGTGGGGAATTTTAGATCTTGGCAAAGCCATGTTTGGCCCAGGTCAATTCTTAGGAAACATGAAAATCAACCTCAATCAAAATGATGTTTGGTCAAATGATATTAGCGATAAAGCCATCAAAGCTCGTCAAGTCGAAGATCAAGCTGAAGCGGCGACTTGGGCAACACGCAAAGCAGAATTACAAGCGTTAATGCAAAATCGTGCAGGCGCGACAGCTGAAGAAAAAGCTGAATATCAAGTAGGTTTAGCACGTGAAGTGGCTCGTAATGAACGTGCCGCACAAGGTTATGTTGGCGCCTTAACTAAAAATGGGGCTGGCACCTTAACCCTCACCGGTAATAATAGTTTCACTGGCGCGATTACCGTAAATGAAGGGCAACTTTCAGGGTTAAATCAATCCCTTGGTTCGGCACAACAAGTTATCGTAAAACGAGGTGCAACATTGGAAGTGTTACCGAAAGCGGAAGTCACTAAACCAAGTGAGAATGGATTTGTCACCGAAACCTTAACTAGCACCGCGAAAACGGTCACTGCAACAGTGGAAAAAGGTGGTCGTTTCTTACTGAATAATGGTATTGCTAACGTCAATGCAACCTTTGCTGACGGTTCTATTTTAGTACCAAATAAATTTGACGAAGAAATTCTGCCTCAATTACAACAAGATCCACAAAAAGTGGTTTCAGTACAAGGTTCTGGCTCATTTGTAGGAGCTGAAAATGCGGTAGTTGAAACACCTCGCACTTATGATTTCCTTACGGTTAAAAATGAAAGTAATGCGAATACGTTGAAAGTGACCATTCAGAAAAAAGCCCTTGCATCTGCAGCAACCACTGAAAATGAAGCGGCTATCGCCAATGCCTTAGATGCCGCAACAAAAAGCCCGGCTTACCAAAGCCTCATTTGGGGAACAAAAGAAAATGCTCGCCAAGCCTTTGCTCGTTTAAGCTATGATGAAGATCTGGCGACACAACAACACAACGTATTAAACGGCTTATTGCTTCGCCAGCAACTTGCCCAACCAGGTGCAGTAAGAGCGCAACTTAATGCAGGTACACAAATTTGGACGAGTGGCACCTTCACTCACTTCAGCACGGATAGTTTAAGCAGCCATGCGTACAATCAACTTGTGGGTATTGATGCAACCATTGATACAAACAAACATTTAGGTGTATTTGTTGGCTCAACACAAAACAGCCACAAAATTGACCGCACTTCGAAAGATCGTGCTGTGCATTTAGGCTTAACAGCTGAGCATCGTTTCAACGTGTTAACACCAAAAATTGGCTTTATTCAAAGCTGGGGGAAACACGAACAACGTGCTGAATTTGCACAAGGGGTGAAAAGCCATAGCCAAACACAAAATGTCTTTGCTGAACTTGCCTACACTGGCTTAAAAGGCGAACATTTCGCGATTGAACCTTATGCTGGCGTAAGCTATATGCACATCAAAAATAAAGGTGTGACTAAAGGCGAAGTGCAGTTAAAAGACAACAATCGTGATTTAATCGTCACCTCTGTAGGTTTACGTCCATCCATTCCATTTGCAATTGGTGGCGTTCAATTAAATCTATTAGGTGATGTGGCTTATCATCGTTTCCATAAAGATAAAGCCGCTGAAGGCAGCTTGGTGCTCAATAACCAAGGCGTAGCAAATCTTTATGGTAAAGAATTGAAAAATATCGTCACGACAGGTGTGGCATTACAAGCGCAATTTACTCCGGCATTCGGAGTAAAAGTCGGCTATCAAGGTGCTTATAACCACGATACCAAAGCGAATAATGTGAATGCGGAATTACGTTTCTCGTTTTAACGATATCTAATGATGCAAAAGTGCGGTCAATTTTTGAGAGGTTTAAAAACTCTTTGAAAATTGACCGCACTTTGATATTTCCATTTTTCCAATCTACTTGTAAATAATTAAAAATGAGCTTTATATAGCACACCTTTAAAATTTATTCCCAAAGTAAATTAAATGCCCTTTTTGGAATACTTTTCCATTAACTCAATCACCGGTTTAAATTTAGGATCTTGTGAACGATATTTTTTGATCCCTTCTAAAATACCATGCTGTCCAGTAAAGAAATCTACATCTCCCCCGTTATCTAGCATTAATTGAAGCAAATCCAGCCTTTCTGGGAAACCATTAATATAGGATAAAGGTGTAATTCCTCTTTCATTTGGTAAATTAGGGTTTGCACCAGCCTTAAGTAACGCTATCGCAGCATCAATATTTTTACTTCGTAATGCATAATGCAAGGGAGTCATTCCGTACATATCTTGCGCATTAATCTCCACTCCATGTTTTATATAAAACTCCACAACCGACAACGGAGCCGCAAAAATTAAATTACACTGGTGTAGCCAATTCCATTTATCTGCCGATACATAGTGAATATCTAACTTTTTACTTATAAAGAAAATATCCTCCAACATTGCGATATTTCCTTCTCTATCTGCTATCGCAACAAGCATCTTAGGGTCATCTTTATATTCTTCATATAAATTTGTCATATTAGTTTCCTCTTTTGTGTAAAAACAATTTCATATCCTCTTTAATTTTTTGAATATCACCATTTCCCGGCATCTCATTTCTATGGCTTCGATTTTCAGAACGATTCTCTAGCCTAAAAATGTTGGGTCTTGAATTTACGTAATCATTAAATTCCTGTCTTGTTAAACCCAATTGTTTAGCAGCCTCTTCTAATCTTCTATGCTCCCATCCTGGAATATGCCCTATATCAAACGGACCATTCACTATTTCACCTGTTTCTTTATGAAGTAATACATTATCTGAAACCTGCTCATATTGTGAAAGAATATTTTTTCTTATAGTGAATAAAAACAAAAGGCATCAATCTGATGCCTTTTTAATTCATTAAAATGAAAATTAACGTTCGTTCCAACGTTTTATCGATTCACCAATCACTTCTTTGGTTTACTTCAAAAATGCCGCATGATAGGCAATATGCTCACCAATAAAACTGGCGATGAAGTAATAGCTATGATCGTAGCCTTTGTGGAAACGCACATCGACCGGTTGATTTGCCACACGACAGGTTTCGATAAAATCTTCGGTGCGCAATTGTGTTGGCAAAAACTCATCTTCTAAGCCCTGATCAATACGCATACCTTGCACTTTATTACCTTGTTGAATAAGCGAGCTGGCATCATATTGCTGCCATTTTTCACGATCTTCCCCTAAATAAGCAGTAAAGGCTTTTTCTCCCCAAGGCACGAGGCTTGGCGATAAAATAGGCGAAAAGGCAGAAACACTTTGATAAAGTTCTTGGTTTCGTAGTGCCAATACCAATGCACCGTGTCCGCCCATTGAATGTCCCATAATGGAACATTTGCCATTGGTAGGGAAATTTGCTTCAATCAGCCCAGGCAACTCATTCAAAATATAATCATACATTTGATAATTCGTCGCCCAAGGCTGCTCGGTCGCATTAAGATAAAAGCCCGCACCCTGCCCTAAATCGTAAGCCGCATCGTTCGGCACTTGCTCTCCGCGAGGACTGGTATCGGGCGCAACCACAATTACTTGATGTTCTGCTGCATAACGCTGGAAGCCTGATTTGGTAATGAAATTTTGTTCAGTACAAGTTAAGCCTGAAAGCCAATAAATCACACCAAGCGGTCGATTTTCCGGATTATTTGGCAAATAGACGGCAAATTTCATTTCGCATTGAAGCGTTTGGGCATCATGTGCCCAAACTTGTTGCAAACCGCCAAAAATTTGATGTTGTTCAATCAGTTTCATAGCGTACCTTAGTAATGAATAACCGTGCGGATCGATTTACCTTCGTGCATTAACTCAAAGGCTTCATTGATTTGATCGAGTGTCATTGTATGAGTCACAAACGGCTCTAACTGGATGTCACCTTTCATTGAATCTTCCACCATTTTCGGAAGTTCAGAGCGGCCTTTCACGCCACCAAATGCGGTGCCTTTCCAAACACGACCTGTGACCAACTGGAACGGACGAGTTGAAATTTCTTGTCCTGCACCCGCTACGCCGATGATAATGGATTGTCCCCAACCACGGTGTGCACTTTCTAATGCTTGACGCATTACGTTTACGTTGCCGATACATTCAAAAGTGTGATCAATACCCCATTTATTAATGTCTAACAACACATCTTTGATCGGTTTATCGTAATCGTTAGGGTTTAAACAATCCGTTGCACCAAACTGTTTTGCCAACTCGAATTTTGAGGGATTGGTATCGATAGCAATAATACGACCTGCTTTAGCTTGACGTGCACCTTGCACCACAGCTAAACCAATCGCTCCCAAGCCAAACACCGCAACAGAGTCACCTTCTTGCACTTTTGCTGTATTATGTACCGCACCAATACCTGTGGTAACGCCACAGCCAAGTAAACATACTTGTTCGTGGTTCGCTTCTGGGTTGATTTTCGCCAGTGACACTTCTGCAACAACAGAATATTCACTAAAGGTTGAACAGCCCATATAATGATAGATTGGCTGACCTTGATAAGAAAAACGCGTCGTGCCGTCCGGCATTAAACCTTTACCTTGTGTATCACGCACTGAGACGCATAAGTTGGTTTTACCTGAACGACAGAACTCACATTCACCACATTCTGCGGTGTAAAGCGGAATAACGTGATCACCTGGTTTTACGCTTAACACGCCTTCGCCCACAGCAACAACCACACCCGCACCTTCGTGCCCAAGCACTACTGGGAATACGCCTTCAGGATCACTTCCTGATAATGTAAATGCATCAGTATGGCACACGCCCGTGTGAGTGTTGCGGATTAACACTTCGCCTTTGCGTGGCATTTCTACGTCGATTTCTACAATTTGTAAAGGTTGATTTGGGGCGAATGCCACCGCTGCTCGAGATTTGATCGTTGAATTGATTTGTTTAATTTCCATTGTTTTTCCTCTTAATTCATTGACAAAATTGCCTTGCCTAAGCAAGATAGTCATAGTTTATACTTTAGAGCTCACTCTAAGGCAAGCGTTTTTTGCAACTTTTTATTTGGAAGGAAGGGAAATGACTTACACCACAGCTAAAGCTGCCGAAAAAATCGGTATTTCTGCCCACACTTTACGCTTTTACGACAAAGAGGGCTTATTGCCTAACGTTGGACGCGATGAACACGGTAATCGCCGTTTTACAGATAACGACTTGCAATGGTTGAGTTTATTACAATGCTTGAAAAATACAGGAATGAGCTTAAAAGACATCAAACGCTTCGCTGAATGCACCACTATTGGCGACGATACCATTGACGAACGCCTTGCATTATTTGAAAGCCAAACAGAAAATGTGAAGCGCCAAATTGCCGAATTAAAACGCTATCTAAACTTGCTGGAATACAAGTTAGCATTTTATCAAAAAGCCAAAGCATTAGGCTCGGTGGAAGCCGTGAATTTACCACAAATTCCTGAAACGACCTAAGTTAGACGTTGGGTCCAACTTTTTGGGTTGGTCAAAATTGACCGCACTTTTGCTCATAGATAAATAAAAAGGCATCAACGTGATGCCTTTTCAATTCATTAACATGAAAAATTAACGTTCATTCCAACGTTTGATTGATTCACGAATCACTTCTTTCGCTTCTTCTACATCGCCCCAGTGAGTCACTTTTGTTGAACCTGGTTTTTTCAATGCTTTGTAGTTATTGAAGTGGAATTCAATTTGTTTGATTAATTGCGCTGGCACATCTGCAAGGCTGTTGTATGCATTGCCGGTATCGCGGTCATCTGCTGGCACACAAACGATTTTATCGTCTACTTCGCCATCATCAACGAATTTCATCACACCGATTACTTTTGCTTCTAGGAATACACCTGTTGCAAGTGGTTGGCGAGTTAATAATAAAACGTCTAACTCATCGCCATCTTCGTCTAAAGTTTGCGGAATGAAACCATAGTTAGTTGGTTTTGCGAAGATCGCAGGCTCAACACGGTCTAATTGGAACGCTGCAACTTTACGGTTCCATTCGATTTTGTGGCAGCTCCCTTCTGGAATTTCATTTACCACATTGATAATGCCGGCATCTACATCGCCTGGCGTTAAAATTTGATTAAAATCAGCCATTGTTTTTCCTTTTTTGATTACGTTAAAAACTTTCAGAGTATAGCAGTTTTTAGCCGATAAAAAAATATGCGAAAAACATCCTCAAAACTGACCGCACTTTCCCATCCAACTTCTATAAAACAATTACGCAAACGTTTACTTTTAAATGATTTACTATAAAATAGCACATCTTTTTGATTATTAACCTAGGGGACTTTATGTCAAGTTTAGAAAAAACCTTTGAACTCAGTAAACGCGGTTCAACGGTTCGTCAAGAAATCATCGCGGGTTTAACCACCTTCTTAGCCATGGTGTATTCCGTGATTGTTGTGCCTAAAATGCTTGGTGATGCAGGCTTTCCGGCTGAATCTGTGTTTATCGCAACCTGTTTAGTCGCGGGGCTTGGATCGATCTTAATCGGCTTTTGGGCAAATGCGCCAATGGCGATCGGCTGTGCCATTTCATTAACTGCCTTCACCGCATTTAGCTTAGTGATAGGTCAACATGTTTCTATTCCTGTGGCATTAGGTGCCGTATTCCTCATGGGTTTGGTGTTCACCTTAATTTCTGCAACAGGTATTCGTTCATGGATCTTACGTAATCTACCGTCAAGTATTGCACACGGCGCGGGGATCGGGATCGGCCTATTCTTACTTTTAATCGCCGCAAATGGCGTAGGCTTAGTGGTCGGCAATCAAGCGGGTTTACCGGTTAAATTAGGCGATTTCACCTCATTCCCAGTAATGATGTCTTTAATCGGTCTTGCATTCATTATCGGTTTAGAAAAAATGAAAGTGAAAGGCGGAATTTTATGGGTCATCATCGCGATTACTATCGTAGGTTTAATCTTCGATCCAAACGTAACATTCAATGGCCAAATCTTCAAAATGCCAACCTTTGGTGAAAACTCACTTTTCTTACAATTAGATTTACAAGGTGCATTACAACCTGCTATTTTACCGATTGTTTTTGCTTTAGTGATGACTGCCGTATTTGATGCAACAGGTACTATTCGTGCTGTTGCAGGACAAGCGAACTTATTAGATAAAGACGGACAAATCATCAACGGCGGTAAAGCCTTAACCTCTGACTCTGTAAGTAGCTTATTCTCAGGTTTATTCGGTACTGCGCCAGCCGCCGTTTATATCGAATCTGCAGCAGGTACAGCCGCAGGCGGTAAAACGGGGATCACCGCTATCGTAGTCGGTGTATTGTTCTTATTAATGTTATTCTTCCAACCACTTGCATTCTTAGTGCCAGGTTATGCAACTGCACCGGCGTTAATGTATGTGGGCTTATTAATGCTAAGCAATGTGAGCAAATTAGACTTCGATGATTTCGTCGGCGCAATGAGCGGCTTAGTTTGTGCGGTATTCATCGTGCTCACCGCAAACATCGTAACGGGTATTATGCTTGGCTTTGCGGCATTAGTAATTGGACGTATCGTGAGTGGCGATGTGAAAAAACTCAACATCGGCACCATTATCATCGCTATTGTACTTGTCGCATTCTATGCTGGCGGCTGGGCGATTTAATTAAATATCATCATGACAAGGCGAACGAATAGTTCGCCTTTTTTATTTCTAGCCTAAAAAACAATCGAAAAACCAACCGCACTTTTACTTTACAAATCCCTAAATCCGCCTAAAATACAGGCCTTTAATACGGCTTGCCAAAAGCAAGCTACTGACCTGAAATCAGACAAGAGAACATTATGACAACCCCATTTAAACCTGAATTACTCTCCCCTGCGGGCTCCCTCAAAAACATGCGTTACGCCTTCGCGTATGGCGCGGATGCCGTTTATGCAGGCCAACCACGTTACAGCTTACGTGTACGCAACAATGAATTTAATCATGCCAATTTAAAAATCGGGATTGATGAAGCCCATGCACTTGGCAAAAAATTCTATGTGGTCGTAAACATTGCACCGCATAACTCCAAACTCAAAACCTTTATCAAAGATTTACAACCTGTGATCGACATGGGCCCCGATGCCTTAATTATGTCTGACCCAGGCTTAATTATGTTGGTGCGTGAAAACTTCCCGGATATTGATATTCACCTTTCTGTACAAGCAAATGCCGTAAACTGGGCAACCGTAAAATTCTGGAAACAAATGGGGTTAACTCGTGTGATTTTATCGCGCGAATTATCCATTGAAGAAATCGCTGAAATTCGCCAACATGTGCCCGATATCGAACTCGAAATTTTCGTACACGGTGCGTTGTGCATGGCATATTCTGGTCGTTGCTTGCTTTCTGGCTATATCAACAAACGTGACCCAAACCAAGGCACTTGCACGAATGCTTGTCGTTGGGAATACAAAATGGAAGAAGGCACCACGGATGAAGTGGGCAACATTGTGCCTAAAATCGATCCTGCTCAACAAATTGAAGTGAAAAATGTGGCACCAACCTTAGGCGAAGGCTCAGTAACGGATAAAGTCTTCCTTTACACAGAATCACAAAAGCCAGATGAGCAAATGACGGCGTTTGAAGATGAGCACGGCACTTACTTTATGAACTCAAAAGACCTGCGCGCAGTACAACACGTAGAAAAATTGACCGCACTTGGTGTGCATTCTTTAAAAATCGAAGGCCGTACTAAATCATTCTATTACTGCGCAAGAACCGCACAAGTTTACCGCAAAGCCATTGATGATGCGGCAGCAGGCAAACCATTTGATGAAAGCTTAATGGATACGTTGGAATCCCTTGCCCATCGTGGTTATACCGAAGGTTTCTTACGTCGCCATACGCACGATGAATACCAAAATTACGAATACGGCTACTCTATCTCTGAACGCCAACAATTTGTCGGTGAATTTACCGGTAAACGTAATGAACAAGGTATGGCTGAAGTAGCGGTGAAAAATAAATTCTTGCTTGGTGATGAGGTCGAAATGATGACACCACAAGGCAACATCGTCTTTAAGATTGAAAAAATGCTTAATCGTAAAAACGAAAATGTGGAAGCTGCACTTGGCGATGGCCACTTTGTCTTTTTAGATGTGCCACAAGACATCCAACTTGATTATGCTTTGTTAATGCGTAACTTGGTCAACACCAACACTCGCAATCCACATAATTAATTTGTTAAAAAATTGTTGCATTTGTTAAAGAATGTACTATAATACGTCCCATACCTGATTTGTTAATTCAACAACTCATAGTATGACTCCAAATATTTTGCCCTTTCACCTTTTTGAAAGGGCTTTTTTTATGTCAAAAAAACACTCCAAATCATATAAATCACTCCATTTTAAAATCAATTAACTTCATATTATTTATAAAAAAATATATAAAAAATCATTATTGACATTAAAATGAGATCAGGAGTAAATTAAGCGAAGTAATTAAAGTAATCATAAATATAAGGGATTATTTTATGTTTGCGAAACTCTCCTACTACGCCCATTCCGCCCAAGACGAACTCGGCAACCTCTTGCCTTACGAACACTGGCAAACCTTGCAAAGCCATTCGGTCAATGTTGGGGAAATAGCGGCGGAGTTTGCTCGGGTATTTGGTGCGCAGGAAATTGCCTACCAGACGGGACAACTTCACGATTTAGGGAAATATTCAGAACCCCTTAATCAGCGATTGCATGGTGGCCCATCAGTCGATCATGCTACTGCCGGAGCAAAAATTGCTGTCGAACGTTGGGGAAATGCTATCGGCAAACTGATGGCGTTTTGCATAGCTGGGCATCATGCAGGGTTGGCTAATGGATGTAGAGAAGGTGATAACCGCAGTACTTTGAAACAGCGTTTGGCGTTGCAATTTGGTACAGATATTCCCGCTCTCGATAACTTGTGGCAACAAGAAATCAAACTCCCTCAAAACCTATCCCCACCGCCACTCAAAGCCGACGCGCATCATCCTTATTTCTCCTACGCTTTTTTCACCCGAATGCTCTATTCCTGCTTGGTGGATGCTGATTATCTCGATACCGAAGCCTTTTATTTAAACCTAGAAAACAACACCGTCGAGCGCGGCGGTTATCCCGATTTAAACGCCTTACAACACAATTTCAATCAATTTATCAACGCTTTCCGACGACGTGTCGCCCAAGCTCCAGAGCAAACCGAAGCCGAAAAACGCAATGCCGCCTTAAACCGCCTGCGCAGCGAAATTCTCGATCATGCCGTAGAACAAGCGGCACAACCGCAAGGGCTGTTCACGCTCACGGTGCCTACCGGCGGAGGCAAAACTTTTACTTCTATGGCATTCGCATTGGGACACGCCAAACAGCACGGTATGCGACGTGTGATTTACGTCATTCCGTTCACCAGCATCATCGAACAAAATGCCGCCGAATTCCGCAAAGCCTTTGGCGAATTGGGTGAGCAAGCCGTGTTGGAGCATCACAGCACCTTCGACGATGACAAACTGCAAGACGAAGCCACCAAAGACAAATTGTGCCTTGCCTCGGAAAACTGGGACGCGCCGATTGTCGTGACCACCGCCGTGCAATTCTTTGAATCCCTCTTTGCCGATCGCTCCTCGCGCTGCCGCAAGCTGCACAACATCGCAGGCTCCGTCATCATCCTCGACGAAGCACAAATGCTGCCGCTTAATCTTTTGCTGCCCATCATGCAAGCCATCAAAGAATTGGCGCAAAACTACCGCTGCAGCGTCGTCATGTGCACCGCTACCCAGCCAGCCGTGCAAGCCGAAAACGGCTTCTATCGCGGCTTTGAAAACGTGCATGAAATAGCCCCAAAACCGACCGCACTTTTCGACAAACTGCGCCGCACCACCGTGCAACACATCGGCACACAAACCGACGCCGACCTGCTCGCCAAACTTACTGAACACCCGCAAATGCTCGTCATCGTCAATAACCGTCGCCACGCCCGCAGCCTGTACGACCAAGCCAAACACCTTGACGGTACGTTCCACCTGACCACCTTAATGTGCGCCAAACACCGCAGCCAAAAGCTCGATGAGATCAGAGGTCGTCTGAAAAGCGGAGAACCCTGCCGCGTTATCGCCACCTCCTTAATCGAAGCCGGCATTGATGTGGATTTTCCGCTGGTAATGCGCGCCGAAGCAGGCCTAGACAGCGTTGCCCAAGCCGCAGGACGCTGCAACCGCGAAGGCAAAAGGCCGTCTGAAAACAGCTTTGTATGGATATTCGCGCCCGAAGAACAATGGAAAGCCCCGCCCGAACTTGTTACCCAAGCCGCCGTTATGCGCCTGACCGCCGACAGCTTTTCAGACGACCTCTTATCAACCCAAGCCGTCGCCGCCTACTTCGCCGAGCTTTATCAATTAAAAGGCAGCGAACTGGACAATAAAAAAATTCTGAAAATGCACAACGATACAGGGCAAAGCCTCGATTTCCCATTCCAAACCATCGCCGACAAGTTCCGCATGATCGAAAGTCACATGCAGCCGCTGATTATTCCGTTCGATGTTGATGCTGAAAACCTCATCAGCAGCCTGCACCACGCCGACCACATCGGCGGACTCTTACGCAAACTGCAACCCTACACCGTCCAAATCCCCGAAAAAGCCCTCGCCGCTTTGTATAAAGCAGGACGTATCGAACCGATTAACGAGAAAAACTTCGGAAAACAGTTTTATACGCTGATTGGACTGGATTTGTATGATGAAGTGGCGGGGTTGAGTTGGGAGGATGTGGAGTTTTTGAAGGGGGAGAGTTTGGTGTTTTAACTCGATCTCTATTTTTAACCTAATAAAAGGAAACCGTTATGTTTATAAAAGTATTTGTTTATCTAATTTTAAAGGATTTATCGGTGATAACCATCGGATTAACTTTAAGACCCCTGATGGCACTACGCCAGGTAGTGGTTTAAATATTTTTATTGGAGAAAATAATTCAGGAAAGTCAACAATTTTTGAAGCTATAGATTTTTTACAAAATGGTACAAAAGGTGATATTGATAGAATCATAAGTAAATCCGAAGGTAATGGAATATCACGCCAAGCTTGTGTTGAGTTAACTTTTTGTGGTGATATTCAACACACTATAGAACATTTTTGCCAG
Organism: Haemophilus parainfluenzae; assembly: GCF_014931375.1. Classification (NCBI taxonomy): domain Bacteria; kingdom Pseudomonadati; phylum Pseudomonadota; class Gammaproteobacteria; order Pasteurellales; family Pasteurellaceae; genus Parahaemophilus; species Parahaemophilus parainfluenzae. Next base: position 93,323 of record NZ_CP063117.1, read on the forward strand.
CCTAATAAAAGAGCTGTATTTTCTGGGTTGCTTAGAGTTATTCAAGAACTTAAAGCTAAAAGAAGCACAGAAAATTTGGGTAGAGTAGATTTATGGGATGAAGATAAACAAGAATATACTAATCCTAGTGGTATAGATGCACCATTCAAAAAACTTTTTGAAACAAATTTTATTTGGGCTGACACAAATCCAAATGACGAAGCTGCTTTCGGTTCTACAACACTATGTGGGTTATTACTTAAAGAAATAGCCAAAGCACATGTTAACTCTACTGATTATAAAGAATTTCAAGATAGCTTTAATAAGGTGTTTAATACGTCAACATCTAGTTTGCGCCAACAAATTGCAGTTATTGAAGAAAAAGTTCAGAGTATTTTTAGTGAGCAATTTGGGCAAGCTGATATTCGTTTCAAATTTGATGAATTAAAAGTAGATTCTTTTTTTAAAAACACTTCTATCTTTATTAATGATGGCGTGGACATTCCAATGTCGGAGAAAGGTAATGGAATGCAACGTTCGGTTGCATTAGCATTACTTCAAGTTTATGCAGAAGAATCTGCACATGATGAAGAACAGGGACAGACTAAGCCATTCTATTTGTTTATTGATGAACCTGAACTTTGCTTACATCCCAAAGGGCAAACTAAATTACTTGAAGCATTATTAGAAATCTCAAGAACTAAGCAAGTATTTTTAACCACACATTCTCCATATTTTTTGGTTACTCCGTACTTAAACAATGTTGGTCTGTTTATTTTTAGAAAAGATGGAATTAGCAATATTGTAGAAGACGCTTCATTGAAGCCAATGTATCCTTGGAGCCCAACTTGGGGAGAAATTAATTTTAAAGCGTATAAATTGCCTACAGTAGAGTTGCACAATGAATTATATGGAAAATTACAACATGACAGTGGAAAATTTCGAGAAAAGGAATTTGACCAGTGGTTGCAGAGTAAGAATATTCAGTTCACTAAGCAATGGATACGAGAGAGTAATGGAGCTGCACAAGCTCCATATGGCGTAACATTGCAAACATTTATCCGTAACCATATTCATCATCCTGAAAATCGACAAAATACACTTTATACGGAAGATGAGCTTAAACAATCCATTGAGGAAATGATTGGATTGTTATAGTTGAAAGAGTAAAAAGTGCGGTCAATTTCCCCAACGTTTTCAAAACGTCGTCTGAAACCGCACTTCCCAACCAAACAAAGAAAATCCAGCTATTCGAAATTTTCGAATAACTGCCGATGACAACCAAAAGGAGAACCAAATGAACCAAATCCGCCTACATATTTGGGGCGATTATGCCTGTTTTACCCGTCCGGAGATGAAGGTGGAGCGGGTGTCTTATGATGTCATCACACCGTCGGCGGCGCGCGGGATTTTGGCGGCGGTGCATTGGAAGCCGGCGATTCGGTGGGTGATAGACCGCATTTATGTGTTGAAACCGATTCGGTTTGAGTCGGTGCGGCGCAATGAGTTGGGCGGTAAGATTTCGGCGGGTAAGGTCAGCGGCGCGATGAAGCGCAAGCGTGTTGCCGATTTATATACGCTGATTGAAGACGACCGCCAGCAGCGCGCGGCGACGGTGCTTAAAGACGTGGCTTATGTGATTGAAGCCCATGCGGTGCTGACAGCAAAAGCAGGGGCAGATGAGACCGTTACCAAGCATATCGAGATGTTCAAACGCCGTGCGAAAAAAGGGCAATGCTTCCAGCAGCCTTGTTTGGGGGTGCGTGAGTTTCCTGCCGATTTTGCGTTGATTGACGAAGGCGAACCACTGCCGCCATCAGCATTATCGGAAAGCGAGGCAAACCGCGATTTAGGCTGGATGCTGCACGATATTGATTTTGACCACGGCAACACGCCGCATTTTTTCCGCGCAGAAATGAAAGACGGCGTGATTGATGTGCCGCCGTTTTACGCCGAGGAGGTGAAAGCATGATTCTTGCGTCCCTTGCCCGCTATTACCGCCGTTTGGCAGCGGAAACCGATGAAATGGGCAATCCGAAAGTGCCGCCTTATGGCTTTAGCGAGGAGAAAATTGGCTGGATTTTGGTGTTGGATAAAGAAGGTCGTCTGAAAGATGTGATACCACATTTATCCGAAGATAAAAAACCACAGCCTAAATATATGAGTGTTCCTAAAGTTGGTGGTTCTGATAGTAATAGTATAAAACCAAAATTTTTATGGGGTAACAGCCAGTATATATTAGGCATAACTGCAAAGGAAACAAAGGATCCTAGTAGAACCACACGGTGTTATAACTCTTTCAGAAGCTATCACTTGGGTTTACTAAAAGACTCTCAAGATGAAGGTTTATTGGCACTAAGAAAATTTTTAGAAACATGGCAACCTGATATGTTTCAAAATCAGCCATGTAAAAAAGAAATGCTAGATACCAATATGGTATTTAAACTTAGTGGTACAAGTGGATATATTCATCAACGAAAAGATGCTTTAAAACTATGGATTCAAGAAATAGAGAATGAAGAAATCTCGGATGGTTTTTGCTTAATTAGTGGTGAACAATCAAAAATTGCAGAAAAACATCCTGTAATTAAAGGGGTAAATGGCGGTAAAGCAGAACAAATGATTGTATCGTTCAACAAAGAAGCCTTTGCCTCTTTCGGCAAGGAGCAAGGCGCAAATGCGCCTGTTTCCGAACAATCCGCTTTTGCCTACACCACTGCGCTGAACTATCTGTTGCGCCAACGTAATCAAGAAGCGAATAACCACTGCCTGACCATTGGCGATACCAGCACGGTCTTTTGGGCGGAAGCGGATGATAACGCCACGGCGCAGGCTGCCGAAGGCTTCTTCGCGCACGTGTTCACGCCACCGGATAATGAACAAGAAAGCGCCAAAATTTTCAACGTATTGGAACAAATCGGCAAAGGTCGTCCGCTGCAAGAAATTGCGCCCGAACTTTCTGCCAATACCCGTTTTTATATCTTAGGGCTTGCCCCCAATGCCGCACGGATTTCTGTTCGGTTTTGGCTGGACACCACGTTTGGGCAGCTGGCGGAAAATTTGGCGCAGCATTGGCAAGATTTAGCCCTTGAGCCTTGCGCATGGAAAACGCCGCCGTCTATTTGGCGACTCTTATTGCAAACTGCCGTATTGGGCAAAAGCGAAAATATCTCCCCCGTGTTGGCAGGTGAAATGACCCGCGCCGTGATTTGCGGCACGCCGTACCCCTTGAGTTTGCTGTCGCAACTGATTACCCGAATCCGCGCCGACGGCGATGTAAACAGCCTGCGCGTGGCAATGATGAAAGCCGTATTAGAGCGGCGTTTTAGAAAAGGTTTTATCGAAGAAGGAGTTCCTATGAGTTTGAACAATGAAAGCCCGAATCGCGCCTATCTTTTAGGGCGGCTGTTTGCCGTGTTGGAGCGCATTCAATATCAGGCGTTGGGCGAATTAAATGCCGGCATTGCCGACCGCTATTACGGCTCTGCATCTGCCGTGCCGTTTTCCGTTTTTCCGCGCCTTTTGTCGGGCGCAAAACACCATTTATCGCGCTTGCGTAAAGACAAAGCCGGTATGGCAGTGAATTTGGATAAAGATTTGGGCGAAATCATTGCCAAACTGCCCGAAACCTTTCCGCGCCATTTGAGCATTGACGAGCAAGGCCGCTTCGCTATCGGCTATTACCATCAAAAACAAAGCTATTTTGCTAAAAAAGAAACCGCTGAAACCATTGAAAACTAAGGAGCCAGAAAATGTCTGCCATTCAAAACCGCTATGAATTTGTTTACTTTTTTGACGTAACCAACGGCAACCCCAACGGCGACCCAGATGCGGGCAATATGCCGCGTCTTGACCCTGAATCCAGCAAAGGTTTGGTAACCGATGTCTGCCTGAAACGCAAAATCCGTAATTTTGTAGAAATCAGCAGCGAAAACGAAGCCGGTTACGAAATCTACGTCAAAGAAAAGAGCGTGTTAAACCTGCAAAACAAACGTGCTTATGAAGCGCTTGGCATTGAGCCGGAAGCCAAAAAACTGCCAAAAGACGAAGCCAAAGCCCGCGACATTACCGCTTGGATGTGCAAAAACTTCTTTGATATCCGCACCTTTGGCGCCGTGATGACCACCGAAGTCAACAGCGGACAAGTGCGCGGCCCGGTACAACTGGCGTTCGCCCAATCCATCGACCCGATTGTGCCGCTGGAAGTTTCCATCACCTGCATGGCGGTAACCAAGGAACAAGATTTGGAGAAAGAACGCACTATGGGGCGTAAATACATCGTCCCTTACGCGCTCTACCGCGTGCACGGCTTTATCTCCGCCAACCTTGCCGCCAAAACCGGTTTTTCAGACGACGACTTAGCCAAACTCTGGCAAGCCCTGACGCTGATGTTTGAACACGACCGCTCCGCCGCCCGTGGCGAAATGGCGGCGCGCAAACTGATCGTTTTCAAACACGACAGCGCACTCGGCAGCCAGCCTGCACATAAACTGTTTGATGCCGTGAAAGTCGAACGCGTAAACGGCGAATCAGGTACGCCCGCAAGCGGTTTTGGCGATTACAAAATCAGCGTAGTTTCAGACGGCCTGAATGACGTAAGCGTGGAAAAGTTACTTTAAAAAACACTTGAAAAGATGACCGCACTTTTAACCGAAACCCAAAGGGAAAATCAGGACACGCGCCTGATTCCCCTTTCCGCTTTGCAACACTACGCCTTCTGTCCGCGCCAATGCGCGCTGATTCACAACGAGCAGGCGTGGGCGGAGAATTATTTAACCGCGCAGGGCAAAGCGCTTCATGAGCGGGTGGATTCGGGCGAGCCCGAAACTCGCAAGGGCGTGCGTTTTGAGCGGACGGTGCATGTGTCTGCGGAGAAACTGGGCATCAGCGGCGTGTTGGATTTGGTGGAAGTGGACACGAAAACAGGTAGCCTGAAACCCGTGGAATACAAACGCGGCAAGCCCAAACCCGACCCGATGGATGAAATCCAGCTTTGCGCCCAAGGCTTGTGTTTGGAAGAGATGACAGGGCAAGCCGTCTCTGAGGGCGCATTGTGGTATATGCAAACCCGCCACCGCGTCCCCGTCGTGTTTTCAGACGACCTACGCGCCCAAACACGCGCCACCATCGCCGCCGTGCGCGAACTCCTAAACAGCGGCCAAACCCCGCCGCCCGACTACGGCAAACGCTGCAAAGCCTGCTCGCTGGTAGAGATTTGCCAGCCTGAGTTGTTGGGAAAACGGGATAGGAGTGTGGGGTATGTGGAGGGGTTATTTACTAATGATTAAAGGATATAAACATGAATTGCATATATTGTAGGGAAGAGAAACAAATTGATGAATTCAGCTTGGAGCATGTTGTCCCACAGTTTCTTGGTGGAAATTTTGTATCAGATAAATTTAAAACAAGAAATGTGTGCAAAAAATGTAATAACAATCTAGGACTTTTTGTTGATGCTGCATTTGAAAAAGATTGGTTGGTATTCAATCATCTAAAGAGTCAGGCGTATGCATTTTTTAATCCGAAAGCACCAACATCTCTTCCTTTGCATTACATGGGGCATAGTGTAATAAATCCACCGCATATGGTAGATGGAGAAATATGTGAGTATTGGTTAGGACCACTAGGGGAGCAAATCTTTTGGATTAGACCGGATGATGAAAAGCTATATTGGTACGCTGGAGGAAATCCGCGTACAGTTAAAAAGCAGAAAACAAGAGCATATTTTATTTTTGCTGAACGTTCTTTAAAAAATTTTGAGTTGGCATTACTGTCATTTAAAGATGCTTTTGAGGGCAAGCCTGTCAAGAAAATTATGTGTACTCGTTTAGACGAAGAAAATATTTTACCTAGAATAGGCTTTTCAAATCCTGATGACATAGATCAAGAAAGAATAGAATTCTTTTTAGAAAGTGTAAGAGGTGGAAAAGAACAGCATTGCAAATACCATAAAAACGTATTTGCTGAAAATCGATTTATTGCGAAATTAGCACTTGGAATTTTGCATTGTTTATTCAATAAGAGCAAATTTTCTAGTGAGTACATGGAAGAGCTTTATAAGGGCTTGTGGTATAGAACAGGAGATAATATCCCTAAAATTCCTGGTTCAGGGGCACTTCATGAAGGTAAAGATTTAAAAAGGTTATTAGGTGTTCCGTATGGCACGACTATATCTATTTTAAAGAGTAACAATCTATTGATTATGAATTTAAATATTGGCACAGAACTTAATTATTCTATTCAATGTGGAGAAATTGAAGAGTTAGATAGTCAAGAGGCAGAAATATTTGATCAAGGCGGATTATGTATTGTTATTTATAAACCTTTACAACGTTTTATTGAGTTGGGACTGTATGAATTTATAGCACATAAAAGTGGAGATTATATTAATGATGACTTATCTGAGATTGAAAGTATGCTCCACAATAATGAGGATTATTTTAAGAATTTATAACTGAGAGTTGGTTAGGTTATGGAGTTCCTCTTAACCCAACATACCGTCTTCAAGTAGTCTGTATGCGCCGTTATCCCCAAAGTGCGGTCAAAATCTAAGGAGTTTCCCCATGCGCAAACTGCAAAACACGCTCTACATCACTACCCAAGGCAGCTATTTGCATAAGGAGCGGGAGACGTTGGTGGTGGAGCAGGAGCGTAAAAAGGTGGCGCAGTTGCCGGTGCATTCCATCGGGCATATTTTCTGTTTTGGGAATGTGTTGGTGTCGCCGTTTTTACTGGGGTTTTGCGGTGAAAATAATGTGAATTTGGCGTTTTTTACCGAAAACGGACGTTTCTTGGGACGGCTTCAGGGACGGCAGAGTGGCAATGTGCTGCTGCGTCGGGCGCAGTATCGGGTGTCGGAGCAAAATCCCGTGCCGATTGCGCGCAATATCATTGCGGCGAAGATTCAGGCGAGTAAGCGGGTGCTTCAGCGGCAGATTCGCAATTACGGCGAGAATGCGGCGATTCAAAGTGCGGTTGATGCTTTGAATATTTCGCTGCGGCAGTTGAAGGGCGCGGCGGAGCTGGACGTAGTGCGTGGTATTGAGGGCGATGCGGCGGCGCGTTATTTCGGCGTGTTCGGGCAGCTTTTGAGCGAAAAAAGCGGCTTTACTTTTGACGGACGCAACCGCCGTCCGCCCAGAGATGGGGTGAATGCGCTGTTGTCGTTTGTGTACAGTATTTTGGGCAAGGACATCAGCGGTGCACTGCAAGGCGTGGGGCTGGATCCACAGGTAGGTTTTCTGCACGCCGACCGACCAGGGCGCGACAGTTTGGCGCAGGATATTTTGGAAGAATTCCGCTCGTGGTGGGCAGACAGGCTGGTGTTGTCGCTGATTAACCGTGGGCAAATCAAACTGCAGGATTTTATTACCGAGGCAAGCGGCGCGGTAAGCTTGAAAGCGGAGGCGCGTAAGCTACTGTTTCAAGCCTTGCAGGCGAAAAAACAGGAGAAAATCGTTCATCCGTTTTTGGACGAGGAAGTGGAAATCGGGCTGCTGCCATATATTCAAGCGATGCTTTTAGCGCGCCATCTGCGCGGGGATTTGGCGGAATACCCGCCGTTTTTGATGAGATAAACCATGTTAATGCTGATTACTTATGATATTTCTTTTGACGATCCAAACGGGCAAGCGCGATTGCGCCGTATCGCAAAACATTGCTTAGATTACGGCGTGCGCGCGCAATATTCAGTATTTGAATGTGATGTCACGCCTGACCAATGGGTCGCGTTGAAAAACAAACTGTTGGAAACCTACGATCCCACATGTGACAGTCTGCGTTTTTATCATTTAGGCAGTAAGTGGCGTAATAAAGTGGAGCATCATGGGGCAAAACCGGCAGTAGATGTATTTAAAGACGTGCTTGTCATTTAGTTCGCTAACCTGTTGTTCTCATTAAAACCCTGATGGGATAGCGATCTTTATTTTCTTTAACAATTTGGATGAATTAATTTATTTGTATAACGACAATGTGGCCGTTATACTTACCAAACTCCTTATCATAAAATCAGTTAGCGAAATACAGTGTTTAATGCACTGATTTTTCTTGTTTTTTTATGTAGGGAGCAGCCGCCTTCGGGCGGCTGTGTGTTGAAACCTTATAATATTGTCTAACTTCAGATAATGCTTTACGCAGCCGCCTTCGGGCGGCTGTGTGTTGAAACTTTCACTATTTGAATCAATGTGCTGAATAGGGTCGCAGCCGCCTTCGGGCGGCTGTGTGTTGAAACATTGTTGCTTTTTTTGCCTTTATGGTCTAATGCTGCAGCCGCCTTCGGGCGGCTGTGTGTTGAAACAAACCAAGCTTATTCGATACAACAGCATTATTTTGCAGCCGCCTTCGGGCGGCTGTGTGTTGAAACTGCTGCGCAAAAAGGAGAAGGTACGGACAGCTTGGCAGCCGCCTTCGGGCGGCTGTGTGTTGAAACATATCATTTAATAATATGCGCTCCTGCTTGCCTGCAGCCGCCTTCGGGCGGCTGTGTGTTGAAACTAATGGCTCAAATTCCTCAAAATATTTCCCATTTTGCAGCCGCCTTCGGGCGGCTGTGTGTTGAAACAAGGTTGCGAAATACGACCAAATTCCACAAAGCCAAGCAGCCGCCTTCGGGCGGCTGTGTGTTGAAACAACATGGGATAAGTTACCACCAAATGCTCAAGCTGCGCAGCCGCCTTCGGGCGGCTGTGTGTTGAAACTAAGGTTACCAGTTATGAATCAAATTTAGATCCAAGCAGCCGCCTTCGGGCGGCTGTGTGTTGAAACTAATTCTTGGTTTTTTTGACCTTTTACGATAGAAGGCAGCCGCCTTCGGGCGGCTGTGTGTTGAAACACTATAATGCTCCTTGGTTAGATGCAACTTTATGGCAGCCGCCTTCGGGCGGCTGTGTGTTGAAACATTATTGCATCGCCTGTTGGCAATAAATCACCTTGGCAACCGCCTTCAGGCGGTTTTGCGTTGCAATAAAACTCAATAAATTTGAATAGTATAATATTTACCTTCCTACTCTATCCCTCAACCCAATTCATACCCAACAACATTCCCCCTTGTATTTCCCACCCATTCGCTCTAGACTATGCCCCATTTTTAGCTTTCATGATTTATAATTATGCGTGTTTCCGACTTTCATTTTGACTTACCTGATGAGCTGATTGCTCGTTACCCTAAAAAAGATCGCTCTTCTTGTCGTTTACTACAACTAAACGGCGAAAACGGGGAAATTTCTCACCGCACGTTTACTGATGTATTAGATTTAATCGGCGAAGGTGATTTGTTGATTTTTAACAATACGCGCGTAATCCCTGCTCGTATGTTTGGTCGTAAAGCCAGCGGCGGGAAAATTGAAGTGTTGGTGGAACGTGTTTTAAGTGAACATCATTTCTTAGCGCATATTCGTTCATCAAAAGCTCCGAAAGAAGGTGCTGAATTATTTTTAGGTGAAGATAAGCTCGGTGAAAATAATGGCGTAAAAGCGATTATGGTCGGTCGTCAAGATGCCCTTTTTGAGGTGGAATTAGCGGATAAAAGTCGCAATGTACTTGATGTGTTACAAGAAATCGGTCATATGCCTTTGCCGCCTTATATCGATCGCCCTGATGAAGAAGCGGATCAAGAATGTTATCAAACCGTATATAACAAAGTGCCAGGTGCAGTGGCTGCACCAACAGCTGGTTTGCATTTTGATGATGAGCTTTTACAAAAATTACACGAAAAAGGCGTTAATTTTGAATTTGTAACTTTACATGTGGGCGCCGGTACATTCCAACCCGTACGTGTTGAAAATATTGAAGATCACATTATGCATGCAGAATATGTGGAGCTTTCTCAAGAAGTCTGCAATGCCATTATTGAAACGAAAAAAGCGGGCAAACGTGTCATTGCTGTGGGGACAACATCAGTGCGTTCTGTCGAAACCGCTGCCCTATCTGCGGAAGAAAATGGCAACCCAGATTTAATTGAACCTTATTTTTCTGATACGTCCATTTTTATTTACCCGGGCAAATCATTCCGTGTAGTGGATGCGTTGATTACCAACTTCCACTTGCCAGAAAGTACATTGATTATGTTGGTGTCTGCCTTTGCTGGCTTTAGCCACACCATGAATGCCTATAAAAGTGCGGTCGAAAATCGCTATCGTTTTTTCAGTTATGGCGATGCAATGTTCATTACCAAAAATCCCAATGTGAAAGGCTTAGAATAAGTGGTTTGACTTATTTTCAACCAACTCATAAAATACCTATCAAGAAGCCTGTACTAACAGGCTTTTTTATTGAACAACAACCTACGAACTGTTTATTCGTTGAGGAAAAAAATGAAATATGAATTAGATAAAACCAGCGGCAGTGCACGTCGTGGTCGCTTGGTGTTTGAACGTCCACAAGGCACGTTCACCGTAGAAACCCCTGCTTTTATGCCAGTGGGTACTTATGGCACCGTAAAAGGCATGACACCAGAAGAAGTGCGTGCGACAGGTGCAGAAATTTTGCTTGGTAACACGTTCCATCTATGGCTTCGTCCTGGACAGGAAGTGATGCGTAAACACGGTGATTTACATGACTTTATGCAATGGCATCGTCCGATTTTGACTGACAGTGGCGGTTTCCAAGTATTTAGTTTAGGTAAATTACGCAAAATCACCGAAGAAGGCGTAAAATTCCAAAACCCAATTAACGGTGAGCGCATTTTCCTTTCGCCTGAAAAATCCATGGAAATTCAATATGATTTGGGTTCTGACATCGTGATGATTTTCGATGAATGCACGCCTTATCCTGCGACTTTCGATTATGCAAAAAAATCCATGGAAATGTCTCTTCGTTGGGCAAAACGCAGCCGCGATCGCTTTGATGAATTAGGCAATAAAAATGCACTATTCGGTATTATTCAAGGTGGCGTATTTGAAGAATTACGCAAAGTATCACTAGAAGGCTTAGTCAATATTGGCTTTGACGGTTATGCGGTGGGCGGTTTAGCGGTAGGCGAACCAAAAGAAGACATGCACCGTATTTTAGAATACATCTGCCCACAAATTCCAGCTGACAAACCGCGCTATTTAATGGGCGTGGGTAAGCCAGAAGATTTAGTGGAAGGCGTGCGTCGTGGTATTGATATGTTTGACTGTGTAATGCCAACCCGTAACGCACGTAACGGCCATTTATTCGTCACGGACGGCATTGTTAAAATCCGTAATGCAAAATACCGCGATGATACGAGTCCATTGGATCCAGAATGTGATTGCTACACCTGTAAAAACTACACAAAAGCGTATTTATATCATTTAGATAAATGCGGTGAAATTTTAGGTGCACGCTTAAATACCATTCACAATTTACGCTATTATCAACGTTTAATGGCGGAAATTCGTCAAGCTATCGAAGACGATCGTTTTGATGATTTTGTGGTGGAATTCTATGCTCGCATGGGCAAACCTGTTCCCCCATTACAATTAGTAGATAAATCATAATTGATGAAAGTGCGGTAGAAAAGTGATTCGTTTTTTGACTGCACTTTTTAACAAAGGAAACCTTATGCAAATCCTTGAACCTCAGCAATTTGCCACTTGGAATGAGCCGATTGATATGCTTTACGCCTGTCATAGCAAGGTGAAACGCTTTTGTAAGCAGCTCACCATTCTTCCAGGCTATTTAGAAAAGAATGGCGTGAATCAAGCCGTATTAAATGATGTGAAAACCATTTTGCAGTATTTTAATCACGCGGCGCCACTTCATCATGATGATGAAGAAAAAGATTTTTTCCCTGCTTTAATTGAAAAAGCGCCTCAAGCGAAAGAATCGGTAGATGAATTAGAACGCCAACATGTTACTTTGCATGAAAATTGGGCAAAGCTTTCGGAGCAGCTGGAAGAATTGATTGCAGAGAAACGCACTGATGTAGATGAAAGGCTGATTACGCTATTTGTAGCAAGTTATGATAGACATCTTGCCCTTGAAGAGCCGCTATTTGAGCTTGGTAAGCAATATTTATCCGCAGAACAACTCACAGCTATGGGCAAAATTATGTTTGCTCGTCGCCAAGCTTAAACCATGAAATATCAATTAAATTTGACCGCACTTTCCTGCCCGATTCCGCTTTTAACGGCGAAGAAAGCTTTGGCAAATTTAGCGCCAAATGATGAATTAGTTTTGCAATTAAATCGTCAAAGTGCGGTAGAAAATTTTGTTGTTTTTTGTGAAGAAAATCAATGTGAATTAGTGGATAAACATTGGCTTTCCGAGCAAATCTTCGAAGTTTGCTTGAAAAAAATCAATTAATCCTAAAATTCTCGTTGTTATTGCCTTCATCGGCTTTTACTGAATGCCGTTTTATGGTATTTTACGCACACTTTTAACTTTTCATTTATAAGGAAAACACAATGGAAGCACAAAGCCCAATGTCCACGTTATTTATTTTCGTGATCTTCGGTTTAATTTTTTATTTTATGATTTACCGTCCACAAGCGAAACGTAACAAAGAACACAAAAAATTAATGTCTGAATTAGCGAAAGGCACTGAAGTATTAACCGCTGGTGGTTTGATTGGTAAAATCACCAAAGTAACCGAAGGTGCTGAAATTGTTATCGCTTTAAACGATACTACTGAAATCACGATTAACCGTAACTACATCGTTTCAGTATTACCGAAAGGTTCTGTAAAATCTCTCTAATTTAAATTCCTAAAGGGAAAACTATGTTAAATCGTTACCCATTATGGAAGAATCTAATGGTGATCCTTGTGGTCGCCATTGGTGCTTTATACTCTCTTCCAAATATCTATGGTGAAGATCCTGCGGTGCAAATTTCCGGTACACGCGGACAACAAGCAGACACCACCGCATTAACTGAAGTACAAAATGTACTGAAAGAAAATAACCTTCCAACCAAATCTATCGTTCTTGAAAATGGCTCCATTCTTGCCCGTTTCACCAACACAGATGACCAACTTCTTGCCAAAGATAAAATTGCAGAAAAACTTGGCACTAACTACACCACCGCATTAAACCTTGCACCGGCAACACCGGCTTGGTTAAGCAGCATTGGTGCAAATCCAATGAAATGGGGTTTGGACTTACGTGGTGGTGTACGCTTCTTAATGGAAGTGGACATGAATTCTGCGCTTGCTAAACGTCAAGAACAGTTACAAGACACATTACGCAACGAATTACGTAAAGAAAAAATTCAGTTTACGGCGATTAAAAATGGCGACAAATTTGGTACAACGGTCACATTAGAAAACGCAGACCAAATGTCAAAAGCAGCGCGTATTATTCGTCAGTTACACCCAACATTAGACGTGTCTGACATTGGTGACAACACCTTAAACCTTGCCCTTTCAGAAGCGGCATTAACAGAATCACGTAACTTAGCCATCGAGCAAAACTTAACGATTTTACGTAAACGTGTCGCTGAATTAGGCGTAGCTGAAGCGGTTATCCAACGTCAAGGTGCAGAACGTATCGTTATCGAATTACCGGGTGTTCAAGATACGGCGCGCGCAAAAGAAATCTTAGGGGCAACCGCAACACTTGAATTCCGCATTGTGAATTCATTAGTGAACCCTGAATCCGCTGCTCGTGGTATGTTGCCTTCTGATACAGAAATCAAATATGACCGTCAAGGTCGACCTGTTGCGCTTTACAAACGTGCGGTATTGGGTGGTGAACACATCATCAACTCAAGTTCTGGTTTAGACCAAAACACCAGTACGCCACAAGTAAGTGTAACCTTGGACAGTGAAGGCGGCGAAATCATGTCGCAAACTACCAAGAAATACTACAAAAAACCAATGGCAACCTTGTATGTAGAATACAAAGACAACGGTAAAAAAGACGAAAATGGCAAAACCATTTTAGAGAAAAATGAAGAAGTCATTAACGTCGCAACCATTCAAGGGCGCTTTAGTTCTAACTTCCAAATTACGGGTGTAAGCAGTTCTGCAGAAGCACAAAACCTTTCTATGTTATTAAAATCAGGTGCATTAATTGCGCCAGTGCAAATTGTTGAAGAACGAACAATCGGTCCTTCTCTTGGTGCACAAAACGTAGAACAAGGTATTGATGCAAGCTTCTGGGGCTTAATTGCCGTCATAGTCTTCATGCTGATTTACTATAAAATCTTCGGTATTATCGCAAGCTTCGCCTTGGTGATTAATATCGTTTTATTAGTCGGTTTGATGTCTATCCTACCTGGTGCAACACTCACCATGCCGGGGATTGCGGGTATCGTATTAACCCTGGGGATGTCGGTGGATGCCAACGTACTTATTTTTGAGCGTATCAAAGAAGAAATTCGTAATGGTCGTCCAATCCAGCAAGCCATTAACGAAGGTTATAACGGTGCATTCACCTCTATCTTCGATGCGAACTTAACCACAATTTTAACGGCAATCATTCTTTATGCTGTGGGTACCGGTCCAATTCAAGGCTTTGCGGTAACCCTTGCATTAGGTGTAGCAATTTCAATGTTTACAGCGATTACTGGAACACGTGCTATCGTGAACTTCCTATACGGCGGTAAACGTCTTGAAAAATTATCAATTTAGGTAGGATAAGATGAGATTATTTGCAAAAGATAAAAACGGACATTTTATCCGTGAAGTGAATGGGATTAAATTGCCATTCCCTCTCACTGAATTTATGAAAGTGAGATTTGTAGGGTATGCATTTTCCGCAATTTTAATGGCGATTTCCCTCTTCTTCATTGTGACAAAAGGCTTCAACTGGGGCTTGGATTTTACCGGTGGTGTGGTATTTGATACTCACTTCTCACAACCGGCTGATTTAGAAAAAATCCGTGGCACATTAAATCAAAATGGGATTGCAAGCCCGATTGTACAAACAACGGGTTCTGTACAAGACGTGATGATTCGCTTACCGGCTGACAATAACGATTCTGCTATTGGTGATCACGTTAAAAGCATGCTCCAAACAATTGACCCTAATATTCATATTAACAGTATCGAATTCGTCGGTCCAAACGTTGGTGAAGAACTGGCTCAAGGTGCGGTTTATGCGACCCTTGCAACCCTAGCAATGATGTTAATTTACGTGGGCTCACGTTTTGAATGGCGTTTAGGTTTTGGTGGTATTGCCTCACTTGCGCATGACGTGGTGATTACACTCGGTGTATTCTCTGCATTACAAGTCGAAATGGATTTAACCTTCGTGGCGGCGATTCTTTCCGTTGTAGGTTATTCTATCAACGATAGTATCGTGGTATTCGACCGTGTTCGTGAAAACTTCCGTAAAATTCGCCGTGTAGAAACCATCGATATTATTGATATTTCCTTAACGCAAACCTTATCGAGAACCATCATGACATCTCTCACAACGCTTCTTGTTGTGATTGCCTTGTTCTTCTTTGGTGGTCCATCAATTCATAACTTCTCATTAGCGTTATTAATTGGTATCGGTTTTGGTACTTATTCATCAATCTTTATCGCGATTGCGATTGCTTATGATATCGGCCTACGCCGTGAACATATGATTCCACCAAAAGTGGATAAAGAAGTAGATGATTTACCTTAATCTATTAAACATCAGATAAAAAGAAAGCCACCATAACGGTGGCTTTTTTATTGCTAAAATTATGACATTTTATGACCGCACTTTAGTCGTTTACATCACCTAATAAAGCCGCATATTTCTTCGTTGATTCAGAGCTTTCTAAGGTAATTTTAAACGCCATTGTTAGCGGCACTGAAAGTAACATACCGACTGTACCGAGCAACCATCCCCAGAAAAGCAACGAAAAGAATACGACCAAGGTAGAAAGTCCTAAGGTTTTCCCCATCATTTTCGGTTCAATAATATTACCAATCACAATATTGGATGCAATAATACCAGCTGTCACGCCCATACCTACACCAAATCCATTCAGTAATAACGCTTGAACAATAATAGGCACTGCGGCAATAATCGAACCAATATTCGGAATGTAATTTAATAGGAAACTTAACGTCGCCCATAAAATGGCATATTGGACATCCATGACATCCAACAAAATCCACGTCGAGACGCCGGTAAGCAGACTAATCACCGTTTTCACACCAAGATAACTAATCACACCGTCTAAAATACGATCGATGTGATGTTCTTCCGCGACAACATCATGTTCATTATCACTTAAAACTAAAGCAAGTTTATGCTTCATGGTTGGTGCTTCAAGCAGCATAAAAATCACCGCTAAGATCAACACAAAAACATTCGTCACCACACCAGAAAAGTTTAATAACAAACGGCTCACAAAGTTCATGATCACACTTGGATCAAAATGCTCCATAATGGCTTCGCGAGAAATTACAATCGGCAATTTCAGTTTTTGAGCTAATGCCATGGCATCATTTATACGCTCTGAAAGCAACACTTTATATTGAGGAATTGAGCGAGTGAATTCCTGCACACTGCTGTTAATTAATCCTGCCAGGAAAAAGAATATGATTAAAATTAAGATAAACAACAAGGCAATCGCAATACCATGTGGCACTTTGCGTTGTGTCATCGCTTTAATTACCGGCGAACAAATAATGGCGATAAATAATGCCAATAAAAAAGGCACGACAATCTCCGCCGCCAATTTAATTCCCGCAAATACAATCACTAAAGCTGCCATTGCGACTAAAGTGCGGTTAAAATTTAAGTTTTTTTCCACTAAATGGCTTCCTCATTTTCTTCGCCTGTACGAACACGGATCACGCGTTCTACATCATAAACAAAGATCTTCCCATCACCGATTTTCCCTGTTTGGCAAGTTTCAACAATGGTTTCAAGACATTGTTCAAGTAAATCATCCGGCACGACAATTTCCATTTTCACTTTAGGTAGAAAATCCACCATATATTCCGCACCGCGATAAAGCTCTGTATGCCCTTTTTGGCGGCCAAAACCACGGACTTCAGTCACGGTCATTCCGCTAATACCGATATCAGATAAATTTTCACGCACATCATCTAATTTAAATGGCTTAATAATGGCTTCGATTTTTTTCATCTTATTTCTCCAAATTTTCACGGCGCGCGGCTTTCGGGCGGAAGCTTGTAATCACTTCAGGTTTGGTATCAATATAAATACCATCAATTAATTGCAAACAGTAAGGCACTGCACTAAAAATCCCTTTCACTAAGACTTTGCCTTGTTCATCTTTCACGCCTTCTAAGGTTTCTTTGATGGCTTTTGGTTGACCCGGTAAATTCAAGATGAGACTGTTTTTACGAATCACACCAACTTGACGAGATAGAATCGCTGTCGGCACAAAATGCAAACTGACTTGACGCATTTGCTCGCCAAATCCTGGCATTTCACGATCGGCTACCGCTAACGTTGCATCTGGTGTCACATCACGTTTTGCCGGCCCTGTACCACCAGTGGTTAGCACTAAATGACAATGGTGCTCATCCACCAATTCTTTCAACGTTTGTTCAATTAATGGCTGATCGTCTGGAATTAATCGTGTTTCCACTTCAAAAGGATCTACCAACGCTTGCTCTAGCCATTGTTGTAATTCGGGAATCCCTTGATCTTGATACACACCACTTGATGCACGATCTGACACTGAAACCAAACCAATTTTTAAAAGTGCGGTCATTTTTTTCCTCATTTTTATACGCAATACACAGCGTCATTCTACCCTATTTTATCTTTTACCAAAGCATAAAAAAGCCATTTAGCTTTCACTAAATGGCTTTTCATTTTACAAATTATTGTCTGGCTTGAACTTTGCCATCCACATAATCCACTGTGACTACTTTACCTGGTAATAATTGACCAGATAGAACTTGTTGTGCCAAGCTGTTTTCGATCTCTTGTTGGATTGCACGTTTTAATGGACGAGCCCCATAAATTGGGTCGTAACCCACTTCACCAATGAAATCTAATAACGCTTCGGTAAATACCAATTCGTAACCACGGGTTTCCATACGTTTTGCTAAACGTTCTAATTGGATGCTTGCAATCGCACGGATATTGTCTTTACCAAGTGGGTGGAATACCACAGTTTCGTCAATACGGTTGATGAATTCCGGACGGAAATGTTGACTCACCACAGACATCACTAAGGCTTTCATTTCACCATAGCTTTCGTCTTTGCTACCTTGGATCAAATCAGAACCCAAGTTAGAGGTCATAATCACCACCGTGTTACGGAAGTCCACAGTACGGCCTTGACCATCAGTTAAACGACCATCATCCAATACTTGTAACAAGATATTGAATACATCCGCATGGGCTTTTTCCACTTCATCAAGCAAAATCACCGAATATGGACGACGACGTACAGCCTCAGTTAGGTAACCACCTTCTTCATAGCCTACATATCCTGGAGGCGCACCCACTAAACGAGATACGCTGTGTTTTTCCATAAACTCTGACATATCGATACGCACCATCGCATCTTCGCTGTCAAAGAGGAATTTCGCCAATGTTTTGCAAAGCTCAGTTTTACCCACACCAGTTGGACCTAAGAATAAGAAAGAACCAATTGGGCGGTTAGGATCAGAAAGCCCTGCACGGCTACGACGAATCGCGTTTGCAACGGCATCGACTGCTTCTTCTTGACCGATCACACGTTTGTGCAATTCTTCTTCCATGCGTAAGAGTTTTTCTTTCTCACCTTCCATCATTTTAGAAACTGGGATACCCGTTGCTTTAGAAAGCACTTCGGCAATTTCTTCATCAGTTACACGATAGCGCAATAGGCTCATTTCTTTGCCTTCACCGGTTTCAGCGGCAGCAAGTTGTTTTTCCAATTCAGGAATACGACCATATTGAAGCTCAGACATTTTGCTTAAATCGCCAGCACGACGTGCTTGCTCCATTTCAGTTTTCGCTGCATCTAACTCTTGTTTGATGTGTTGAGAACCTGAAAGCGCTGCTTTTTCTGACTTCCATACTTCTTCAAGCTCAGCATATTCACGTTCTTTGTCAGAAAGTTCTTTTTCTAACATGTCTAAACGTTTACGGCTTGCTTCGTCTTCTTCTTTTTGTAACGCCTGTTGTTCCAATTTTAATTGGATGATACGGCGTTCAAGACGATCAAGCGGCTCAGGTTTAGAGTCAATTTCCATACGGATACTAGAAGCCGCCTCATCGATTAAGTCGATGGCTTTATCCGGCAATTGACGATCGGAAATATAACGATGCGAAAGTGTTGCCGCTGCTACGATTGCTGGGTCAGTAATATCTACATGGTGATGGATCTCATAACGCTCTTTCAAACCACGTAAGATCGCAATGGTATCTTCTACACTTGGTTCATCTACAAAGACTTTTTGGAAACGACGTTCAAGCGCCGCATCTTTCTCGATATATTGACGATATTCGTCTAACGTTGTTGCACCCACACAGTGTAATTCACCACGTGCCAAACTTGGTTTTAATAAGTTACCTGCATCCATCGCACCGTCAGTTTTACCTGCACCAACCATGGTATGGATTTCATCAATAAAGAGGATCACGCGACCTTCTTCTTTTGCAAGTTCATTTAATACCGCTTTTAAACGTTCTTCAAATTCACCACGATATTTTGCACCTGCAATCAAGGCACCCATATCTAAAGAAAGGACACGTTTGTTTTTCAAGCCTTCCGGTACTTCACCATTGACAATACGTTGTGCCAAACCTTCTACAATAGCGGTTTTACCTACACCAGGCTCACCGATTAATACTGGGTTGTTTTTGGTACGACGTTGCAATACTTGAATGGCTCGACGAATTTCTTCATCACGACCAATAACCGGGTCGAGTTTGCCACTTTCAGCACTAGCTGTTAAATCAATCGTATATTTTTCAAGAGCTTGTCTGCTTTCTTCTGCATTTTGATCGTTCACGCTTTGTCCTCCGCGAATATGTTGAATCGCTTGTAAAATTTGTTCTTTTTTCGCACCACATTTTTTCAAAATGTCATTTAATGCACCGCGCTCTTCAAGAGCCACTAATAAGAACAATTCACTGGAAATAAATTTATCTTGTTTTTGTTGTGCTAATTTGTCACATAAATTCAATAAGTTGAGTAATTGACGAGAAATTTGCACGTCTCCGCCATTACCTGACACTTGTGGCAATTTATTCAATTCTGCGTTTAATTCATTACGTAATAACGCGACATTCACGCCACTTGCTGTCAAAATCGGTGCAATTGAACCGTCTTGTTGATTTAAAAGTGCGGCCAATAAATGCACTGGTTCGATAAACTGATTATCTTTACCAAGCGCTAATGACTGCGCTTCACTGAGTGCTTGTTGGAATTTAGTGGTAAATTTTTCAATATTCATATCTTATCTTCTCCTGCATAAAATTGTTGGGGTCATCCCCTTTATGAGTAATTAAATAAGACCCTTTTTTGGTATTTCAAGAGAAAAAATCAACTATTTTTAATTTTTTCTATCAAACTTTACTTCTTGATAGGTTTAAGCAACTAAGATTTGATGAAGTGGCACGTCCCACGCTTCTGTTGGAAGCTGTTCGACTTGCTGACATTGATGAGCTAATCCCACTGGGATAAAAGAAGACTTCTGCCAATGTTGTAAGGTGCGATCATAAAAACCACCACCCATACCTAGACGATTACCTTGTTTGTCAAACGCGACGAGTGGCGTAAAAAGAATATCTAATTCCTCTAAAGGCAATACGCTCTGAACATTGAGTTTTGGCTCCCAAATGCCAAATTTATTTTTCAGCATCGGAGTATCAGGCAAATAACGTAAAAACAAAAGGTGATTCGGATTGAAAGGATGCAAGACAGGCAAATAAACCTGTTTACCTTGCGCCCAAAGGGTTTTGATAAGTTTCTCTGTGGAGATTTCACCATCAAAGGAAACATACAGGGCAATATGCTGTGCATTTCGTTCTTCAATTAATGCAAGCGCTTGTTGAGTGATGGAGTCTTCCGCCTGTTGCTGCTGAAGTGCGGTCAAATTTGCTCGTGTTTTACGAATTTGTTGACGGAGTTGATTGCGAAGCGTCTGCTGTGTTGATTTCATTCGATTGGAAAGAATGGATTTAAGAGAAAGGTCCCAGAGTGCCGCTACGAGTAGTAGTCCTTGAACCCGACGGTCCAAGGAAACCGGTAAGGCCATTTTTAGGTTTCTTTAGTCCAATGACAAAGTCAAAGGTCAAGCCTACACACCAATGGCGGGAAACCGATTTATAAAGTTCTAAGTATCGGCTCAGGGACATAACCCATCCACGAACACCCCAGGAAATCTTTTAAATTTATACTAGCTCAATTTGATTGGTTTGACTAGCCTTTATTTGAATAATTTTGCTTATTTAAGCACGTCCCACAAGGGACGGGATTATTTTTTAACCGGTTGAATTAAATCAGACTCTTCCGGTTTTTTCACGTCCGCAAATTGTTTATCTTTATTCGCATCGATGACTTGTTGAGTTTGACTTGCTAATTGTTGTAAACCCATTTTTTCATAGGCTTCTTTCATTAAGAATAAGCCTTCGTAAGTCGCTTTAGCATCTGGATATTGTTGTAACATACCCACTACACGGTTTGCTACCGCTACCCATGCATCACGTTTTGCATAGAATTTTGCAATTTCTAATTCATGACGAGCTAATGAATCTTTGATGTATGCCATACGTGCTACTGCATCTTGTGAATATGGGCTATTTGGGAACGCACGCACTAAGCTTTGGAAGTTTGAAAACGCTGTTTTCATTGAAGTTGTTTCACGCGTTGCACGATCGATACCAAAGAAATCTTGAATCATGTTATCAGCCGTTGCCAAGTTAGTTAAACCCGCCATATACACTGCATAGTCACGGTTTGGACTTTGTGGGAATTGGTGTAAGTAGTTATCTACAGTTACCAACGTTGCGGTGTAATCTTGCGTTTTATAGTTTGCATAAATTAAATCAAGCATTGCTTGCTCTTGGTAAGTACTACCAGGGAAACGCTCTGTTGCTGCTTTTAAATAACGAATCGAGTCAGAATAGCTTCCTTCTTGCAATGCTGCAGCCCCTTTTGCATAAAGATCATCAACAGAAGCTTGTTCAACTTCTTTATTACCACTGCTACAAGCTGCAATCGCGAATGAGGTCAATGCAATAAGTGCAAGAGATTTTATTTTACGCATTCTTTTTTCCTTAATTTTTACGAAAATCAATAAATAAGTTACAATTAACGAATATTGTATAGAACATTACACAATAAGCCAACTTTTTAAATTTTTAGATGGATTTTTTATGCCACAAATGACCTTAATGGCTGAAATTCAGCCCGAACAAATGGGACAGCGTTTAGACCAAACCCTCGCAGAGTTGTTCCCAGAATATTCCCGTTCGCGTTTAAAAGCCTGGATTGAAGCAAAACAGGTAAAAATGAACGGTGAAATTGCCGATATTCCACGTGCAAAAGTTTATGGCGGAGAGCAAATTGAGATTTCGGTAGAAGTGGAAGATGAAAACCGTTTTGAGCCACAAAATATTCCGCTCAATATCGTTTATGAAGATGACGATATTATCGTGATTAATAAACCTAAAGATCTCGTCGTCCACCCTGGTGCGGGCAATCCAAATGGCACGGTACTTAACGCGCTACTCTATCACTATCCACCTATTGCCGAAGTACCGCGCGCAGGAATTGTGCATCGTTTAGATAAAGACACAACGGGTCTCATGGTTGTTGCTAAGACGATCCCCGCACAAACGAAACTCGTACGAGACTTACAAAAACGTAAGATCACTCGTGAATACGAAGCCGTCGCAAGTGGCATTATGACTAAAGGTGGAACCGTAGATCAGCCAATGGCTCGCCACGCGACAAAACGCACATTGATGGCGGTTCACCCAATGGGTAAACCGGCTGTGACGCACTATCGCATTATGGAGAATTTCCGTAATTACACGCGTTTACGCTTACGTTTAGAAACGGGGCGCACTCACCAAATTCGTGTGCACATGGCGCATATCGCACATCCATTATTAGGTGATCAAACTTATGGCGGCCGTCCTCGCCCACCTAAGAATGCAAGCGAAGCCTTCACTGAAGTACTACGCAATTTTAAACGCCAAGCCTTACATGCGGTTATGTTGCGTTTAGCTCACCCGATTACGGGAGAAATGATGGAATGGTATGCGCCATTGCCGGATGACTTTGTCGAATTACTGCATGCGTTAAAAGCGGATTACCTCGAACATAAAGACGAGTTAGATTATTAAGATGAAAACCATTGTTCCAAACTGGAATGTTCCACCACATATCCAAGCGTTTACAACCACAAGAGAAGGTGGTGTAAGCCTGCCGCCTTTCGAGAGTTTCAATTTAGGCGATCATGTCGAAGACGATAAAAGTGCGGTCAAAACTAACCGCACTTTATTGGTCGAAAAATTTAATCTGCCACATTTCCCGTTGTTTTTAACTCAAACACACAGCACTCGTGTAATCACGGTGCCTTATGAGGGCAATCATTTAGAAGCCGATGCGGTTTACACCAATCAACCTAACCAAGTATGTTTGGTCATGACGGCTGATTGCTTGCCAGTTTTATTCACCAATAAACAAGGCACTGAAGTGGCTGCAGCCCATGCGGGCTGGCGTGGACTCTGTGATGGTGTATTAGAAGAAACAGTGAAATGTTTCCAATCAGCCCCCGAAGAGATTATTGCGTGGTTTGGACCTGCTATCGGCCCTAATGCATTCCAAGTTGGCAAAGAAGTGATTGAGCAATTTATGGCTTTTGACCCAATTGCAGAAACGGCTTTTCGACCCGATCCGAATGAATCAGGAAAATACCTCGGCAATCTTTATCAAATTGCTACTCAACGCCTCAACAAATTAGGTATTACCCAAATTTACGGTGGGGAGCATTGCACATTCAATGAAAAAGAGAGCTTCTTTTCCTATCGTCGAGATGGCAAAACAGGTCGAATGGCGAGTCTGATTTGGATAAAAAAATAAACCTATCAATACAACAAACCGCACCTTAAAGTGCGGTTTATTTTTGGCTTATTCTGGATAGTTTTCGAACCAACTTTCTAAAATCAAGCAAGCAGAAATCCCATCGACTTTGCCTTTATTGAGAGCACGATAACCGCCACGCTGGAAAATTTCATCGCGTGCAGAAACCGTTGTCAAACGCTCATCTTGAAGTTCTACCTTTATACCGAAACGACCATTTAAGCGATTGGCAAATTTTTTCGCACGAAGTGTTAAATCTTGCTCGGTACCATCCATATTTAAAGGCAATCCCACCACGATAACATCAGGTTTCCAGTCTTTTAAGCATTTTTCAATAGCATCCCAGTTTGGAATTCCATCTTGCGCTTTAAATGCAGGTAATGCTTGTGCCGTACCTGTGATACTTTGCCCGACCGCACAACCAATGCTTTTTGTGCCAAAATCAAACGCGATCGCCGTGATGCCCATTAACTATGCCCTACTTGTGAAAAGACAAAATTATGAGGATTAATCCCTAATAATTGATTCGCGGCAGGATAACGATCTTCATAAATAGTTTCAAATAAAATGGTGTCTGAAGCCGGTGCCACTAACCACGCATTATCTACAATCTCTTGTTCAAGCTGTCCTGCTGTCCAACTGGCACAACCGAGTGCAACCAGATATTTCTCAGGCGCATCCGCTGAACCAAAGGTTTCCACAATATCTGCTGACGTGGTGAGATACATATCATCAGTAATTTTATAACTATGCTCAAATTCTTTCGCTGTTTTCTTATGCAAAATAAAACCACGCTCAGAATGTACCGGTCCACCCGCAAGTACAAGTTCATTGCTAAAAGTGCGGTCATTTTTCATCATAAAATTCATTTTTGAATATAGCTCTGCAATGCTTAAATCGGTGGGCTGATTAATCACTAAGCCCATCGAACCTTGCTCATTATGCTCGCACATATACACCACAGTATTTTGGAAATAATCCTCCAACTGTGGCATCGCAATTAAAAATTGCCCTTGTAAATCCATCATTATCCCAAATCTCCAAAACAAATTTGTAACGCACTAATGGCTGCTAAAGAAGCCGTTTCTGTGCGTAGTACACGCTTTCCTAATAAAATTTCAGTAAATCCTTGTTGTTCAGTTTGTGCGATTTCTTGAGGTGATAAACCACCTTCTGAACCAATAAGCAAACGAACCCCTTCTTTTGGAATAGAAGGCAAGGTTTTAATAGAATATTGGGCTCTTGGATGTAAATTCAATTTCAATGCACCATCATTCTCTGCACACCAATCTTGTAATTTCATTAACGGACGAATTTCTGGCACAACATTGCGACCACATTGTTCACAAGCGGCAATAGCAATTTTTTGCCATTGTTGAATTTTCTTATCCATGCGTTCGCCGTCTAGCTTCACGCCACAGCGTTCTGACCATAATGGTGTAATCACATTCACGCCCAATTCCACAGATTTTTGAATGGTAAATTCCATTCGATCGCCGCGTGAAATAACCTGCCCTAAATGAATCGATAAATTCGACTCTTTATCGCTCAATTCACAGCCTAGAATTTCCACTTTAACGGCTTTTTTGCTCGCTTCAATAATTTTGGCCGAATAAATATGATTACTACCATCAAATAATTCAATTTGCTCACCTTCAGTCATGCGAAGTACACGTCCTACGTGATTAGCCGCATCTTCTGAAAGTTGGCAAGTAGATTGATTTTTAAGGGATTCTGGATGATAAATTCTTGGAATACGCATAATATTGAGTCTTTGATATAAGGAAAAAGTGCGGTCATTTTCAACCGCACTTTTCATATTATTCTGTTGCTAAATCTTTTGGCAAACTTTCTAAAATGGTTCGCCAATAAGCGGAAGTCACTTGCTTGTGTTTACGAATACAACCTACCACTAAATCAGATTGACCACTTTCACAAATATCACGCAATTCTACATAAAAATCATGTGTCACTTGGCGATGTTTTTCCTCACTAAAGAATAGCAAACCAATTTTATGATAAACACCACGTAAGCTATTAAAAATTAAACGGTAGAAAGGTTTATTCGCCATTACGGTAAACTGACGGAATAAAGCATAGTCAAATTCCATGTAGCTTTCAGCAGTATTCTCTAAAGCATCCATCCCTTTAAACAAGGCGGCAGAGGCTTTAGGTGAATATTTTACGGCTTCATAAATATAAGATTCCGACATGCGACTACGCAATGACAACATATTTTCAATAATTAACGGCGCACTTTGGCGATCTAAGGTAATTAAAGTTTCAATGATGCTTGGACCTGCTGTATCCCAAATATCATTGACTTTTGTCGGTTTGCCATGTTGAATGGTAAGCCAGCCATCACGAGCCAAACGCTGTAATACTTCACGTAATGTCGTGCGTGTTACACCGATTTTATCGGCTAAATCACGTTCAGAAGGAAGGTTAGTGCCGGCAGGAAATACATCATCCCAAATACTTCTAACAATATATTCTTCGGCAAGCGCGGCTGGGCTTTGAGCCCGTAAAAGGGTATTATCTGTTTGCATGAGTATGAAATAAATATAAAAAAGTCTAAAAAGATCAAAAAAATGTGATTTATTCACTAAATCTTCAACTGGTCTATTATCCTTTAAAGCAGTATATATTACAATGACAGGACTATAAAAAAACGGAGTTCGATATGACTTACACACAAGCATTTATGAAAAACTTTCTGGGCTCGAGCCCTGATTGGTATAAATTAACTATTATTACCTTCTTGGTAATTAATCCCATTTTATTCTTTTTTGTCAGCCCATTTTTTGCAGGCTGGTTACTCGTCGCAGAATTTATTTTCACCCTAGCCATGGCATTAAAATGTTACCCTCTTCAACCAGGTGGTTTATTAGCATTTGAAGCCATTGCTATTGGTATGACAAATGCGGAACACGTTAAAGCCGAGATCATGGCAAACTTTGAAGTGGTTTTACTTTTAATCTTCATGGTGGCTGGTATTTATTTTATGAAGCAACTTTTGCTTTATGTGTTCACCAAATTATTAGTCCGTATCCGTTCTAAAATCGTACTTTCCTTAGCATTCTGTTTCAGTGCAGCATTTCTTTCAGCTTTCTTAGATGCGCTTACTGTTGTTGCTGTAATCATCAGTGTTGCTATGGGTTTCTATGGGGTTTATCACAAAGTCGCATCCGGTAAAACACTACAAGATGCGCTTGATATTTCTGATGATAACAAAATCAATAATCATGAAACCTTAGAAAAATTCCGCTCTTTCTTACGTAGCTTAATGATGCATGCTGGTGTGGGTACTGCACTCGGTGGCGTAATGACTATGGTGGGCGAACCACAAAACTTGATCATTGCAGAACAAGCTAAATGGAATTTCATTGAATTCTTCTTCCGTATGGCGCCTGTGACTATTCCTGTCTTTATCTGTGGATTACTCACTTGTGTTTTAGTTGAAAAATTTAAAGTGTTCGGCTATGGCGAAAAATTACCAGAAGAAGTATGGCAAGTCTTAGCGGATTTAGATCGCGAAAATGCAAAAAAAATGTCTAAACAAGATAAGATTCGTCTTTCTGTCCAAGCTATTATCGCGGTTTGGTTAATCTTAGGCTTAGCCTTCCACTTAGCGGCTGTCGGCTTGATTGGTTTAAGTGTGATTATTCTTGCAACAACCTTTACAGGTGTAACTGATGAACATGCCATTGGTAAATCATTCCAAGAAAGTTTACCTTTCACTGCGTTATTAGTGGTATTTTTCTCTATTGTTGCGGTGATTATCGATCAAAAACTCTTTGCGCCAATTATTCACTTCGTATTAAGTTCTGAAGAGAAAACACAGTTAGCGCTATTCTACGGTTTCAACGGTTTACTTTCCGCAATTTCGGATAACGTATTCGTTGCAACGGTTTACATTAATGAGGCGAAACATGCGCTTGCGACAGGTGCTATTGCACCGCATCAATTTGAATTACTTGCTGTAGCAATCAATACAGGGACAAACTTACCTTCTGTTGCGACACCAAACGGTCAAGCCGCATTCTTGTTCTTATTAACATCATCGCTTGCACCGTTAATTAAACTTTCTTATGGTAGAATGGTCTATATGGCATTGCCTTACACTATCGTATTAACGCTAGTTGGTTTCCTTGCAATCGAATTTATTCTACCAGAAATGACAATTTGGCTTGCAAACCTTGGCTTAATTCTTCCAATTTAATGAAGCATAAGGAGAAAGAATGCTCGACTTTTTTAAGCAATTGTCCCTTAAGCGTTCGGCGTGGATCTTTTTGGCATTTACTGCATTTGCCTTAGAGTCGACCGCACTTTATTTTCAATACGGCATGGGTTTGCAACCTTGCGTACTTTGTGTTTATGAACGTTTAGCTGTTGTGGGTTTATTCGTCGCTGGTCTTATCGGTGCCTTAGCGCCAAGTTCGCTTATTATCCGCATTCTTGCTCTTATTGTTGGTTTATTTAGTGCAATCAAAGGATTAATGATCTCCATTCGACACCTCGATTTACAAATGAACCCAGCGCCCTGGAAGCAATGTGAATTTATACCAAACTTTCCAGAAACATTACCATTACATAAATGGCTACCTGCGGTCTTCAATCCGACAGGTAGCTGCAACGAAAGCCAATGGTCACTTTTCGGTATCACCATGGTGCAATGGTTGGTATTTATTTTCGCTGTCTATGTCATTGTGTTGGGATTAATTACACTTTCACAAGTGAAGAAAAGTCGAAATCGACGCCTCATTTTTAAGTAGTCTAATCGCATACTAAAAAGCCTAGAGATATTCTCTAGGCTTTTTTTATTACTGAAAGTCATTCTGTACTCAACATTATTCAAGAAAGAAATACCAATAAGGCATTAAGATCAACCAAATAAAGGCACTGAGAATAACAACAAATTTAAAACTGAAATGTTTGGTTTTATGACGAAAGCGTTTCATCCCGCAATAAACACCAATAAACCCACCAAGCAGGCTTAATAGAAAGAAAGTATTTTCAGAAATTCGCCAGCCATGACGAACCGCGCGGACTTTGTCTTTCCACATTAAAAAATAAGCGGCGATATTCACCGCCGCTAACATCACAAATAAAAGCTGAATCAGCATTATGCGTAAACTGGAAGACGTTTGCAGATTGCCAATACTTTTTCTTTGGTTGCTGCAATCACTTGTTCTTCGTTTTCTTTGCCTAATGCATCTAATACATCACACATCCAGCCGGCTAACTCACGACAGTCTTGTTCGTTAAAGCCACGACGAGTCACCGCTGGTGTACCAACACGAATACCAGAGGTCACAAATGGTTTTTGTGGATCATTTGGTACAGAGTTTTTATTCACTGTGATGTTCGCTTTACCTAACGCAGCATCAGCTGCTTTACCGGTTAAGCCTTGTTTAATGAAGCTCACTAAGAATAAATGGTTTTCTGTGCCATTTGAAACCACGTCATAACCGCGTTGTTTAAACACTTCTACCATTGCTTTCGCATTTTTAATCACATTCGCTTGGTATTCTTTATAAGCTGGCTCTAACGCTTCTTTGAAACATACTGCTTTCGCCGCAATAATGTGAACTAATGGACCACCTTGGTTTGCAGGGAAAACAGAAGATTGTAAGCGTTTATAAAGCTCTTCATCACCGCAAGAAGAAAGGATTAAACCGCCACGTGGACCACCTAAGGTTTTATGGGTAGTTGTTGTGACAACATGTGCATATGGTAATGGGTTTGGATATAAACCTGCTGCGATTAAACCTGCAACGTGCGCCATATCCACAAATAAATACGCGCCCACTTCATCCGCAATTTCGCGCATTTTTTTCCAATCTACAACCTGAGAATAAGCAGAGAAACCCGCCACAATCATTTTTGGTTTGTACTCTAATGCTTTTTGACGGACATCTTCATAGTCAATTAAACCATCAGCAGTGATACCATAAAGTACAGAATTATAGATTTTACCAGAGAAGCTCACTTTCGCCCCGTGGGTTAAGTGACCACCGTGTGCTAAATCCATCCCTAAAATAGTATCGCCAGCATTGATTAATGCGCCATATACCGCCGCATTGGCTTGTGAACCTGAGTGTGGTTGTACGTTTACATAATCCGCACCAAACAACTCTTTAGCACGATCAATCGCTAACTGCTCAACAATGTCTGCGTACTCACAACCGCCGTAGTAACGTTTACCTGGGTAGCCTTCAGCATACTTGTTAGTAAACTGTGAACCTTGCGCTTCCATTACGCGTGGACTTGCATAGTTTTCAGATGCGATAAGCTCGATATGCTCTTCTTGACGACGATTTTCGCCCTGAATAGCTTGCCATAGAACCGGATCGTAATCAGCGATGTTCATACTTTTTTTAAACATTGTGTTTTCCTCGTTGTTTGAATTATTTGTGTATAGTTTACCTGTTTCCAAGTAAAAACTTAATCAAAAATTTCGATCATATTTTTCATTATTACAATGAAAAACATTCATTTATCTAAATCGAGCCTTTTTCTTTCACTAATTTCTCAATTAGTTTAACTTCTTTTGTTTTCTCGCCAGCACCCAGTTTATGGCATTGGCTGGTTTCTTTCGTATAAGTATTAAAATTGGTCATCCTTGTTGGGCTTTTCATTTTAATCTTCATATCCAAATGATTACCGCAGTTATTACAAGGTGAAACAAATTCCTTATCTAACTCTTTAAATTCTGGAGATTGTTCAATAATTTTCGCAACTTGTGGTGAATGTGCTGTTTTAAATAGACGATCCGTAAAGTCATAACTTAACTTGCCATCATTCGCCTGCCATTTGGCTTTAGCTTGCAATAAATAACGCATCCAGCCTTCTTTTGTATCAATCTGAGAGATACCACGCATCAGCACAGTTTGATCCGCTCGATAAGTGACATAATCAAAATGCTCAACCGGTAAAGGGGATTTGGCTGCAGGTTTTACATGGCAAATCCAATCGCCGACTAAGGCTTTTTCCTGTTCTGTTTGTTGATGTGCCGTTGCACATCCCGATAACAATACTGCGACAAGACTACTTAATACTAATTTTCTCATCATAATTCTCCTCTTATTAATCAGATCCCCGCGCCTAAAAATAAAGTGCGGTTGAAATCGTATTTGTTTTTCTTAATCGTGCCTATTTCTTCACAAACCACTTATTTAATAACTGAATGTCTTTGTCATTCTCAGTGACTCGTCGGCAAGTCGCATAATTCTTACCGAGAATAAGTTGATTGCCATTTTGTTTCAGCTCAATTGGCATATCCGTATGATTAGCAGATTTACTATAAAATGCTGCCAACTCTTCTTTTTCTTGTTTTTGTAAGGCTTTATTTTGCTTGATGACTTTAGCCACATTTTTACTGTGAGCCGGCACCATAGAACGATTGATAAAATCAAAACTCAAGACATTATTTTGAGCCTGCCATTTCACCTTGCCTTTGGTTAAATAACGAATAGTGCTCTCTTTATCTAATTCGATACTAGAAATGCCTCGTAACATCCCTGTTCCATCAGATTTCAAAACAAAATGATCTAAACGATCGTAAGTTTGTTTATCTTTTGTCGGAATAGTATGACAAATCCATTCGCCATCTAACGTTGAGCTTAATGTTGAGCTTTGTGAAACATTTGAAGCTCCGGCACAACCTGTTAATAATACTGCTACAATACTACCTAATATTAACTTTCTCATAAGATACTCCTTTTATTGACAGTAGGGATAACATTGATTACAACAAAGTAGGGAAATTTTTATTTAATCCGGAATATGCAAAAGGCGGCAGTTACATAAATCATCACTTTCAAATTCTGATATTTCACCTGCAACCTTATTCGGAATGGGAAATAAGCGTACAGTTAGTGGTTTATTTAAGCGAAATGCCATCGTTCCTGTGTCGCGCATAATAGCTGCTATGCTTTCTGCCTTAACATTTCCCGCCACGGGAACCGTGTCTAAACCGATACCACATACGGCGCTATAAGTCAGTAAAGCTCGAATATCAAAATAGTGTTTTTGAGTCCCTTCGGCTAAACCTAAATCTTCTGTCACCGCCAACATTAATCCAGAAAACCCAACTAATGGTACGCGTTGGATTGATTTAAACACTTTTGTCAGTAAGGCAGAAACCTCGACTGAACCAGCTGCACCAAAATAAGGTAATCCCATTAATTCATAGATTTTTGTCATGGATGAACAATTTTTCGATGGTGCAGCCGAACTATCAATGCCTGCAAACTCAAATTCACCTGATAATTTGACCGCACTTAGCATTTCTAATACTTGATCTACATGATATTGCAGCGCTTGTGACATAGCCTGATAACAATCAGCATAAAATTGATTATGAGGCGATTTTGGCACAGGTTTTAATACTTCGACTAATAAATCGGGTGTTTCTAACCCAATGACAAAACTGTTTGGCAAATGACTTAGATGATAACCGGCGGGGAAATAAGGAATAAATGGCTTGCAGTTAAAATTCACAGTAAAGTTAAAATTACCTTCGCCACGTGGTGTGATGTTTGCAATTTTTTGCACGGCATAAACAGATTGCTCGATAAGTTCATTATCTAACACGCCATTTTCATCTAATGGCACATTGACACAAGCATTACACAAGTCACCATAAGCTGCGATTAACTCTGGCAATAACGCGATTTCCTCTTTATTTCTCGCCGCACCTATCGCAAATCGAAGACGAATGCCACTTTCATTAAACTTATTCAGTAACTCTGTTAAATACTGCAAATCTGCTTTTGCTGTTTGCAAATTGGTTAAATCCAAATATTCACCAAAAGGATTGGTAATTACTCGAATCGATTGCAAGGTATAACCTGCTTTCTGCACAGCTGGCAATAACAAATCCACATCACGTTTCACCGAATAAAGGGCGTCTTCCCATTGCGTTTTATCTTTATGTAACGTCAGAAAAAAACTTATGGTACGAAGACGACATAATTCCTTATTTTTATAATCCATTCGAGCCCTTACCATTAAAGTAGTTGATTTTTATTGTTCACGAGCGACGGCACGATGACCAATGTCTCGACGATAAAAACGTCCAGTCCATTGAATTTGCTCAGCGAGTTTTAAGGCTTTTTGTTGCGCTTCAAATACGCTTTCGCCTAATGCAGTAACACAAAGTACGCGACCGCCATTCGTAACTAATTTGCCTTCTTTTTCTGCGACGCCCGCTAAGAAAACTTTCTCATTTTCGACCGCACTTTGTGGTAAACCGCTAATCACATCGCCTTTACGATAATCGCCTGGATAGCCTTCCGCGGCTAACACAATACCTAAGGACGCTTTTGGATTCCATTGGGATTTCACTTCATTCAATTTTCCCTCGCAAGCTTTAAGACAAAGCTCAACGAGATCTGATTCGAGGCGTAGCATAATAGGCTGTGTCTCTGGATCGCCAAAACGGCAGTTAAATTCAATTACTTTCGGCTGACCATTTGGCATGATCATTAATCCTGCATACAAGAAACCGGTGTAAACATTGCCTTCTGCCGCCATGCCATTAACCGTTGGATAAATCACTTCACGCATAATGCGATCATGAATTTCAGGTGTCACCACAGGTGCAGGCGAATACGCCCCCATGCCACCAGTATTCAAACCTGTATCATTTTCGCCCACGCGTTTATGATCTTGACTGGTTGCCATAGGCTCGACGTTTTTACCGTCCACCATGACGATAAAGCTGGCTTCTTCGCCATCTAAAAACTCTTCAATCACCACTCGGCTACCCGCTTCACCAAAGGCATTGCCAGAAAGCATATCACGCACAGCGTCTTCCGCTTCTTGCAATGTCATTGCAACGATTACGCCTTTGCCCGCCGCCAAACCATCTGCTTTTACGACAATTGGTGCACCTTTTTCACGCAAGTACGCCAATGCAGGCTCTACTTCAGTAAAGTTTTGATATTCTGCCGTTGGAATTTTGTGGCGCGCGAGGAAATCTTTGGTGAATGCTTTTGAACCTTCCAATTGTGCAGCCGCTTGAGTTGGACCAAAAATTTTCAATCCCGCCTCACGAAATGCATCAACCACACCAATCACTAATGGAGCTTCAGGGCCAACAATGGTTAATCCAATTCGTTTATCTTGAGCAAATTTCACTAAGGCAGGGATATCTGTCGCAGAAATATTTACGTTTTCTACTTTGTGTTCCAATGCTGTACCCGCATTGCCCGGTGCGACAAAAACTTTGTCCGCTAATGGAGATTGTGCAGCTTTCCAAGCCAAGGCGTGTTCACGACCGCCATTTCCGATGATGAGGATGTTCATGTTATAGTCCTTGCGTATGCCTAATTTAAAAAAGTGCGGCTATTTTTTCCTGTAATTTCCCCTCTTTTGTAAAGAGGGGGCTAGGGGGAGATTTAAACGATATTGAATTTAGTATGAGCTTGAGATCACTTCTGCCAAATCTCCCCTTCCCCTCTTTGCTAAAGAGGGGGATAGTTAGATAAATTAATGTCTAAAATGTCTCATTCCAGTTAATACCATCACCATATTATGTTCATCCGCTGCATCGATGACTTCTTGATCGCGCATTGAACCACCTGGATGGATAACACATTGAATCCCTACTTTCGCCGCCGCATCAATACCGTCACGGAATGGGAAGAATGCATCAGATGCCATCACACAACCGGCTACGGTTAAACCTTCATCCTGTGCCTTAATCCCTGCAATCTTCGCAGAATATACGCGGCTCATTTGGCCTGCACCAATGCCGATAGTTTGATTATCTTTGGCGTAAACAATGGCATTCGATTTCACAAATTTTGCCACTTTCCAGCAGAACAATAAGTCTTTTAGTTCTTGTTCAGTTGGTTGACGTTTACTTACCACTTTTAAATCATCCACGCCAACCATGCCTAAATCCGCATCTTGTACTAATAAACCGCCGTTTACACGTTTAAAATCCAAACGTTCAGAACGAGAGATCCATTCACCACATTCAAGTAAACGAACATTTTTCTTACGTTTCACGACTTCTTGCGCTTCAGCTGATACTTTCGGTGCAATAATCACTTCAACGAATTGGCGCTCCACGATTTCATTCGCAGTTTTTTCGTCTAATTCACGGTTGAAAGCAATAATGCCACCAAATGCAGAAGTTGGATCGGTTTGGTAAGCGCGGTTGTAGGCGTCTAAAATATCTTTACCTAAAGCTACACCACATGGATTAGCGTGTTTAACGATCACGCAAGCCGGCTCATCAAATTCTTTCACGCATTCAAGTGCGGCATCAGTGTCAGCAATATTATTGTAAGACAAGGCTTTACCTTGTAGTTGGTGGGCTGTAGCTACACTTGCTTCTTTCACATTTAAATCAACATAGAAAGCCGCATTTTGATGAGAGTTTTCGCCGTAACGCATGGTTTGTTTACGCACGAAGTTAAGGTTTAAAGTACGTGGGAATTGACCGCACTTCGCATTCGCGTCTTCTTCCTCTGCCACATGATACGGTTTCACCATTTGTCCAAAATAGTTGGCAATCATAGAATCATATTGAGCGGTATGTTCAAATGCTTTAATCGCAAGGTCAAAACGAGTTTCAAGTGTTAGGCTGTTGTGGTGTTTATCCATTTCAGCAAGAATGTTGTTAAAATCATGATTATTCACCACGATCGCCACATCTTTGTGGTTTTTCGCTGCAGAACGCACCATGGTTGGTCCGCCGATATCGATATTTTCTACCGCGTCTTCTAACGTACAATTTGGCTTCGCTACTGTTGCGGCAAATGGATATAAATTCACAACGACCATATCAATGCCTTCAATGCCATGTTGCTGCATAATAGCGTCATCTGTACCACGACGACCAAGAATACCGCCATGTACTTTTGGATGTAAGGTTTTCACTCGACCGTCCATCATTTCAGGGAATCCCGTATAATCAGACACTTCTGTCACCGGTAAACCATGTTGCTCCAATAATTTTGCGGTACCGCCAGTGGAAAGTAGTTTTACACCACGCTGTACTAAGCCTTGAGCAAATTCTACGATACCGGTTTTATCAGAAACACTCAGTAAAGCCTGACGAATTGGACGATCTGTCATTACATTTTCCTTTCATTAAATGGTTAAAAATAAGCGGGGGGAATTATAGCGCAAACGTTTGCGTTTATATAGAAAAAATTTTCCTGGTAAGCGCACTTAAAGTGCGGTGATTTATTTAAGCGATTTTAAAAACAAAAAAGCCCGCAAAATGCGGGCAACAAAGTAATGAGATGATTGATTAACGTTTGCGGTTATCTAGAGCAAATGCGCCAGCACCCGCAAACACAAAATAGAAGAACACTAAAGAATAAAGTAAAGCGAGTTCACCACCGTTCGCGATTGGGAAGAATAAATTCCCTTTACCTGCAGCGTGCATAAAGAAATACGCATAAGCCATTTGACCAGAAAGGATAAATGCCGCAGGGCGAACAAATAAACCTAAAATTAATAGGATTGAACCGACAATCTCAATTACCCCACCGACGATCATCAGTGGATCGCCCACTGCGCCATTACCGCCCGTCATCGAAATTGGGAATTCCCAGAATTTCGCTGTGCCGTGTAAGATAAACATATACGCGGCGACGATACGTAATAAAGCTAAAACATACGGAGAGTATTTTTCTAAGTTTTTCATAAAGTTTTCCTAATAAAAATAAAAAGTGATTTGAGAACGGGGTGTATATTAATGATTAACTCAAAGCCAAACAATACCTCAAATCGAAAAGGACTTTTTACTATTAGGAAATAATTTTATGCTTTACTGATTTTCTCAATCCATTGTAAAAACTCAACTGGTGGCATGAATCCGTTAACACGACTCCCCTCAATTTCTTTTCCATCTCGGTTAAAGAACAAAATAGTCGGTAAACCTAACACTTTATATTTTGCCATTAAAGCGCGGTTTTCTTCGGAGTTTTTTGTCATATCAACCTGAAGGAGCAGCATGTCATCAAAGGCTTTTTGTACACTTTGATCACTGAATGTTTCTTTTTCAAACTCTTTACAAGCGACACACCAATCCGCATAAAGATCGAGCATCACAAGCGGTTTGTTATTTTCCACCAGAACTTGTTGCAATTCAGCTTCGCTTTTCACTTTCTTAAATTCAACATGAGAAACCGCTTTATTTTCGACCGCACTTGGTGCTTGGCTTTCGCCCCACACCCAAGTTTGAAGCGGTTTAACACTAATCATGGCTGCCACTAAAAAGAGAATTCGGAATACCCAACCGGTACCATTTTTTGGCATTTGGAAAGCAAACCAAATAAAGAATGCGGTACCAAGCATCGCCCATAATCTTGGCGTCCATTCATCCGGCAAAATACGAGAAATTAAGAATACTGGTAACGCGAGCATCACAAAGCCAAAGAGCTTTTTAACGGTTTCCATCCACATGCCTGATTTAGGCAAGATTTTATTCCCAAATAAAGTGATTAAAATCAGCGGTACGCCCATACCCAACGCGAGCAAATAAAGCGTGAGCGCACCCGTAAATAAATCACCACTCTGCGCCACATAAAGCAAGGCGCCAGAAAGCGGTGCTGACGTACAAGGCGAAGCCACAAGCCCTGCAATCATCCCCATTAAGAACACGCCACCAAAGGCACCAGCTTTTTGCTGTTGGCTAAGTAAAGACAGTTTTGTTTGTAAGGAGCTTGGAAGCTGTAAAGTGAATACACCGAACATCGACAATGCTAACAAGACAAAGATGATTGATAAGCCAATCATCACATAAGGATGTTGTAAAGCGACTTGGAATGGCAAACCAATTGCAGCCACAATCAAGCCTAGCAAGGTATAAGTCAGCGCCATCCCCTGCACATATACAAAACTTAATGCGAAAGCGCGCCACATATTAGGGCGTTGATTTTGACCAATCACTATCGCTGAAAGCAACGGCAGCATTGGTAACACACAAGGGGTAAAAGCCAAACCTAAGCCCAATAAGAAAAAGCCAAATACGGCATATTTGCTATTAAATAAGCTTTCCGCTAAACGATCTTGCTCTGCTTTAGGTTGTGCGGAAAGTGCGGTCGATTTTTCCGATGTTTTTTCAGTATTAGCAATCTGTGCGATAGGCAAATCAGCCACTTTGATTTCTTTCACTTCAGGCGGATAACAAAAGCCCGATGTACAACCTTGGTAAGCAATTTCAACCACATCTTCGGCTTTTAATGGCGGATGGCTTGCTTTAAAAATAGCTTGCACGGGCTTTTTGAAAATCTTCATTAAGCCAAAATAAGGATCGTTATAATCTTCAGGTGAAATAGAAAATGTCGGCACATCAAATGATGAGGTTTCCTCTTGGTTGAGCTTCACAGAAATTTTCTCTTGATAGAGATAATAGCCTTCTGCAATAGACCAATTGACGATCACATTTTCTTGATTCTCGCTTTTCGCAGCTGAAAATTGAAAAGCCTCATCCACAGGTAAGAAAGCCGGTTTCTTATCAAAAAGACCGGCTTGAGTGGAAAGAGCGGTAAAAATAAAAAATAAAAAAAGAAGAATTCGCTTCATCATAAAGTCCCAACTATTGTTCCTACTAAAATTCTAGCATAGATCAAAAGAATGTTAATAATTTATGACTTAGATCATAAAATTAAATGTAATTTAAACAATGACCGCACTTTTCTGTTGTTACAGCAATGTTACAATTATAGAATATGCCCATAACAAAGAATAACAAGGAGCAACGAATGGCTACCCCCAAAATTCTCATCGTGGAAGATGAAGCGGTAACCCGTAATACGTTAAAAGGAATTTTTGAAGCTGAGGGCTATGAGGTATTACAAGCACAAGATGGTGCCGAAATGTATCGTCAGTTAAGCTCAGAAACGGTTAATCTCATCGTATTAGATATCAACTTACCCGGTAAAAATGGTTTATTACTGGGCCGTGAATTACGTGAAAAAACACCTATTCCTCTGATTTTCCTCACAGGGCGAGATAATGAAGTTGATAAAATTTTAGGTTTAGAAATTGGGGCCGATGATTATCTCACTAAGCCATTTAACCCAAGAGAACTCACCATTCGTGCAAGAAATTTATTGCATCGTACGATGACATTAAATGGCAAAGAGGCCCATTTACAACGTGAGAACTATCGTTTTAATGGTTGGACACTGGATTTAAATAGTCATAATTTAATTACACCTGAAGGCACTGAGTTTAAGCTACCGCGTAGTGAATTTCGTGCCATGTTGCATTTCTGTGAAAACCCAGGAAAATTGCAAACTCGCGAAGAATTATTGCTAAAAATGACAGGGCGTGAATTAAAGCCACAAGATCGTACTGTGGATGTAACAATTCGCCGCATTCGGAAACATTTTGAAGATCATCCTAATACACCTGAAATCATTGCTACCGTGCATGGTGAAGGTTATCGTTTCTGTGGTGAATTAGAAGAATAATCTCTCATTAAGTAACAAAAGGCTGAGTCAAATCAGCCTTTTGTTTTTTTGCTATCCAGGGCGAGATTCGGTAAAATCAACGCCAATTTACGATTAATGAACAACGGATACCAATGACCAAAAAGAAAGTCAAAGTCGGCTCCAACACCATTGCCTTAAACAAACGAGCTCGACACGAATATTTTATTGAAGATGAAATTGAAGCCGGCCTTGAATTACAAGGTTGGGAAGTGAAATCAATGCGCGCAGGTAAAGCCAATATCAGCGATAGCTACATCATTTTTAAAAACGGTGAAGCCTATTTATTTGGTGCGACCATTCAACCATTAAGCTTGGCCTCTACTCACGTGGTTTGCGATCCAACGCGTACACGTAAGCTTTTATTGAATAAACGTGAACTAGATAATCTTTTCGGTAAATCAAGCCGTGATGGTTTTACTATTGTTGCCCTTTCTCTTTATTGGAAAGGCCCTTGGGCTAAGATCAAAATCGGTCTTGCGAAAGGTAAAAAACAACATGATAAACGTGATGATATTAAAGAACGTGAATGGAAAGTGGCGAAAGAGCGTATTATGAAAAATGCGAATCGTGGATAACTGTCCAACCAAACAGACAAAATGCCTTTCAATCGAAAGGCATTTTTCTTTTTCTCAATATGAAAAAAATTCTCATGGTTATGAATAAAAGTACATTGATAATCATTCTCTTTTAAATTAGTATCTTCGCCCAATTCTTTTCGTTATATAAGGAGCTCTAATGAAAAAAGGCATTCACCCTGAAAATTATCGTACCGTTTTATTTTATGATTCCAACGCGAAACAAGGCTTTCTGATCCGCTCTTGTGCTAAAACTAACAACACCATGAAATGGGAAGATGGTAACGAATACCCTGTATTTATGTGTGATACCTCATCTGCATCTCACCCATTTTATACCGGTAAAACCCGTCAAATTGGGAATGAAGGTCGTGCAAGTGAATTTGCAAACCGCTATGGCAAATTTGGTGCATTTAAATCAAAATAGGAATATTCAATGAAAGTATTATCTTCGCTAAAAAGTGCTAAAAACCGTCCTGGCTGCAAAATTGTTCGCCGCCACGGTGTCGTTTATGTCATTTCGAAAACCAACCCTCGCTTTAAAGCACGTCAAGGTGGGAAAAAGAAAGGTTAACAGCAATAAAAAAAGAGCGGTCAATTTCCGCTCTTTTTTTCATTTAGGCATTAAGGTTTATAAATAAACTCAACGCCTTCTTCATCTTCTTCGTCCCAATCATCCCAGTCGTCATCTTCATCATCAAATTGATGTTCAGAAAGCTGTTCTTGATGGTAGTCTTCCCATTTGAATTTCACTTCTTCCGGTTTATTTTCTTCTACTTCAGCGTCACGCGGATTCGCTTCAATGAAATCCATAATATCACGACAAAGTGGCGGTACATTCTTACCGGTTGCGGCAGAAATGAGGTGATACCCTTCTTCCCAACCAAGACGCTCGGTAATCTCTTGAGCTCGTTCATGCGCCTCTTCTTCTGTCATCGTATCAATTTTATTGAAGACTAACCAACGCGGCTTATCTGCCAATTTTTCGCTATATTGGAAT
Organism: Haemophilus parainfluenzae; assembly: GCF_014931375.1. NCBI lineage: Bacteria > Pseudomonadati > Pseudomonadota > Gammaproteobacteria > Pasteurellales > Pasteurellaceae > Parahaemophilus > Parahaemophilus parainfluenzae. Next base: position 134,242 of record NZ_CP063117.1, read on the forward strand.
AATTCTGACTCGATGATCGCAATATTATCTGCAGGATCGGATTCATCAATTGGGTTAATATCTACTAAATGAATTAACACACGACAACGTTCCAAGTGTTTTAAGAAACGAATCCCTAAACCAGCGCCATCCGATGCACCTTCAATCAATCCAGGAATATCTGCCACCACAAAGCTATGACTCTCATCCACTTTCACCACACCTAAACTTGGTACTAAAGTGGTAAATGGATAATCAGCGACTTTTGGTTTTGCGGCTGAAACGGCACGAATAAAGGTGGATTTACCCGCATTCGGTAAACCTAGCATCCCGACATCCGCAAGAAGCATTAATTCTAATAATAAATCACGTTTTTCACCTGGTGTACCCATGGTTTTTTGGCGAGGCGCACGGTTCACTGAAGATTTGAAACGTGTGTTCCCTAAACCATGATAACCGCCTTTTGCCACTAACATTTTAGCGCCATGCTTTGTTAAATCGCCAAGCACTTCTTTGGTATCATTATCAATTGCACGCGTTCCCACCGGCACACGTAACGTAATGTCTTTACCGCGACGACCGGTACAATCTGAGCTATGGCCATTTTCACCACGCTCTGCAGCAAAACGTTTCGTAAAGCGATAATCGATCAAAGTATTTAAGTTTTCGTCTGCAACCAAATAAACATCACCGCCATCACCGCCATCCCCGCCATCTGGGCCACCTTTTGGGATAAATTTTTCACGGCGGAAACTTACACAACCGTTTCCACCATCCCCTGCTTCCACACGAATCAGGGCTTCATCAATAAATTTCATAAAAACTCTCCAATATTTAACCGCACTTTACTTTGATTGCGGTAATAATTTATGTCCGATTGCCGACAAAATTGCTCCGCATACTACAACAAACGCCCCAATATAGCTAATCATATTTAATTCTGGTGCGGCAAAATTCTCAGGGCTCACATAATGGGCAAGATGGGCAAAGAAAATGGTAAAGAGTGGTACTAAGGTTATCACTACGCTTACTTTAGAAACCTCCCAACGATTAAGTGCCTCAGCATAAGCCCCATAACCAAATAAGGTATTTAAGCAGCAATAAACAAAACAACCGAATGCAAACGGGGTGAGGTTACTCACTTGTGAGAATTCAGCTACAGGTGTAAAGACTAAAAGACAGCCGAAATACATCATTAATAAAATTTGTTGCGAACTAAAACGACGGAGCATAAGCTTTTGTGCCATACCATAAGCCACCCAAACTAATGAAGCAGTCAGGCTGAGTAAGACACCTGTTAAATAACCACTCTCTCCTTTAAACACATCAAGCTTGTCATTGAAGAAAAGCACCAACCCAGCCAATAACAGACCTAAACCAATCTTTTGATGTAATCCGAGCTTTTCTTTAAAGACAAAAATACCGCAAATTAACATACCAAAAGAAGAAAAATGAATAAAAATTTGGGCTGAAGAAGGATCGATAAAATTAAGTGAGCTATTAAATAAAAAGAAATTACCCGCTAATCCTGCTACACCGATGAGTACAAGCCAAATGAAACGACCACCTTTCGAAAATTGTGGCAATTTTTTCTTGTAACCTAACAGAATCAATAGTGCAAGAGAAGCCACCGCAAATCGATACCAGACGATCGTTTGTGGTGTCATCACTGATAGAACCTGTTTTAACGCAATAGGTAAAGATCCCCACGCCATCGCCGTAATTAAAGCGAAGAGAAAACCTAAAAGCGGTTGTTGTTTCATGATATCTTCCTTTATTTTACTAAAGTGCGGTTAGGAATTAAGATAAATTTCGACTAAGAAATATCAAGATAAGCAATAGTGCCAGAATAACAAATGTGATTGATGATTGTAAATTACAGATAAAAAAGAAAACGCCCCACAGATAATGCGGGGCGTTTATCAAATCAGATGTAAAATTATTCAGTTACAATACTTACGTATTTACGGCTTTTCTCGCCTTTAACTTCAAATTTTACTTTACCGTCAGCGGTAGCAAATAAGGTGTGGTCACGACCCATACCTACGTTGTTACCTGCGTGGAATTTAGTACCACGTTGACGTACAATGATGCTACCTGCTAATACAGATTCGCCACCGAAACGTTTAACACCAAGGCGTTTAGCTTCAGAATCACGACCGTTACGAGTTGAACCACCAGCTTTTTTAGTTGCCATCTACTTGATCTCCTCTGAAATTATGCTTGAATCCCAGTGATTTTCACTTCTGTGAACCACTGACGATGACCTTGTTGTTTACGGCTGTGTTTACGACGACGGAACTTAACGATTTTAACTTTATCGCCACGACCTTGTGCCACAACTTCAGCCACTACTTTCGCGCCAGCTACTACTGGTGCACCAATTTTAACATCTTCACCATTAACGACCATCAACACTGAGTCGAACTCAACTGTTGCGCCAGTTGCAAGTTCAAGTTTTTCTAAACGAACTACTTGACCTTCGCTCACACGGTGTTGTTTACCGCCACTTTGGAAAACTGCGTACATAAATACTCCGCTATAATTGTGCTTCTCCGTTACTATTTTCGGTCCGCACTTCAAAATTCATATAAATAGGTTGCAAATTCTACGGAAAAAACAACTCGATCGCAAGCACTTATTTGCAATAAAATAAAAAAAAGCGCTTTTCCTCGAGTTTAATTTCAGAAACCCTGAAAAATCGGGTAAAATTCACCGCACTTTTCTTTTATATACACAACCATCGAACCAAATGAAGATGAACAAACAAGATTTAATGGATATGCATGCAATCCAAGCATTAACAGATGCGGATATGCAGAAAGTCAACCAAGCCATTTTAGCACAAATTAACTCCGATGTGCCGATGGTTAATCAGCTTGGTTTTTATATTGTACAAGGTGGCGGAAAACGTATTCGACCACTTATTGCGGTTTTAGCAGCACGTGCATTAGGCTATGAAAGCGATAAAGTGGCGACTTGTGCTACCTTTGTAGAATTTATTCACACGGCTTCTTTATTACATGATGATGTGGTAGATGAATCGGATATGCGTCGTGGTCGAGCAACGGCAAATTCTGCCTTTGGTAATGCGGCTAGCGTATTAGTGGGAGACTTCATTTATACTCGCGCCTTCCAGTTAGTGGCGCAGTTACAATCGCTAGATATTCTTCGCATTATGGCGGACGCCACCAACGTGTTGGCTGAAGGTGAAGTTCAACAATTAATGAACGTGAACGATCCGGATACCACTGAAGAAAGCTATATGCGCGTGATTTATAGTAAAACGGCACGTTTATTTGAAGTGGCAGCACAATCTGTTGCAATTGTTGCAGGTGCTGAAAAATCAATTGAAACCGCATTTCAAGAATATGGTCGCTATCTTGGTACCGCATTCCAATTAGTAGATGACGTGCTAGATTACAGCGCAAACGCTGCAGCATTAGGTAAAAATGTGGGTGATGACCTCGCTGAAGGTAAGCCTACTCTTCCTTTATTACACGCAATGCGTCACGGCAACCCACAACAAGCCGCGCTTATTCGCGAAGCTATTGAACAAGGCGGAAAACGTGATGCAATTGATGAAGTGCTTGCGATTATGGCAGAACATAAATCCCTTGATTACGCGATGGATCGTGCGAAACAAGAAGCGAAAAAAGCGGTTGATGCCATTGCCTTATTACCTGAAAGTGAATACAAAAAAGCCTTAATTTCACTGGCTTATTTATCGGTAGACCGAACTTATTAATATGACTGAAGAACAAATTCAACCGCAAAGTGCGGTCGATTCTCAACCTAAATTTCAAAAAACACGTAAACAAAAAGTGCGCAAGGATCCCAATGCGCCTTTTATTCGTGAAAAACTCGAATTACCTGAAGGGCATAATAAGCTACTTCTCCACTCTTGCTGTGCGCCTTGTTCGGGTGAAGTGATGGAAGCCATTTTGGCCTCAGGTATTGAGTTTACGATTTATTTTTACAACCCGAATATTCATCCATTGAAAGAATATTTAATTCGTAAAGAAGAAAACATCCGATTTGCCCAAAAATTCGGGATTCCATTTATTGATGCAGACTACGATCGCCAACAATGGTTTGATCGCGCAAAAGGCATGGAGTGGGAACCTGAACGTGGCATTCGCTGCACCATGTGTTTTGATATGCGTTTTGAAAAAGCTGCTGAATATGCTCATGAACATGGCTTCCCTGTATTTACCAGCTGTCTTGGTATTTCTCGCTGGAAAGACATGGATCAAATTAATGGTTGTGGTCACCGTGCGGCTGAAAAATATGATGATGTGATTTATTGGGATTACAACTGGCGTAAAGCAGGTGGATCGCAACGCATGATCGAAATCAGTAAACGCGAACGTTTTTATCAGCAAGAATATTGTGGCTGTGTTTATTCTTTACGAGATAGCAATAAATGGCGTGAAGAAACAGGGCGGCAAAAAATTGAAATTGGTAAACTCTATTACACGCCAGATTAAAAAACACATAAAAAAAGAACCGCACTTTCAACATGCGGTTCTTTTTTATTTAATCTACGATGGTACGCCCACCTAATGCATTCTCTAAAGAATGATCTAACTGCTGAATTCGCGTACATAACACGTTTTCAATCTGGGCATTTTTATTCTTTTCTTGGGTTAATTCAAAACTTAAATTCAAGGCAACAATAGAAAGCACTCGGTCTAATTGTAATAAACCTGTACGCTCTTTCATTTCAGACACTTGAAGATCTAAATTACGCGCCGCTTGACGCAAAATCTCTTCTTGTTCTGCAGGGACATTCAAGCGCAGCACTTGCCCTAATACAACAACTTCAACCAGTTTTAATGACATGTTATTCCCTTATGTTGAATGCTCAAGTGAGCCTATTATGCCACAGCCAAACGCCTTCGTCATACTTTTTACGTTTAATTGACCGCACTTTATCCGTTCGCCCCATTTCGCAATTTACGCTATAATGCGACACTTTTCATTATTTTTGAACGGAATATTTATGCCAACTATCGCTCCTAATCCATTAGTCCTAGTGGACGGTTCATCTTATTTATATCGTGCTTTTCATGCTTTTCCGCCACTCACCAATTCAGCCGGCGAGCCGACTGGTGCCATGTACGGTGTATTAAATATGCTCAAAAGCCTGATTTCGCAAGTGCAACCGAGCCATATTGCGGTAGTCTTTGATGCAAAGGGCAAAACGTTCCGTGATGAAATGTTTGAACAATATAAATCCCATCGTCCACCGATGCCGGACGATCTGCGCAAACAAATTCAGCCATTGCACGATATTATCCGTGCCCTTGGCATTCCTCTGTTAGTCATTGAAGGCGTGGAGGCTGACGATGTCATCGGTACCTTAGCGGTAGCGGCTTCTAAAACCAATCAAAAAGTCTTGATTAGTACCGGTGATAAGGATATGGCACAACTGGTGGATGACAACATTATGTTGATCAACACCATGAATAACACCTTATTAGATCGCGAGGCCGTGATTGAAAAATACGGTATTCCGCCAGAACTCATCATTGATTACTTAGCGCTAATGGGCGATAGCGCCGATAATATTCCAGGCGTTGCGGGTGTCGGTGAAAAAACGGCTCTCGGTCTCTTGCAAGGTATCGGCAGCATGGCAGAGATTTATGCCAACTTAGACAAAGTGGCCGAATTGCCAATTCGTGGGGCAAAAAAATTAGGGGATAAATTATTGGCTGAAAAAGAAATGGCCGATTTATCCTATCGTCTTGCCACGATCAAAACCGATGTCGCTCTCGATATCACTCCGGAACAACTTACCCTTGGTGCAAGCAATAACGATCAACTCACTGAATATTTCGGCCGTTATGAATTCAAACGTTGGCTCAATGAAGTGATGAATGGTGCTGATTCCATTACTAATAATAACGAACGACCAACCAAGATTAATCACTATCAAGCTACGCCTGCGCTCGCTCAAAATAATGACGATGAAACATTGCCGGCAATTCAAATTGATCGTAGCCGTTATGAAACCTTGATCACCGAATCGGATTTAAATCGTTGGGTAGACAAACTCAATCAAGCCAAACTTTTTGCTCTAGATACTGAAACCGATAACTTAGATTATATGGCTGCCAACTTGGTGGGCATTTCCTTTGCGTTCGAAAACGGTGAAGCGGCTTATTTACCGCTACAATTAGATTATTTAGGCGCACCAAAAACGCTTGAAAAAACAACCGCACTTGCTCTGTTAAAACCGATTTTAGAAAATCCTGCTATTCAAAAAGTCGGGCAAAACTTCAAATACGATCTCACTATTTTTGCTCGTAATGGTATTGATGTGCAAGGTGTGGCTTTCGATACTATGCTTGAATCCTACGTGCTCAACAGCACAGGCCGTCATAATATGGACGATCTGGCGAAACGTTATTTAGGGCATCAAACCATCAGTTTTGAAGAGATTGCAGGCAAAGGTAAAAATCAGCTGACCTTCAACCAAATTCCGTTGGAAAAAGCCGCCGAGTACGCTGCGGAAGATGCTGATGTAACGATGAAGCTGCAGCAAGTGCTATGGGAAAAACTCTCTAAAGAACCTACTCTTAAAAAACTCTTTAAAGAAATGGAATTGCCGTTGTTAGGCGTACTTTCCCGTATGGAACGTCGCGGTGTTTTAATTGATAGCGATGCGCTATTCCTACAATCCAACGAAATTGCTAACCGTTTAAGTGAATTAGAAGAACAGGCCTATGTCTTGGCGGGACAGCCATTTAATTTAGCCTCTACCAAACAATTACAGGAAATTTTATTTGATAAATTAGGTTTGCCGGTCATTCAAAAAACACCAAAAGGGGCGCCATCCACCAACGAGGAAGTATTGGAGGAACTCGCATTTAGCCATGAATTGCCGAAAGTGTTGGTAGAACATCGTGGTCTCAGCAAACTAAAATCGACCTACACTGATAAATTACCGCAAATGGTAAATCCGCAAACTGGTCGAGTGCATACTTCCTACCATCAAGCGGTGACAGCCACCGGTCGTCTTTCATCAAGTGATCCGAATTTACAAAATATTCCGATTCGTAATGAAGAAGGTCGTCGTATTCGTCAGGCATTTATTGCGCGCGAAGGCTTTACTGTTGTGGCAGCCGACTATTCGCAAATCGAGCTACGCATTATGGCGCACCTATCACAGGATCAGGGCTTAATTAATGCCTTTACCCAAGGCAAAGATATTCACCGCTCTACTGCGGCAGAAATCTTTGGTGTCTCACTAGATGAAGTGACTTCCGAACAACGTCGTAATGCTAAAGCGATTAACTTCGGGTTAATTTACGGTATGTCAGCCTTTGGCTTATCGCGTCAACTCGGTATTGGCCGTGCCGATGCTCAGAGCTATATGGATTTGTATTTCAAACGCTATCCGGGCGTACAAACTTTTATGCACGATATTCGCGAAAAAGCCAAAGCCCAAGGCTATGTAGAAACCCTATTCGGCCGTCGTTTATATCTGCCAGATATTAACTCTTCTAATGGTATGCGCCGTAAAGCTGCCGAACGTGTCGCGATCAATGCACCAATGCAAGGCACCGCCGCAGACATTATTAAACGTGCCATGATTCAATTGGATCAAAAACTACAAAACGATCCCGATATTGCGATGATTATGCAGGTGCATGATGAATTGGTGTTTGAAGTGCGGTCAGAAAAAGTCGCGTTTTATAGCGACCTCATCAAAACACAAATGGAAAGTGCCGCTGATTTAGTGGTGCCATTGATTGTAGATGTGGGGCAAGGCACTAACTGGGATGAGGCTCACTAACAAATTTAGTCATGAATAAAGTTATTAGAAGTCACCTATTTACGGCTGAACGCGCTTGGGGAGCCCTTGATATTACCAATATGAATGGCATTTCCGTGCGTCTTCACTGGACAGATAAACCTTACAAATGGCATATCAATGACGGTGAAGAAGTCTTTGCTGTCATGGATGGTACGGTGGAAATGCGCTACAAAGAAGAGGGCCAAGAGAAAGCCGTATTACTCCATACGGGTGATATTTTTTATGCGGATATCGGTACCGAACATGTTGCTCATCCACAAGGCGAAGCACGTATATTAGTCATAGAGAAAGAAGACAGTATTTAATAAATTAAAAGAATTTTATGAATCAAGAAAGACTCAACGAAATCGAAAAACCATTAATTCAAATTGTAGAACGCGATGTCGTTCCTGCACTTGGCTGTACTGAACCTATCTCTCTGGCGCTTGCAGCAGCAACGGCAGCTAAATATTTAGGCAAAACACCTGAACGTATTGAAGCCAAGGTGTCACCAAACTTAATGAAAAATGGATTAGGCGTTGCGGTACCTGGAACAGGCATGGTGGGCTTGCCTATTGCCGCGGCGATTGGTGCTTTAGGCGGTGACCCAGGGGGTGAATTAGAGGTATTAAAACACATCACACCAGAACAAGTTTCACAAGCCAAAGCGATGCTTGATAAAAAGCTCGTTAATGTCGATATTCATCAAACCGATCATATTTTATACTCGGAAGCCGTGTTGTTTGCGGATAATGACCGAGTGAAAGTAGCCATTCAAGATCAACACACAAACATCATTTTAATTGAAAAAAATGGCGAAGTTATTTTTGAGAAAGAACATGATGAATGTGCTGATTGCGCTCCTTGTGATATTTTCAAACAGGTGAGCGCACGTGAAATCTTTGAATTTTCTTGTGAAGTTGAGCTCGATAAAATCAGCTTTATCGGACAAGCTGCCACTCTAAACCGAGCGCTGTCTAACGAAGGATTACGTGAAAATTACGGCTTACACATTGGCAGAACGTTACGCAAACAAGTTGGTAGTGGCTTAATGTCAGATGATTTACTCAGCAAAATCATGATCGAAACCACTGCAGCCTCCGATGCACGTATGGGTGGAGCTACATTACCAGCAATGAGTAATTCAGGCTCTGGCAACCAAGGGATTGCCGCGACTATGCCCGTGGTTGTGGTCGCCGATTATTTAAACGTGAATGAAGAAAAACGTCTCCGAGCCCTCTTCTTATCACACTTAATGGCTATTTATATCCACAGCAAATTACCTAAACTGTCAGCCCTTTGTGCGGTAACAACTGCCTCTATGGGGAGCTGTGCAGGCATTGCCTATTTGCTTACGGGCAAATTTGAAACCGTGAGCATGGGGATTTGCAGCATGATTGGTGACATCAGCGGAATCATCTGCGATGGCGCATCCAATAGCTGTGCAATGAAAGTATCCACCAGCGTAGCTTCTGGCTATAAATCAGTTCTCATGGCAATGGATGAAACCCATGTGACAGGCAATGAAGGTATCGTTGAACACGATCTCGATCGCACTATCGACAATCTATGCTCGATCGCTTCGAAGAGTATGCATCATATTGATCGCCAAGTGATTGAAATTATGGTGAGTAAACCCTGTCCTTAATATCGTGATAACTTACGATAAAGTGCGGTCAGAAAAACACACAAATTTCTGACCGCACTTTTTTTATATCAAAAAAACATATTTTCTAGCCAAAAGTTATTGGCGTCACCTTCTTATTTTTTTAGAAAATACCAACCTACTTAGTTCTAAAAGAGAAGGAATATTTATGCTTTTAACCGGATTACTTTGCGGAATTTTACTCGGATTTGTGATGCAGCGTGGGCGCTTTTGTATTACTGGCGCATTTCGCGATATGTATGTCACCAAAAATAACAAAATGTTTGTCGCCCTTCTATTGGCGATTACCGTGCAATCCATCGGTTTCTTTCTCTTAAAAGAAATCGGTGTATTAAATGTCGATCCCGCTGAAAATTTTGCCTTTTTAGCGGTGATTATCGGTGCCTTTGTATTTGGTATCGGCATTGTTCTTGCTGGCGGTTGTGCAACAGGAACTTGGTACCGTGCTGCGGAAGGCTTAGTCGGCAGTTGGGTCGCGTTATTCACTTATATGTTGTTAAGTGCCATCATGCGTACTGGCCCATTAGGCGAATTCAATAAAACTTTACGCAGTATCAATATCGAACAACGCAACATTTACGATACATTCGGTATCTCACCTTGGTGGTTAGTCGCATTATTAACTTTAGTGACAGCTTTCTATGTGTACAAACATCTCAGTAAACCAAGCGTAAAAGTCGCGGCATTAAAACCGAAGAAAAAGGGACTTGCTCACTTATTATTTGAAAAACGCTGGCACCCATTTTTCTCTGCCGTATTAATCGGATTAATCGCACTTGCCGCTTGGCCACTCAGTGTTGCTACGGGTCGTGAGTTTGGACTTGGGATCACTGGTCCATCCGCTAATATCATGCAATTCCTCGTTACTGGCGACGGTAAATTTATAAACTGGGGCGTATTCTTAGTTTTAGGGATTTTTATCGGGTCATTCATCGGTGCGAAAGCAAGCAATGAATTCCGTGTTCGTGTACCAGATGCCACCACGATTCTACGCAGTGGGCTCGGTGGTATTCTCATGGGCATTGGCGCAACCCTTGCGGGTGGCTGTTCTATCGGTAATGGCTTAGTCGAAACCGCCTTTTTCTCTTGGCAAGGTTGGGTATCATTGCCATTGATGATTCTCGGCACTTGGGTGGCCGCCTACTTCACCATTATCCGTCCACAACGTTTAAAATTAACAAAAGCATCATAAGGAGTTTATATGATCGTTAAATTACCAACACTCGGCCTAGTTTGCCCCTTTCCTCTCGTTGAAGCCAAAGAAGCTATGGCTAAGTTAAATAAAGGCGATGGTCTAGAAATTGAATTTGACTGCACACAAGCCACTGAAGCCATTCCCGCTTGGGCGGCTGAAGAAGGTTATGAAGTCACAAACTTCGAGCAAATTGATGATGCCAAATGGTCGATTACAGTGATTAAATAATAAAAAAGTGCGGTCAGAAAAATATATAAATTTCTGACCGCACTTTTGCTTTAATAAATCGAAATAATTAAATCAATTCTACTGGTACTTTCACCACCAGTTTTTTCACAAAACTTGATTTGCCGTTTACGGTGCAACCTGGTTTATGTGGCTCATAAGGGAAAAAGACAGCGAACATTTTTGGTAAAAGTGTCACCGTACTTTTATTTTCAATTTGTGGGGTAAGTTGATAGTCATCGGCATCACGATATTCATCGTATAAGCTGAGGTTTGGATAAGTCGCGCTTACTTCAACATTCTCTTCACCACGAATAAGTAATTGAATATCTAGATATTTGTGGTGAAGTTCAGCTTGTTTGCTATCCGCTTCAACCGTATCAAATTCCATGACATTCATATAAACTTGATCGCTTAAATCATGACGGCCATTTTCTAATGCTTCAAGATCTAAAGTATTGAGATGATCGCAAATGTCCGCGATAACTTTTGGTAAACCCACTTTGAAATTTGGGTTATTTAATGCACTGATAATCATAGAGTCTCCTTACGTATGTATTTGTATGAGAATATGATAACAAGTTGCTTATATTAAATAAAGTTACCAATAAATTTAAAACTCTGTATAATAAGCGAGCTTTATTTTCTGCATTAGCGTGCGGCTATCAAAAGAAATTTTTAAACGCCAAAAGTGCGGTCATTTTTCGAGAGATTTCTTTTGCTAGTCGCAATCTGGAAAATAAAGCTTTGTTTTAAATATTATTTTGAAGGAAAACATTGTGAATCCAATTGTTAAACAATTTAAATACGGTCAACATACCGTTACTCTAGAAACCGGCGCAATTGCACGTCAAGCAACTGCTGCGGTTATGGCAAGCATGGACGATACCACGGTATTCGTGACTGTTGTGGCTAAAAAAGATGTGAAAGAAGGTCAAGACTTCTTCCCATTAACCGTAAACTATCAAGAGCGTACTTATGCGGCGGGTAAAATCCCTGGTGGTTTCTTCAAACGTGAAGGTCGTCCATCTGAAGGCGAAACCTTAATCGCACGTTTAATCGACCGTCCAATTCGTCCATTATTCCCAGAAGGTTTCTTCAACGAAATCCAAGTTGTGGCAACTGTAGTTTCTGTAAACCCACAAATCAGCCCTGACTTAGTGGCAATGATCGGTGCTTCTGCAGCATTAACTTTATCAGGTGTACCTTTCAATGGCCCTATCGGTGCTGCGCGCGTTGGTTTTATTGACAACCAATTCGTATTAAACCCAACTATGGCTGAACAAAAACAAAGCCGTTTGGACTTAGTGGTTGCAGGTACTGACAAAGCCGTATTAATGGTTGAATCTGAAGCTGACATTTTAACTGAAGAACAAATGTTAGCGGCGGTCGTATTTGGTCATCAACAACAACAAGTTGTGATTGAAGCAATCAAAGAATTTGCAAAAGAAGCGGGTAAACCACGTTGGGATTGGGTTGCACCACAACCAAACACAGATTTAATCAACAAAGTAAAAGCGATTGCTGAAGCACGTTTAGGCGATGCATACCGCATTACTGAAAAACAAGCACGTTACGAACAGATTGATGCGATTAAAGCGGATGTGATTGCACAAATCACAGCTGAAGATGAAGAAATCAGCGAAGGTAAAATTGTGGATATTTTCACCGCACTTGAAAGCCAAATCGTTCGTGGCCGTATCATTGCAGGTGAACCACGTATTGATGGTCGTACCGTTGATACCGTTCGTGCATTAGATATTTGTACTGGTGTATTACCACGTACTCACGGTTCTGCAATTTTCACCCGTGGTGAAACGCAAGCATTAGCCGTTGCAACGTTAGGTACTGAACGTGATGCACAAATCATTGATGAATTAACAGGTGAACGTCAAGATCACTTCTTATTCCACTACAACTTCCCTCCATACTCTGTAGGTGAAACGGGTATGATCGGCTCGCCAAAACGTCGTGAAATCGGTCACGGTCGTTTAGCAAAACGCGGTGTAGCAGCGGTTATGCCTAGTCTTGCAGAATTCCCGTATGTCGTGCGTGTTGTATCTGAAATCACTGAATCTAACGGTTCTTCTTCTATGGCATCTGTATGTGGTGCGTCTTTAGCATTAATGGATGCGGGCGTTCCAATCAAAGCGGCTGTTGCTGGTATCGCAATGGGCTTAGTGAAAGAAGAAGAGAAATTTGTGGTTCTTTCAGATATTTTAGGTGATGAAGACCACTTAGGTGATATGGACTTTAAAGTGGCCGGTACACGTGAAGGTGTCACCGCACTTCAAATGGATATCAAAATTGAAGGTATCACCCCTGAAATTATGCAAATTGCATTAAACCAAGCAAAAGGTGCACGTATGCACATTCTTGGTGTAATGGAACAAGCAATCCCTGCACCTCGTGCAGATATTTCTGACTACGCGCCGCGTATTCACACCATGAAAATTGATCCGAAGAAAATCAAAGATGTTATCGGTAAAGGTGGTGCAACTATCCGTGCATTAACTGAAGAAACTGGTACTTCTATCGATATCGATGATGATGGTACAGTGAAAATTGCTGCAGTAGATAGTAGTGCAGCGAAAAACGTGATGGCACGTATTGAAGAAATCGTTGCTGAAGTTGAAGCGGGCGCAATTTACAAAGGTAAAGTGACTCGTCTTGCTGACTTCGGTGCGTTCGTGGCTATCGTTGGAAATAAAGAAGGTTTAGTTCATATTTCTCAAATCGCTGAAGAACGTGTAGAGAAAGTGAGTGATTATCTTCAAGTTGGTCAAGAAGTGACAGTTAAAGTGGTTGAAATCGATCGCCAAGGTCGTATCCGATTAACCATGAAAGATCTTGCACCAAAACAAGAAACTGAAGCAGAATCTGCACCAGCAGAAGAGACTTCTGTAGAACAAGAATAATCTCACAGGGTGTGTAAAAAACCTTACACACCCGTTTTGATTATCAAACTAACTTATAAAACAATGCAATATTTTCGGTTATTCCGTTTTCTAGTTTCATTATCTAGCCTAAGTCTGACTTTATTTATTTCCGGTTGTGTACAATCGGGAAACGTGTTTGTCGCACCAAATAAAGTCGTACTCGCAGATCAAACGCCGAATACGCACTTCGAACAAGAAGTGATGATTACCCGAATCGGGCAAGTTTTATTAGTTGGTAAAATGAGTAATGAAGAACGAGCGACGCTTCACTTTGAACGTGGCGTTTTATATGATTCCCTCGGTTTATGGGGCCTCGCACGTTATGACTTTACACAAGCCCTTGCGTTACAGCCAAAGATGGCTTCCGTTTATAATTACTTAGGGCTTTACTTACTGCTTGAAGAAGATTACGACAGCGCATTAGAAACCTTTAATGCGGTGTTTGAGTTGGATCCAAGTTATGACTATACCCACCTTAATCGTGGTTTAAATTTTTATTACGTCGAACGCTATAATCTTGCTGAAGACGATTTGATGAAGTTTTACGAAGCCGATACTAAAGATCCCTATCGCGTACTCTGGCTCTATTTGAACGAACAAAAATTAAAACCACAAGAAGCCCATGCCAACCTTGTTGAACGAGCTAAAGGGCTATCTAAGGACTTCTGGGGAACAAATATCGTTCAATACTATTTGGGTAATATTTCCGTGAGCGACTTGCAAGAACGGGCAACCAAATTTGCAGAAAATTCACAACAATATGCAGAAATATTAACCGAAACCTACTTTTATCTAGCAAAACAAAAACTCAATTTGGGGCAAATTGATGAAGCTGCAGCTTTATTCAAACTTGCTATTGCGAATCAGGTGTATAACTTTGTTGAGTATCGTTTTGCCGTGTTAGAGCTGATGAAATTGAAACCGGCTCAAACAGAAGACGAAAAAGAAGAAAAAAGTGCGGTCACAAAAACTGCTGTTTTTTAGACTTGCCTCTTTCTTGTGTAACAAATAAACCTGAAAGCGAAATTGAGCTTTCCTTACTTATATTCGAGCATTTTAATGACAGACAAAATCACTTTTAATGATTTAGGCTTGCCTGAATTCATTCTAAAAGCCGTTTCTGACCTTGGTTTTGAAACACCTTCGCCAATCCAACAAGCTTGTATTCCTGCTCTTCTAGAAGGCAGAGATGTACTTGGTATGGCGCAAACCGGTAGTGGTAAAACTGCCGCATTCTCGTTACCTATTTTGGCAAAAATTGATCCTGCCGCAAAACATCCACAATTATTGGTGATGGCACCGACCCGTGAACTTGCCATTCAAGTTGCCGATGCTTGTGAACACTTTATGAAATATGCAAAAGGCATCAATATCGTTACTCTTTATGGTGGTCAACGTTATGACATCCAGTTACGTGCATTAAAACAAGGTGCACAAGTTGTTGTTGGTACACCAGGCCGTATTTTGGATCATATCCGTCGTAACACATTAAATCTATCTGAATTAAAAGCTATCGTACTTGATGAAGCTGATGAAATGCTTCGTATGGGCTTTATTGATGATGTAGAAACCGTTATGGCTGAATTACCGGAAGAACACCAAACAGCCCTTTTCTCAGCGACTATGCCTGAGCCAATTCGTCGTATCACAAAACGCTTCATGAACAACCCACAAGAAGTGAAAATCAAAGTAAATAACGATAATGCGCCAGATATTGAGCAAAATTGTTGGTATGTTCAAGGTTTCCGTAAAAATGAGGCATTATTACGTTTCTTAGAAGTGGAAGAGTTTGATGCAGCAATCATTTTTACCCGTACCAAAACGGGTACACTTGATGTGACCGAATTATTAGAAAAACACGGTTTCCGTGCTGCGGCATTAAACGGTGATATGACTCAGCAATTACGTGAGCAAACCTTAGATCGCTTACGTAATGGTAGCCTTGATATCGTCGTTGCAACCGATGTGGCTGCGCGCGGTATTGATATTGAACGAATCAGCCTTGTAGTGAACTATGACATCCCACTTGATGCAGAGTCTTACGTTCACCGTATCGGCCGTACTGGCCGTGCTGGTCGTTCTGGTCGTGCATTATTATTCGTTGAACCACGTGAACGCCGTTTACTTCGCAATATCGAACACTTGATGAAAAAACCAATCAATGAAGTTGAATTGCCAAATCATGAAGTATTGCAAGCCTGTCGTCGTAAAAAATTCCAAGACAAGATCACCAAGCAATTGGAACATCACGATCTGGAAATGTATCGTAGCTTATTGGAAGATTTATTCACGGCAGATCAGGATCAAGAAGATATTGCTGCAGCCATGTTGATGTTACTTCAAGGAAAACAAAAACTCATTCTTCCACCTGATCCACCAATGGATAAACGTCGTCGTGACCGTCATGATCGCGGTGATCGTCGTGAAAATCCACGTTCAGCTGAACGTCGTGGTGAACGTAAAGGCTACGGCACACCACAGCCGATGGATTTATATCGCATCGAAGTAGGTCGTGCAGATGGTGTAGAAGTGCGTCATATCGTAGGTGCGATCGCAAATGAAGGTGATATTAACAGCCGTTACATTGGCCATATCAAACTTTACGATGACTACTCTACTGTTGAATTACCACAAGGTATGCCAAAAGAATTGCTCCAACAATTCGGAAAAACTCGCGTTTTAAATAAACAAATGCAAATGAGCTTTATGGGTGCAGCACAGTCAGACAATAGACGTGGTGGCAATGACTTTGGTGGAAAAGGTCGCCGTAATGAACGTGGAGACCGAGGCCAAGATCGTTTCCGTGGTGAACGTAATGGTGAGCGTCGTCAGCGTAAATTTAACGATAAAAATGACCGCACTTTTAATGAACGTAGTCGCCGAGATCGCCAACGTTAATCCTTATTTAACAGCCCCTTGAAGTAAAAGGGGCTTTTTTATTGTCTTAATTCTCGTTACAATCGTCTCTTATCTCAATTTATAAGGTTTATCTATTGAAAGGTCTATTTTTACGTATTATTGCTGCTTTTGCATTATTACTTTGGGCAATTGATATGGTTTTCCCTTGGCAAAAAATTATGCAATCGGAGCAAAACCCTTACACCACGATCAAAAATCGCGGTAGCCTAATTGTCGGCACCATTAACAATCCCATTTACTATTTTATTGGGAATGAAGGCGAATCAGGCTTGGAATACGAATTAGCAAAAAACTTTGCTGATTATTTAGGGGTTCGCTTACAAATTAAAACCTTAGAAAATAATGATCAACTTTTTAATGAATTAGAGAACAATAATATTGATATCGCCGCTGCGAATCTTTTGTTCCAGCCTCAGCGTGCAGAAAAATTTCAGTTAGGACCATCTTACACCTCCGCCTCTTGGCAGCTTGTGTATAAAAAAGGTGAAAATCGCCCGAAAGATTTAGCGCAAGTCCAGCAAGAAATTATTATTTCTGCGGGGGAAGACTTAGAAAAATTATTATCCCTCGCGCAGAAAAAACTTCCTGCACTTAAATGGCAGAATAACAAACAGTTAACCCAAGAGGAATTATTAATTCAAGTGGCGGAAGGCAAAATTCCTTATACCATTGCAAACAGTATTGATGTGGCGGCTGCACAACAAATTCGCCCTAACTTAGCAATTGCATTTGACCTAACGGATGAAATGACCGTGCATTGGTATCTTTCCAATCAATCCTATAATGAGCTACAAGCAGGCTTATTGGATTTTATGAATAATGCCATTGAAACGGGATTAATTGATCGTATTGAGGAAAAATATTTCCGCCACATTACTGCCTTTGATTATGTAGATACTCAGGCTTATTTAGAGGCGGTTGAAAAAATCCTTCCTCAATATCAACCGCTCTTTGAAAAATACAAAGGGAATTTAGACTGGCGATTATTAGCTGCTGTAGCCTATCAAGAATCGCATTGGGACCCTTATGCTACCTCTCCAACAGGTGTGCGCGGGATGATGATGCTTACCAAAGATACGGCTGTGCGGATGAATATTAATAATCGCACTGATGCCGAACAAAGTATAAAAGCGGGATCGGAGTATTTGCATTGGCTACTCGACCAAATGCCAGACAGTATTCCAGAAGAAGATCGAATTTGGTATTCTTTAGCAGCATATAATATGGGATTAGGGCATATTTTGGACGCACGTCGCTTAACAAAAAAATTAGGTGGTAACCCAGATAACTGGTTAGATGTAAAAAATAATCTTCAACTATTATCGGAAAAGCGCCATTATTCAAACTTAAAATATGGCTACGCCCGAGGCTATGAAGCCTACCAATATGTCGAAAATATTCGCCGTTACATGAACAGCATTGTGAATTATCATCGCGTTCAAGAAAACCAAGCGACTGCAACAGAGTAAGTGCGGTCAGAAAAAGCAACGTTTTATTGAACTCAAAGAAAACAAGGAGAAAAAGATGTTAAAAAGAAAAACTTTTTTAAAGAAAAAAGCATCAAGAGATATCTCTGCCTCACGCAACTTGCGTTTAAGACGCTTAAAACACCGTAAAGCAAAACAATTCCAACGCCATGCATTACAATTAGTGATTCAAGATATCTAAAAAAGGGCGAACATCATGTTCGCCCTTTTTATTTATTCATTATCCTTTATTTTTCAAAAGAATCTTTCAAACGCTCATCTGCTCGGCGGGATTCGCCTTTATGTTGAAGTTTATTTAATTGGCGTTCTAATTTTTCTTCAACTTCATTGATCGCTTTATACATATCATCAGCCGTTGCAGTGGCTAACAGATTACCTAACGGGGTTCCAATTGAAGCCTCTACAGAAAAGCCGTTTGGCACTTTACTTAAAACAAAGTGCGGGCTAATCAGTTGAGTGTGCCATTTCTCTAATTTTGCAAGTCTTCCCTCCACATGTTCACGAATTGCAGGGGTGATTTCCATTTGTTTACTTGTGATATTGAGTGTCATAGCATTTACCTCTTTTGCTTAAATGAACCCTTCGGTTCCGTTCATCTTTAATAACAACATATCGACCTTGAACCACTTTTTCAAGTGCTTTTAGGTAAATAAAAAAACAAATGTTCAAAAATATGATCGGGATCTAATTTCTGAAAAAATGTGATTTCATTTCCGTGTAAACTTGTTATGATGTAAAGCTGTAAACAACAAAGGGAAGCGTTCAGCTTCCCTTTTCTTTTTACGATATGAATTAGGCTAATTCATCTTGATCATGTTGTGTGGCTTTTAAACGTTCAAAGTAATCTTTGGTTTCTGAAATAATCTCTTTGCGTAAACCAATTAATGCGACTAAGTTCGGGAAGGCCATTAAACCATTCACAATATCCGCTAAGATCCAAATTAAATCTAAAGTAAGGAATGAACCTGCTCCGACTAAAACAATAAACATGAAGCGATACAATTTAATACCACGAATACCAACTAAGTAAAGGAAACAACGCTCACCGTAGTAGCACCACCCTAAAATAGTGGTGAAAGCAAAGAATAATAATCCTACTGTTACAATCGTTGCACCAAATGATGTACCTAATCCCTGTGCAAAAGCATAGTTAGTCACACTTGCACCTGAGAGCTCTGGGTTACTCCATGCTCCCGTAATAACTAGCACTAAGCCCGTCATCGTACATACGATGATGGTATCTAAGAATGTCCCTGTCATCGAAATTAAACCTTGGCGAACGGGCTCTTTCGTTTGCGCTGCTGCGGCTGCGATTGGCGCACTTCCTAAACCTGATTCATTTGAGAAAATACCGCGCGCCACACCCGATTGAATGGCTTTCATCACGGTAAAGCCAACTGCACCACCTAAAGCTGCCTGAGGATTAAACGCACTCTGAATAATTAATGAAATTGCAGCAGGTAATTTATCGTAATTAACGATTAAGATGATAATTGAGGTCGTCACATAACCCAGCGCCATAAAAGGCACAATGACTGCAGAAGCTCTCGCAATACGTCTTACTCCACCAAGAATAATCATAGCGACCAATACCGTCACCACAGTTGCACTAATCACAACAGGCACGTTAAAGGTGTCTTGCATCGCATGCGTAATCGCATTCACTTGAGGGAAAGTACCGATACCGAAAAAGGCCACCAACACCCCAAATAACGCAAATAATTTCGCTAACCATTTGATACCAAGACCACGTTCGATGTAATACATTGGTCCACCAGCCATAAAACCGTATTTATCGCGCACACGATATTTCACTGCAAGCAAACATTCGGCATATTTGGTTGCCATGCCTAATAATGCAACTAGCCACATCCAAAAAATCGCGCCAGGTCCACCCGCTTGTACTGCGGTCGCTACACCCACGATATTCCCTGTACCAATGGTTGCCGCTAATGCGGTACAAAGTGCAGCAAAAGAAGACACGTCCCCTTTGCCTTTATTTGCACCACGAGCAAATAAATAGCCCAAGGCACGAGGCAAATAACGAATTTGCAAAAAGCCTAAACGAAGGGTGAGATAAAGTCCGGTTCCGGACAAAAGAATAAGTAGGGGCGGTCCCCATATAAAGCTACTAACAGCCGATAAGATTGTCTGTAATGACATTGATGATTCCTCGTCGTTTAAAATACAAATAAACTCGACAAGGAGACAAGAAGAATCCCGATAGAAATATATTGATAATACGGATTGTCTTTTGCCCCTGTCCTTTTGCCTGAGCGTTTGGAAAACAATCGAAAAATCGACCGCTCTTTTGCGCCTTCGGCGTCCATTTACATCGATAAAATGCAATGGATCTCTCCAAGGGTTCGTCCAGTAACAGTCCCTGCAATCTTGCGATTGCGCCTGAAAGATTTTACCTCGTCGGCGTAGGGGCAATTCCCTACTCTCCAGCTACCTTCTTCCGAACTCACTTTTTACGTTTTATTTTTTATCGCAAAAAGTGTCGCGAATTTTAGCAAACTTGAAAGGCTAACTCAATGGATTGACAAAAAAAGGCTTAGATAACAAGGTGAAAGCAGATAAAAACAAAGTGCGGTCAAAAATTTTCTTATTTTTTGACCGCTCTTTTTTTTAATCAAAAAAGAAAGGCAGGTCATTACCTGCCTTTATCCATTTTAATAATTATAAAATCTCTTTTGCTTTTGCTACCACGTTATCTACGGTGAAACCAAAGAGTTTAAATAATTGATCTGCTGGTGCTGATTCGCCAAAGCTGTTCATGCCTACTACACGACCTTCAAAGCCAACGTATTTATACCAGAAGTCTGCAATACCTGCTTCGATTGCAACACGTTTAGTTACAGCAGCTGGTAATACGCTTTCACGGTACGCTGCATCTTGTTTATCGAAACGGTTAGTGCTTGGCATAGAAACTACGCGTACTTTTTTACCTTCAGCACTCAACACATCTGCAGCTTTCACTGCTAATTCCACTTCAGAACCAGTCGCAATGAAGATTAACTCAGGTGTGCCATCACAGTCTTTTAATACATAAGCACCACGTTTAACTGCCTCTAATTGTGCAGAAGTGCGGTCCATTTGTGCTAAGTTTTGACGGGTAAAGATCAACGCACTTGGGCCATCTTGACGCTCAACCGCTTGTTGCCATGCGATGGCTGATTCCACTTGGTCACATGGACGCCATGTTTCAAGATTTGGAATTAAGCGTAATGATGTAGTTTGCTCAACTGGTTGGTGAGTTGGTCCATCTTCGCCTAAACCGATCGAGTCGTGTGTATAAACAAAGAGTGAGCGTTGTTTCATTAATGCCGCCATACGCACCGCATTGTGTGCATATTCGTAGAACATTAAGAAAGTTGCGCCATAAGGAATGAAACCGCCGTGTAAAGCAATACCATTCATGATCGCAGACATACCAAACTCACGCACACCATAGTTGATATAGTTACCGCCTATGTTTTCGTGTGCACGAATTGGTTTAGAACCGCTCCATAACGTTAAGTTAGAGCTTGCTAAGTCTGCAGAGCCACCTAAGAACTCAGGTAATACATGTGCATAAGCTTCGATTGCATTTTGTGATGCTTTACGGCTCGCAATGCTTGCAGGATTCGCTTGTAATTTTTCAATGAACGCTTTAGATTCTACTGTCCAATTTGCCGGTAATTCACCGTTTACACGACGTGTAAATTCTGCAGCAAGTTCTGGATATGCTTTTGCATAAGCCGCAAATTTTTCTTCCCAAGATTTTTCTGCTGCAGCGCCTTTTTCTTTCGCAGACCATTCTGCATAGTACTCAGCCGGAATTTCAAATGGAGCATATTCCCAGCCTAGAGCTTTACGGGTTAATGCGATTTCTTCATCACCTAATGGTGCACCGTGGCAATCATGAGAACCTGATTTATTTGGTGAACCGAAGCCGATGATGGTTTTACAAATAATTAACGTTGGTTTTTCTTTTTCGGCTTGAGCAAGAATGGTTGCAGCACGAATTTGTTCTGCATCGTGACCATCTACATTACGGATTACTTGCCAGCCATAAGCTTCAAAACGTTCTGCCGTATCATCGCTGAACCAACCATCAACATGACCATCAATCGAAATATTGTTGTCATCGTAGAATGCGATTAATTTACCTAGGCCTAATGTTCCTGCTAAAGAGCAAGCTTCGTGAGAAATCCCTTCCATTAAACAGCCATCACCTAAGAACACATAAGTGTGGTGATCGACAATTTCATGACCTTCACGGTTAAATTGACCTGCTAATGTTTTCTCAGCAATCGCCATACCCACGGCATTAGTGATACCTTGGCCTAGTGGACCAGTAGTGGTTTCAACACCTGGTGCATAACCATATTCTGGGTGTCCAGGGGTTTTAGAATGTAATTGACGGAATTGTTTTAAATCTTCGATAGAAAGATCATAGCCTGTTAAATGTAATAAGCTATAGATCAACATTGAACCGTGGCCATTAGAAAGTACAAAACGGTCGCGATCGGCCCATTTAGGATTGCTTGGGTTGTGTTTTAAGAAATCGCGCCATAATACTTCAGCGATATCTGCCATTCCCATCGGTGCACCTGGGTGGCCTGATTTCGCTTTTTGTACCGCATCCATTGATAGCGCACGAATTGCGTTGGCGAGTTGTCTACGAGTTGCCATGTTTTTCTCCTATCTAAATAATTCCCAGTATTCTACCTTATTTACTGATTGGCTTAACCAATATTTGCAATTTTATTTACCTTGATCAAATTCTTCGACGACGTTGATGGAAACGTTGGCTACTCGATTTACCTTGTAAATTGACCACCGTTTTAGTTTCCACTGGTTTTCGATATGTTCGACGATAATGACTTAAAAAATAATGAATGGAACTGGCGAATAAAGCGCCTAATAAAAAGACCACGACAATTTCACCATATAAGCGGTGAAAAACTTGATTGATTTTATTCTGTGTTGTTTGAGCATATTGGGCGTCAAAGGTCACGCGCAAAAAGCCACGAACCGCGTTATTAGAAGCAGAATAAATAGGCTCAACAATTTGTTGTGTTGAAAACTCACCTTCATTTTTATGTTCTAGGCCTAGTTGCTCACGAAGGTTGCCTGTATTGGTACTTTGTGCCAATTCTTTACCGTTATAATCATAAATAGTCGCATCGAGCACAAAGTTTTCTTTGACTAAATTATCTAAATTTTCGACGAGCTGATCGGATTTCGCATTATTGGTTAATAAAACTGAAAATAAATTGGTTTGCTGACGAACCAAAGTATGCGATAAATTCGCTACTTGATTCACACTTGAAAGCTGTGAACCAATCTTAAATTGTTTCACACCAAACAAAATCACCGTCATGGCACCGATACAAAGCAGCACGATGAGCCCAAACATCAGTGATTTTTGAAGTTTTTCTTTAATTAATTGCACGTTGTTTTTCCATTTTTTCGCCAAGATCGGCTAGAATAGATGAGTATTCACAATTTACAGGATTTTCTATGCAAATTCAAAACCTTGCAAGCATTACCCAAAAATATCCCCAATTTCCTACCGCACTTTCGTCTGATTTGCCTCATCCCGATGAAACTCATGCGTTTATTTTATACGGCACAACGCTGAATTTAGCCAAATTACTCGAATTCCAACAAAAGTGCGGTCAATCTTTCCTGTGTTTTGATGCATGGAACGTAGAAAAAAATACCGTTGTCCTTTTAAAAGGCAAATGGCTAGCCGATTTTATTGCCCATGCCCACGACCTGCAATTAGACATCGCTAAACTGGATTTTGATGCAAAATTATCAGAAAAAGGTTTATTGGTGATGGATATGGATTCTACGGTAATTCAAATTGAATGCATTGATGAAATCGCTAAACTGGCTGGCACAGGTGAATTAGTTTCTGCCATTACTGAAAGTGCCATGCGTGGCGAGCTCGATTTTGAACAAAGTTTGCGTCGACGTGTGAGAACACTTAAAGGCGCACCAGAAACGATTTTGCAACAAGTACGTGAAAAATTACCGTTAATGCCGGGCTTAATTGAAACCATTAAGACATTACAACAACATGGTTGGAAAACTGCCATTGCTTCTGGTGGTTTTACCTATTTCGCCGATTACTTAAAAAGTTTATTAAACCTCGATTTTGCGGCGTCTAATCAATTTGAAATTATTGATGGCACGCTGACTGGCAATGTAAAAGGTAGCGTGGTCGATGCACAATACAAAGCGAATACCTTGCAAAAACTCGCTGAAGAATACAACATTCCACGCAAAAATACCCTTGCTATTGGTGATGGCGCTAATGATTTAGCGATGATGAAGGTCGCCGGATTAGGCGTAGCATTCCATGCCAAACCGAAGGTGCAACAACAAGCACAAATTGTGGTAAACTTTGCTGACTTAACCGCACTTTTATGTCTTTTAAGTGCAAATGATCGAATTTAATTCATTTTGGGAGAAAACTTATGCCATCTTTTGATATCGTATCTGAAATTACTATGCACGAAGTGCGTAATGCGGTTGAAAATGCAAACCGCGTATTAAGTACACGTTATGATTTCCGTGGTGTGGAAGCCGTCATTGAATTAAATGAAAAAAGCGAAACAGTGAAAGTGACCACAGAATCTGATTTCCAATTAGAACAATTAATTGAAATCTTGATTGGTGCGTTTGTAAAACGTGGCATTGAGCATAGCTCATTGGATATTCCAACAGAAAGTGAACATCACGGTAAACTTTACACCAAAGAAATCAAATTAAAACAAGGGATTGAACCAGAGATGGCGAAAAAAATCACTAAATTAGTGAAAGATTCAAAAATCAAAGTTCAAACTCAAATTCAAGGTGAACAAGTACGCGTAACCGGCAAATCCCGTGATGATTTACAAGCTGTTATTCAATTAGTGAAAGGCGCTGAATTAGGTCAACCATTCCAATTTAATAACTTTAGAGATTAATTTAATGAAAAAATATCTTTGGGTATTTTGGGCTGCCGTTCCACTATGTTCGTTCGCAAATGAGAATGCCATGAATCTCGGTGATAGCGTCATTGATGTTGTAAAATGTGAAAGCACCAAAGGGGAAAAACTTTGGGTCGCGCTAAATAATCTTAAAACATTCACTTACATGAAAAACGATGTGAATGTGGCTGATCAAACGATAGATAATGCTTACTTACAAGCTTATGCCACAGAAGCGACTCTTTTTCTTCCATCAACAGAAAATAATCAGTTGTGGACGATAATAAAAGAAAGAGCAGTAGATAAGACGAGCATCAGTCAAGTTACTATCGATTTGCGTAATAAGAAAGGTAAGCTAATTTCTCATGCTGCTTGCAAACGAAATGACGAGACTTTTTCATTATTAATGGGATCGAGTTTCGATATAAAAGAGCCTACCGATAAAATCCTTGAATTAATGGATCCACTTCCACAATAAAACTAAAGAGCGGTCAAAAAACACAACATTTTTTGACCGCTCTTTTTATTTGCGTTAATTAAGCTAATCTCGCTTTTGCTTCTGCAATCGCTTCTGCTACACGAAGTGGTGAAACCCCACCTTTCGCACAACGTTTATCTAAACAAGATTGTAGTGAAAGAATGTCATATACATCATCCCCTACCACATCACTGAATTGACGGAATTCAGGAATGGTTAAGTCTTCCAAGGCTTTGCCTTTTTCAATGGCATAAACCACGGTTTCACCGACAATATGGTGAGAATCACGGAATGGTACACCTTTTGCTACAAGATAATCTGCTAGCTCTGTTGCATTTGAGTAGCCTTTTAAAGCAGCTTCACGAGTACGATCGGTATTCACTTTTAATTCATCTAATACAAAAGTCGCCATATCTACGCAATCTTGCCAGGTATCTAATGCATCAAAGATCCCTTCTTTGTCTTCTTGCATATCTTTGTTATACGCTAACGGTAAACCTTTTACAGTCATCAACATACCGGTTAATGCCCCCATGACACGGCCAGCTTTACCACGAATCAATTCACAAGCATCAGGATTTTTCTTTTGCGGCATTAAAGACGAACCTGAAGTCACACGATCTGACAATTCCACAAAATTCGCTTCACCACTGTTGAAAATAATCATATCTTCAGCAAAGCGAGAAAGGTGCACCATACTTAAAGAAGCTGTTGAGAGTAATTCCACAATATGGTCACGATCAGAGACGCTATCCAAACTATTACGCGTCGCAAAAGCAAAACCTAAATCTGAGGCTAATTGTTCACGATCGACCGCATAGGCAGTTCCCGCAAGTGCACCGCTGCCTAATGGGCAACTATTCATGCGTTTATAAGCATCGGCGAGACGTGAATAATCACGCTCAAACATTTCCACATAAGCCATGCACCAATGAGCAAAAGTGATTGGTTGTGCACGTTGTAAATGGGTATAACCCGGCATCACCGCATCTTGCGTATTTTCCGCTGTTTGCACCAAATGACGTTGAAGATTACGAATAGATGCTTGCAACTCCGTTACACGTTGTTTGCACCACATTTTAATATCAAGTGCAACTTGGTCATTACGGCTACGACCCGTGTGTAATTTTTTACCTAAATTACCCACTTTATCAATAAGTTTACTTTCCACCCAGCTATGAATATCTTCTGCATCATCCTGCAAAATCGCTTGTGGATTTGACCGCACTTCGATTAATAATTCATTTAAGGCAACTTCTAGCTGTTGTTGCTCTTCAGCACTTAATACACCGACATTGACTAAAGCTTTAGACCAGCCAATGGAGCCTTCAATATCTTGCTCTGCCAAGCGATAATCAAAACGCAGGCTATCATTAAAATCTTTAAAACGTTTATCTGCCGCTTGTGTAAAACGACCACCCCAGAGAGCCATAGGTTATCCTTCTTTTAATATTAAAATTGATTAATTATTCAATTATTACGCATAACTAATCAAGATGCAATAATAATCTCTTTATGGTTTGCTATTTTACCCTGTTTTTTCTAACAAAAACTAGACAGTATTAAATTTTAGTGGTAATTTACGCACCATTCTTAAGGGCATTGCCCACCATTCAAACATTTCAGTATTATCAACTCTTATTCGTTCCAACATTATTAATTATGCATCTTACAGAACTTAAAAATACGCCTGTTTCTGATCTTGTGAAACTTGGCGAAGAACAAATGGGTTTGGAAAATCTTGCCCGTTTACGTAAACAAGATATTGTTTTTGCGATTTTGAAACAACACGCAAAGAGCGGTGAAGATATTTTTGGCGGTGGCGTGTTAGAAATTTTACCCGATGGTTTCGGTTTCTTACGCTCCGCAGACAGTTCCTACCTTGCTGGTCCTGATGACATCTACGTTTCTCCAAGTCAAATTCGTCGCTTCAATCTTCAAACTGGTGATAAAATCGAAGGCAAAATCCGTCCACCAAAAGAGGGCGAACGCTATTTTGCACTTTTAAAAGTCGACCAAGTCAATGATGACAAACCTGAAGTCTCTCGTAGCAAAATCCTTTTCGAAAACTTAACTCCATTACATGCGAATTCCCGTTTAAGAATGGAACGTGGTAATGGCTCAACCGAAGATTTAACCGCGCGTATTTTGGATTTAGCCTCTCCGATTGGTAAAGGTCAACGTGGTCTTATCGTGGCACCACCAAAAGCCGGTAAAACCATGTTGCTACAAAATATTGCACAAAGCATCACGCACAACTACCCAGAATGTGAACTTATTGTACTTTTAATCGATGAGCGTCCAGAAGAAGTAACGGAAATGCAACGTTCGGTAAAAGGTGAAGTGATTGCCTCTACCTTTGATGAACCTGCTGCTCGTCACGTTCAAGTGGCTGAAATGGTTATCGAGAAAGCCAAACGTTCTGTTGAGCACAAAAAAGATGTGGTGATTTTACTCGACTCTATCACGCGTTTAGCACGTGCTTATAACACCGTTACGCCAGCATCCGGTAAAATTCTCTCTGGTGGTGTGGATGCAAATGCGTTGCATCGTCCAAAACGTTTCTTTGGTGCGGCGCGTAACGTAGAAGAAGGCGGGAGTTTAACCATTATTGCTACCGCACTTGTAGATACCGGTTCAAAAATGGATGAGGTTATCTTTGAAGAATTTAAAGGTACCGGTAATATGGAATTACATCTTTCTCGCAAAATTGCTGAAAAACGAGTGTTCCCAGCAATCGACTTCAACCGTTCTGGTACGCGTAAAGAAGACTTACTTACCACACCAGATGAATTACAAAAAATGTGGATTCTTCGCAAAATCCTTAACCCAATGGGTGAAGTGGAAGCGATGGAATTCCTCATCGACAAACTTATGGTGGCAAAAACCAACGATGAGTTTTTTGAAATTATGAAGCGGTCTTAATGTTGACCGCACTTAAAAACAAAAAAGGCTTGGAAAACCAAGCCTTTTTTATTTTGCGAATTATTCGCCCAAACGCTCTTTAATACGAGCTGATTTACCTGAACGTTCACGTAAGTAGTAAAGTTTAGCTTTACGTACTGCACCTTTACGTTTAACAGCGATAGAATCTACAGCTGGAGAGTGAGTTTGGAATACACGCTCAACACCTACACCGTTAGAAATTTTACGTAAAGTGAATGCTGAGTGCAAGCCACGGTTACGAATTGCAATAACCACGCCTTCGAATGCTTGCAAACGACGTTTGCTACCTTCAACTACCCATACTTTAACTTCTAAAGTATCACCTGGGCGGAAGCTAGGTACGTTTTGTTTTAATTGTTCTTGTTCAAGTTGTTTGATAATGTTAGACATTGTTTGATCCTTTATTGATCCTAGATGTAACTGAAACTAACTGTTATGCTCGGCTTGCGCCTCTTTTAACAGTTTACGTTGTTCGTCAGTCAGAGCTAGGCCTTCTAAGAGCTCAGGGCGTCGGAGCCACGTTCTTTGTAGCGATTGTTTTAATCGCCATTTCCGAATTTCTTCGTGATGTCCCGACATCAGCACGGGTGGTACAGTTAATCCTTCTAACACTTCCGGTCTGGTGTAATGCGGACAATCTAATAAACCATCTGCGAAAGAATCTTCTTCTGCAGAGGCTTGCTTACCTAATACACCGGGAATAAAACGCGCAACAGCATCAATTAATGTCATTGCCGGCAACTCCCCACCGGTCAGAACGTAATCGCCGATTGACCATTCTTCATCGATTTCAGTTTGAATCAATCGCTCATCAATACCTTCGTAACGTCCACATACCAAAATCAATTTCTGATTTTGAGCAAGTTCGGTTACGCCACCTTGATCGAGTTTACGTCCTTGTGGCGAAAGGTATATCACCTTTGCGCCTTCTCCTGCAGCAGCTTTTGCTGCATGAATCGCATCCCGTAAAGGTTGCACCATCATCAGCATTCCCGGACCACCACCATAAGGGCGGTCATCCACAGTTTTATGCTTATCGAATGTAAAATCTCTTGGATTCCAACATTCCACCTGCAGAAGATTATGTTTTACGGCTCTACCTGTAACCCCAAATTCCGTAATCGCTTTAAACATTTCGGGGAATAATGAAATCACCCCTATCCACATAAAAAGCCTACTACATTACGTTTATGCATACTTGAGATTAGAAACCAGCGTCCCAATCCACTTCAATTGTTTTCGTGGTGAGATCGACTCTTTTAACTACTTGTTCATACAAAAACGGAATTAACCGCTCTTGTTTCCCAAAAGCATCTTTAGTATTGGCTTTAACCACTAACACATCATTAGAACCGGTTTCCATCATCTCTGTTACGGTTCCCATTGTATAACCTTCTAGGTTGACGACTGAACAACCGATTAAATCGTGCCAGTAATAATCCCCTTCTTCCAGTTCTGGGAATACAGATAAATCCACACCAATTTCAACATTTGCTAAAGTTTGTGCGGCTTCACGATCATCAACGCCTTTTAATTTAACGATGATTTCGTGATTATGATGACGCCAGTTTTCTAATTCCGTTGGCTGCCATTCGCCTTTGATTTTTAAAAACCAAGGTTGATATTCAAAAATGCTTTCAGCTTGTTCTGTTGATGAATAAATACGTAACCACCCACGGATACCGTAGGTTGAGCCTAATTTGCCCACAACTTCAATACGTTGTTGTTCCATATTTTTCACCTATCTTAGTTTAAGAACTAAATCAAAAAGCGAGATTATGCTTTTTGAGCTTCTTTTACCAAAGTTGCAACACGATCTGAAAGTGATGCACCTTGAGCAACCCAGTGGTTTACACGCTCAAGATCAACACGAAGACGCTCTGCATTACCTTGTGCGATTGGGTTGAAGAAACCTACACGCTCAATGAAACGACCGTCACGTGGTGAACGACTGTCAGCTACTACGATTTGATAAAATGGGCGTTTTTTAGCTCCGCCACGAGATAAACGAATGGTTACCATAACCTTCCTCTAAATGTTTAATTACTAAAAGAATATTCTCAAACTCGAAAGTAATTTAAGAATATAGCTTACTTTTTTCTCTGTATATATAGACAAAAAGCCTGAAGATTTTACACTTTTTGAGCAAAAAAGCAAGCCAATAGCCTATTTCTACTTGAGAAATTCACCATAAAAAATGACCGCGCTTCATCACAAAGTGCGGTCAATTTTTCATTCATTTATTGGATTAATAAACCCCTTGAGCCAACATTGCATCGGCTACTTTTACAAAGCCTGCTACGTTTGCGCCAACTACATAGTTAATGTTTGCTTGGCCTTCTGCTGAACCGTATTTTTTACAGTTTGCATGAATATCTAACATGATACGATGAAGCTGTCTGTCCACCTCTTCAGCTGTCCAGTATAAACGTTGTGAACTTTGCGCCATTTCTAAACCTGATGTTGCAACACCACCTGCATTAGCCGCTTTACCAGGGCCAAATAATACACCAGCTTCTAAGAATGCTTCTGTCGCTTCGATAGTGGTTGGCATGTTTGCACCCTCAGCAACCAATTTCACACCGTTTGCAATTAGAGCTTTAGCGTCTAAAATCTCTAATTCGTTTTGGGTTGCGCAAGGAAGTGCAATATCTGCTTTCACTTCCCAAGGGCGTTTACCCGCAACATATTGCAAACCAAACTGTTCCGCAAATTCTTTTACGCGACCACGTTTTACGTTTTTGAGTTCTAATAACGCGGCTAATTTTTCACGATCAAAACCTTCTGGTAAATACACATAACCCGCTGAGTCAGAACAAGTTACGACTTTCGCACCGAGTTCCATCGCTTTTTCAATGGCATATTGAGCCACGTTACCCGAACCAGAAACTAAAACCGTTTTATCTTGGAAGCTATCCCCTTTCTCTGCAAGCATTGCTTGGGCAAAATAAACCAATCCATACCCCGTTGCTTCAGGGCGTATTAAGCTCCCACCGAATGAAAGACCACGACCAGTAAAGACACAAGCAGCTTGGTTTGATAATTTTTTCATATAGCCTGCAAGATAACCGACTTCGCGACCACCCACACCTATATCTCCCGCAGGCACATCGGTATCCGGACCTACATGACGATACAATTCAGCCATTAATGCTTGGCAGAAACGCATCACTTCAGCATCTGATTTGCCTTTAGGATCAAAATCAGATCCCCCTTTTGCACCGCCCATTGGCAATGTGGTTAAGGCATTTTTAAAGATCTGTTCAAAACCTAAGAATTTTAAGATTGATAAGTTAACGGATGGATGAAAACGCATACCCCCTTTAAAAGGCCCAATTGCACTGTTGAATTGCACGCGGAAAGCACGGTTTACTTGAACTTGACCTTTATCATCAGTCCATGCCACACGGAATTGGATTGCGCGCTCTGGCTCAACTAAACGCTCTAATAAAGCTTCTGAACGGTATTTAGGGTTTGCTTCCAAGAAAGGCCAGATTGACGTGAAGACTTCACGAACGGCTTGTAAAAATTCAGGTTGGTGACCGTCGCGTTGAGCCACTTTTTCAAGAAATGCGTCTAATGATGCTACTGCTGACATAGGATTTTCCTTCTAGTAGTGAGTTAATATGATGTGTGTAACGTTATTTTATTTATCACCGTCTTGTTGCGGCGTGTCATCAATATAACAATAGAAAAATCAACTAGGCAATAGTTTTTTTATAGAAAAAATGAAAAAAAAATAAAAAACGAGAAAACATTTAATATTTCCTCGTTTTTATTAGATGAAATCTAAAATTAGCTCCTAGATTAGCACTTCAAGTTAAAAAGTGCTTATTTATTTTTACCTTCTAAGTAAAGCCATTCAGCGACTTGCTTCGCAAAATACGTCAAAATACCATCCGCACCCGCACGCTTAAAGCAAAGCAATGATTCCATAATGCATTCTTTTTCTTTCAGCCAACCATTTTGAATGGCTGCCATATGCATCGCATATTCACCAGAAACTTGATAAGCAAAGGTTGGCACGCCGAAATAGTCTTTCACACGATATACCATGTCTAAATATGGCATACCTGGTTTCACCATCACCATATCCGCGCCTTCTTGTAAATCAAGAGCCACTTCTTGCAAGCCTTCATTACCGTTGGCTGGATCAAGTTGATAGGTTTTCTTGTCACCACCTTTAAGGTTGCCGGCAGAACCAACGGCATCACGGAATGGACCATAATAATTAGACGCATATTTTGCAGAATACGCCATAATTTGCGTATTGATATGACCATTTTCTTCCAATGCCTGACGAATACGACCAATACGTCCATCCATCATATCACTCGGAGCCACAATATCAGCACCTGCTTCAGCGTGTGAAACAGCCTGTTTAATCAGGATATCTGTTGTAATATCGTTTAATACATAGCCTTCTTCATCAATGATCCCGTCTTGTCCATGTAGTGTATAAGGATCGAGTGCGACATCGGTTAATACCCCTAATTCTGGATAAGCGGCTTTCAATGCTCTCACTGCACGCTGTACCAAACCATTCGGGTTAAATGCCTCATCCGCCATTAAAGATTTTTTATCTTGCTCAACTACAGGGAATAATGAGATCACTGGCACGCCGTATTTCACTAAAAGACCTGCTTCGATTAATAACTGATCGATCGTTAAACGTTCAACTTTAGGCATAGAAGGAACTGGTTCACGATGATTTTTACCTTCAATGATAAATACCGGATAAATTAAATCATTCGCGGTTAAAGTATTTTCTGCCACTAAACGGCGACTAAAATCATGTTTACGTAAACGACGAAGACGACGGGTTGGAAAACCGCCTAAAATTTGTTGAGTCATAATAATATTTCCTGTTTTTATGATATTAAAAGGGCGTATCACCTACGCCCATTTTCTTAATCTTTGTGATTCAAATCACCCTGATTTTCTACCGCACTTGCCTCTTCTTCATCCTCTTTCGGTTGATAGAAACGTGCAACTAACAAGCCTAATTCAAAGAGAAGACACATTGGTACAGCAAGTAAAGTTTGAGAGAACACGTCTGGTGGCGTTAAGATCATGCCAACAAAGAATGCTCCCACAATAATATAAGGGCGTTTTGCCGCCAATGCTTTCGTTGTTGTGACACCTGTCCAGCAAAGCAAAATAATGGCAACGGGTACTTCAAAGCACACACCGAAAGCCAAGAATAATGCTAGCGCAAAATCAAGGTAACTGCTGATATCTGTTGCGATAGCCACCCCTTCTGGTGCAGTTTGCGTAAAGAAACTAAACACGAAAGGGAAAACAACATAATAAGCAAACGCTACACCGCAATAGAATAAAACTGTACTGGAAAATAATAATGGATAAATTAAACGTTTTTCATGTTGATACAGTGCCGGTGCGACAAATGCCCAAATTTGATAAAGCAAATAAGGTACCGAAATAAATACCGATACAATCGCGGTTAATTTAATTGGCGTAAAGAAAGGCGTTTGGATATTGGTTGCAATCATCGTTGCACCCTTTGGCATCACCGCGGTTAAAGGTGCGGCGACAAAATGATAAATATCATTAGAAAAATAAACCAACGCCACAAAAACCACTAGAATACAAATTACACAACGTAATAAGCGGTTTCTGAGTTCAACAAGATGGGTAATTAACGGTTGGGAATCGTCCGTCATATTGCTCATAATTATTCTCTAGGACTTCGCTTCAGATTTCGGTGCAGGCTGTAGCTCCACATCATCCGGCGAATAGTAATCGGATAAACGCTCAGTTAATTCAGCTTGTTCATGAGGTTCAAGTGCGGTCAAATCCACTTCTGTTTTTTCAGATTCCAAAACTTCGGCAGTTTCATTCTCTGCATGTTCTGTGGATGCTGTTTCAACCGGTTTCTCTGCTGTTTCTTGTGTGCTTACCTCAAGTTTTTCCGCAGAATCAGCCGGATTTTCAGCCGCACTTTTAATTTCTTTAATTTGCTCTTCCACCGTTGTACCTGCTGCAGCTGCTTTTTCTTCTAACTCTGCGCGCATTTTTTGAGCTTGCTCTTTCAGCTCTTCAACGGTTTTACTTAAATCTGGGGAAAGCTGTTTGAGATTAAGTTGTTCCGCTTTCTTAATACTATCTTGCAACTCTTGCAATTTAAGCTCTTGTTTTAATTCATTTTGAACATTAGCTGCCAACCCACGGATCGTTTTCACCCAGCCCATTACCGTGCGAATAGCCACAGGTAAACGCTTAGGGCCTAGAACAACTAAGCCCACAAGCATTAATAAAACAAGTTCGGAAAAACCAATATCAAACACGGTTATGCCTGTTCTTTATCTTTTACAGTTTCAGTTTTTTCAGCGGTGTTTGTACCGTCTTTAATTTGAGTAAATTCCGCATCTTTTTTCGGCTCGTCATCAGACATCGCTTTTTTAAAGCCTTTTACTGCTGCGCCAAGATCAGATCCCGCATTGCGTAATTTTTTTGTACCGAATACTAATAAAATCACGACTAATAAAATAATCATTTGTGCTGGGGATAAACCAAACATAGAAAAACTCCGTTAGAATTAAATTGAAAATTTGGGCTTGAATATACTCTTTTTATGCATTTGTCTCAAGAGGTAATTTTAAAAGTGCGGTCAAAAAAATTAGAGGATTTTCAACCGCACTTTAGTCTTATTATTCAGCCAGTTCTGTTTACTCATGAGACAGGAATTATGAAATAACAAAATCCAGTTCTTTCATGTATCGCTCATAACATTGCAAGATGTCCACGATCAAATCCTCTTCATTTGTAATACTCAAAGGATAACCTTCCAATTGAATATTGGTTGAAACCATTAATGCATGATGAACTTGTGCAGTTTCAGGCTCAGGCTTCTCGAACAAGGTAATTTGGTAAAAAAACTCTTCTGCTAATCCATTTTCAATAGAAAGAACCAGTTGATTATTATCACGACCAAAATGCTGCTGTAAGGTCACATTTAAACCATAGGTACCAATGAGTAACTGGCGCAACTCTCTCATTGCCAAAAGTGCCGTTGTTTTTAAATGTAAAATGGCATCATCTCGCTTAGGTTCAATCACTAACTGTCTTAAACGGCTACGCCAGTTTGCACCTGTCCACAAATCTGAAACCTCTGTGGAATAATATTGACGTTCAAGTCGTAAACCTTTCAACAAACTCCATGCCATCACAGACATCAATAGAGCAAAAGGTAAAGAAAAAAACAACATCGTTGATTGGAGTATTTCAATACCGCCAAAAAGATAAAGCACAAACGTAACTGCTGACAATAGCCCTCCCCAGAACATAGATTGCCAACGAGGTGAAACCTGGCTTTTGTCTTCAATCGCGATATTATTAAGCGTATAAATACCAAAGTTAATGGTGACGATAAAAAAGAGTGTGATAATAAATAAAGCTAACGTTTTAGTTAAGCCGGAATAGGGTAAATAACTTAGAAAATCAAAAAGGAGTGACCCCACATTATTTACAGCTTGACCTAATGCCCCCTTAGCAAGATGTTCATTCACCCAAATTGCCCCATTTCCAAATACTGTGAACCATAAAACAAAGAATAAACTTGGCACCATCAATACGCCGAAAATAAACTCCCGTAAAGTTCGTCCGCGAGAAATCCGTGCGATAAAAATTCCAAACCCTGGCGCCCATGAAAACCACCATGCCCAGTAAAAAACTGTCCAATCCATAAACCAGTCTAGATGTTCTACATCATAGGCATAAGCCTTGAAGCCGACTCTAATTAAACCGCTTAAGTAGGTACCAATATTTTCTGTAAACGCAGAAATTAAATATATTGTCGGACCGAATAACAAAACCAGTAACATAAAGAGAAATGTGACGCCTAGATTAAGCTCACTAAGAATGCGGAACCCGTTGGCGATACCCTGCAGTGAAATTAAGATAGCAATGATAAAAACACTCACTAAAATAAGGGGAACCAAATACGGTGAGTTATCCAATAAATGCATTGAATGGAATGCGGCAGCCAACCGAATCGCACTGTAACCTAAGGTTGCGACTACGCCAAATAAGGTGGTACAAATCCCGAGAATATCAATGACATCCCCTACTTTTCCATTAATCTTTTCTTTCAGTAAGGGATAAAAACAAGAGCGTAAAGAAAAGGGTAATTTATAGCGAAATCCGAAGTAAGCTATCGTAAGTGCAATTAATCCATAAATAGCCCAAGCACTGATACTCCAATGAAAAATACTAAAAAATAATGCCGTTCTAACTTTCTCATATTCACCTATTGGTGAAAGAAAATGTGAAAGCGGTTCAGCAACACCAAGAAAAACAATGCCAATACCAATTCCAGAGGTGAAGAGTAATGCAATCCAAGAGCCTAATTTAAACTCTGGTTCTTCCTCATCACTCCCGAGTTTAATATCGCCGTATCGTCCTAACGCCAAGAAAAGTAAAAAGAATAGAAAAAATGCACTCAGTAAAATATAAAACCAGCTAAATTGAGAGAAAATAAATGCTTTCGCCGCAGCAAGATAAGATATCGTTTGCTGCGTATCAAATAAAAGGGCTGCAATAATCGCTAAACTAAAACCTAAACTGCCCCAAATAACATTTGCTTTGAAAGTATTTTGTATCTTCATATTTGTTTTAAGATAAAAAGTGCGGTTAAAAATTAAGAGGATTTTCAACCGCACTTTATTCTTATTATTCAGCCAGTTCTGTTTGCTCGTGTGCCATCAATTCTTGACCCACATCGTCTAGCAAACTTAAGTAACGTTCATAATGTTTCAACATATCGGCAATCAATTCATCTTGGTCCATATATTGCACATCATAACCCACTCGACCATCAAAGAAATAAGTGTATGGCTCATAGGTCATACTATGTTGGATATGTGGCAAGTTATCATCATTAATTAATTGCTCTGACACCTCACGACCGATAGATTTCACCCCGTACATAAAGTCTCGCATCAAATCTTTTTGAATGACTAACTCGACTGCAGGTTCATCTTGATCAAATAACGTGTTAATTTGTACGCTTAAGTCATATTTGCCAATCAACTCTTGACGTAATTCGCGCATAGCCGGTAATACCGTATGTTTAAGGAAACGTAAAATATCTTTTTCTTGCGTTTGGTTCATCATTTGTTCCAAACGTTCTTTCCATTTATCCCCCGTCCAGAAAATACTGGTTGGATTCACTTTGGTATCAAAATATTTTTTATCTGCACTTAAACCTTTCCATAAACTAAAGCACATCAGTAACATCAACATCGCGAAAGGTAATGCCACCAACAAGGTCATTGCCTGCAGGTTTGCCAAACCACCCGATTGCATTAAAACAATCGCGACGACTGACATTAATACACCCCACATCACAGCCTGCCAACGAGGTGCTGCAAGGCTTTTATCGCGTGATGCAATGTTATTTAATACATAAATACCGGAGTCTGCCGAGGTGATAAAGAATAAAGAAATCACCACCAAACTCACTAAACCCGTCACACCAGAAAGCGGTAAATAATCTAAGAATTTAAAGAGTAACGTTTCAGGCGAGGAAATCATTTGCCCTAACGTACCTGCAGCTTCACCATCATTCAACCAAATGGCCGTATTACCAAATACGGTAAACCACAAGATGCCGAACATGCTAGGAATCACCAACACGCCAAAAATAAATTCGCGAATGGTACGTCCTCTCGAGATACGCGCAATAAATAAACCGACAAATGGTGCCCAAGAACACCACCATGCCCAATACAGAATTGTCCAACCGCTAAACCAGCCAGTATGTTCTTGTTCATAAACATAGGTTTTGAAGCTTAATTGGACTAAGTTGCTGAGATAAGTTCCGATATTGTCGCTAAAAGCGGATAATAAATAAAGTGTTGGCCCCGCCACTAAGACGAAAATCAACAAACAGAAAGCTAATGTTAAATTCAGCTCACTTAAGATTTTTACCCCTTTCCCTACACCGGAAATCGCGGAAAATATCGCTAAACTCATTACCACGGCAATTACGACAACTTGCAAGCTGAAGCTATTTTCGCTAATCCAGCCTAATTGATGTAAGCCTGCCCCCAATTGAGAAGCACCGAAACCTAACGTTGTAATAATACCAAATAAGGTAGCAAGTAACGCCATAATGTCGATAAGATCGCCTAACTTGCCATTAATACGCTCTTTCAATAACGGATAGAAACAAGAACGTAATGCCAAAGGTAATTTGTAACGGAATCCAAAGTAAGCCAATGCCAACGCAATCGTGCCATACACCGCCCAGGCATGAATTCCCCAGTGGAATAAGGTGTGTAACAAGGCTTCTTGTTGCTTATGCTCTGCGCTGCCTGTGGTAATATCAGATAAGTAATGCGTCAATGGTTCTGCTACACCAAAGAACATCAACCCTACCCCCATACCGGCAGCAAATAACATCGCCAACCAAGACAGAAAACCAAATTCAGGCTCTTCTTCATCATTGCCTAATTTGATATTACCTAGGCTACTGACTGATAAAATGACTAAAAAGCCCAAAAATACTGAGAATGCTAATACGTAAAACCAACTAAAGTTGGCAAAAATGCCCGATTTAGCAGCATTTAATAAAGTTTGTGTTTGTTCAGGTGCGATTAAAATCATCGCGACAAGCAACACCACAAAAAATAACGTTGCACCAATCACTAAAGGATTGAACGACGTTTGCTTTTCCATAAATTTAGATAAAGACAACGCTTCCCCCTTAAAAATTAAGTGAATAAAAATAAAATCAGATTAAATAAAATAAGGCTTTAAGCCCTAAATGGTGAGATGGAACCATCGCAAATGATAGCACGGAGAAGTGCGATTTTGAAGGAAACGCTCAGTAGGATTTGAGTGGATTGTTTCCAAATACGAAATATATATTATCAAAATATCAATATTTTTTCAAATTGCCTAAAATTGAAAAATCATGAAAGAAAAAGTGCGGTCAGAAAATCTTTAAATTTCTGACCGCACTTTATTGAATATAGACTAAATTCGTTCTTCGATAATGCCGCCACCTAAGCAGACTTCATCTAGGTAAAACACGGCTGATTGGCCTGGTGTGACCGCTGCTTGTGGTTCATCAAAAATCACTCGGATGCAATCATCATTAATTGGCTCAACCAAACAAGCGATGTCCGTTTGACGATAGCGCGTTTTAACCGTACAACGGAATGCTTCACGTACTGGTTCACGATTTACCCAGTGGAGCTGTTTAGCAATTAAGCCTTTAGAGAACAAACGTGGGTGATCATGTCCTTGTGCCACAATCAATTCATTGTTTTCGACATCTTTATCTACTACATACCAAGCTTCATCACCAGCATTTTTTAATCCACCGATACCCAGCCCTTTACGCTGTCCGAGTGTGTGATACATCAAGCCTTCATGGCGCCCAATAATCTCGCCATCTACGGTACGAATATCGCCCGGTTGTGCAGGCAAATAACGCGCTAAGAAATCCTTAAACTTACGCTCACCGATAAAACAAATTCCCGTAGAGTCTTTTTTCTTCGCAGTAATTAAACCTAAATCTTCTGCAATAGCACGTACAATTGGCTTTTCAATTTCACCAACAGGGAAAAGGCTTTGGCCTACCTGATTTTTACTCAAAGTATAAAGGAAATAGCTTTGGTCTTTGTTGCTATCTAAACCACGCAATAGCTCTGCTTGATTATCTGCACCACGACGACGTACATAATGGCCGGTAGCAATATAGTTAGCGTCCAAATCTTCTGCTGCATATTCCAAGAAAGCTTTAAATTTAATTTCTTTATTGCACAAAATATCCGGGTTTGGCGTACGACCGGCTTTGTATTCTGTTAAGAAATGTTCAAACACGTTATCCCAATATTCCGCCGCAAAATTGATTTTATGTAGCTTAATACCTAGTTTGTCGCATACTACCTGGGCATCAGCAAGATCCGCTGCTGCTGTACAATAATCGGTATCGTCATCTTCCTCCCAGTTTTTCATAAACAGGCCTTCCACTTGGTAGCCTTGCTGTTGAAGAATAAACGCAGATACGGAGGAGTCTACCCCACCAGACATACCACAAATGACTTTTTTAGTGGCATTTTCGGCAAGTTGTTCTGCACTCAAGGGTGCGAAATGTTGATTATAAGTATTTGAAGTTAACATAAGTCTCCCGTAACTTCGGTTAAGGCGAAGCACATTGGTGATAATGATTAAAACATAGCGGAATGACTTCCGCCCCATAAATTAAGGTTATTGCACAAAGTGCGGTTGATTTTGAGTGAATTATTTCACTTCATAAAATTGCGAATTATCGTCTTTCTTCGCAAATTTTTGTTCGTATTCAGCTTTGGCATTTTCATCGCCAGCATCTAATTTTTCTTGTAAAGTGTCGCAAGGTTTATCGCAGTCACAGGCTTTAGCGATACCGAGTGATGAAAGTCCGCCACAGCTGCCCTTTAAGCTTTGTTTTTTAAAGATAAAGCCCACAGACATTAATACAATAATGGCCACAAAAGCGATTAGGGTAAAAAATAAAGTTTGCATGATTATTCCTTATTTGCGAGTAACTTTTGGAAGGCTGAAGACATTTTTGTTTCAAAGCCTTGTTCCGTTTTCATAATTAAATAAACCGGAATATTTTCTTTCTCAGCCACTTCCAATGCTTTATCTTCACCAAGTACAAATAGGCCTGTAGATAAGCCATCAGCAGTCATTGAGCTTGGTGCAAGCACGGTAATTGAGGCTAAATGATGCTGAATTGGATATCCCGTTTTTGGATCGATTTCATGAGCAAAGCGTTGACCATTTTCCTCAAAATAAATACGGTAATCGCCAGAGGTCGCCATCGCCATATTATTTAAACCTATCACTTCTTGAACGGCTCTTTCACCGGTATTATTCGGTTTTTCAATGGCGATTTGCCACGCTTTATTTTCGGCATTTTTACCTTTTGCACGGATTTCTCCGCCAATTTCCACCATATAGTTTTGTACGTGATTTTGCTCTAAAACATCCGCAACTTGATCCACACCAAAACCTTTAGCAATAGATGATAAATCAATATAAACCTGTGGCACGGCTTTACTTAAAGTTGGGGTTTTACCGCTCATATCAAGGTGAATTTTATCAATTCCCACCCAACTTTGACGTTCAGCAAGTTGCTCTGGGGTTGGCTTACGTTCTGGGCGTTTTTCTGGCCCAAAGCCCCATAAATTTACTACAGGCCCTACTGTCACATCCAATGAACCCTCAGTAACCTGATTTAAACGAATCGCTTCTTGTAATACTTTGGCAAAGTCCGCAGAGATGTCAATTGGCGTATTCACTTGTGTATTTTGATTAAAACGGCTCAATTCGGAATCTTTAATGTAAGTGGACATTTTCTGATTCACATCTTTTAAAACCACTTCAATCTGCTCATGTGTTTTTTCAGCATTTTCTTTAACTGAACCGTCATCAATGTAGCGGATATGGTAAGTGGTTCCCATGGTTTTACCGCTAAGTGAAATAATTTCCGGATCTTTTTGACAGGCCGTCAACAGGGTAAATAACACCAGTAAAAACAGTGGTTTAGCTTTCATATTATATTTGATATATTTCAGCCAATATCTATATTGTATTAATAGATATTGGCTATTGATTTAAAATTATTGAAGTGTTTCATTAACTTTAGATACATCTTCAATTACATATTTTGCATTAAAGATTAATCCAGGAATTAGTGCATTTGGTTTGTTATTAAAGCATGCAAAAGTATTCTTATATGTTCTAGGTTTAATTACATTATAAGCCGTACCATTCATCATATATACAAGATTACCATTCATAAGACTCAGCTCTTGATTAACTACATTTTTACCAGAAATTCCAACGTTAAAACTTTGAGACTGGTTATCTATCGCAACAAAATATTTACATCCAGCTGATAAACTCATCTCTGCAGCCTTTCTTAGCCCATATCGATAAATAGCACCCCTGCCAGTAAACCCATTTCCTGAAGATGTAACTTCAAAGATAGTATCATCCAATCTAATACCTGTAACGCCCCCTCGCAATCCTCTTTCTTGATAAGGAGTTGAACAAGCTGTTAATGTTAATATAGTAGTCATAATTAAACTTAGAATTAATTTTTTCATTTTATTTTCCTTTAGGTATATAAAATGGTCAAATTTACGGAATTTCCATAAATTTGACCCATATTTAAAATCAACCACCGAAGTCATCTAATAAGATGTTTTCATCTTCAACACCGAGGTCTTTCAACATTTTGATTACCGCCGCGTTCATCACCGGAGGTCCACACATGTAGTATTCACAATCTTCTGGTGCTTCATGATTTTTCAAATAGTTTTCATAAAGTACGTTGTGAATAAAGCCGGTGTAACCTGTCCAGTTATCTTCTGGTAACGGATCAGATAATGCCACGTGCCATGTAAAGTTAGGATTTTCGGCTTGAAGCTGATCAAAATCTTCTACATAGAACATTTCACGTTTAGAGCGTGCACCATACCAGAATGACATTTTACGTTTAGAGTGTAAACGTTTTAATTGGTCAAAGATATGAGAACGCATTGGTGCCATACCTGCACCACCACCGATGAATACCATCTCATTATCGGTTTCTTTCGCGAAGAATTCACCGAATGGACCAGAAATTGTCACTTTATCACCTGGTTTTAATGACCAAATGTAAGAAGACATTTGACCTGGAGGCGCATCAGGTTGACGTGGTGGAGGCGTTGCAATACGCACGTTAAGCATAATGATACCTTTCTCTTCTGGATATGAAGCCATTGAGTAAGCACGGATAATATGCTCGTCCACTTTAGACACATAACGCCATAAATCGTATTTATCCCAATCTTCGTGGTATTCTTCTGGAATATCAAAATCTTTATAGTAAACCGTATGTGGATCAGCTTCGATTTGGATATAACCACCTGCACGGAAAGGTACTTCCTCACCTTCAGGAATCGCTAATTTAAGCTCTTTAATAAAGGTAGCTTTGTTATCATTAGAAATAACGGTACATTCCCATTTTTTCACGCCGAAGATTTCTTCTGGAAGTTCAACGTCCATATTGCCTTTTACATTCACTTGACAAGCTAAACGATAACCTTCTTTTGCTTCACGTTTATTAATGTGAGAAAGTTCGGTTGGTAGAATTTCACCACCGCCACTTTTCACTTTCACTACACATTGACCACAAGAGCCACCGCCACCACAAGCAGAAGAAACGAAGATACCTTTACTTGCTAATGCACCAAGCAATTTGCCACCAGCAGGTAAAGTGATCGCTTTTTCAGGATCGTCATTAATAGTAATGGTGATATCACCAGAATCCACTAATTTTGATTTAGCGAATAAAATAATCGCAACGAGCACTAAAAGGATAACCGTAAATGCCGCAACACCTAATAATAAAATTGAAGATTCGCTCATTTATGCCTCCTTATAACTGAATTCCAGAGAATGACATAAAGCCAAGCGCCATCAAG
Organism: Haemophilus parainfluenzae; assembly: GCF_014931375.1. Taxonomy (NCBI): domain Bacteria; kingdom Pseudomonadati; phylum Pseudomonadota; class Gammaproteobacteria; order Pasteurellales; family Pasteurellaceae; genus Parahaemophilus; species Parahaemophilus parainfluenzae. Next base: position 178,339 of record NZ_CP063117.1, read on the forward strand.
CCAGCAGTAATAAAGGTAATCCCTAATCCTTTTAAGCCTGCCGGTACATCGGCATATTTCATTTTTTCGGTTAAGCCTGCAAGCGCAACGATTGCTAACATCCAACCTAACCCTGCACCCACACCATAAACTGCAGATTCTGCAAAAGTGTATTCACGTTGTACCGCAAAAGATACACCACCAAAGATCGCACAGTTTACGGCAATAAGTGGAAGGAAGATACCTAATGCGTTATAAAGTGCTGGGAAGAATTTATCTAAAGTCATTTCAAGTAATTGAACAAGACCCGCAATAATCCCGATAAAGGTAATGAAGTTTAAAAACTCAAGGCTTACCCCTTCTACCAATGCGCCATCTTTTAATACGTGTTCATACACAAATTGGTTCGCAGGTACCGCAATACCAAGTACTACGGTTACCGCAACACCAAGACCAAATGCCGTAGAAACTTTCTTAGAAACCGCAAGGAAAGTACACATCCCTAAGAAGAAAGAGAGCGCCATGTTTTCAATGAAGATCGCCTTCACGAATAGGCTAATATAATGTTCCATTGATTATTTCTCCTGTTGCTCAGGTTTCCACGTTCTTAAGCCCCAAATAACGAAGCCGATAATAAAGAACGCACTTGGTGCAAGAAGGAATAAACCGTTTGGTTGATACCAACCGCCGTCTTGAATAGTTTGGAATACAGGGAAACCAAACAAACGACCAGAACCGATTAATTCACGTAATGTGGCGACAATTAATAAGATCGCACCATAACCTAAACCGTTACCGATACCGTCAACAAAGCTTTCTAACGGTGGTGATTTCATCGCAAACGCTTCTGCACGGCCCATTACGATACAGTTTGTAATGATAAGACCGACGAATACAGAAAGCTGTTTAGATAAACCATAAGCATAAGCTTTTAATACTTGGTCAACCAAGATTACTAAAGACGCGATAATCGCCAGTTGCACAATGATACGGATACTATTTGGAATATAGTTACGAATCAATGAAATGAACAAACTGGAAAAACCGGTTACCAAACTTACCGCAATCGCCATAACGATCGCTGTTTGTAATTGGGTTGTTACCGCTAATGCAGAACAGATACCCAAAATTTGCAAGGCAATCGGGTTATTTTTAGCAATAGGATCTAATAAAAGACCTTTTAAATTTACTTTTGCATCAGCCATTATTTGATTTCTCCTGCTTTAAATTTCGCTAAGAATGGACCAAAGCCATTTTGGCTGAACCAATAATCAAATGAACCTTGAACACCATTACTGGTTAAAGTTGCACCTGATAAACCATCTACACCGTGCTCTTTATCTGCAGCAGAGCTACCTTTATAGATTTTGAATTTTTGGTTACCTTGTTCATCGAATAATTTTTTATCAACGAACTGTGCTTGCCAACGTGGGTTCGCAATTTCGCCCCCAAGACCAGCTGTTTCACCTTGATCATAGTAAGTAATACCTTTGATGGTATTTGCATCTGGTGCAACAGAAACAAAACCATACATGGTTGACCATAAACCACGGCCATACATTGGTAATACCACTTGGGTTACATTGCCTTGTTCATCTTTTACAAGATAAACACGCGCTTGGTTTGCACGAACCTTAATTCCTGCTTTATCAGCCTCAGCTGGGATAGCTTGGCTTTTAGCTGGATCTTTAACGGCATCTTTAGGTTCAAATTTATTAATTTCTTCTGCTGAAGCTTGAACGTAATCACCACTTTGCAAATCCACTAAACGTGGTTCAATAAATTTGCTGTAAGTGTCTTTAATTACTGATGCATTATCTTCTTTCATTAAGCCAGCAACAGTTAAAATGTTACGTTGAACGTCGAGTGCTTTTTGTTCATCTTGTTTGGATTTTAATGCTACTGCAGCACCAGAAACCACGATAGAACACACTAAACTTAGCAACACAACAACGGTAACTGTACCGCTAACGCTATCTTTATTAAATTTAGCCATTTGTTCTTGCTCTCCGACGTTTGATATTTGCTTGAACCACGATGTAGTCGAAAATTGGTGCAAATAAGTTTGCAAATAAAATCGCTAACATCATCCCTTCTGGATAAGCTGGGTTCACTGTACGAATTAATACAGCCATCACGCCAATTAACGCACCGTACCACCATTTACCCGTGTTGGTAAATGAAGCGGATACAGGGTCTGTAGCCATGAAGATCATACCAAGTGCAAAACCACCTAATACAAAGTGCCAATGCCAAGGCATTGAGAACATTTGGTTAGAATCAGAACCGATTAAGTTGAATAAGGTTGCAGTACCAATCATACCGATCATGACACCAGCCATAATGCGCCAAGAAGCAATTCGAGTGAATACAATCACTGCACCACCGATTAATAACGCAAGCGTTGAAACCTCACCCATTGAACCTGGGATATTACCAATGAATGCATCCATCCAAGTAATAGGTTGACCGGTTACAGTGTGTTGTAATGCAGCTTGACCACCTTGAGACCATTGTGAAAGTGCGGTTGCACCAGAGAAACCATCTGCAGCAGTCCATACTAAGTCACCCGAAATTTGAGCCGGATAAGCAAAGAATAAGAATGCACGACCAGCAAGTGCAGGGTTCATAAAGTTACGACCTACACCACCGAAGATTTCTTTCGCTACCACGATACCAAAGCTGATACCAAGCGCTGCTTGCCATAATGGCAATGTTGGTGGAACGATTAACGCAAATAAAATGGTTGAAACGAACATCCCTTCATTTACTTCGTGACCACGCACCACTGAAAACAATAATTCCCAAATTGTACAAACAGTAAATACTACTAAGTAAATTGGTAAGAAGAAGATCGCCCCTAACGCCATTTTTGAGCCCCAAGTTGCATTATTGGTTAAATCTAAACCTAATGAACTTGCAAGCGCATAGTGCCAATCGTTAGCAATTAATTGATCTAAATTGCCTAATTGATTTAAAGCTGGGATCGCTTGGTTACCCACATTGTACATCCCGTAAAAAATCGCTGGGAACAACGCAAGGAAAACCGTAATCATCATACGTTTTGAGTCTAACGCATCACGAACGTGTGTGTTTTTGTGCGTTACCGTACCTGGTGTATAAAGCAAGGTATAAATCGATTCAAAGATCGGATAAAGCTTGCTGTATTTACCGCCTGGTAAAAACGCGGGTTCCATTTTTTCAAAAAGATTTTTTAAACCCATTTTTAACCTTCCTTCTCAATCTTATCCAATACTTGACGCAAGATTGAACCGTATTCATATTTGCCCGGGCAAACGAAAGAACATAATGCTAAGTCTTCTTCATCTAATTCAAGACAACCTAACGCTTGTGAACCATCGGTATCGCCCACGATTAAATCACGTAATAATAATGTCGGTAAAATATCCAACGGCATCACGCGCTCATAGCTACCGATTGGTACCATTGCACGCTCACCACCATTTTCTGCGGTAGTGAAGTTGAATAATTTTTTACCAAAGTGACCCAATACGGTACGGGTAATCGAATATTTGTTCGATTGTGGTGTGATCCAACCTAAGAACTCTTTCTCATTACCTTCTGCAATCACAGACACTTGTAATGCATAACGACCTAAATAGTCATGAGCATCTTTTGCAGTTTGACCACAAAGCACAGAACCAGAAATCACACGGTTATTACCGTCTTTTAACTCACCTGCCGTTAATTGAGAAAGGTTAGCACCGATTACTGTACGAACTAAACGAGGTTCTTTCACTTGCGGACCAGCAAGAGAAACAATGCGTTCTACATAAAGTTCGCCCGTAGTGAATAATTTACCGACAGCAATCACATCTTGGTAATTGATGTGCCATACGGTTTTATTCACACCCACCGGATCGATAAAGTGAATATGTGTCCCCACTAAACCAGCAGGATGAACACCACCAAAATCATGTACTTTTAGGTTAGGTAAATCCACGGTTGGGATATTGCTATCACCCGCTTTACATAGATTTAATGGTTTATTTGGGAATAGACGACTTAATACGGTTAAACCGTCAATAAAATCTTGCCAATGCTCTTTTAACACCACCTCTGGATTTGCTGCCAAAGGATTGGTGTCCATCGCATTTACAAACAGAGAAGAAGGTTCTGCATCTACGGCAGGCACTTTGCTGAACGGACGAGTGCGGAACGCTGTCCACAAACCGGATTCAACGAGGTTTTGTTTAACTTGTTCAGAAGAAAGCGTATTGAGCTCACCTGCGTTATATTTAGCGAAAGTAACTTGATCGTTACCTTGCACATCAATGACCACAGATTGTAATACACGTTTTTCGCCACGATTAATTACAGTGATAGTACCACTCGCAGGGGCTGTGAAAACCACTCCAGGGTTTTTCTTGTCTTCAAAAAGCACTTGGCCTTTTTTCACGACATCGCCTTCGCGTACCTTCATAGAAGGACGCATACCCACATACTCTTCACCAAGAATCGCAACCTGATTCACAGCGTTACCGCTATGGATTACTTGTGCTGGTTTTCCTGCAATAGGAAGATCCAAGCCTTTTTTGATTGTAATCATACTGTTTGCACTACTTTTCTAGGTTAAAAACACGATTGCGATTAAAGCATACACTCTAAAAGCAATCTCGCGATTGAGCGTGACAGAAAACACTTTGAGATCAAAGTATTATTAACTGACACATAAATTTAAAAACTCAAATCTGTTTAATTTCTCGACGAGTAAGGAATGACTTACACATCCAGAAATTGAAATTCGAAAATTAAAAGCGCCTTATTCTATCGGAAAATGGGCTTTTATTCCACTTTACGCCCCCATTTTTTGTGAAATATTTGTGGACTTTTTAGACGGATATTTATCTGGAGCAAAATAAATATCCATCAAAATAAAAAGAGAGAACGCTTATCGCCTTCTCTCTTCTTATGAAAATCTAATATAGGGAACGTAAGGGAATACTTACTGTCCAACACCAAGACAATTTGGTGATTTTGGAAATGCTTCGCCTAGGCTCTCCCATTCGCTTTTTGTATAAAGATGAAGAGCTAATGCGTGAATGCCATTTTTTAAATCATCGGCAAAAAGTTGATAAAGTTTTTGGTGACGTTGCACCTTGCGCATGCCTTCAAAAGCATCGCTAACAATCACTAATTTAAAATGAGAATCAGCCCCTCGACCAGAACTATGCATATGGCTTTCATTTTCCACGGTAGCAAAGTGCGGTTGAAATTCGGCTTGAATTCTCTCTAATAACTCTTGCTGTTTTGACATAAATAAACTCCCTAACTTTTTGCTATACATTCAGCGTTAAGTTTGTAAGAATAACACAAATTAACCTAATTCAATGAGGAAATTATGAAAGTAACAAACAAAATCAAAGCATTATCAACAATGACGTTGGCCGCTACGACATTATTTTTAGCGGGTTGCCAAGCGCAATCTAATACCTTAACTTTTACCCCTCAATCACCGACTGCATCCATGAATATTAACCAATCAGCAGTGGTGACCGTCAATACTCGCGATTCTCGTCCACAACAAGAAATTGCAACTTATACTAAATCAGGTGAGCTGATTAAATTAAACGCATCACCAAGCGTTACTCAACTTTTCCAACAAGTGATGCAACAAAATTTAGTCAGCAAAGGTTTCCGTATTGGACAAGCTAATAATGCAAATGCTGGCGTAACTGTTGATGTAAAAGAATTCAACGCTAAAGTTGAGCAAGGCAATTTACGTTATACCTTAAACAGCAAAATTCAAGCGGTGGTTTATGTACAAGGCCCACGCGGACAATACAACAAAACCTTTAATGCAACCCGTTCACAATCTGGCGCATTTAATGCGAGCAATGATGAAATTCAAAAAGTGTTAGGCGAAACCTTCAAAGATATTGTTAATAATATTTATCAAGATCAAGAAGTTACTAACGCAATTAATCAATATACCAATTAATTAAAAAGTGCCGTGTCCTTTTCAATAATCACTTGACGAATACGCCTTTCAAGCGTAACATTCGACCGATTTTTTAACGAGAAGGACACACACTTTGGACAGTCATAGTCGATACCGAATATCGCTTTAGACTCTCGCCTCTTATCAGCGAGAGTTCGCTGGTAATCAATTTACCTTTCTTCGGCATCTTTTATCGAACGAAACCCATTTTAAAAACATACAAAAATTTGACCGCACTTTTCTCTCGTGCCAATTTCGTTTGATCTTTTTTTGTTCACAGTTGGATCTTCATAATCCCAAAAGGAGTATGACCAATGATTAACGCTTTTGCCATTAACGATTCCCGCTTGCTTCGTATTGATGACGAACCAGCCGATCTCAGTTCTGCCATTTGGCTAGATTTACTGGAGCCGACAGGGGAAGAACGTGAGATGTTGCAAGAAGGCTTAGGACAAAGTCTCGCCTCATTCCTCGAATTGGAAGACATCGAAGCATCCGCGCGTTTCTTCGAAGACGAGGACGGTTTGCACTTGCACTCATTCTTTTATTGTGAAGACGAAGAAAATTACGCCGACCTCGCAAGCGTGGCGTTTACTATTCGTGATGGGCGCTTATTTACCCTACGTGATCGTGAATTACCCGCATTCCGTTTATATCGTATGCGTTCCCGTAGTCAACGATTATTAGAATGTAATGCGTATGAAGTTTTGCTCGATTTATTTGAGACCAAAATTGAGCAATTAGCAGATGTTATCGAAAACGTGTATGCCGATTTAGAAAAATTAAGTCGCGTGATTTTAAATGGTACACAAGATGAAGCTTTCGATGAAGCCTTAAATACCCTAACAGAACAAGAAGATACCAGTTCTAAAGTGCGTTTGTGTTTGATGGATACACAACGTGCATTGGGTTTCTTGGTGCGTAAAACTCGCTTACCGCCAAATCAGTTAGAACAAGCACGAGAAATCTTACGAGATATCGAATCATTGCAACCGCATAATGAATCATTGTTCCAAAAAGTAAACTTTTTAATGCAGGCGGCAATGGGTTATATTAATATCGAGCAGAATAAAATCATGAAATTCTTCTCGGTGGTGTCGGTGATGTTCCTACCGGCAACACTTGTGGCATCTACTTACGGGATGAACTTTGAATTTATGCCAGAGATCCATTTTAAATATGGTTACCCAATGGCTATTGGATTAATGATTGGTGCGGCGCTTACGCCTTATATCTATTTTAAACGGAAAGGTTGGTTATAATGGAAATTTCCCAAACTGCATTATTTTTAGGATCGATTATCGATCTGTATTGTTTAGTGTTAATTTTACGCGTATGGCTCCCCTTAGCGAACGTGGATTATTACAATCCTATTTCTCAATTTACGCTGAAATTAACCCAGCCAGTTATTGCCCCATTGCGTAAAGTTTTTCCTGTGGTGAAAAAAGTGGAAACTACTGCACTGGTTTTAGTCTTCTTGCTTTGCGGATTGAAATCGGTTCTGTTTGGCGGGTTAAATCTCAACTACTTCCTACTATTGGGCATATTAGGGCTGATTAAAAATATCGGTATAGCCATTTTCTATGTGTTAATCGCTGGCGCAATTTTAAGTTGGTTTAATCGTGGCAATAACCCTGCATTCTATGCGTTATATCAACTTACTGAGCCATTATTAAAACCAATTAAACGTATTTTACCAACTGTGGGCGCGATTGATTTTTCACCGATGGTTATCGCCATTATTCTGTTATTTTTGAATAATCTCTTTTACGACTACTTCCAGGTTTTATGGGCTATCGCCGCTTAAAGTGCGGTCAAAAATAACATTATTTTTTCGGGCTGGATCTTCCAGCCCTTATTGTAAATGTGGTGAGTAAATTTAGTTATGTCAGCAATCGAACAAACACCTGAAGGACTACGTCTTAAAATCATTCTGCAACCCAAAGCCAGTAAAGATCAAATTGTGGGATTGCATGATGATGAACTCAAAATCACGATTAGCGCACCACCTGTTGATGGTCAAGCAAATACTCACTTGCTGAAATTTTTGAGTAAAGCATTCAAAGTACCTAAAAGCTCGATAGTTCTTGAAAAAGGTGAATTAAACCGACATAAACAAGTTTGGATTCCTTCGCCCAAATTAATTCCATCTGAAATTCAAAATCTCTTATAAAATCAGTAAAAAAATCACCGCACTTTCTACCAATTTTCCCCATTTTACGCTATCCTATACCACATTTTATAAAGCAAAATATGCCGCAAAGTGCGGTCAAAATTTAAGGTGATTTTCTATGCAACAACATTACCGTCCTGATTTGATTGAACCCGCTGTTCAACAATATTGGGCTGAAAATAAAGTCTTCAAAGCCATCAAAGATACATCTAAAGAAAAATATTACTGCCTTTCAATGTTCCCTTACCCATCTGGTCGTTTACACATGGGCCACGTGCGTAACTACACGATCGGTGATGTGGTTTCTCGTTATCAACGTATGAACGGCAAAAATGTGTTACAGCCAATTGGTTGGGATGCATTTGGTTTGCCGGCTGAAGGGGCTGCAATTAAAAATAAAACTGCACCCGCGAAATGGACTTACGAAAATATCGAATACATGAAAAACCAGCTCAAAATGTTGGGCTTTGGTTATGACTGGGATCGCGAAATTGCGACCTGCCGTCCAGAATACTATAAATGGGAACAATGGTTCTTCACTGAGCTTTACAAAAAAGGCTTAGTGTACAAAAAAAACTCAACCGTAAACTGGTGTCCGAACGATGTAACTGTGTTGGCGAACGAACAAGTGCACGACGGTTGTTGTTGGCGTTGTGATACTCCAGTAGAACAAAAAGAGATCCCTCAATGGTTTATTAAAATCACTGATTATGCAGAACAATTATTAGGTGGATTAGACCAACTACCACAATGGCCAGATATGGTTAAAACCATGCAACGCAACTGGATCGGTCGTTCTGAAGGGGTAGAAATTACTTTTGATGTAGCAGATACCGCAGAAAAAGTTGCGGTTTATACCACCCGTCCAGATACCTTCTATGGCGTAAGCTATTTAGGTATCGCGGCAGCGCATCCATTAGCGGACTTAGCGGCAGAAAAAAATCCTCAATTGGCTGAATTCATCCGTGAAGCGAAAAACGCCAAAGTGGCAGAAGCAGACCTTGCCACTATGGAGAAAAAAGGGATGGCAACTGGCTTATTTGCGATTCATCCGTTAACGGGTGAAAAACTACCAATTTGGGTCGCAAACTTCGTATTAATGCACTACGGTACTGGCGCGGTAATGGCGGTTCCAGCACATGACCAACGTGACTTTGAATTTGCTCAAAAATACAGTTTGCCAATTAAACAAGTGATCGCACCGCTTGCGGATGAAGAAATTGATTTAACTAGACAAGCTTTTGTTGAGCACGGAAAATTGGTTAACTCTGCTGAGTTTGACGGTTTGGATTTTGATGGCGCATTCAACGGTATCGCGGATAAATTAGAAAAATTAGGTGTAGGTAAACGCCAAGTTAACTATCGTTTACGTGACTGGGGCGTTTCCCGTCAACGTTATTGGGGTGCACCAATTCCAATGCTGACCTTGCCAAACGGAGAAACCGTACCGGCACCAATCGAAGATTTACCGATTATTCTACCGGAAGATGTGGTCATGGATGGCGTGAAAAGTCCAATTAAAGCGGATCCAAATTGGGCGAAAACCACTTTCAACGGAGAGCCTGCATTAAAAGAAACCGATACCTTTGATACCTTTATGGAATCGTCTTGGTACTACGCTCGCTATACTTCACCTAGCTATGCTGAAGGCATGTTGGATAAAGATGAAGCTAATTACTGGTTACCGGTGGATCAATATATCGGTGGTATCGAGCACGCGACAATGCACTTGCTCTACTTCCGTTTCTTCCATAAATTATTGCGTGATGCAGGTTTCGTCACTAGCGACGAGCCGGCACAAAAATTATTATGCCAAGGCATGGTGTTAGCCGATGCGTTCTATTACACCAGTCCAACCAACGAGCGTATTTGGGTAAGCCCAACGCAAGTGACCCTTGAGCGTGATGAAAAAGGTCGAATCATCAAGGCCACTGATCTGGAAGGCCATGAATTAGTGCATACCGGTATGACCAAAATGTCGAAATCGAAAAACAACGGTATCGACCCACAAGAAATGGTGGAAAAATACGGTGCAGATACCGTGCGTCTCTTCATGATGTTCGCGTCTCCTGCAGAAATGACACTTGAATGGCAAGAATCTGGCGTAGAAGGTGCAAAACGTTTCTTAGGTCGTGTATGGAATTTAGTGTATGAATACAGCCAAAATCCTGCAAAAACCGCTTTAGATGTGACCGCACTTTCTGCAGACCAAAAATCACTTCGCCGTGATGTCCATAAAACAATCGCGAAAGTGAGCGATGACATTGGTCGTCGTCAGACTTTCAATACGGCTATTGCAGCAGTGATGGAGTTAATGAACAAATTAACCCGTGCACCATTAGAAAGCGAACAAGATCGCGCTGTTATGGCTGAAGCATTAAGCGCAGTCGTGCGTATGCTTTATCCAATCACTCCGCACATCTGCTTTGAATTATGGAAAGCGTTAGGCAACGAAAGCAACATTGACCATGCAGAATGGGTGAAAGCTGATGAAGCGGCGATGGTAGAAGATGAAAAACTTATCGTGGTGCAAGTCAACGGTAAAGTACGCGGTAAAGTCACCGTTGCAGCTGATGCGGATGAAGAAACCGTGAAAACTGTTGCATTTGCAGATGAAAATGTGAAGAAATTTACTGACAATACACAAATCGTGAAAGTGATTTATGTACCAGGTAAATTGTTAAATGTGGTGGTTAAACCGCAATAATCCATAAAATAACCGCATTTTATTCCAAGCGTTGCATAAACAGCTCTTAACCAAAATAAAGTGCGGTGAATTTTACAGGTAATTTTTATGATGAAATCAATCAAAACGATCTGCTTAGTTGGGGTAACAGCCTTTTTAACTGCTTGTGGTTGGCACTTTGATAATGGTGCTGCGGTTCCTGCAGAATTAAAAACAATGGCCCTTGAAAGCAGCGACCCATACAGTGAAATGTCAATGGCAATGCGTAAGCAACTGCTTAGCAACAACGTAAACCTTGTTCCTGCAAAACAAGGTGTGCCAGTGTTGCGTTTAAATAAACAGACTTCAAGCGATAAAGTGGCGTCAGTCTTTAAACAAGGCCGAGAAGCAGAAAAAGTATTGACCCTTGATGTTGAAGCAAGTGTACGCTTGGCTAACGGAGAAACCTACCCAATCTCTGCAAAAATCAACCGCACTTTCTTTGATAACTCGCGTGCTGCATTAGCAAAATCAGCTGAGCGTGATGTGATTTGGAATGATATGCGCGAACAAGCGGCTCGCCAATTAATTAATAAAATGGCTGCCTTGCAACATCAAGTTCAAGGAAAATAATGAACCGCATTTTTCCTGAGCAACTGGCCTCTAACCTGAACAGCCATTTAGCGAAAGTCTATTTTTTGGTTGGGACAGATCCCCTGTTGCTCAGTGAAAGTGAAGATCTCATTCATCAAGCCGCCCTTCTTCAAGGTTTTGATGAAAAAAATCAAATCACCATAGATACTAATACTGACTGGTCTGCATTAATTGAGGCCAGCCAATCTATGGGGCTCTTTTTTAATAAGCAAATTTTCATTCTCAATTTACCCGAAAATCTGACCGCACTTTTGCCAAAAAACCTTCAGCAATTTATCAGTGGATTAAATGAAGATAGCTTGCTTGTCCTCACCTTGCCTAAATTGTCTAAAGCAGCCGAAAAACAAGAGTGGTTTATTCAGGCGAATCAATTTGAGCCACAAGCTGTTATCGTGAACTGCCAAACACCGAACTCAGAACAACTTTCTCGTTGGGTGAAGCATCGTACAAAAAATATGGGATTATCAGCTGATGAGGAAGCCGTTCAACTGCTTTGTTATAGCTATGAAAATAATCTACTGGCATTGAAACAAGCATTACAGCTTTTAGATTTGCTTTATCCTGATCACAAACTCACGTATAACCGCGTTAAATTAGTCGTAGAGCAATCTTCTGTCTTTACCCCTTTCCAATGGATTGATGCGTTATTATCAGGCAAGGCAAATCGCTCAAAGCGGATTTTGCGTGGTTTACAAGCTGAAGATGTGCAACCTGTTATTTTGTTGCGTACTTTACAGCGTGAACTACTCACGTTGCTAGAATTAACAAAACCACAACTACGCAATCCCTCTCTTAACACGAGTTTGCCTACACAGACACTCAAAGCGGATTTTGACCGTCTCAAAATTTGGCAGAGTCGTCGTCCTCTTTATACAGCGGCAATACAGCGACTCACCTATCAAAAACTCTTTGAAATTTTGCAAGAGTTGGCAGATATTGAGCGCACAACCAAGCAAGAATATGGTCAAGACGTGTGGGTAAAATTAGCAGACTTATCGGTTAAATTTTGCTTATAAAAAAATCTCGGCGTTAACCGAGATTTTTTATTATTGCGCAATTTTTAAATCTTGATACAGATAATTTCGATAGCTATTCACTAAATCCATATCCTTTGCATCTTCGAGCTTACCTTGGCTTAACTGACGCATAGCGATATTTGCTCGCATAAAGTCATCTTTCGGTGATAAACCTGCCACATCAAGTAATACGCCACCAACAAAGGCTAAATCTAAGAAATCTTGCTGTTGAACAAAGTCAGTTTTACGATTAGTTCTAACCACAAATTGAGTCACATAATCTGGATTTACAAAATTACCTTTTTTCGGTGGAAGCTGATTATCAAAAGCGACTTGGTGATCACCAAAATAACCGAATACATAAGGTGTTTCTCGTGCTTTTAAATAATCATTCAAGCCTTCGATTGCCTCATTAAGGCTAGCAATGCGATCAATATAATCATTTAAGCAAGAAATCGCTTTTCCCCCTAAACGCTTACTCGCCAAATTAAAATGATTTGGCATGTTCGTGTTGTAAGGGCCATGCTCTTTCATGGTTAGCACATAGACAAACATGGGCTGTTTCACATTTTCCAATGATGGATGCTGTTTCTGCAGAATCAGTTTGGTGTAATACATCATCTCTTCACTGCTAATATGCCAAAGATTTTTGCTGATTGATGCGGGATAGCCTAAATCTTGTGGTTGTAACATCAAGTCAAAACCAAAGTGCTCATAGGCAGGTTTTGCGTTGTAGTTACCTTTCGTAAAAGGCGATAATGCCACACAAAAATAGCCTTGCTCACGAAGATTTTTAATAAAACCCGTCTGTAAGTGTGGCACAACCGAATAAAACACCCCACTTGCTAAAGCACCAAAATCGGTTGAAGGCACCCCTGCAAGGAAAGCAAATTCAGATTTCCACGTTGCGCCACCCAGCGTATGTACACGCAATGGACTTACAAATGCGGTATCTTCCTGCTTATTAAACATTGAAAATGGCGGGATGGTTTCTGCATCAAAATCAAATTGATGGGGATTCAAGGTTGATTCTTGTAAACACACCACAATGTCAGGCTTTTCTGCACTTTCAGTTTTGCTCTCTGCCTTTTCACTTAAAAGTGCGGTCAGTTTTTCTTTAAATTTTTGGCTATCGCCTTCAAATTCTGGCACTTTAAAGAATACGCCACGACAAGACATTGGCAGGTTTAAGAAAACATCTCGACCATCATCTGGCAATGAATCTAGCCAGACTTTTGTCGCATCCGGATCTTTAGAATAATACCACATTAAACCAAAGCTTGTTGCTGCGAGTATTGCTGCAAATACGCGAAATCCAACAGATGCAGTTTCAACATCTGACCAGCCAAAGATAGCATACCCCAACAGACCTAATAGCCCCAACACGCCGAAAATGGCCCCTTTATAATGTAAGAGGGTTTCCCAATTTCGCCAGTCTGTTACAAGCCAAAAATCTGAAATGAGTAAAGGTTGTTTGTAGTAATGAATTTTCATTCGATGGAATAGCATCAACACCACAAAAAGTACGGACGCAAAATTCAATCCGCGTTGCCATTGACCGGTTATCGCAAACATTGAACTAAACAATAAGACGAATAATGCAATCGCAAAAAAATATGTCCAACGATAATGCGAATTGACGATAAAAATCACCGTCGCAATAAAAAATAAACTCAGAAAAATACTTGGAATCATAATAAATAAATTTGATTAAATGTTATTTGACACTTTCAGCCACTAAACGCTGAATCAGCTTTAAATTGGCTGGTGGGAATTGCCCTGCATCAAGCTCACTTTGTTCAAGCCAAAAACCTTCCTGACCTTCTCGACCAAACGGCTCGCCAATCCATTCAGTGACCAGATAAAAACTAAAATCTAAAATTTTGGTTGGATATTCAAATTGAAAACGTTCGTACAGCTCAGCATTTAAAATGTGAATGCCAATCTCTTCTTCCAATTCTCTTTTTAAAGCTTCTTCAGGTGTTTCACCTGCATCAACTTTGCCACCTGGAAATTCTAATGCTTGCGCAAAATCTTGCCCTTCTAAACGCTGGGTCAAATATAGCTGCCCAAATTCATTACGAATAATCCCTGCCGCAACTTGAATGATAGGCTTACTCATCGTTTTTCCTTATCTCGAAAGTAGAAAGAGCGGTCATTTTTAGCGGTGTTTTAAACACGCAAAAATTTAACCGCTCTTTACCTTAACTAAGCATATCGGGCTTTACTGCCGTGACAATGCTTGTATTTTTTACCTGACCCACAAGGACAAGGTTCATTACGTCCAATATGACGATCAGAATAGTCCTCGCTTTGAGCTTGCTCTGTATTTTCATCTACAGGTTGATGAGTTAATGCTTCACGTTCAGCCATTTCTTGACGTGCACGTTCCGCTTCTTCAATCTCTTCCTGTGTACGGACTTTCACGCGAGTAAGTGTCATAATCACATGATGTTTTAAAGAATCCAACATTTCAGTAAACATACGGAAAGATTCTTTTTTGTACTCTTGTTTTGGATCTTTTTGCGCATAACCACGTAAATGGATACCTTGACGTAAATAATCCATTGCCGCCAAGTGCTCCTTCCAAAGCTCATCAAGAGTTTGTAACATCACACCTTTTTCGAAATGACGCATGGTTTCTTCACCCGCAAGCGCTTCTTTCGCTTTGTATTCATCTTCGGCTTCTTGAATAATGCGCTCACGCAAGTTTTCTTCATGAAGATTGTTATTTTCTTCTAACCAATGTTCAATTGGTAACTCAAGACCAAACTCTTGCGCTAAACGCTCTTCTAAGCCTTTAATATCCCATTGTTCTTCCAATGATTGTGGCGGAATATATTGGTCAATCACATCATTAAATACATCGCTGCGAATTGCTTTGATAGTCTCTGAAATATCATCGTTATCGAGCAAGTAATTACGTTGTTCGTAAATTGCATGACGTTGGTCGTTAGCCACATCATCATATTCAAGCAAGTTTTTACGACCATCAAAGTGGAAGGCTTCTACTTTCGCTTGCGCCGATGCAATCACTTTAGCGAGAAGTTTAGACTCCATCGCTTCACCTGGTTGGGTGAAGGCTTTACGCATCATATTTAATTTACCTTCATTCAGATAAATACGCATTAAGCCATCTTCCAAAGAAAGGTAGAAACGTGAAGAACCTGGGTCACCTTGACGACCTGAACGACCACGCAACTGGTTATCAATACGGCGTGATTCATGACGTTCTGTCCCGATAATGTGTAAGCCACCAGCTTGCATCACGATCTCGTGATTTTTCTCCCACTCAGCTTTAAGTGCCTCAATTTGCTCTGGAGTTGGGTTCTCTAATTTTGCCGCTTTTGCTTTCCAGTTACCACCGAGGATAATATCGGTACCACGACCCGCCATGTTAGTTGCAATGGTTACTGCACCTGGCGCCCCTGCTTCCGCAACAATTTCCGCTTCTTGTGCGTGGAATTTTGCATTCAATACGTTGTGTTTGATACCCGCTTTATCTAACGCTTGAGAAAGCATTTCAGATTTTTCAACTGATACGGTACCGACAAGAACTGGTTGATTGCGAGCGACACAGTCTTTGATATCTTCAATAATTGCATTGAATTTGTATTCTTCATTCTCAAACATGACGTCCGTACGATCATCACGAATCATTGGACGATTGGTTGGGATAACGACAGTTTCCAAACCATAAATTTGTTGGAATTCAAAGGCTTCGGTATCTGCTGTACCAGTCATACCCGCTAATTTGTCATAAAGACGGAAGTAGTTTTGGTAAGAAATCGACGCAACAGTTTGGTTTTCACTCTTAATTTCTACGCCTTCTTTTGCTTCGATTGCTTGGTGTAAACCATCAGACCAACGACGACCCGCCATAGTACGACCAGTATGTTCATCGACGATCACGATCTCACCATCTTTCACGATATAGTCTACATCGCGCTCAAATAAAGTATTCGCACGTAACGCTGCCATAACATGGTGTAGCAATACAATGCGCGCTGGTGAATAAAGAGAATCACCTTCTGGCATTAAACCTTGTTCAATTAACCAATTTTCAACTTTTTCTTGACCACGTTCAGTCAAATACGCTTGTTTGGTTTTAAGATCTAAGGTGTAGTCGCCTTCACCGGTATATTCTTCCGTATCTTCTTTTTCTTGCTTAATTAAATTCGGAATTAGTTTATTTACCGCAATATAAAGTTCAGAGCTGTCTTCTGCTTGGCCTGAAATAATCAATGGTGTACGCGCTTCATCGATTAAAATTGAGTCAACTTCATCCACTAAGGCATAGCCTAAATGACGTTGGAAACGCTCTTCTTTGGAATGGGCTAAGTTATCACGAAGGTAATCGAAACCTAATTCGCTGTTTGTCGCGTACGTAATATCTGCCGCATAAGCTTCACGTTTTGCTTCAGGCGGTAAACCAGGGATATTCACTCCAACAGTCATACCTAAGAATTCAAATAATGGGCGGTTAGTTTCCGCGTCACGACGTGCTAAGTAATCATTCACGGTTACAACGTGTACACCTTTACCTTCCAACGCCATCAAATAACAAGGCAAGGTTGCGGTTAAGGTTTTACCTTCACCCGTACGCATCTCTGCGATACAACGGTTTGTTAGCACCATACCACCGATTAATTGCACATCGAAATGGCGCATACCGAGTACACGTTTACCCGCTTCACGCACGGTAGCAAACGCTTCAGGTAAAAGTTGTTGTAAAGTTTCACCATTAGCTAAACGACTACGGAATTCTTCTGTTTTTGCTCTTAATTCATCATCACTTAATGCTTCAAAAGCGGGCTCCATTTTGTTGATTTTCGCAACTTGTTTTCTTAATCTGCGTAAAATACGTTCGTTACGGCTGCCAAAAATTTTTGTTAAAAAACTCATAATTTCTCTTTCAAATAAAAATAAAAAGGATCATCCGATTAAAAAATCGGCTCGTTCAAATATAAAGGAAAATTAAATGATAGCTGGACCGGCGCGAATAGGAGCAAAAACAGGAAACTCTGCCGCGATAAAGTGCGGTTGAATTTTTTCGTGTTTTTGATTGGAATGGGTTTTGTGATTTGTTGGCTGAGGTTGAACCTGCAATGCTTGACGAATTTCACGCACTGCAATCAACATATGTTGTTCAGATGATGTTTGGTAATTTTCGCCACTCATATTTGATGAAGGCGGCGCCTCCAATCCCTGAGCAACAGGTAAAGCAAAAATCGCAATCATGCTTAACAGCAACTGCGACCAGAAATTTGTTTTACCTTTGTTTGATTTCATCATCTTATTGTCTCTGACAAAATTTGTGTGTATTGTATCGGAAATTCAACGTAAAGTCATTATTGGGGTATTTTTGTGGAAAACAAGCATGAGCGTTATCAAAAAGCCATGAATATTATTGATGTGCTGGAAGGATCTCAATTTGCCAAAATCATGCAGAAAGGGTTAATGTTGAATGAACTGAACCAAAACATCAGCCGCCTTTTCCCACAAGAATTCAAAGGGCTCTTTCGGTTAGGTTCCATCACAGATGGGAAACTCTTTGTTGAAGTCAAAAGTGCAGTCGTTCGCCAAGGGATTTTATTTCGCCAAAGCGAATTACTCGCCGCAATTCAACCGACTTATCCCGAAGTAAAAGGCTTTGAGATTAAAATCAATCCCGAACTAACCTACTAAACTAACCTTTAAAGATAGCGATTAATTCTTTTACTTTAACTCGTTTTTCTGAGGATTGACTGATCGAGCGCTGTACTTTAACGCGTTTAAATTTTGCCCCTTTATAAATCTCACGCGTAAATTTCGTATCGTGGTTAGAAATCACAACAGAAATTTGCTTTTCTTTTTGCGCTTTTTTGGCGCATTCTGCTAAATTCTTTTGATGTTCAAGGCCAAAAGCATTCCCTGCATATCCAGTAAAATTAGTATCTTGCGGAAGCGGTGCATAAGGCGGATCACAATAGATCACGCTGTGTTTATCCGCTAATTCAAAGGTCTGTTGAAAATCAGCGCATAAAAAGACCGCACTTTGTGCTTTATGGGCGAAATAGCGCAATTCATCTTCAGGGAAATAATGGGTTTTATAAGCGCCAAAGGGCACATTAAACTCATTTTTACTGTTATAACGGCACAATCCATTAAATCCAAAACGGTTCAAATAAAGGAACAACACGGAGCGATCGAAAGGATCAGTTGATTGATTAAAAGCATCTCGTTGTGCGTAATAATACTCGGCTGTATTCGCATTTTCAGCGAAGAAAATTGGCTTACAAGCCTCAATATAGGCATCCACATTTTCTTTGACGATATTAAACAAGTTAATTAAATCAGGATTAATATCCGCCAAAATATAACGTTCAAAATGGGAATTTAAAAAAACAGCGCCCGCGCCAACAAAGGGTTCAATCAAACACTGTTTTCTTTTTGGGAAGACTCGGTTGAGATCGTCCGTTAAACGAAATTTACCGCCCGCCCATTTTAAAAACGGGCGGTGTTTAATTCGAGGTTTCGTTTTGTTATTTTTTGGACGCAACATGAGAGCAATGACAGTTAGTCATGTTGTGTGCAACGCTCAATCGCGTTTAGCACAAGAGATTTGTCAGTATCAGTCGCCACATAGGCTTGTCCAAGCTCTTTTAGCAACACAAGCCGCAATTTGCCTGCTAGCACTTTTTTATCACGCATCATGTGCGGTAAATAATCGTCTGGCTGCATGGTATCAGGCGAAACAGTCGGCAAATTAGCACGCGCTAAAAGTTTTTCTAAACGTGCGACATCTTCAAAAGAAAGATCGCCTAATTGTTCAGATAACACCGCTGCCATCATAGTTCCAGCTGCAACAGCTTCACCATGTAACCAGTTTCCATAGCCTAAATGTGTTTCGATCGCATGACCAAAAGTATGACCGAGATTTAATAATGCACGATCGCCTTTTTCAGTTTCATCGCGCGCAACAACATCGGCTTTGATTTGACAACAACGCGCAATGCAATGCTGCAGTGAATGTTGATTTAATGCGACTAATTCATCAATATGTGCTTCAAGCCATTCGAAAAAGGCATAATCTAAAATCGCCCCATATTTAATGACTTCCGCAAGTCCCGCATTCACTTCACGTTTTGGCAAGGTATTGAGTGTAAGCGTGTCAATAATCACCGTAGAAGGTTGATAAAACGCGCCAATCATATTTTTGCCTAACTCATGATTAACGGCGGTTTTGCCACCAACAGAAGAATCCACTTGAGCCAATAATGTAGTAGGAATTTGAATGAAACGCACACCACGCTGATAACTTGCAGCCGCAAAACCTGCTACATCACCAATCACGCCACCACCTAATGCAATAATCGTAGTATCTCGCCCATGATTATGCTTTAAAAGTGCGGTAAAAATGAGGTTTAAAGACTCGAGCGTTTTATATTTTTCGCCATCAGGCAATAATACCGATTCAACCTGACAACCTATTTTTTCTAACGTTTCTGTAACAGGCTCAAGATAATATTGTGCGACAGTTGGATTAGTCACGATCATCACTTTATCCCCTTTCTTCAGCGGGTAACAGGTTTCATCTTTAAGTAAACCTTCCCCAATATAAATAGGATAACGACGTTCTTTTAATTCAACATTTACGCACAACATTTTAAATCCTTAGAGTGAACCGTTTAAGCCGTTTAGATTGTCAATTAAATCAACAATTTGATTAACCATTACTTTGGCATTTTGCTCATCTGTTGGCAAAGTAATATCTGCAATTTCTTCGTATAACGGATTGCGTACTTTAGCTAAATCTTCCAACACTTGGCGTGGGTTATCTGTTCCTTGTAATAAAGGACGTTTTTTATCACGTTGCGTACGTTGATATTGTTTATCTACTGAGGTTTCTAAATAAATCACAATACCACGAGCAGAAAGATAATTACGATTCTCTTTTGACATCACTGCTCCCCCACCAGTGGAAAGCACAACGCCTTGTAATTGGGTTAATTCATTGATAATTCGCTCTTCACGCTTACGAAAACCTTCTTCGCCTTCTAAATCAAAAATCCAGCTAATGTCTGCTCCCGCACGTTCCTCAATTACTGCATCTGAATCGACAAAGTCCATATTCAATTGTTGCGCAAGCTGACGGCCAATGGTGCTTTTACCTGCGCCCATTGGACCTACTAAAAAAATATTACGTTTTTCAGCCATTGTTATTCTTCTAACTTACTTAAATAATGTTCAATTTAATCTTTCCTAATAAAAACTGGCCACCTGAAAAAATGGTAGCCCGAAAGATCACCCAAAAAATAATGAGGATTATCGCAATAAATCCCCCTATGTTTCAACCTTTAGCAGGAATTTATTTTAAGAAGAGCAAAAGTGCGGTCAGTTTTAGGAATGTTTATGAATGATAAAGTCAAATGTAGCATTGAGATAAAACATCCTAAAATTTAACCGCACTTTACAAACAAAAAAGGCTATTCAAACGAATAGCCTTTTCTTTTATCTGTTAGTTATTATAGATAACCAAACAAGCTTGTGAAAATGTAACCAAAGATACATGAAGTGATTACACCGATTAAGCCCGGTAAAATAAAGCTGTGGTTAATTACAAACTTACCAATGTGGGTTGTGCCTGAACGGTCGAATTGGATTGCCGCAAGGTCACTTGGGTAAGTTGGTAAAATGTAGTAACCGTAACAAGCTGAAGCAAAGGCTAATATAACAGCTGGATCAACGCCGATACCTAAAGCTAATGGAACGAATGCAACCAATGCTGCCGCTTGTGAGTTTACGAATTTAGAAATTAATAACAACATCACGGCGTAAGTCCAAGGATGTGCTTTTACCACATCACCAAGTGCTGCTTTCATCATTGGAGTGTGAACGGTAAACATGGTTTCTGCCATCCAAGAAATCCCGAATACAGCCACTAATGCAATCATACCTGAACGGAAAATTTCATTTTTACTGATTTTACCCGCATCAGTTTTAGTAAAGATAACAATTAATGCACCCGCTAATAACATGAAGATTTGAATAACGTGAACCATACTTAAATTCACTTTTTTCTTCGCAGTGTCTTTTAATACGATTGCAGCGTTATCGATAGTTTCAGTTTTATCACCCGCAGTGATGACAACATTGTTATCTTGAGCGGTAATTGTTTGAGCGACTTCACCTTTATCGTTATAAATTGCAACGTTATTGTAGGCTGTTTGTGTTTTCGCTTTGCTGTCTTTAACATCAAGCACTAATGTACCATCTTTTGCTAATGCAACAATTTTACCGTCTTTAACATTGAAAGATTTCACTGCTTTATCGGCAGAAACAATTTCAACTACTTGAGCTGGTGCTGATTTTTCAAAGGCTGGGCGTAAATCTTTAAAGTAACCTAATACCGCTACCACTAAAATTGCACCAAAGAAGATCCACATCGCATTCCAGCTAGATTGTGGTAATTTTTTATCTAATAATGATGTGCTATCACCATAAACATATTTTTTGAATTCTGGATCTTTTAATTTCTCTTGGAATTCTGGGTCTTTATCTAAATCTTTACCGCGGAACCAGCTGAAAATACCGATAGCCAATACACCGCAAAGGGTTGAAGGCACGGTAATTTTTAATAAATCTAAATAACCATCAAAACCTGCTAATGGTGTTTTAGCATTCACTAAGAATGTGGTTAAAGTCACTACTGCCACAGAAACAGGTGACGCAATGATACCCATTTGAGAAGCAATTGAGCTTGCTGCCATTGGACGTTCAGGACGAATATCATTTTTGATCGCAATATCATAAATGATTGGTAACATGGTATAAACCACGTGACCTGTACCACATAAAATAGTTAAGAAACAAGTTACAAATGGTGCCAAAATACTGACATATTTCGGGTTACGACGAAGCATTTTCTCCGCGATTTGTAACATGACATCTAAACCACCACTGGCTTGTAATGTTGCCGATGTCACTACCACCGCAAGGATAGTTAGCATTACATCGATAGCTGGCTTACCTGGTTCAATACCAAAGCCGAAAACAAGAACAATTAAGCCTACCCCACCAAGCATACCCAGTGCGATACCACCTTTTTTTGCCCCGTAAAACAAACAGATAAGAACAATAACAAGCTGAATAGCAAACTGGCTACCTTCACCTAGGTTCATTAGAAAATCCATAAGATACTCCGAATCATTTTATGGTTAATTAGAAAAAATTTTGATCGAATACTAGCATCAAAATTAACTCATAATAAGTACTTTTAAGGTAAATCTTGTTTTAAATCAAAAAATAAAGGGACTTAATAATAAAAGCAAATCTGAGAAAGATTAAAAAAGGAAAGTGCGGTCAGAAATTTAAGAGATTTAGATATATTTTTTTATTTGAAGATAAAGAATGTAGAAAAGAAATTTAAAGAAAAAAATTAGGCGACCTAAAAGATCGCCCAACTTAAAAATTACTGATTGTTTTGAACGTAGTCAATCGCAGATTGAACAGTTGTGATTTTTTCAGCTTCTTCATCAGGAATTTCGATATCGAATTCTTCTTCTAAAGCCATTACTAATTCAACTGTATCTAAAGAGTCCGCACCTAAATCTTCAACGAAAGAAGCTTCTGGTTTTACGTCTTCTTCTTTAACACCTAATTGTTCAACGATGATTTTTTTCACGCGTTCTTCAATACTCATTTGTTTTTCCTATTGTTGTTTTAACTCATTTAAGAGCGGTTAGTGTATGCATTTTTGATAAAGTTGCAACTATTTCTTAGGTGGTCGCACCACAAAAAAACAGGCAATGTAAAAACACATACAGAGAAAAAGTTACATTGCGATTGGGATTTTATCATTAACTAAACTGCTTTGCTATATGTTATAGACAAAATCACTCATATATCCCCATGAAAGGGTTAGCTCATATATAAGCCACCATTCACATGTAATGTGGTACCGGTAATATAAGCCGCATCGTCAGAAGCTAAAAACGCTACCGCTTTTGCGATATCTTTTGGCTCACCTAAACGACCGGCTGGGACATTACCAAGAATACCCGCTTTTTGTTCTTCAGTAAGCACTTCTGTCATATCTGTTGCGATAAAGCCTGGCGCCACAACGTTTACAGTAATACCACGTGATGCCACTTCTTTTGCTAAGCCTTTAGAAAAACCAATTAAGCCGGCTTTTGCGGCACAGTAGTTAGATTGACCAGGGTTACCCATTGAGCCCACCACTGAACCGATAGTAATGATACGACCGAAACGTTTTTTCATCATTGAGCGTAACATTGCTTTAGAAAGATGGAATACAGAAGTTAAGTTAGTTTGCATAATATCGAACCATTCTTCATCTTTCATACGCATCAATAAGTTATCACGGGTGATACCTGCGTTATTCACAAGAATATCAATATCACCAAATTGTTCTTTAATTTGTTCTAATACGGCATCAATGCTTTCTTTGTCTGCCACATTTAATACTAAACCTTTCCCTTTATCGCCAAGGTAAGCTGAAATTGTATCAGCACCTTTTTCAGAGGTTGCGGTACCAATTACAAATGCACCTTTTGATGCTAATTCTTCTGCAATTGCGCGGCCAATACCACGTGTTGCACCTGTCACTAATGCGATTTTATTTTGCATTTTTAATCCCCTTTTATGCTAATAATGCTTCAACAGCATCTAATGATGCTGCATCATTTACTGATGTTGCTTGTAATTCTGCCACGATACGTTTTGTTAAACCGTTTAATACTTTACCTGGGCCGATTTCAACTAAAACTTCTACGCCATCTTGCGCCATTTTCTCAACGGTTTCAGTCCAACGAACTGGGCTATATAACTGACGAATAAGTGCGGTACGAATTTCTGCACTTTCTGTTTCCGCTTTGACATCCACGTTGTTTAATACTGGTGTTGCTGGCGCATTAAGCGTAATGCCTTCAAGTGTTACGGCCAATTGTTCTGCTGCTGGTTTCATTAATGCACAATGTGAAGGCACGCTTACCGCTAATGGTAAAGCACGTTTTGCACCCGCTTCTTTACATAATGCTGCTGCACGTTCTACCGCTTCTTTCGCTCCAGCAATGACTACTTGACCTGGTGAGTTAAAGTTTACCGCAGATACCACTTCGCCTTGCTCGGCTTGTTTACATGCATTGATAATCGCTTCATTATCTAAGCCAATAATCGCATACATTGCACCAGTACCTTCTGGTACTGCTTGTTGCATTAATTTACCGCGTAATTCCACTAATTTAATCGCATCTTTAAAATCAATGACACCTGCACAAACTAATGCTGAATATTCACCTAAACTGTGGCCAGCCATCACGCTTGGTTGTAATTGTGGGTATTTTTCTTGCCATACACGGAAGATCGCAACGGATGCCGCTAATAATGCCGGCTGAGTTTGCCAAGTTTTATTCAATTCTTCTGCCGGACCTTGTTGAACCAAGTTCCATAAATCATAGCCAAGCGCTTCTGATGCTTGTTTAAACGTCTCAGTGACTACCGGATATTCGTTAGCAAGATCAGCTAACATACCAACAGCTTGAGAACCTTGTCCTGGAAAAACCATTGCGAATTTTTTCATGTTTTCTTCCTATTTCTTCATCGTTTAAATGTTGAAAGTGCGGTCAAATTTAACCGCACTTTTAAAATTCTGTCGGGATTCTAACAAAATAATTAGAATCGCACCAATGCTGAACCCCAAGTCCAACCACCGCCAAAAGCTTCGAGTAAAAGCAATTGACCGCGTTGAATTCGGCCATCACGCACCGCCTCATCTAAAGCTGTTGGTACAGTCGCCGCACTGGTATTGGCTGTACGATCAAGCGTTACCACCACTTGCGACATATCCATCTCTAATTTTTTTGCTGTCGCCGTGATAATACGTAAATTTGCTTGATGCGGCACAAGCCAGTCGATATCTGTTTTTTGGAGATTATTAGCAGAAAGGGTTTCTTCCACCACATTAGAAAGCTCGCGCACCGCTAATTTAAAGGTTTCATTACCTTGCATTTCAATATAGCCCGACTTCTCCACGCCACGTTCTGCTTGTGGAAGTTGCAATGCCGCATTGTTATCTGGCGATGCATGTAAATGCGTTGAAATAATGCCTTCTTGCTCTGATGCTTCTAAGATCACCGCACCTGCACCATCACCAAACAACACAACAGTACTACGATCAGTTTCGTCTAATTTACGCGAGTTAAGATCCGCACCAATAACAAGAGCTTTTTTCACGCTGCCTGAACGAATAAATTTATCCGCTACGCCTAAAGCATAAACAAAACCGGTACAAGCCGCTGCTAAATCAAAAGAAATCGCATCTTCAATGCCTAATAAACCTTGAACTTGACAAGCTGAACTTGGATAAGCGTGAGAACCACTGGTTGTCGCAACGATAATCAACTCAATTTCTTGAGGATCAAGATTGGCCATTTCAAGTGCTTTTTTAGCTGCTTCACATCCCATTGTTGCGACAGTTTCATCTGTTGCAGCAATACGACGTTCACGAATGCCAGAACGCGTCACGATCCATTCATCTGAAGTATCAACCATTTTTTCCAAATCCGCATTGGTACGAATATGGCTCGGCAAATAGCTACCGGTGGATAAAATTCTACTATTCATCATATCAAAACTTATTAATTAATAACGTTGTAAACCCGCCAAGATTTTTTGTGGAATTTGCAAACGAGCTTGTAAAGCTGCATCTGCAATTGCACGAGCAAATGCATCCACATTTGCGCCGCCATGACTTTTCACCACAACAGCCGTTAATCCGAGTAAAGATGCCCCATTATATTCATCTGGGTTAATGCGTTTCAAGCGATGATAAGCATCCTTAAAGAAAAAACGCAGAATAAATTTGGCAAATGATTTAAAAATAGGCTGTTTTTCTTTTCCTTTCAGAAGGGATAACAGATTCTTAGCTGCCCCTTCAAGGGTTTTTAATGCAATATTTCCCGAAAACCCATCACTCACGATCACATCAGCCACACCATTTAATAAAAAGTTACCTTCAATAAAGCCGGTATAATTAAGAGCGGTCGATTTTTCTAATAAATTCGCGGCTTCACGAATGGATTGATGTCCTTTAATTTCTTCCACACCAATATTGAGTAAGGCAATACGTGGATAAACTAAGTTCAATCGGTTTTCGGCAAAGATCGAGCCCATGACGGCAAATTCATAAAGATTTTGAGCAGAGCATTCTACGTTTGCGCCTAAATCTAACATCACGGTTTTATCACCCGTCATCGACGGTAATAAGGATACCAACGCTGGGCGTTGAATTCCTTCTAAAGGCTGTAAGAGTACCTTTGACAATCCCATCAATGCGCCCGTATTTCCTGCGCTCACACAACCTTGTGCCTCTCCTTTCTGAACCATTTCAATCGCTAAACGCATCGACGTGCCTTTGCTATGACGCAATGCATGAGAAATACCTTGATTGTTATCAATAGTCTTAGTGCAATGATGAATTTGAATACGTTCTAAAAGAGAAGAAGGTGCATTTTCCAGTAAAGGGGAAATTTGTTGGCTATTGCCAAACAGCACTAAAGAGAGCATTGGATCTGCTTCCAACGCTGAAAGAGATGCGGGGATAGTAATACGGGGACCAATGTCCCCGCCCATCACATCTAACGCTAAGGTTAGACGGTTCAAGTGAATACCTTATAAGTAAAATTACTTATTGATCACTTTGCGACCACGGTAGTAACCGTCAGCAGTTACGTGGTGGCGTAAGTGAGTTTCACCGCTTGCTTTATCCACTGATACTGCAGCAGTAGTTAATGCATCGTGTGAACGACGCATATCACGACGTGAACGAGATTTTTTGTTTTGTTGAACAGCCATTGGCTATACTCCTAAATTTAATTTACTTTTGCTTTAAATTAGCTAATACAGCGAACGGGTTCGGTTTTTTTGCCAATTCTTCAGGCAATTCGCCAAAAACCTGTTCGTGCGCGGACACTTCACAGTGTTCAGATGAATGCATTGGAACAAGCGGTAGAGCTAAAATAAGTTCGTCTTCCACTGCACCAAGTAAATCTATTTCACCAAACTCATTAAATTCGATTGGCTCATAAATTTCCGGCAAGTCATCAGCCTGATCCCAATTAGCCACCGGACTATACATAAAATGACATTCCAATGTTTGTTTGAATGGTTCGCCACAACGTTGACAGTCTAATTCGACATCAACTTGTACTTGCCCTTTCATCACCACTAATTTTTGTGGATCAATATAAAACGATAATGTTACCTGTGCATCGCTGAGCACTTTCCCCGTAGATTCAGCTAAACGCACTAACTGACTAGCGGTATAATAACCATCATAATCAATTCTTTGTTGAGCGTCTTTAACCGGATCAACGGTTAGGGGTAGTTTTACCTTTTGCATAGGGTGCGAATATTACCTGTTGTCAATAAAATAGTCAAAGGAAATTCGCACTAATTATGAGAAAAGTTCAATCTCTATCTAAACTCTCTCAAGATTTACACCTTTGCAAAGTGCGGTCATTTTTTCCTGTGTTTTACTCAGCATGCTCACTCAAGAAGCCGCCACTTTGATGTTTCCAAAGGCGAGCATAAAGGCCATTTTGTTCAAGCAATTCTGCATGAGTCCCTTGCTCGACAATTTGCCCTTTATCTAACACGATTAAACGATCCATTGCTGCAATAGTGGATAAACGGTGAGCGATGGCAATAACCGTTTTATTTTCCATCATCTTGTCGAGACTTTCCTGGATCGCCACTTCCACTTCGGAGTCTAGCGCACTGGTCGCTTCATCCAACAGTAAAATTGGCGCATCTTTTAACATGACACGCGCAATCGCAATACGTTGGCGTTGGCCACCTGACAGTTTCACCCCACGTTCACCAACATGAGCATCATAGCCTTTTCTACCTTGCGCATCGCTGAGATAAGGGATGAAATCAGCTGCTTCCGCACGTTTAGCCGCATTGAGCATTTCTTCATCGGTCGCTGTTGGGCGACCATAAATGATGTTATCGCGAACAGAACGGTGTAAAAGCGAGGTATCTTGTGTTACAAGACCAATCTGACTACGAAGGCTTTCTTGGCTTACATCTAAAACATTTTGACCATCAATGGTAATTGAACCTTCTTGCGCTTCGTAGAAACGTAGAAGTAAATTCACAATGGTTGATTTGCCCGCACCAGAACGACCAATTAAGCCCACTTTTTCACCCGGTTTGATGGTGAGATTAAAATGGTTAAGTAACGGTTTATTCGGATCATAGGCAAACGAAACATTATTAAATTTGATCTCACCTTGTTTTACTTCTAATGCAACACAATTTGGCTTATCAACAATGGTATGCGGTTTGGTTAGTGTTGCCATACCATCATTCACTGTCCCGATATTTTCAAATAAACGAGCTGATTCCCACATAATCCAACGAGAAAGACCATTTACACGTAACGCCATCGCGGTTGCTGTAGCTACTGCTCCCACACCGACTTGACCGTTTTGCCACAACACCACGCCTAAAATCGCGGTGCTTAACGTTAAGAAAATATTGGTTGCATAAGTTAAGGTATCTAATGAACTCCCCAAACGCATCTGTGCATGCACGGTGACCATAAATTCTTCCATGGAACGTTTTGCATAATTGGCTTCTCTAGCATCATGTGAAAATAGTTTTACCGTTGCAATATTTGAGTAAGCATCTGTAATACGCCCTGTCATTAAAGATCGCGCATCAGCTTGTCGTTGTGCAGTTTTCGCTAAACGAGGAATAAGCAAACGTAAAATAGTCAAAAATGCCACAATCCATAAGAAAAACGGCACTAAAAACCAGGTATCTAAAGCCGCAAGCACTAAGCCGGAGGTGATAAAATATACGGCAACATACACCAGCATATCCGCAATGGTCATGACGGTATCACGCACCGCAAGCGCAGTTTGCATCACTTTCGCCGATACACGACCTGCAAATTCATCTTGGTAGAAACTTAAGCTTTGCCCCAGCATCAAACGGTGGAAATTCCAACGCAAACGCATTGGGAATACCCCTTGTAACGTTTGTAAGCGTACATTCACGCCCACAAATGACCATACAATACTGAAAATGAGCAAAGCTGCCATACCGGCAAGCAAATGCCCTTTTTCTTGCCAAAGTGTGGTTGGTGAATAAGCGCCGAGCCAATCTACTAATAATCCCATAAATTGGAAAAGTAAGGCTTCCATCACCCCAGTACCGACCGTCAATACCGCGAGTAAAAAGATCCAGCCCTTCATGCCATCAATGCTTGACCAAATAAAACGGAACAAGCCTTTTTCAGGCGTCGTTGGATTGCTTTCCGGATAAGGATTTAAACGGTTTTCAAACCATGAAAATATTTTATTAAACATAATAATACCCTAAAAATACAAGGCGACAGTGCCGCCTAAAGTGCGGTCATTATAGCGTAAGTTTTGAACGATGGGCTACGCTTTACGAAACTGACT
The DNA here is from genome assembly GCF_014931375.1 of Haemophilus parainfluenzae. Lineage (NCBI taxonomy): Bacteria > Pseudomonadati > Pseudomonadota > Gammaproteobacteria > Pasteurellales > Pasteurellaceae > Parahaemophilus > Parahaemophilus parainfluenzae. Next base: position 208,265 of record NZ_CP063117.1, read on the forward strand.
CGGTGAAAGCCCATAAATTGCCTTAAATGCTTTACTAAAATGTGCTTCTGATTGATACCCCACTTCAAGGGTGATTGCCAAAATAGTCTTTTGCGTATTTTTCAATAAAACAGCCGCCATTTCTAACCGCACTTGTGTGAGAAATTTTCCTGGTGGCATCCCGAGTTGCTGTTGAAATATCCGCATAAACGTTGCACGAGACATAGATGCCAACTCGGCTAATTGCTCAATATTCCAATCTAATTGAGGTGAAAACAGGATTTTTTCAAGGACTTGATTCAGTCTTTTATCCTGCAACGCGGCTAATAAACCCTGATTGAGTAAACCTATTTGCTGAGCATGACGCAAAATATAAATAAACAACACATTTGATAGCGCGTCTATCACGGATTTTGTGCCTTGCTCCGGTTTCTCAGCTTCTTGTAAAAAAAGTGAAACCAAAGGCTGCACAGGCGTATTTTGTAGCGAAAGATGTAAATGATCAGGTAACGAATCAATTAATAAAGACGGTTTTTGATAATAAAACGTCCCACAAAACATCTTCAGATCAGGCGTACCTGCTCCTATTTGATGGACATTAAAAAGTGCGTTTGATTGCTCTCTCTGTAGGCTATTCTCTCTTTTTTGTTGAGAACTGCCCAAAAAGTGTGGTCGATTTTGAGGGAGAAAAAAGAGATCGCCTTTTTTTAAATGAAATTGTTTTCCCGTCAAGGTTACCCAACACTCACCTTGCTCGATTAAATGAAATAAACCTTGATATTCCGCTGCATCAGGCTGATTTTCAACTTGCCAATCCCCTTGAAACAAGCAGCGAATATTGATTTCCCCGCGCACTTGTGCCAGTTGCGTTAATTTATCTAAATAATCCATCATGAGATTTTCCGTCTAAAAGTTAAGACAATTTGACAAGTATCATACGCTAATCTGCTTATAATTTCTCTCGAAATTTGTACTAAATTTAAGGAGAAAAACAATGTTTGCAGATTGGAAAAATGATGTAGCACACGTTAAAAAATCATTCGGTGCATTAGGTAAAAAATACCCAAAAATGTTACAAGCTTACGGCGCATTAGGTGCGGCTGCAGCAGAAGGTAACGTATTAGATGCCAAAACCCGTGAATTAATTGCATTAGCGGTTGCCGTAACAACTCGTTGTGAAAGCTGCATTGGCGTGCATGCTGATGAAGCTGTGAAAGCAGGTGCAACTGAAGAAGAAGTGGCAGCAGCATTAGCGATGTCTATCGCATTAAATGCAGGTGCAGCTTACACCTATTCTCTTCGTGCATTAGAAGCTTACAACGCACAAAAAGGCGAATAATTCGCAAGGAACTTTATGATTCTTTTAGCCCTCATTTGAGGGCTTTTTTTATCTCTAAAATTGACCGCACTTTAAAATAAATTCAATGCTCTCATCTGAGCCACTACTTGATCTACCTGAATTTCAGCCATTAAATTTTTGCCTTTTAATTTTGTCGCCCAAGGCAATTCACTTGAAGGTTTTCCTTGTTCTTTTTGCACATTTTCTTCATATACTGACACCACATTATCCAAATTATGATAAGGCGCGGTGCGCAATGGATTGTGATAGGCATACAATCCAATGACAGGTGTTCCTTGCGTGGTAGCGATATGAGCTGGACCAGAATCAGGCGAGATGACTAAATTTGCTTGATGAATTAATGCAGCAAGTTGTTTCAAACTGGTTTTTCCAGATGCATCAACCGGTTCAAAATCACAAAGTGCGATAATTTTTTTCACCATTTCTAATTCGCGTTTTGCTGGCGAGCTACAAAAAATCACATTCACATGATGTTGATGAGCAATATTTGCCACTTCCGCATAACGCTCTACCAACCAATCTTTCTCGGCTTTACTAGAACAAGGGGAAATAATCAGATTTTTACGTGTAGGATCAATGAACTGTTTGGCATATTCTCGATCTGAATCAGAAATTGCCAATTGCCAAGAAAGCATTTCTGCTGGTGGTACACCAAGATAATCTGCAAAAGCCATGAAGCCGTCTAGCACATGAGGCGTTTTCGGATCTTGAACTCGACGATTCACAAACAACCACTGTCCTTCTCGAGAACGTTTTTTGCCAAACCCAATTTTATATTTCGCTTGAATACCAAGAGAAATAATCGAAGCACGAAATGCTGTCTGCATATTCAAAAGCGCATCAAATTGATTGTTTTTCAAAAACATCCATAAATTCCACACGCCTTTCCAACCGCTCTTTTTATCGTAAGGGACAAGCTCCACGCCTTCAATGCCAGAAAGAAGGCCCATTTCTGTTTTTCCCACAATCCACGTTAATTTTGTTTGCGGCCAATAACGTTGAATATGTTGTACCACCGCAAGTGCATGGCAAACATCACCCACCGCAGACAAACGCAAAATACAAAGTGATTTAGGGGGAGAGGTAAAAAGTGGAGAATGGGACATTTGAGTTCCTCGCGCATTTAATTTCCGTCTATTTTAAAGTAGAATGAGAGCATTTTCTATTATTCGGTTCAACTAAAATGCTTGAATTCCAACAAGATAATCAATTCTTTCTTTTTAATCTCACAGAAAAACCAACAGAGCCCGCTTCATTTTTTGAATCAGCTTTTTGGGAAAAACAACAACGTATTATCGGTTCAGCCAAAGGACGCGGCACAACCTATTTCCTGAATACAAAAGATCTGTTTGGTGTAAACACTGCCCTCCGTCATTATTATCGCGGTGGTTTATGGGGAAAATTCAACAACGATCGCTATCGTTTTCAATCATTGACTGAAACTCGCAGCGTGGCGGAATTTCAGCTTTTAAATCAACTCCATCAAGCAGGTGTAGCCGTACCCAAACCGATTGCTGCACGTGTTAAAAAAGGCAAACTAGGAATTTGCTACCAAGCGGATATCTTGAGTGAAAAGATCGAAAATGCCCAGGATCTGACCGCACTTTTACAAACACAGCAACTGCCGAATGACATCTGGCAAGCCATTGGTAAATTAATTCGTCAGCTGCATGATTTACAAATTTGCCATACGGATCTCAATGCCCATAATATTCTCGTTCAACAACTCGGAAATGAACAAAAATGTTGGCTCATTGATTTCGATAAGTGCAGTCAAAAATCAGGCGATTTTTGGAAACAAAGCAACCTAGAAAGATTACACCGCTCTTTTGTCAAAGAAGTCGGCAGAATGAATATTCAATTCAATGAAGAAAACTGGGCTGAGTTATTGAAAGGTTATAACACCCCAAACGCCTAAGAAAGGACAATAAAAAAGACCGCCTAATGCGATCTCAATAGATGGTCCCCCTTGCCGGACTTGAACCAGCGACCAAGCGATTATGAGTCGCCTGCTCTAACCGACTGAGCTAAAGGGGGAAAGTGCGGGTGATTATAGAGAAATAATCCGTTGAAGTCTATATACAAAAGGATGGTCGTTTGAAAATTGACCATCCTTTTTAGATCTATTATTGCAATACCGAAATATCCGCCACTTGTAAGAACAGGCCTTGTAACGTGTTTAAAATCGCTAAGCGGTTTTGGCGTAATGCTGGATCTTCAGCATTTACCATTACGTTATCAAAGAAACTGTCTACCGGTGCACGTAAGTTCGCTAATTTATCTAATACTGCGGTGTAATCGCCTTGTGCTATAAGCGGTTGTACTTCAGTGCGTAATGCAAGTACGGCTTCAGCAAGGGCTTTTTCTGCTGGCTCTACACAAGCGGTCAAATTGATCTCGCCAATTGCAGCATCCGCTTTCGCTAAGATATTGCTTACACGTTTGTTTGCTGCTGCTAACGCTTCCGCTGAATCTAAAGTACGGAAGTGTGAAACCGCACGCACGCGCGCATCAAAATCAGCAGGACGAGTTGGACGACGCGCCAATACCGCTTGAATCACATCCACTGCAATGCCTTCATCTTGATACCATGCACGGAAACGACCGAGCATGAAGTCCACTACATCAGCAACCACGTTTTGATTCGTGAGTTTATCACCGAAAAGTGCGGCTGATTTTGTCACTAAATCTTCTAAATCAAGTGGTAAGTTTTTTTCTACGATAATACGTAATGCACCTAATGCCGCACGACGCAATGCAAATGGGTCTGCGCTGCCTTTTGGCGCTTGGCCGATACCGAAGATACCCGTTAGGGTGTCAAATTTATCCGCTAAAGCGACCGCACTTGCAACGAGTGATTTAGGTAATTCATCCCCTGCAAAACGTGGCATATATTGTTCGTTTAATGCCACTGCGACTTCTTCATCTTCACCGTCATGACGAGCATAATGCATCCCCATTACACCTTGCGTATCGGTAAATTCAAACACCATGTTGGTCATTAAGTCACATTTTGATAGTAAACCCGCACGTTTTGCTTTTACTTCGTCTGCACCGATTTGTTTTGCAATTTCACCTGCAAGTTGTTCAATACGGTCAGTTTTGTCTTTCAATGTACCGAGTTGTTGTTGGAACAATACGGTTTCTAAGCGTGGTAAACGATCAACCAGTTTTTGTTTTAAGTCGGTTTTGAAGAAGAATTCCGCATCGGTTAAACGTGGGCGAACCACTTTTTCATTCCCTTCGATAATCGCGGTTGGATCTTCTGGATTGATGTTCGATACAAAAATAAAGTGCGGTAATAATTTGCCGTCTTTGTCATAAATTGGGAAATATTTTTGGTCACCTTTCATAGTGTAAACCAACGCTTCCGCTGGCACCGCTAAGAAACGCTCTTCAAATTTTGCCGCTAAAACGTTTGGATATTCCACCAATGAGGTCACTTCTTCAAGCAAGCTTTCTTCAATGTCCGCCACGCCGCCAAGTGCGGTCGCTTTTGCTTGAGATTTTGCCAAAATTTCTGCTTTACGCTCATTAAAATCTGCTACTACAGAACCTTTTTCACGCAATAATTGTGGATATTGGTCGGCATGTTGAATTTCGAATTCTTTCTCGCCTAAGAAACGGTGACCGCGAATGGTGCGCGCACTTGCCACACCTAAAATTTCGCCTTCGATTAACTCATCACCTAACAACATCGTCACTGTGTGAACCGGACGGATAAATTGCACGGTTTTGTCTGCCCAACGCATTGGTTTTGGAATTGGCAATTTCGCCAACGCATTTGCCACAATGTCGTTAAGCAAGTTTTTGGTCGGCTGACCTTCAATTTTTGCACGGTGAACAAGCCATTCACCTTTATCAGTTGCAATGCGTTCTGCTTGTTCAACAGTAATGCCACAACCACGCGCCCAGCCTTCTGCTGCTTTAGTTGGTTTACCTTCCGCATCAAAAGCGGCTGAGACTGCAGGACCGCGTTTTTCGATTTCTTTGCTTGGTTGCTGTGTGGCTAAGTTCAATACTTTCACCGCCAAACGACGCGGCGCCGCAAACCACTCGATTTTATCGAAGGTTACGCCAGCTTGGTTTAATTCCGCCTCAACGTTATCCGCAAAAGAGGTTGCTAATGTTTTGAGAGCTTTTGGTGGCAGCTCTTCTGTGCCGATTTCTACTAGGAAGTTTTGGGTTGTCATTTTGTTTCTCTTATTTAAAAATTCTGTAGATTTAAATTCTTATTTTCTTTGTTATTACCTCTGCCAAATCTCCCCTAACCCCTCTTTGCTAAAGAGGGGATTGGATCTTTGGAGGGTTAAATATTTATGTTCTACTTTAACGTTTTTTGAAAGCAGATAATTTAATCTCTATTGAAATTAAAATGTAAATGAGTCAGTTACTATCAATTTACTCAATAAATCCCCCTCTTTAGCAAAGAGGGGTTAGGGGAGATTTGGCAGAGGTTAATCCAACCTCATACTCAATCAGCCCTCACATTCTCCAAAAACAAATAAATCTGCTCTACTACACCTTCAATTTCACGCATGACTTCATCATTACTAAATCGCATCACCGTAAAACCAAGTGAATTTAATTCTGCATCTCGCAATGCGTCTTTTTCCTGATAATCAGGTTCATAGTGCTGACTACCATCTAATTCGATAATCAGCTTTGCTTTCGCACAATAAAAATCAACGATATAACTTAAAAGTGGCTTTTGTCGATTAAATCGAAATCCTAATAATTGATCTCGATTGATGCGTTGCCATAATTTTCTTTCCGCATCCGTTTGATCCACTCGCAATTTCTGCGAATTCTCTTTTAAGTATTTTTCATAGGGTTGCATGAACGCTATTTCTTACCGTTCTTAATACTCTCACTCAACACCTGTTGAAAACGTTCGTAATCACAGAAGCCCTTTTCATCTTTTTCACAGCCTTTGAGAGTTAAGGCGGTTTGGTTTGGTGGTGTTGATAAACTTAATGGCGTGATATTAATCAGCTGTTCAGTGGTTTGATAAACATAATCCAACTTAAATTTGAGCTTACCACTGGGTTTGTGTTTCCACACTTCAAATAGCAACTTGCCACCGATTGGGATATTTTCCAACGAATCATCCAACTCATAAGGCTCAACACCCAGTGCGGCAAGCAGAGCGACGATATTAGAATCGTGTCCAACCAACAAGTTAATTTTGTTTTCACTATTTAGCTGTTGCTGAATAAATGCCAATAGCGGGTATGATGCATTTTGTGCTAACGCTTCGTTATTTTTAAATAACGTGCGGTAATATTCATTTTTAATTTCGTTAATTGCACGCCATTTTTCTTGGCTATCCACACGACCATTTGCAATTTCTGAATCAGGCTTACCCACATAATGCGCGAGCAATAATGCACTGACAATTTTCTTCCCGGTGCTGATAGAGCCAGTAATCTTGACCGACTTACCGTCTTTAATACTGTATTCGCCAACTTTTCCACCTAAATCACACTCGCCTTTTTGCAAGCAGTTTGGTGAGTTTTTATAATCGATGATTTCACTCAATAGCGCATAATTTGGTGCTAATTTTTTCTGTAAAGCGGTTAAATCTACATTATTTTTTGCTGATTCGATCAAAGCTTTACTTGGATTGTGGACTTTTGTCGTAAAAATTGGATCTTTTTCTGAACCAATTTTACCGTGATGTTGCAGTTGAACATTACAGCCCGCAAATGCACCAGAAACAATCGCTTGCCCTGTTGCAATGGTGCGTTGCACACCATTTGCATAAGCAAAAATGCCTTCGCCCGATGCACAACGTTCTGTTGTTAGTAACCCTTTATCTGCAAGCCATTGACCTAAATACTGTCCGAAATAGGTTTCTAGCACCGTCCCTTTTGCCGTGAGATAGCCAGATGGTACATTCCATTTTGCCCATTCATAAGGGGAATATTTCGCCATTTCTTGCGGATCTTTTTCCACTGGTGAACGCAATCCGTGTCGGCTGAAAATCAATACTTTCTCTAATTCATAATCAGAACTTGAGGAAGTTTGACCATTTTCTGTTGCAAACACACTACTTGCTAAAGCTGAGCCAAGCAAAAGTGCGGTGAATTTTAGGGTTATTTTTTTCATATTCGAGATTTAATCATTTAATGTTGAAATTGAGCTATAAAAATTCAAGGCATATTTGGTGCCGTAAACTAACACCATAAATACTGCAACAATATTGACTACCGCAAAAAAGATTAGTTGTTTACTGTTGCTCTCCACCCAGAGCATTTTAAATAATGCGAGCGTACCAATATTTTCATCAAGTTCGCTCTCTCCGCCTAGTGTTCTTAAGGTTTTCAGCATCTTGCGTACAAAAGCGACGGTATTTATTGCCATGACGCTGAGTGCAATAAATCCTGAAGCCAAACTTAAAAACAGCACGAGCACATTACTCCACGCCCAATGTGTCCAATTCAGCTCAGAATACATAAATAATGCGAGTGATAAAAACAACACAGCGGGTGTTAAATTTCGCAAAAACATTAAATAGTCATCACCAATTCTAAATAAAAATTGCAAAAAACTGACTTTCTTCATTACTTTAAAAAATCTCTTTTAATTTGGATTCATCTAAAATAACACGGTCATCATCTAACAATAATGCCGGAAAGCCCGCATAGCCTTGTGCTTTTGCATCATCAAATGCGGCATGACGATCACGCAAACGCAACCATTGTTTCAAGTTTGGAATGGAAGATAATACTTCCACTGCCTCATAATCCACGCCCAAGCGTTTTAACTCTGCCACAAATGGCGCAGTATCAGGGCAATCTGCTGCATAATAAAGGATAGGTTTCATTATTCACCTCCTTGTTCTGCTGCCGCAGTTGGATTTAATTTCGGGTCAGCAATTTTCGTTAAACGGTTACGATCGCGATGTTCAAATGGTGCATCATAATTTGGAATAATCATGGTTGTGGTTTGATCATATGACCAAGTGCCATCATTATGGAATTTCACCGTCATTTCAAAACTTTCCGTGGTAAATGAACGCTCCAAGAACGGATTCGAAATGATGCCGTTTGTGAGTGAACCACGTACCGCTTTTACCGTAAACTCTTTCGCATCAGCCGGTGCATTACCGACCGCAATAAACGTTTGGCCACGTGGAATGCTGCCCGTTAATAAAATATTGCCTGTTTCAGGCTCCCATAACCAATAACCCACTTGGTCGTGGAAGGTTTCTACTTCACCTGGTTGTATAATATGGGCGTGGTAGCGCAATCCATAGTACAGTTGCGGACCATTGGTTTGCGCATCTGTTGGATGAGCTTCATAATGTTCGATATAAGGATCTTTTTCTGGCCCTTCTGCTTTCGGGTTGATATCCACACCACGCTTACCTTCCCAAACACCCGCTAATCTAGCCAATGGGCCTAAATTCGCGAGCGTATTAGGATCAGTTTCTGCTTCAGTATAAATATCATCTGGGTATTGAAAATCTTTCATCATTTTCTCCTTATATTGTTGGGTTGATGCTTAAAGTGCGGTTGTTTTTTCTCCTTATTTTTTACAACCAGGGAAACCTAAGGCTTCACGGCTAGCATAGTATGCTTCCGCCACACCTTTAGTTAATGCACGAATACGTAAAATATAGCGTTGACGCTCTGTAACCGAAATCGCTTTACGTGCATCTAACAAGTTGAAGCTGTGTGCTGCTTTTAAAATGCGTTCGTAAGCCGGTAATGGTAACGGACGTTCTAATTCTAATAAGCTTTTCGCTTCTTTTTCGTATTGATCAAAGCAGTAGAATAAGAAATCGGTATCCGCGTATTCAAAGTTGTAAGTTGATTGCTCGACTTCATTTTGATGGAATACATCACCGTAAGTGGTTTTACCAAGCGGGCCATCAGACCAAACTAAGTCATACACCGAATCCACGCCTTGAATGTACATAGCTAAACGCTCTAAACCGTAAGTTACTTCACCTGTTACCGGTTTACATTCTAAGCCACCTACTTGTTGGAAATAGGTAAATTGGGTGACTTCCATACCGTTTAACCATACTTCCCAACCTAAACCCCATGCACCTAAAGTTGGGTTTTCCCAGTTATCTTCCACGAAACGGATATCGTTTTGTGTTGGATCAAAACCGAGCATTTCAAGGGAACCTAAATAGAGTTCTTGAATGTTATCTGGAGACGGTTTAATCACCACTTGGAATTGGTAGTAATGTTGTAAACGGTTTGGGTTTTCGCCATAACGACCATCGGTCGGACGACGTGAAGGTTGCACATAAGCAAATGCCATCGGCTCTGGACCTAATGCGCGTAATGCAGTCATGGGGTGAGAAGTACCTGCGCCCACTTCCATATCAAAAGGTTGCACAACGGTACAGCCTTGATTTGCCCAATATTCTTGCAAGGCTAAAATCATACCTTGGAATGTTTTTACGTTGAATTTTGTACTCATAATTTATTTAATAACAATGTGATGAAAAATACAGGCATTATACTTGAAACTATAGGGCGGATAAAGGCGAAAAAGTGCAGTCAGAAAAATCCTTAAATTTTTTATTTCTCTTAAATTTCATTCATTTTCATGATGAGTTATTTTCATCATAATAGGTTTGCTTGCCAAGCCTCAAATGTGTAAACTGCTGGCGCTTTTATACAGACCTTTATCCTAGGGATTTTAAAATGAAAAAAAATGTGATTACTTCAGCGATTTTATTAGCGATTCCAGCATTAGCTGCGGCTGAAGACGTGGCAAAATTAGATGTGATTAACGTCTATTCTGCATCAGCCACCCCAACTAGCCTTCATCAAACAGCCTCATCTGTTACCGTTTTAACTGAAAAAGATTTTGCACAGCGTGGTGCAACTTATGTCAGTGATGTGTTGAAAACTGTGCCAAGTTTAGCCGTGAGCAAGTCGGGTGGTCGTGGCACATTAACCAATGTGTTTTTACGCGGTGCGGATGCAAACCACACTGCAGTGATTATTGATGGCGTGAAAGTGAACCCAGTTTCTGGTTATGGCTTTGATTTCGGTGGCTTAGCATTAAGCAATATTGACCGCATCGAAGTATTGCGCGGGGAGCAATCAGCTCTTTGGGGAAGTGATGCGATGGGTGGTGTGATTTATATCACCACGAAGAAAGGCTTAGAAAAAGGTAAAACCTTCAACGTCGATTACGATTTTGGCACAGGCTCTAATCGTACGGTAGATGGTTCATTAACCCTTTCAGGCTCAAATAACGGTTTCTATTATGCTTTACACGGCGACAGCCACCATACCAAAGGTATTTCAGCACTCAGCAAAAACCGATTTAACTATACCGCGCAAGATGGCACAGCGGTAAGTACCGGTGGTTCAAGCGAACGCGATAAATTCCACCGTGATAATGCTTCTCTTCGTTTCGGCTATGACGATAACCAAAAAGGTTTTGATTTCTTAACCTCTCACAGTAGCCAAACTGCTAACTTTGATAACAGTGCAACGGATGAAAAAGGCCACTACACTCGCACACGTGATACCTTATTCAAATTAAGCGGTTTCTTAGGTAATGATGATCAATTGCTTAAACATAAGGTTGGTGTAAGCCATCTCAAAACTGACAGCGATACCATTGGCTACACATCGGCTTACGATGCGAAAAAACTCAATGCGAACTATCAATTAGATGTCAATTTCGATCGTGAAGGCACACTCACACAAGGTTTAAGCTTCTTAACTGACTATCAAAAAACAGATTTCAACTCGTCTTATTTCAATAATGCAGGTAATAAGAAACTTGTTGAGAAAAGCTTAGCGGCTGAATATCGCTTATTGCACGATGCAGATCATAGTTTGAATATTAGTGGTCGTTACACTGATAGCTCTGAATATGAAAACTCATGGACTGGCCGTATCGCAGGCGCTTACCGTTTACACAATAACGTGAAAGCACACGCAAGTTTCGGTTCAGCGATTCAAAACCCGACGATCACTGAATATTACGGTTACAATGCGCGCTACATCGGCAACCCGAATTTACAACCTGAGAAAAGTTTAGGGGGCGATGTAGGCTTCTTATTTGAAACGGATGATAACCGTCATAGCCTTGATGTGACCTATTTCGCTCGTAATGTGAAAAATGCCATTAGCAGCGAAGTAATCAACTTCACCACTTATGCAAGCCGTGCCGTAAACCTTGAAGGTAAGAGCAAAGTGAAAGGTGTTGAAGTGGCTTATAACGGTAAAATCACCGATGCATTAACAGCTTATGCGAACTATACCTACACACAAACCCGAGATAGCAAAGGTGCTGAATTAGCACGTCGTCCAAAACATTTAGCGAATGCGGGCTTAGCATACCAAATCACTGAAAAGTTAGGTGCTGATGTGAATGTGTCTTATACCGGCAAACGCATGGATACCTACTATTCACCAACCTACAGCACGCATAAAGTAAAATTGCCATCTTACACCTTGGCAAACTTAGGCGTAAATTATAAAGTGACGGATAGCTTGACGATTTATGCAAACCTTAACAACGTATTCAATAAAAAATACGAAAACGTACTGGGCTACGGCCAAGAAGGACGTAATGTTTACGTTGGGTTAAAAGGATCGTTCTAATTCTTCCTTACCTATAAGGGCGTGCTTAGCACGCCTTTTTACATTCTTGATGGCGTAGCGTATCATTATCTATATGCAAAAAACTCGCTTAATTTTAATCGCACTTTTTCTTCCGTTTACCGCTCAGGCTTCGGAACAATTTGTCTCACTTACGCTTTGCAGTGACAGACTGCTTATCGAACTGGCTGAGCCTTCGCAAATTGCTGCACAGTCACCTTATTCGAAAAATCCGTTGATGATGTTAGACAAAATCAATACCAACAAACCTGTGCTGGAACCGCAATTAACGGAATTATTGCCCTATTTAGATAAAACTATTCTGATTAATGAAACTTTTTATCCCCAATTAGTCGCAGAGCTGAAAAAACTCGGTGTGAAGATTATCCCGATAAACGACAGCCCACAAACGCCAGATGAATTATTTGCGCTGATTCTAGAATTAGGCAAACAACTGGGTAATGAGCAAAAGGCGGCAGATTTAGTAACAAAACTCAAATCGCAAAACGTTCACTTAAATCGACCGCTTACCAATACGCTGATTTTATCGGAAACAGGTGTGGTAGAGAGTTACTATCCGCAATATCCTGTGCTGTTAAATTTACTCGGATTAACGCCACTAAAAACACCACTGACCGCACAAAATTTCTCGTTAGAAAAAGTGATTTTAAGTCAGCCAAATGTACTGATTTCTCTGACCGACAAACAAGGTTACAATGCACAAGCCGAATTGCTGCAACACCCTATGTTGCAAGATTTTTTCAAAAACCAACCGCTTGTCAGCATCCCAATGAAATATACTTATTGCTTTGATCACGGTGTGTGGCAAGGGGCGGAGAAGATTTATCAACAGTTAAAATAATGTAGCTGACAAATCTCCCCTAACCCCTCTTTGCTAAAGAGGGGAATTCCATTATTAAATTAACTCTAGATGGCATATTTATATGTCTTTATGTATAAATGATTAGAATAAAGCATCAGAATTATAAATCCCGACACTATAATCCCCCTCTTTAGCAAAGAGGGGTTAGGGGAGATTTGACAAAATAAAATTAACAAATGATATTTGGATTACATAGGAAATTGATCATTGACCAAAACACTAAAATTAAATACCGCACTTTTCTTCGCGTTGCTGTCGATTAGCGGATTTGCGATTTATCATCAGCTAGGCGACTTTGCCCATCTCAAAAATGCGGATGGTGTGCTCACCGATATGCGCTCGATGGTGCTGTGGGATATTCGTTTTCCACGCATTGGTTTAGCTTTATTGACGGGCGCTAGCCTAGCGATAGCGGGCAATGCGATGCAAGGTATTTTCCAAAATCCATTAGCAAGTCCGGGCTTACTCGGCAGTAGCTCTGGAGCAACAGCTGCTAGTGTATTTATCCTCTATTATTTTGCCGTGCCATTTTCACTGCTCTTAGCGGGTGGTGTGATTGGTGCGCTTTTAAGCTTTTTCATCGTGTATTTGATCGCTAAAAACTACGGCACCACGATGATGATTCTAAGCGGTTTAGCGGTTAATATGTTGCTTGGTTCAGCAATTGCATTACTGCTTTCCAATGCGGAAAGCCCATGGGCATTAGCTGAACTTTATCGTTGGCTACAAGGCTCGTTGATGTGGGCTAAATTAGATACCCTGCTTATTTCACTCCCCATTGTTCTGGCGGGGATTTTCTGTTTATACCACACTCGCCGATACTTAGATTTACTCACCTTTGGTGAGGAAACAGCGAGCACTATGGGAGTAGATCCGAAACGTAGCTTTTTCATCAGCACCTTTGGTGTGGCTTTATTAGTGGGGGCGACCATTCCACAAACCGGTACCATTGGCTTTATCGGCTTAATCGCGCCACACTTCGCCCGTATTTTACTGAAAGCTCGCCCATCACAGCTTTATCTCACCAGTGCATTAATTGGGGCATTATTGCTGTTATTGGCCGATTTAGCGATTTTATATATCCCACTGTTCTCACATATTTACATCGGAACATTAACTGCGCTTATCGGCGCGCCTTGCTTGATTTGGATGTTATTAACGCAACAGAGAAAAATCTATGATTAGAATTGAAAAACTCACCCAATCCTATTGCTTAAATGACATCAACTGTACGCTTCCATCAGGTAAATTGATTGGCATTATGGGCGCCAATGGTGCGGGGAAATCTACATTATTAAAAACCATTGCAGGCATCTTGCCCTTAAAACAAGGAGAAGTTTGGTTCGATAATCAGCCATTAAGCAACATGAATACGACTGAAAAAAGCCAACACATTGCTTATCTTGCACAAAATACGCAAATTCATTGGGATTTATCCGTTTATGATGTGATTGCGTTAGGCTTGGCAGCTCCGTTACCAAAAGAAAAAGAGCGGTCAAAAATTCAAGCGTTTTCAAAAAAATTTGCAGTAACTCATTTACTCGATAAGCCATTTCAACAACTTTCTGGAGGCGAAAAAGCACGAGTACAACTTGCTCGTTGCAGTATTAAAGAATCCCCTGTTTTATTGGTGGACGAGCCGATTGCGCCACTCGACCCTTATTATCAAATTGATATGATGGAACAGCTTAAATCACTCACACCACAACACACATGCATCGTCGCAATTCATCACCTTTCATTGGCTTATCAATTTTGTGATGAAATTATTCTATTAGAACAAGGCAAATTGTTAGCAGTTGGTGAAACGCAAGCCGTATTAAATGCGGAAAATTTGGCGAAAGCCTTTCATATTCGGGCTGAAATTGATCCTCTGAAAAAGACTATCTCAAAAATTGAAAAGCAATAAAATAAAAGCACTTAGCGATTCACTAAGTGCTTTTTTTATAGAAATGAATTACGGTTGAATTTCTGAATCAACAAAGAAATAAGCGATTTCTCGTTTGGCGCTTTCAACACTGTCAGAACCATGAACAGAATTTTCACGCTGGCTTAACGCGAAGTCTTTACGGATAGTACCTTCTGCCGCCTCAGCGGGATTCGTTGAACCAATCAAAGTGCGGTAATCTTTTACGGCATTTTCTTTTTCCAATACAGAAACCACTATCGGGCCAGAGAGCATATACTCCACCAACGGGTCAAAAAATGGTTTACCTTGATGTTCCGCATAGAAACCTTCCGCTTGCTCTTTGGTTAATTGCACCATTTTAAGCGCAACAACACGGAATCCCTGTGATTCAAAACGCCCTAAAATAGCACCAATTAAATTACGCTTTACTGCATCGGGTTTGATAATTGAAAAAGTACGTTCTGTCATAAAATCCTACTTAACTTGCTTTCGTTACTAATAAATTTGCTAAAGTTTTCACACCAATTCCGGTTGCACCAACCGCCCATAAATCACTACCTGATTTACGATAAGTGGCCGAACAATCAATATGTAACCAACGTTGTTGATAGTTTTTCACAAAATACGATAAAAATGCCGTTGCAGTACTTGCGCCCGCGACAACCGGCGCTGTACCTGTATTTGCAATATCCGCAAAAGAAGAGGTAATTTGGCTACGATGAAATTCTTCGAAAGGTAAACGCCAGAACGGTTCATTTTCTTCTTTGGCAGCTTGAAATAGGCTATTTACCAACGCATCATCCATAGAAAGCACGCTGTGGTAATCATTACCGACTGCCACTTTCGCTGCACCGGTTAAGGTTGCACAATCAACAATAAATTGTGGATTTTGACTATCGCCTTCAATTAAGCCATCCGCCAATACTAAACGGCCTTCCGCATCAGTATTTAGAATTTCAGCTGTAACACCATTTTTATATGTGATGATATCACCTAATTTAAACGCATTACCGCTCACCAAGTTTTCTGCGCAGCATAGATAAAGTTTAACTCGTTGATTTAAACCGTGCGCAATGGCAAATCCTAATGCACCTGTTAATAATGCTGCGCCACCCATATCGGTACGCATGGTACTCATACCATCACTTGGTTTGATGCTGTAACCACCACTATCAAAAGTAATACCTTTACCAACCAAGCACGCTAATACAGGCGCATTTGGGTCATTAGTCGGATTAAAATCTAATTGCAACATAGCGGGCGGATTAATAGAACCACGACCCACAGTAAAGATCCCATGGTAACCTTGCTCTTTTAATGCTTCACCAGAAATGATTTGAAAACTGACCGCACTTTTATCGGCATAATTTTCGGCTTGTTTAGAAATAAACTCAGCCGCGCGTTCTGCTAATTTAATTGGAGTAAGAGTTTGTGCCGGTTCATTAATAATGCCACGTACAAAATCACCACATTCAATACGCGCTAATAACTCATCTTGCGGCTCATCATCTAAGTGAGGAAACTCAATCGAATAATCTTGCTTCGCTGTGTAAAAACCTTGATAAAATGCCCAGCAATTTTCTAATTCCCATGCATCACCCACAAGTTCAACGTCTTTAATGCCTTGTCCACGTAATTTACGTGCGGCTTTTTGCACTAAAACAAGGTTCGATTTTTCATCATCTTTAAGATGAATAACGGCTTGATCTTGATTAAAACTTAAAATGGCATTTTTGCCCCAACTCTCCGAAGCGGGAGCTATCGATAATGTAATTTGCATGTGGTTCTTCTCCTTTATTTATCTATTATTCTCTAGGTACCATTTTACCGTTTGACGAAGTCCTTGTTCAAAGGTTATTTGCGGTTGCCAACCTAATTCTGCATGAATTTTAGAACAATCCAATGAATATCGTACATCGTGACCTGGTCGGTCTTTTACAAAAGTAATTAAACCTTCGTAATACTTAATGTGATTAGGCTTATTTGGCAACAGTTCTTCGAGTAACTCACAAATCATTTTAACTACTTCAAGGTTTGTTCTTTCACAATTTCCGCCAATATTATAGCTTTCCCCGACTCGACCTTTTGTTAAAACTAAATATAAGGCTTGAACATGATCTTCCACAAATAACCAATCACGAATCTGCTGCCCATCACCATAAATTGGCAAAGGCTTGCCCATCACAGCACTTGAAATCATTAAAGGGATAAGCTTTTCAGCGTGTTGATAAGCTCCATAGTTATTGGAACTGTTTGTGATAATCACCGGCAAACCATAAGTGCGATGCCAAGCGTGCACCAAATGGTCACTCGCCGCTTTTGAGGCTGAATAAGGGCTACTCGGATGATAAGGAGACTGTTCAGTAAAGGCAGGATCAGAAAGGGATAAATCCCCATACACTTCATCTGTAGAAATGTGGTGAAATCGAAAGGTCGTTTTTTTAGCTTCGTCTAAGGTATACCAATAATTCTTAGCAACCTCTAACAATGTATAAGTACCCACAATATTGGTTTGAATAAAATCAGCCGATCCCGTAATAGAACGGTCAACATGACTTTCTGCCGCCAAATGCATCACCGCATCTGGCTGATATTTTTCAAAAATGCTTTCTATCACCTTAAGATCACAGATATCAACTTTTTCAAAAGCATACCGAGTACTATTTTCTATGTCTTTTAAGGATGATTGATTTGCAGCATAAGTCAGCTTATCAACATTGATAACAGAATCTTGAGTATGATTAATGATGTATCGAATGAGGGCGGAACCGATGAAGCCAGAACCACCGGTGACGAGAATTTGCTTCATCAATAGGCCCCTGTTTTCTTACAAACTACTTTAGCCGTTTTAAGTAAGATCACAATATCATTCCATAAAGACCAGTTTTTAGCATACCAGGTATCGAAATAAACTCGCGTATCATAGCTCACGTTATTCCGCCCACTTACCTGCCATAAACCCGTCATTCCAGGTTTAGCCATAAGGTAATAATCAACGTCCTCTTGATAATAAGACAATTCTTCTTTCACTATAGGACGAGGTCCAACTAAACTCATCTCACCT
This sequence comes from Haemophilus parainfluenzae, assembly GCF_014931375.1. Lineage (NCBI taxonomy): Bacteria > Pseudomonadati > Pseudomonadota > Gammaproteobacteria > Pasteurellales > Pasteurellaceae > Parahaemophilus > Parahaemophilus parainfluenzae. The sequence continues at coordinate 226,049 of NZ_CP063117.1, forward strand.
TTAAGTACATTCCAAAGCTGTGGTAGTTCATCTAAACTTCTCGCTCTTAACCATTTTCCAATTGGTGTAATGCGTGGATCATCTTTAAGTTTGAAGTCTTTTTCCCATTCTAATCTAGCATTTTCATCCGTTGCTAAAATCTTTTCTAACACTTCATCTGAATTATTCACCATTGTTCGAAACTTCAAACATTTGAATTTCTTTTTGTACTGACCAATTCTTGGATGCTCGTATATGAAATTACCGCCATCCCTTGTAATTATAAAATATAAAGGAATACAAAATGGTAACAATAAAAGCAAGAGAAAAGATGAGCCTAAGATATCAAAGGTTCTTTTAACAATCTTAGATGAACGTTTTGCTAAATTATTATTTACTCTAAAAAGCACCATTTCCTGGCTAAATAAAAAAGACATATCCGTGCCATAAAGTGGAATACCTCGGAAATCAGGAATTACTGAAATAGAACGGCATCCTTTACGAATTAAATAACGCAACCAGAAATCTTGCTTAATCTTATTTTCTTCATCAATTGCTAAAATAAACTGGGTAAATTCTGGGGAGACTAATTTCATGAGTAACTCAGGGTTATGACGCATAACGGGAATACCCTCAATAAACTCTGAATGGTAATCTTCTGTTGTCACAAATAATTTTATGTCAAATCCTAAATACGATTCGTTATTTAAAGCGTTAAATACCTCTTTAGCATTTTTCCCATTGCCAATAATGATGGTTTCTTTTAGATACATTCCGCTTTTTATTAAAAGATTTTTTACAAAAATTCGGGAGAAAGGAAGTCCAACAAAGATACAAATCCAAGTTACAGACCAGAAATAACGGGAAACATATAGACGAGAAAAGGCAACAATCGCCAATTCAATAATGAAAAGAATCAATAAGGTACGGATAATTTCTTTTAATTCAAACCAAAACGGTTTGCGGTAAGTATAGTGCCGTAATCGTATCCAAAACCACAACACACCAACGAAAGATACACAGGCGTGAATCAATACATAGGTATTAAATTCTTCCAAAGGAAAATAAAAACGGCCGCCACGGGCGATATCTAACACTTCATAAGCAATAAATAATGAACTAAAAAGTGTTAAAAAATCAGTAGCTAACAAAATAAATTTACACCACGTAATTTTATGCATAGTGAAATCCTTATCTTAGAAATTTCCGTTTTAATAAATTAATCGCTTTTTTTAACAAATTCTCGCCTTCCAAATTAACTACCGGAATTTCACAAAACTTTAACTGATGATAAACCAACCAAACATTGAATAGACGCTCAGCAATAAAACCAAAGACTCTTTTTTGGTAGCTATCATACTGGGTTATATCTATTCGCCTTTCTAATTCAAACAAAATAGGGAAAAGCCATTCACAGTATTCTGATGCTTTCTCTGATGACATGACAAACATATTATAAATATGTATCTTTCTACCTTGCATAATTGCATCAAAGCTCGTTATGTACTCAGGATGCAATTCAGAAATAATTTCCCTTGTACAATTCAGATCCTTAACATGATGGGCATGTTGGTAGTGAGAATAAATTGATTCAATAAAATAATTTCGTTTTTTCGGTAAAATTGCTTCATATTTTTCTAGAAGAGATAGCAACTCTCTTTCTGATGCAATATGCTGTTTCTTCAAACATAACTTTTTACCTGCAAAATAACGTCGATAGTGTACTAACCCAACATATTGGTTATTTTTAAAGATACCATTTTGCCAAGCCCAATAAAGTCCTGTTAATTCACAAAAACTACTATTTTTTTCAGCTATATTCACACCAATGCTATCTTGGTAAAACCTTTCATTTTTTAGATCACTTGTAGTCTTCCCTCCCACAAAAAGCGGGCAATAGCATGCAGAATCTGGAAACTCATAGTCTTTATGCGTAATCACTAATACAGTAAGCTTTTGCATATTATTTTAAGTAATCCTTATGATGAGTAAAATCACCCATTATGCCATGAACAATCCCTCTAACAGCAATATTTAACTTAGAAAAACTCGGTTTTGTAAATAAATAAAACCACAATGTTTTAAGTATAAATGCAGAAACATGCAAATAGCTACTATATTTTTTATAATTGGATACGGCATTTCTACACATGCAATAAAGCTTCAACTTCGATGGTGTATCATTAAAATGTAGTTTGTTAAAAAACATCGGCGTACCTAATGATTCATCTTTAGGGTGATAAAAATAAGCATCCACGATAGAAGCAATATCTACACCATATTTTTTCATTCTTGCCGTGTATTCCATATCATCCCCCCAAATAAAATACTCTTTTAAAGGGAAACCGACCTTTTCAACCACTTTCGATGAAAGCAGAATACCGTTAAATGGAATAACAATACCGTCTATTTTTTCTTTGATTTCTAACGTATTCAGATCAGCTAAAGTATCTAATCTTTTCAACGTTGAAGGTAATCGCATAGGAAAACAAAAGTTATTTGATTGTTTAATATCAAGCACTAATGGACCTAAATAATTATTTTCTGTTGCAAATGGGAGTAACTTATCTAGACAATCTGCAGCAGGAACACCATCATCATCCATCAACCAAATATAATCAAAACCTTGTTCAAACGCATACTTGATCCCTTCATGGAACCCACCTGCCCCGCCCATATTTTCGGGCAACGTGATTAAAGTAAAAGCATCATTGTTTATCCAGCCATGCTCATCTAAAAAATCGGCTGTACCATCAGTACTGGCATTATCAATCACCACAACATGAGATAAAGGATGTGTTTGGGCTTTCAACGCATTTAAACAATTTAATAATAATACTTTGCGGTTAAACGTTACAACCACCGCACAAATTGATTTTTCAGCATGCATAATCAACTCAATTTTATTTAAACAAAAGCCATACACGAAATCGTATATGGCTTTATTTCTAGACTCGCTATACTTTAGTCCATATTTACATAAAAAGGTTTAAGTGCGGTCTGTTTTTCTAATGATTCTTTTACAACATCAGCTGTTTCTAAGGCTTCTTTAATCGTCACATCCATATCTAAATAACGATAAGTACCTAAACGCCCTACGAAAGTCACTTGCGTTTCCTTGTTCGCTTTTTCAACATATTGTTGTAAAAGAGCTTTATCTTTCACTAAACGAATCGGGTAATACGGAATATCATTTTCACCACATAGACGGCTAAATTCACGATAACAAATCGTTTTCTCGTGTTGTTCCCATGGTGCGAAGTGTTTATGCTCTGAAATACGAGTATATGGTACTTCTTCATCACCATAGTTAATTACCGCATTACCTTGGAAATCGCCTTCATCACGGAATGCCTCAAAATCTAAGGTACGATAACCTAAGCGACCTAATTCAAATCCAAAGTATGCATCTAAAGGACCTGACCAGAAAATATGATCAAATTCTGCTTTCATCAATTCAGCAAATGGTGTATTTAAACGCACTTCAATATTTTCATGATCTAAAATCGCTTTCACAATTCGTGTATACCCCTCTTTCGGCATACCCTGGAATTTATGTGCGAAGTAGTTATCGTCATAGTTAAAACGCACAGGTAAGCGTTTTAAAATGCTTGCCGGTAACTCTTTTGGCTCAACACCCCATTGTTTTTTAGTGTAACCATAGAAGAAAGCTTTATACAAATCCTTACCTACAAAACGCATTGCTTGCTCTTCAAAGGTTTGTGGATCAGTAATAGACAAGTCTGCTTGTGCTTCAATTAACGCTTTTGCCTCTTTTGGTGAGCAAGTTTTACCAAAGAATTGGTTGATCGTATGTAAATTAATTGGTAAAGAATAAACCGCACCTTGGCTAATCGTTTTTACGCGATTAACAAATGGCATAAACTCACCAAAGTTGTTCACATAATTCCATACTCGCTCATTATCTGTATGGAAAATATGTGGACCATAAATATGCACCATTACATTTGTTTCAGCATCACGTTCAGAGTGACAGTTACCTGCTACATGGCTACGAGAATCGATAACAACCATTTTATAACCTTTCTCTGCTAATTCGCGAGCGATAACGGCGTTGGAGAAACCTGCGCCGACTAATAAAAAATTTTTCATAAACACAATCCTATCCTATATCATTCTTTAAAATATTTAGTTCTTAGACTCATAAAAGGTTTTTCGATAGAGTAAAACGACAAGGCTGCCATACCAATAATAAATGGTAATCTAATCAAATTGTTCCCTATACTTTCTGCTAAGGTAGTTGGTTCTGACAAATTTAATAAATCTGACACAATCATAGCAACAGGAAGATGTAAAAGATAAATAGAAAAACTCAAACTACCTAACCAAGAAAAAAACTTACTTAATCCTGCCACTAATTTATTTGAGGGGATATCAATCATTAAATAGGAAACAATTATAATTCCGTAAAAAACAGCTTCCAAAGGGAAATCAATAACAGAAGATAAGAATTTATTCTGTTCAGCTGGAATGTTATACTTTAGAATAAATGTTAAACTGGCAATAGATAAAATAATTAAAGAAAGAAGAACCAATCTATTTTTAGTAAATACTTTTTCTATATACAACACACCGAATAATATACCAATAACAAATTGATCAATTCTCCCCACTATTGAATGATACAAATTATAATATATCCATCTATCATTAAGGAAAACAATCATTCCTCTAAACATCATCATCATCAAAATCAGCAAAAAGAGATATTTTTTTCCATATTTAGCATAAAAAGAAATTAAAAATGGAAATAGCAAATAAAATTGAAACTCAACAGCTATAGTCCAAATAGGACCTGAAGGAAAATATTCCTGTCCCCAGCCTGTATCAGGATTCCCTGTATTCAACTGAAGAGTAAATACTCTTAAAATATCTAAAGGAGATGAGTTCGCTCTATTTACAGTTATTACAGCAAAAACAACTAAAGTAAGTAAAGGTAAAATCCTTAGTACTCTATTATAAATAAATTTCCAGTAGATTATCTGTTTCTTTCCTCCCGCACAAATTAAGGTAAATAGAAAAGCACTTAAAACTAGAAAAAGACTAACGCCGGTATGTCCATGCTCAACCCAAACCCTAGAAATTTTTTCAAATATATTTGAATAAGTAAAATTATTAAAATTAATTCCTTTGAAATGAAAAAAAACAACTAATATGGCAGCAAAAAACCTTAAATGGTCCAGTCTAGACAGGTATATAAAATTCTTAGACTTCATATAGTCCTCACTTCAATAAAAATCTTCTAATAAAATTATATTTATTTGCTAATAGTTTAGCCCGATAGCTAAGTTTAACTCCACCCAATTTATATTTTTTCCATAGCATAATTACTATTTTATCAACTTTAGAAAAATAAGTATCTTTATTACAATTATATAACTCATCAACAAAGGATGAATTAAGAATCTTATCAAGAACATTATCCCTTAATTTAATATTTTTCTCATGCCATAGATAATAAAATAGACAACCTCTTATTTTAATATAAAGCCAATGAGATAAAAAAGCCTGCTCAAACTCGTTAAGTGGATAGGTAGAGAACATTTTTAATTGAGTTGATATAACAGACTTTTCATAATCCCAATATTTTTCATCATATTTATTAGTTGCGGAAGATGCATGAGGAATATAATGATACAATCTTTGTCTAATTGTTCTTATCCGTCTACAATGCTTTAAGTAATCAGAAATAAACAAAGCATCTTCCCCTAATTTTAGGGTTGTATCAAATTTAATATGATTATCAATTAAAATATCTCTTTTAAAGAGTTTATTTACAGAAAAATTAGTATATTGAACATAATTATACATACTTGGCTTAGATAAAAAGGATCTAATATCCATATAACCATCTGATACAGGGAACCACTGCTCATCAATGCTACAAACAACAAGATCTGCGTTTCTTATATTTTTTACCAAAGAATAGAGAAAATTATTTTCAACAAAGTCATCAGCATCGTGAAAAACAATATATTTTCCACAAGCAATCTCAATTCCTTTATTTCTAGCTGCTGACACCCCAAGATTTTCCTGTGTGAAAAACTTTATTCTTTTATCTTGAGAATATTCTTTTTCTAAATGAGAATAATCTTTTTTACTTCCATCATTAATAAGCAGCACTTCAAAATTTATAAAGCTTTGCTCCAGAATAGAATCTAGAGCCTTTCTTAGCATAAGATGAGGTGTATTGTAAAACGGTATTATAATAGATACATCGACTAACATATAATTACACTCCCTCAAAAATATTAATTTTTCTCTTTTTATCTCTAAGCGTTTGGATTTTACCCACTATGCTATATCCAAAGAAACCAACTTTTCTTAAAAACTTAACTGCCCCATTTTCTATACTATTATAATAATCAGGATAATTCGCTTTTAATTCTCTATCAAACGCAATTAGCGCATCTTTATGCTCTTTAGTACCATTTAAGGCAAAAAAGAATATATATTGCCACTCACATACCCAATGTAATCTTTCTTTAAAAATCTTTTTAGTTCTCTCTGAAGTTATATTTTTCTTTTCATAATCTAACATTACCGATAACATTTTGAGATGATCTCGCCAATTTTTTCGAACACCCTCTATGCTCATACTTTGACCATTTCTAGCCAATCTATAGTAATAAATAGGTAATTCGTAATAAGAGAACGTCTTGCAGAATCCCATAACCTTCAATACAAATTCAACATCAGTATAGAAACATTTCTCTGTGATAGTGACATGATTATTTTTTAAAATATCCAATTTCACAGTTACAGTATGCATCGCAGGACAAAATAAAGGTATTTCAGATATTAAAATATCTTTTCTCCAAGGGATATCCCACCCTGAGGATAGTGTTCTTAAAATAGCTCCATTCTTATCGGAAAAAGTTGTGAAAGGAGAATGAATCAGATCTGCATTTGTATTTTTGAGATAGAGAATAAAATCATCTAAATTTTCATGAGAAAAATAATCATCACCATCTAATTGTTTAAAATACTTACCCGTGCCAATCTCAATTCCTTTATTTAATGTTGATCCCCAGCCACCATTTTCCTTTGTAACTAATTTAAAAGTATTAGGGTATCTTTCTTCATATTTTTTGGCTATCTCAGCAGTATCATCTTTAGAACCATCATCAACTATTAAGATTTCAAGTTCATCCTTATACACAGAATTAGTAAATGGTTCTAATGCTTCATCTAAATATTTAGAAACATTATATGCAGCAATAGATACAGTTAAAATTTTTTGGTTCATTACGTCCTCACTTTAAATAGTTTTCAATATATCTATATGAAATTTCAGAAAATATAGCCATTATTACAATACCTAATATAAAACTCCCACAACCTTCAGTAAAACTAAAATAGGAATATACCTCTTTCACTAGAAACCAAGAAAACATATGAGAGCAATAAATTGAATAAGAACGACTAGCTATCCAATCAATACTTTTATTAATATATTTTAAATCAATATAAAAATATCCATTACCACTTATAGCTAACAACACCATGATACTAGCAATCATTGCAGATATACTAATATTAAGATTAGGATATTCAGAAAAAACTCTTAGCACTCCAGAAAGAATAATTACTAGAGACAAAGAAATAATAGTTTTCCAAAATATACTAACTCTAAAAATCTCTTTTAATTTAGATTGTGGAACATGCTGTAAAAGGTAAAATATAATTACACCATATAATATAGAATCAAACCTAAACAAATACACATAATCTGCCCCACCAAATCTAAAAAAGGTCATCAAAAAAAATAAAAAACAAACTTAAATATATAGAAACCCTTTTACCTAAAAAAACATATATAATTGAGAATAAAATAAACACTTGCAACTCAAGCGAGACAGCCCAGTACACCCCAAACCAACCAACATCCGTTGTTTCTGTAAAATTACGAAGAAACATAATAGTAGACAGGAATTTCTTTGTTTCAATTATTGAGTCTTGCCATGGATATTGATTTTTACTTAACAACCCAAAAATAAAGATAATGCTAGCCCAAAAATAAACATTTGGAGCTAATCTCTTAAATTTTTTTACTAGAAACATCAAAAGAGTTTCAACCTTCCCAATTTCTTTTTCAGCTGATGCTTTTAAAAAACGCTCTAAAGAATAAATGAGAAAATATCCAGCAAGTACAAAAAAAATCTCTACCCCTGTAGAGGTAAAGAATAAACGCTGAAGCTTTATAACATAATCTTGCCAACTTGGAGGAACAATAGCCAGCCCATGAACTACTAAGACCATTATAATTGCAATGGCCCTTAAGCCTTGAATTTCTTTAATCATAATACCAATATATCAACTGCTTTTTTATTTAAGTAAGGCTCACACTACTCTGCATATAGCGGAATCACATCCTCTGCCTTCCCCACTGCCTTTACGATACCTTTATCAATCCAAATAACATTCTGACAAAGCTCTTTTACCTGTTCAATAGAATGCGAAACAAATAAAAGTGTTGTTCCATCTGAAAGCATTTTCTCCATACGAAGCTTACATTTTTCTTGGAATGCTGCATCGCCCACAGCCAATACTTCATCCACAATTAAGATTTCTGGTTTCACAATCGTTGCAACAGCAAATCCAAGTCTCGCAGCCATACCTGATGAAAAGTTTTTAAGTGGTACATCTACAAAATCTTGCAGTTCCGCAAACTCAATAATCTCATCAAAATGTTGCGCCATAAAAGCCTTTTTATGACCAAGTAATGCTCCATTAAGATAAATATTTTCTCTTGCAGTCAGCTCACCATCAAAACCAGCCCCTAACTCAATCAATGGCGCAATATTACCGCGCACCTCTACAGTACCTTTATAGGGTTTTAAAATACCACAAATTAACTTTAAAAGAGTCGACTTACCAGAACCATTGGTACCAATTAATCCCCAAGACTCACCTTTCTTCACTTCAAGATTAACATCTTTTAATGCTAAAAACTCTTGGAACATAAGTTCCCCCTTTAGCATTTTAATCACATACTCTTTTAAGCCATTATATTGTTCGGTTGCTTTATTAAAACGCACCGTAGCATTAGTGACTTTAATTACTGTTTCTTTATTCATTAGATATATAAAATAAACTCGTCTTGTTTTTTATTAAAATACCAAGCCCCAAGGACAAGAACCAAAATAGCCGTACCAAAACCGATTAGAATCGAATCAGTTTGTGGGAATCTTGCATGTAAAACAATATCTCTAAATTGCTCGATATAGCCATACATTGGATTTGCATTTTTGTATAACTCTTGGTATTCCTCGGGAATAATAGATACAGGGTAAAATAGTGGAGTAAGGTACATCCACATTGAAATAAATACCCCCCACAAATATTGAACATCTCGGAAAAATACTGTTATCGCTGAAAGCCATAAACCTAGTCCGAGGCTAAAGATAAAAACCTCAAAAATAATTATTGGAAAAAATAAAAGATTCCAAGAAAACTCAGCATTAGTAAAAACCATAACTAGCAATAAAGCACCAAGTGAGAAAAGTAAATTTACTAATGAGCTTCCAACTTTAGAAACTGTGAAAATATACTTTGGCACATACGTTTTTTTGATCAAGGAAGCATTTCCTGTAATTGAAGAAACGGACATATTTGTTGCCTCAGTCATGAAACTAAAAAGAAATTGTCCCGAGATCAGATAAAGTGGAAAATTAGGAATGTCAAAACGAAATAGATTAGAAAAAATAACGACAAGAACCATCATTAACATTAATGGGTTCAAAATACTCCATAGATACCCCAAATAACTGCGGCGGTACTTGAGTTTTACATCTCTTATGATAAGTTGTTTTAAAAGTTCATCGAATGCATAAAATCGGCGAAATTTGCCTACAAATTTATTTAGCATAATCTAGTCCTATCTATAATCGGATTTCGATTATACACGAATTAAATACAATATACACATACAAAAAGTGCGGTCAAAAATAACCGCACTTTTCTTGTTCAACAACTTAAATTCTGTTGTTTATGATTATGCATAATACATCTCAAACTCAACCGGATGTGGTGTCATATTTAAACGTTCTACTTCTTTACGTTTAATATTCATAAATGCTTCGATAAAGTCTTTCGCAAACACACCACCTTGCGTTAAGAATTCATAATCTTTTTCTAATGAATTCAACGCTTCTTCTAGCGAGCTCGCGACTGCTGGAATATCTTTTAATTCTTCCGGTGGAAGATCATAAAGATTTTTATCCATTGCATCGCCTGGATGAATTTTGTTCACAACACCATCAAGACCTGCCATTAATAATGCAGCGAAAGCAAGATATGGATTTGCCATCGGATCTGGGAAACGCGCCTCAATGCGGATTGCTTTCGGGCTAGTTACTGCCGGAATACGAATTGAAGCTGAACGGTTACTTGCAGAATAAGCCAACAATACTGGTGCTTCAAAACCAGGCACTAAACGTTTGTATGAGTTAGTACTTGGGTTGGTGAACGCATTTAATGCTTTTGCATGCTTAATGATACCGCCGATGTAATAAAGCGCGGTTTCAGAAAGCCCCGCATATTTATCACCTTGGAAAATGTTTTTACCGTCTTTGCTTAATGACATATTACAGTGCATACCAGAACCATTATCACCCGTAATTGGTTTAGGCATAAAGCAAGCGGTTTTACCGTGTTCTAAGGCAACGTTTTGCACCACATATTTATAGATTTGTGTTTCATCTGCTTTTAAGGTTAAGCTGTTGAATTTCGTTGCAATTTCGTTTTGACCTGCTGTTGCCACTTCATGGTGATGAGCTTCGATGACTAAGCCCATTTCTTCTAAAATTAAACACATTTCAGAACGAATATCATGAGCTGTATCAATTGGTGCCACCGCACAATAACCACCTTTCTTCAATGGACGATAAGCATTGTTGCCGCCTTCGTATTTTTTATTGGTGTTCCAAGCGGCTTCAATGTCATCAATGGCGAAAGAAGCACGGTTCATTGATACATCAAAACGCACATCATCAAATAAGAAGAACTCTGGCTCAGGACCAAAGAATGCCTGATCTGCAACGCCTGTTGAACGCATATAATTTTCTGCTCGAATAGCGATTGAGCGCGGATCACGATCATAGCTTTGCATGGTTGTTGGCTCATAAACGCTACAACGAATTGAAAGTGTTGGGATCTGCGCAAATGGATCGACTACTGCAGTCTCAGCGATTGGCATTAAAAGCATATCGGCTTTGTTAATGGTTTTCCAACCTTCAACAGAAGAGCCATCGAACATTTTGCCATCTTCAAACATATCTTCATCGACAAGGCTAACCGGGATGGAAACACCATGTTCTTTACCTTTAATGTCGGTGAAACGAAGTAGCACGAACTTAATATCGTTCTCTTCGATCAGTTTAAATACGTTGGCAATTGCATTTGCATTTGGCATAAGGAGTCCTCTATTTTGCTATGTGTATAATCTTTATAAAAATTAAAAGAGCATTATAACGCAATCGCTTGCCTTTTTCATAAGATTTATTTTATGTCTTGGCATAGCAGAGCAGCGAAATATCGTGTATAATTTTTGCCCTTTCGAGATTCTCGTAGAGTGGGTTTACTCACTAATTCAAACTACTTGGACTATTCGGTGGCATAAAAATTCCACCCTACAAAACTTAAACTTTAAGAACGTAATAAATGAAAAACGACATTGATATTAATAAATTGCGCAATATCGCAATTATCGCTCACGTTGACCATGGTAAAACCACCCTCGTTGACAAACTCCTTCAACAATCCGGTACATTTGAATCAACTCGTGGTGATGTTGATGAACGCGTAATGGACTCAAACGATCTTGAAAAAGAACGTGGCATTACCATTCTTGCAAAAAATACTGCAATTAACTGGAATGGCTATCGCATTAACATCGTAGATACTCCAGGACATGCCGACTTCGGTGGTGAAGTAGAACGTGTACTTTCTATGGTGGATTCTGTACTTTTAGTGGTAGATGCTTTTGATGGCCCAATGCCACAAACACGTTTCGTGACCCAAAAAGCCTTTGCTCACGGTTTAAAACCAATTGTAGTTATCAACAAAGTTGACCGTCCAGGCGCGCGTCCTGATTGGGTTGTGGATCAAGTATTCGATTTATTCGTCAACCTTGGCGCAACCGATGAGCAACTAGACTTCCCAATTATCTATGCTTCAGCATTAAATGGTGTTGCGGGTCTCGAACACGAAGAATTAGCGGAAGATATGACGCCGTTATTTGAAGCGATTGTTCAACACGTTGAACCGCCAAAAGTGGAACTTGATGCCCCATTCCAAATGCAAATTTCCCAACTAGACTATAACAGCTATGTGGGTGTTATCGGTATCGGCCGTATCAAACGTGGTTCAATCAAACCAAATCAGCCTGTGACTATCATTGATGGCGAAGGTAAAACTCGCCAAGGTCGTGTGGGTCAAGTATTAGGTCATCTTGGTTTACAACGTTATGAAGAAGATGTTGCTTACGCAGGCGATATCATCGCGATTACCGGTTTAGGTGAATTAAATATCTCGGATACTATTTGTGATATCAACGCCGTTGAAGCCTTACCGTCATTAACTGTTGATGAACCGACTGTCACCATGTTCTTCTGTGTAAATACTTCACCGTTTGCGGGTCAAGAAGGTAAATATGTGACTTCTCGTCAAATTCTTGAACGTTTAAACAAAGAATTAGTTCACAACGTGGCATTACGCGTAGAAGAAACGCCAAACCCAGATGAATTCCGTGTTTCTGGCCGTGGTGAATTACACCTTTCTGTATTAATTGAAAATATGCGTCGTGAAGGCTATGAGCTTGCGGTTTCTCGTCCTAAAGTAATCTACCGTGAAATCAACGGCAAAAAACAAGAGCCTTACGAACAAGTGACTATCGACGTAGAAGAACAACACCAAGGTTCTGTTATGGAAGCATTAGGTATCCGTAAAGGTGAAGTTCGCGACATGATGCCGGATGGCAAAGGTCGTGTACGTTTAGAATACATCATCCCAAGCCGTGGCTTGATCGGTTTCCGTGGTGAATTCATGACTATGACATCTGGTACTGGTTTACTTTACTCTAGTTTCGATCACTACGATGACATCAAACCAGGTGAAATCGGCCAACGTAAAAACGGTGTATTAATTTCTAACGCAACCGGTAAAGCACTTGCTTATGCACTATTTGGTTTACAAGAGCGTGGTAAATTAATGATCGAAGCCAACGTAGAAGTTTACGAAGGTCAAATCATCGGTATTCACAGCCGTACAAATGACTTAACTGTTAACTGTTTACAAGGTAAAAAACTTACCAATATGCGCGCATCAGGTAAAGATGATGCCATCGTCTTAACTACGCCGGTGAAATTTACACTTGAACAAGCTATCGAGTTTATCGATGATGACGAGTTAGTGGAAGTAACACCAGAATCAATCCGTATCCGTAAAAAACTCTTAACGGAAAACGATCGTAAACGTGCAAACCGTACCACAACCAGTACAAGCACACACTAATTAAAAACGTGCGGAAATTTGACCGCACTTTTAAACAAACAAAAGGCGAACATCATGTTCGCCTTTTTATTTCATGATTAAAACTAGCCTAATCTGACTTTCTCGCCACCGAATTCATCAAGCAAGTTTTCGGTTAACTTGGATAAAATGCCTGTCATTAATACAAAATCAGCATCAAAGCGTTGCGCATAATCTTCTTTTAAAATATCCGCATTTTTCTCACGCACTGCATCGGCAAATTTTAAACGTTTGAGCGTACAATCTTCATTAAATACAAACGTCAGCGTATCTTCCCACTCCAATGCGAGCTTGCTCACCACTTTTTTACCATCTTGTAAAAGCGCGAGAATCTCTTCATTTTCTAAAGGTTGTTTCTTACAACGAATCATGCTGTCTTCTTGGCTTCCACGAAGTTCAGCCTCCTCTAACGCCACCAACCAATGCGGAATTTTTTCCTGCACAATCCAATCCGTTAAAATGGTCGAAGGTTCATTTGCAAATGCCAACGGCACAACCGGTAACGAACCAAGTGATTTACGTAATAACGCCAAGGCATCTTCTGCTCGTTTACTGGATGCCGCATCGACATGCACAAGGTTGTTCTCCGTATCAATCCATACAGAAGTTTGCTGATTTTTAGTGAATGCGCGTGGCAATAAATTCATCACCACATCATCTTTTAACGTTTGTTTTTCCGTTTTCTTCAATTTACGGTTTTCTTTTTGCTCAAGGCTTTCAATGCGTTCATCTAATTCACGTTTTACCACATTCGCCGGCAACATTTTCTCTTCTTTTTTCGCAACCAATAAAATGTGTTTACCGACAGAAAAATGCAATAATTCGCTACCTTTCAAGGGATTCGTCCAGCCGAATTTACTTTGATCTTGTGAACCACAAGGATGAAATTCACAATCTGACAACTGGCGTTGTAATTCATTAAGATCCCAATCTAAGGGCTTCGTCAGCCTATATGACATTAAATTTTTAAACCACATCGTAACACTTCCTTCATAATAGGGTAAAATATGCAACATTGTAGCCCATAAACTCACGGGAAAAAATGATGCAACAGAAATTAATTGCCTTCATCGGCGGTGGCAATATGGCACAAGCGATTGTGTTAGGCCTATTAAAACAAGGTTATCCAGCCGACCAAATTATTGTTAATGATCCTAATGAAGAGAAACGTGCCTTTTTTGCTCAATATGGCATCGCCGTTTCGACAGACAACGAGCAATCCATCATACAATCTCAAGTTGTGTTATTTGCCGTTAAGCCACAAGTTCTTGCTGATGTTTGTAAGCCATTAAGTGCGGTTGATTTCTCTGATAAATTAATTATTTCTATTGCAGCAGGAATTTCGACTGCCCGATTAGCTGAACTCATTCCAACAGCAAAATCCATTGTACGCGTGATGCCAAATACCCCTGCATTAGTGGGTGAAGGTATGGCTGGCTTATTTGCTGATAAAAACACACCTGAAATTGACCGCACTTTTGCGGAAGATTTACTTTCAGCTGTAGGGAAAACCACTTGGGTGACAAATGAAGCTCAAATGCATGCTGTCACCGCTGCATCTGGCAGTAGCCCAGCCTACTTCTTCCAATTTTTAGAAGCCATGCAACAAGGCCTAATGGAAATGGGATTAGATGAAAAGCAATCGCGTGAGCTAGTACAACAAGCTATGTTAGGCTCAGCGAAGTTGGTGATTGAAAACCCACAGACTTCGCTTTCCACATTACGAGAAAATGTGACCTCAAAAGGCGGCACTACTGCAGCCGCATTAAATGTATTCAATCAACACCAATTTAACGACATCATTAAACAAGCGATGCAGGCCTGCGTGGCACGCTCACAAGAAATGGAAAAATTATTCTAATGCAAGTTCGTCCTTTTACTTGGCTCGCTTTGAGCTTTTTTGGCTACTATTGTGCCTATGGTGTGTTTCTTCCGCTTTTCCCTGCATGGTTGAAAACGCAATCTTATAGCGAAGAAAGCATCGGCTTATTGCTCGCCTGTGCCTACATTTTCCGTTTCAGCGGCGGTATTTTATTTTCTGGCTTAATCAAACGTGTTTCCCTCTTAGTAAATGGCTTACGTTATTTAGGTGTGGCCAGTGCCATTACGATGGCCTTAATTGGACTGATGTCGCACAATTTCTGGCTATTATTTATTGGACTTGCGTTGTATTCCATGGTGAATGCGGCCGGAATGCCGATTGGTGATAGCCTCGCCAGCACGTGGCAACAACAAATTCATTTAGATTATGGCAAAGCGCGCTTAATTGGTTCCTTTGCGTTTGTTGTTGGTGTGATGGTATTCGGGTATTTTGTTGGACTCGTGGGTGAGCAATATATTACTTGGATGATCACAGGCATACTCGTTTTTTACTGTATTGTGCAATTACTTCATCCGAACCCAATGCCGCAGGATGAATCCCAAAGTGCGGTCGAAAATTCCGTTGGATTTTTAGACTTGCTGAAAAATAAAACTACCCTTCGCTTGTTTATTGCGATTGCACTGATTCAAGGATCGCACGCAGCTTATTACTCATACAGCACCATTTTTTGGACAAATCATGGCCACTCCGTTTCCGATGCAGGCTTATTTTGGGGAATCAGTGTATTAGCTGAAATCGTGGTCTTTTTCTTCTCCACTCGATTATTCAAAAACTGGACCATTACAGCCCTTTTCTATCTTACCGGTATTGCGGCTATCGTGCGTTGGCTCGCGTTCGGTTATGCCGATACCTTTGTTGAAATCGTCCTATTGCAATGTTTTCACAGTCTTACTTATGTCGTCGGCCATTACGCGACCGTGCGTTATATCACCACTCAACCACAAACCCATATTGCGAAATTACAAGGCTTATACAATGCCTTGGCGGGATGTGCAGCCATTGCGATTTTCACTGCGCTTTCTGGTGTACTTTATCCGATTTCGCCAGTTTATGCCTTTAGCTTAATGGCCGCCTTTGCCTTCGTTGGCTTATTTATCACCCCACGTGGCGTGAAAGCTTTTTTGATACATAGAGTGTAAACATGAATAACCTCACGCTAGTTGATTTGTTCTTGAATGAATATTGGATCGAAAAAGGATTGTCTGAAAACACCGTGCAGTCTTATCGTCTCGATTTGACCGCACTTTGTGATTGGTTAGATAAACAAAATTTATCCCTCGAAACCCTCGAACCCTTAGATCTACAACAATTTTTAGGCAGCCGTTTAGAGCAAGGTTACAAAGCCACGAGCACAGCGCGAATGCTGAGCGCGATGCGGAAATTATTCCAATATTTATATCGTGAAAAGTATCGTACGGATGATCCGAGTGCCGTACTGAGCTCACCTAAATTGCCAAGCCGCTTACCTAAGTATTTAACCGAGCAACAAGTCACGGATTTATTAAATACGCCTGATGTCGAAATTCCGCTCGAGTTACGCGATAAAGCCATGTTGGAATTGCTATACGCCACTGGATTACGTGTCACGGAATTGGTCACGCTCACTATTGAAAATATGAATCTGCAACAAGGCGTGGTACGTGTAATTGGTAAAGGCAACAAGGAACGTATTGTACCAATGGGGGAAGAAGCAGCGTTTTGGGTGCGACAATTTGTGCTTTACGGTCGCCCTATTTTGCTCAATGGACAAAGTTCTGATGTGGTCTTTCCCAGTCAACGGGCTCAGCAAATGACTCGCCAAACCTTTTGGCATCGTATAAAGCATTATGCCGTGTTAGCAGGAATCGATACGGATGCGCTATCTCCACACGTTCTCCGTCATGCCTTTGCAACACATTTGGTGAATCATGGTGCGGATCTTCGTGTTGTGCAAATGCTCCTCGGACACAGCGATCTCTCCACCACGCAAATTTATACTCACGTGGCTAAAGAACGCTTGAAACACCTTCATGAAAGATTTCATCCAAGGGGATAAAATAAAAAAGTGCGGTCAAATTTATCGTTATTTTTGATCGCACTTTAGTATGAAAAGCTTATTTCAATGACAACAATCTCGCCACATTTTGAGCTGTTGAGATTAAATTCTGCTCGCCCTGTTTGAGAATTGTCGGTAAATCACCCAGATTACGAATAATTGGAAATACTGCGTCAATGCCATGTTCATACACCACTTCATAATCCTCACGCAAACAACCCACAATCGCAATGACTGGCTTATTAAATTGTTTCGCCGTGCGCGCCACACCGATTGGAGTCTTACCTAAGATACTTTGCGCATCCATACGGCCTTCACCAGTAATCACTAAATCAGCCTCTTTAACTTGCTCAGCGAGTTTCAAATTATCTAACACGATCTGCACACCAGCTTTCAGTTGCATATTAGGTAAAAGCAATAAACCACCACCCATACCACCGGCCGCCCCCGCCCCTGGTTGATCTTGAATTTTTTTACCACAATCCCGCTCGGCAATTTCGGCGAAATGGGCTAATGCCGCATCGAGTTCCTTCACCATCTCAGGCGTGGCACCTTTTTGAGGGCCAAAAATTGCAGAGGCACCTCGTTCACCACAAAGTGGATTATTCACATCACAAGCCACTTCGATTTGTACGTGTTGCAATCGAGGATCTAAATCAGCCAGTTGAATTTCAGCAAGATTAGATAATGCTGTACCACCAAAGCCAATGGATTGCCCATTTTTATCCAATAAACGTAAGCCTAATGCTTGCAGCATACCCGCACCACCGTCATTTGTAGCACTCCCACCAATCCCTAAAATGATATGTTGTACGCCAAGATCTAGGGCTTGCTTAATCAGCTCACCCGTGCCAAAACTGGTGGTTTGACAAGGATTGCGTTTATCCATCGGAACAAGATGCAATCCCGATGCGGCTGCCATTTCGATAATCGCCGTTTTACCATCACCTGATAAACCGAAAAAACTTTTTACTTGGTTGCCTAACGGTGCCGTAACTTCTGCCTCAATTAAGCGCCCCTGAGTGGCATCTACCAAAGATTGTACGGTTCCCTCTCCCCCATCTGCCATTGGTAATTTCACATATTCAGCATTCGGAAAAATACGCTTAAAGCCTGTTTCAATCGCATTAGCCACTTCAAGTGCGGTTAAACTTTCTTTGAATGAATCAGGCGCAATGACAATTTTCATATATTCTCCTTAAACTAATTAAATACACCAAAAATTAAGGTGGATACAATGGTCATAATTAACCCCACTGCACTTTCATAAGGAATCAATTTTAAGCGTTCTTTCATGTCCATATTTACGCTACCACCAGTTGCATGGAAGAAAGAACCATGTGGCATATGATCGAAAACTGTCGCCCCCGCATGAATCATCGCAGCACCTGCCAGACTACTCACCCCCAACTCTAATAGCGTTGAACTGAACACATTCGAAGCAACAGCTGTACCTGCAGTTGTTGATGCCGTCGCAAGCGACATGAGTGCACCTGAAATTGGCGCAAGGATATAAGAAGGTAAACCCGAATGTTTTAAGCCTTCAATGAGCACATCTTTCATGCCGGAATTGGCAATAATACCGGCTAAAGCTCCCGTACCAAGTAGCATAATCGCCACCGGAGCCATTTTCCCTAAACCGCTAATCGCATAGTTATTGGCGTGGCGAAGCTTGCCCATACAGAGTGCGCCAATCAGACCACCAAGTGGTAAAGCGATTAAAGGATCGACTTTAATATCGGCTAACGGACGAAGTGCTAGTAAGAAGATGGCAACCAAAGGTGCCACAAGTGCGGTCAAAAATGAGGGTAGATTCTGTGTTTCTACCGCGACAACCTCTTGGGATGAAACGCGCGAACCTTTATTTCTTAAACGTTTTGCTAAGAAATACGTCAATATTAAGCCAAAAATAGCGGGGATAATCCCTGCCATCATCACTGACGTTAAAGGAAGATGGAATGTATCTGCTGCAGCAATCGCATTAGGATTAGGTGACATTAAGTTTCCTGCTTTTCCCCCACCAATCATCGCTAAGAGAATAGCGGGTTTTGATAAGTCAGTACGACGAGCAAGTGCTAAGGCAATTGGAGAGACCGTAATCACGGCAACATCAATAAATACACCAACAGCGGTTAAAATTAATGTAGCCAACGCTAACGCTAATAATGCTCTGGTTTCACCTAACTTGTTTGTAATGGTTTCAGCAATGGTATTAGCCGCACCTGATTCAATCAGTACTCCCGCCAATACCCCTGCTGCAAGAATTCGCATGACTGCGGTAGTTATACCTTGAGCGCCTCCGATCATGAGACTCACGGTTTGAGATAAATCAGCGCCGCCAACTAATCCCCCTACTAAAGCCCCGACTAACATACCATAGGCTGGTGAGACTTTTTTCAAAATAAGGAAAATAGCGACAATGAGTGCAATGAGTGCACCTAAGGCTGAGACTGTAGGCATAGCGTCCTCCTGTTGATATAAATATGCAAAAATCTTTCTTATTTATATCAGCAAAAGTAGAGGAATAAAATCTTGTCCGACTTCCACCAACAAAAACGGCTTATGTAAAACACATAAGCCGAAATTATTACTGAAAATTGACCGCACTTTAGAAAAATAAAATACTTCCCCAAACCACGACAACAATGCAAAGTGCAATGAATACCGCTGCTGAGCCTTGGTCTTTGGCTCTCCCTGAAAGCTCATGTCGTTCTGTGCCAATGCGATCCACCACGGCTTCAACGGCGCTATTTAAGAGTTCTACTGCCATCACAAGTAAAACCGATGAAATCATAAGTGCGATTTCAATTTTAGTGTCACCCAGCCAAAATGCGAGCGGAATCAGAATGCACGCAAGAAAACATTCGTGGCGAAATGCGGTTTCATTTTTGAATGCACTTTTTAAGCCTTGTAAAGAATATTTTGTAGAGTTAATTAAATGGGTTAATCCCGTGGTTTTATACATAAAAGTTCCTATGTTGTAATCTATAAACGTTTTGCTTCGATAACGTCGTCTAACTTCGCTAATCTGGCCAGTATTTTACTTAAACTTTCGACATTTTTCAGTTCAATTTCCATGTCCATCGTTGCCACTTGTTTTTTGGTGTCTGCACGGCTTGAAACCCCTAACACGCTGACTTTTTCATTTGCAAGCACGGTCGTAATATCGCGCAATAAACCGTTACGATCACTGGCCACAATGCGAATATTAATATGAAAACCAGCCGCATAATTATCCCCCCAAAGGGCTTCTACTACACGTTCCGGATGGGCAGCTTGTAATTCAATAAACTGTTCACAATCGCAACGATGAATTGAGATACCTCGTCCCATCGTAATGTAACCTGCAATCGCATCACCTGGAATTGGCTGACAACAACGTGCCATGTGGTGCATTAAATTACCGACCCCTTCAACAATGACATAGCCTTTATTCTGTTGTTGCTCGGCTTTCTGCTGCGCCTTTTGCTGTGCAGTATTTGCACTTTTACTCGCCACATGACGGAGAATTTCTTGATCTGCTTCTTCAGCCGTCACTTTGATCAATCGGCTTTGCAAGAAATTCATTAACTGATTTAAACGGATATCCCCACTACCAATACCCGCGTATAAATCTTCAAGGTTTTTTAAGTTATAACGCGGCAAAGCAAGCTGCTCAACCTGTTTCAAACTTATATTCAAACGAGCAAGTTCATTATCTAACTGCTCTTTACCCGCTGGAACGTTTTTATCACGATCTTGTTTCTTAAACCACGCTTGGATTTTGGCGCGCGCTTTTGAGGTATGGGTAAAGCCTAAGTTCGGATTGACCCAATCTCGGCTTGGGTTAGGATTTTTCTGCGTGATGATATCCACTTGCTCACCCATTTGCAGGTGATAAGTGAATGGCACAATACGTCCCCCAACTTTCGCCCCGATACAACGGTGGCCAATCTCACTGTGGATCGCATAAGCAAAATCGAGAGGCGTGGATCCCGCAGGTAAATCAACCACTTCACCTTTCGGTGTAAACACATATACGCGATCATCAAAAACTTGGCTACGTAATTCAGCCATCACTTCGCCAGAATCCGTAATATCATCTTGCCATGCAAGTAATTTACGCAACCAAGTGATTTTTTCTTCGTAAGCGGAAAGGCTACCTGTCGTACCCTCTTTGTATTTCCAGTGAGCCGCTACACCAAGCTCCGCATCATCATGCATTTGCTGGGTTCGAATTTGCACTTCGATTGGCTTACCACCTTTGCCTAACACCACAGTATGAATGGATTGATAGCCATTTGGTTTCGGGTTGGCGACATAATCATCAAATTCTTTTGGCAAGTGTTTGAAATGTGTGTGGACGATACCGAGCGCCGTATAACAATCTTGCAATTTATGTACGATCACCCTAACCGCTCTGACATCATATAAGCCACTGAATTCCAAATGTTTCTTTTGCATTTTTCGCCAAATGCTATAAATATGTTTCGGACGGCCGTAAACCTCAACCTGGTCGATATTTTCTTTTAAATAACCGGTTAACTCTGTGACGAAATCTGCAATATACTGCTCACGATCTAAACGGCGCTCATGTAATAATTTGGCAATATTTCGATATTGTTCTGGATGCAAATAACGGAAGCAGTAATCTTCAAGCTCCCATTTCAATTGACCGATACCTAAACGGTTCGCCAACGGGGCATAAATATTGGAACATTCTTTGGCTGCCAACACTTTTTCTTCTTCGCAAAAATGATTTTCCGCATCGCGAAGAAACGTAATACGTTCAGCAAGTTTGATGATCACACAGCGGAAATCGTCCACCATCGCGAGGAGCATACGGCGCACATTATCCACTTGGGAAGCATTGGCAGAATGACTGGCGTTGAGCTGACGGATGTTATCCATCTCTTCCACACCTTTGAGTAATTTGGTGATTTTAGGACCAAAATCTTCTTGAATTTGTTCCCAATCTACGAGCTGGTTGGCTACTAATGGGAATAGCATCGCAGTGAGCAAACTCTCACTGTCCATATTCATTTCATGCAGAATTTCCACCATTTCCACACCAGATTGCAATGTGAGCACTGCATTTTCCATTTTATCGGCGTGTTCAGCTATTTTAGCTTGAGCGTAATACCAGGCATCAATCAGGGATTTTTCAGTGGCGGCAGGAAGTTTAAGGCTCGAACACCATTGCTCGATCACAAAATCTTGCGGATTTAATAAGTGAGAACCACGAACTGCAACCATAATACCCCCTTGTTGATGAATATGGCTCGGTGACATCCTGTCAACCGAGTTGTCTTTTTAAGACAACAAAAAAGTCTGACTATTCTATCAGAATTTACACCTTATTTGATAAATAATGTCACTGACTCCAAATGACTGGTATGCGGGAACATATCAATCATGGCCGTTTTGATGATGCGATACCCGAAAGAACGGAGAATTTCTGCATCTCGTACTAAAGTTGCAGGATTGCAAGATACATAAAGAATTTTTTCTGCACCAAGCTCACATAACGCATTCAGCGCAAAAGCGGCACCACTGCGAGGCGGATCGAGAAGAATTTTATTGAAATGTTGTTTTGCCCAAGGTTGTTCTGAAAAAGCTTGGTCTAAATCGGCTTGATAAAATTCAACATTCTCAATGTGATTAAATTGTGCATTCGATTGGGCTTTTTGAACCATATCAAAAAC
The DNA here is from genome assembly GCF_014931375.1 of Haemophilus parainfluenzae. Taxonomy (NCBI): domain Bacteria; kingdom Pseudomonadati; phylum Pseudomonadota; class Gammaproteobacteria; order Pasteurellales; family Pasteurellaceae; genus Parahaemophilus; species Parahaemophilus parainfluenzae. The sequence continues at coordinate 249,183 of NZ_CP063117.1, forward strand.
ACCTTCAATTCCAACCGCACTTTTCACGCGTTTGGCTAAAGGCAACGTGAAATTGCCCATGCCGCAGAATAAATCTAAGACATGATCATCCTGATTCAAATCAAGCCAATCTAAAGCCGTCTCAACCATTTGCTGATTTAGATGAGTATTCACTTGAATAAAATCGCGGATATCAAAAGATAAACGAATACCGTCTAACGCATAATAAGGCATTTCACCATGCACAAGTTGGATGTTTTGATCATCTTGCAGAAACAAATTCACAGCATTTACGCGTGCAAACTCGAGCAACAAAGTGCGGTCAGTTTCGGCTAAATTTCCTTTGTAACGTAACAACATGGCTACGCCATTATCCGCTGAAACTAATTCAATATGCCCTAATTGTTTCGGGGTTGAATATTTAGCCCAAAGTGCGCTCAATTTGGGGATAAGATGATTAATCGCAGGCTCTGCGACTAAGCATTGCTGAATACTCACTAGCTGATTGGAGTTTTTCTGACGAAATCCCATTTCAACGGTTTTGTTTTTAGCATTCCATAGCAAACTTAATCGTACACGACGGCGATAGCCCCATTGTTCGCCACAAATCATTGGCATTAATTGAATAGGCTCTGCCTGCAGTTTACTTAATCGAGAAAAAAGGGCTTTCTCTTTCGCTTTACGTTGCATTTCCACAGGAATATGTTGGCCTTGACAACCACCACAACGTCCATAATAACGACATTGTGGCTCAACACGCTGACTACTCTTTTGTAACCACTTTTGCGCCGTGGCTAAACCATATTGACGCTTTTCATCAGTCACTACCGCTTCCACTTTTTCCATTGGCAAAGCATTTTCAATGAACCAGGTTTTACCTTGAACTTTGGCGACACCTAACCCTTGATAATCTAAATCCTGAATCTCAGCGACAACTTTTTGGGTGGTTTTCTGTTTTTTTTGTGGAGCGTAAAGTAAAGCCATGATGGTGTATTAATCTGTTTATATCAAAGAAAGGATTATTTTAAATAAAGCACGTTTTGCGTAAATAACTCTCGACTTTTCAGCGGCTTATCGCCTAAATAAGGTTTGAGCGCGATTCGAGTAAAGCGCTTTGCTGCTTGCAAGACGGACTCATCGGTGAATTCCAAACGGTCAAAAGCAAGCAAATCTCGCCCATAAAAGGTTAAGTTATCTTTCACTAACGAGGCGATAAACCCCTTTTCCGCACGGTATTGGTAAGTCATCGATTCATCTACTGGTAAACCTGAGCCTGCACAATGCAAAAAATCGATGCCATAACCTAAGATTTTAAGTAAATGAAATTCAAATAGACGCAGTGTAGGCTCAACCTGTGGTTGAGTGGCTAAGCCTGTTAAGCATTGAAGATAATGCTGAAAAAGTTGTGAATTGGCCGTTTCGGGCTCGATCACTCGAGTAATCAGCTCATTTACATAAAACCCGCTATATAAAGCCGTTTGCTGCAAAGGCAACGTAATTGCTGCGGGCTCTGCTTTCGTGAGTGTTTTTAATGCGCCTTTTCCTGACCAACGAAGAAGTAATGGCGTAAAAGGCTGTAAGACAGATTTCCATGCCGAACGTTTCGCACGTGCACCTTTTGCAATAACCGTCAAACGTCCCGTTTCTTCAGTGAATAAATCCACCAAAAGGCTGGTTTCACTATAAGGACGACGATGTAACACAAAGCCGCGTTGGAGATCCATAAAAGAATTATTTGCCTGATTTTAATTCACTTGGTTGTTTAACACAGCGTTCCGCGAGCACTTCACCTACGCTAGTTTGTAATTGACTGAAGTCATCACGCTCCTGCCAATACCAACGAATATTCGCATAATTTCTCCCACGCTCAGAAATCACTCGTGTCAATTTTTCGGTTACATCATTAAAAGTAACGGTCACCTGGCTGAGTGTTTTTTTACTTTTTTGTTTTTGCTTGGTATGAACCACACTCACTTCTTTATTGCCTTTACACAAATAAACCGTCGCTGAACCCTTTTGGGATTTTTTATCAACGGTTTGCACTTTCATTTTCTGTGGTGCGGGTTTGCTTAATTCAACATTTTGTGAACAAGCGGAAAGACAAAGTGCGGTCAAAATTACGCTTAACTTTTTTAACATGAATTCTATTTCCATCAAGGGTTGTTTATGATTGCTCACTTTGCGAAATGAGCAAGGATAAACAATCTTATCTAGAAAAATGGGCGATTACTCGCCCACTAAAAATTATTTTTTATACTGATATGAACCGTCGGCTTGACGAATGAACTTGCCGCCATTTGATAAGCGAAGCTCACTTACTCGACCTTGACTATTCACAGAAACCTGTACTTTATCACCAGGTTTGAAACTGCTTAATGCATTACCAGCACCGCTTGCTTTGGTCATCGCATTCACATCTGAAATATTCAGTTTATTATCACGGAATACTTGCATAAGTGACACACCTTGTGGCACCGTTAATGTTTTTGTTGCACCAGTTGAAGCGGTTTGTGCTGCCGGTTCAGCTGCTTTCACTGCATTGTGGGTTGCTGATTTCGCTTCCACAATTTGAACCTTACTGTCTTTAGTCGCAACAGGTTTCGCTTCTTGAATTTTGCTTGACTCTTTTTTCACGGTTTGAGTCGGTTGAGCTGTCGCTTTTTCAGTTACTGGTTTAGGTTGTTTTTTCTCTTGAACCACTGGTGTCTGTTCACGACGTGGTTCTACTTTATGCTCAACCATTGCGGTATGTTTTTCTACAGTTGGTTGTACTGTTTTCACTGGTTCTTTAACTGGTGCTGGTGCAACAGCTGGTTGAACCGGCGCAGGTTGTGTCGCTGGTTGTTGAGTAACAGTTTGTTGTGCAGGTTCTGCAGTTTGTGATTTAGCGGCATCTGCTCTATCACCTACATATTCCATTGCTGGAGGTGTATCTGATTTAGCATCATTTGCTGTTTGTTCTGTGGTTGCAGGAGCCGTAGTATTATTGTTATCTAATACTGTAGTTTCAACTGGTTGAGACTGATCCAATGATTGGAATTGAACTGGAATTTCATTACTGGTTTGTTGTTCAAAAGACTCCACCGTATCTGAGTTTGGTTTTAGGGTGAAGAAAATGATCAGTAATACCACTAAACCTAAAATTGCAATAAATAAACGACGATGTTTTTCTGGTAACATTTGTAGAACCTTCCATTTTTCAGGTGATTTCAAGCTTGCTGCCGCAGCGGCTGCCGGTGCAACTGTTTCAGCTTGAGTTGTCACTTCTTCCACAATCTCTTCTGCAGGCGAATTTTCAAAAATCACTTTTTCTTCCGCTACGTTTTCTACCTGAACATTCTCAACGGGCTCTTGAGTTCCGAAAGCACTTGATGGCGCTGATTGTTCAGTATTTTCACTTTGAAATGCTTGAGAAGGTGAAAAAGGTTGGCTTGCTGCCGCACCAAAAGTTGGTTCGCGACGAACATGGAATTGCGTATCTGGTTGCTCTTTTTTACCAAATAAACCTTTGGCTTTATCAAAAATTGAGCCACTTTGTTGAACCGGTTTTCTTGGGGTCACAGAGTCAGAGTGATTAAATCCTAAATCTAATTCATTTTGAGATGAATTGTCGTTAGGTTGATTTTTATTATCCACGGTATTACCTCGATTTGCTAAACTAAAGATCGCACAAAAGTGCGGTGAAAAATTGAATCGTATTTTATCGGATCTTAAGCGGTGTATAAAGTCTTATTTGGCTCTCCACCGATTTCTCGTGCTAATTTGGGCACTAAATAGCCAGAAGTGAGCGTCTGCAATTCTTTATAAATTTGTAAGGCACGCTCATCCGAGATATAGAAATGGCTCGCCCCCTGCACTTTATCCAATAAATGCAAGTAATAAGGCAGAATACCCGATTGAAACAACTTATCGCTCAATACTTTTAATATATATGGGTTATCATTCACATCTTTTAAAAGGACTGATTGATTGAGTAAGGTAACTTTAGCGCCTACCAGTTTTTGCATAGCCAAAGAGAGCGCCTCATCAATTTCATTTGGGTGATTGATATGCGTTACAAACACCGCTTGTAATCGGCTTTTTAGCAATAAATCACAAAATTCATCCGTAATGCGATCTGGAATCACGACTGGCAAACGAGAGTGAATACGTAAGCGCTGTAAGTGCGGTATTTTTTCAAGGCGTTCTAATAGCCATGCCCATTCACTATCCTTTGCCATCATCGGATCGCCACCCGAAAAAATCACTTCTTCAATTTCTGAATGGGTCGCAATATAGTCTATTGCTTGTTGCCAACTCGTTTTATTGCCTGGGTTTTGATCATAAGGAAAATGGCGACGGAAACAATAGCGGCAGTTAACTGCACAGCCCCCTTTTGCCATGAACAGCAAGCGATTTTGGTATTTATGCAGAATATTAGGCACGGCATTTTTTTGCTGTTCATCTAAAGGATCTTGGCTAAACCCTTCGGCCTCAATAAATTCTTGTTGAGCCGTCATCACTTGTAAAAAAAGTGGATCTTTCGGATTCCCTTTTTCCATTTTTTCAACAAAAGGCAAAGGCACTCGCATAGCAAAAAGTTTACGAGCGGCGATATCCTCGGCAAAATCGTCAACGGGCAGATTTAAGGTTTTTAATAAGATTTTCGGATCAGAAATCGCATTTTTTAGGGTTTCTAACCAATTTTGTTCTTCTCTAATCGCAATATTTCGGGTTAAAATACGCACTTTCAAACAATCTCTATTTTTTAGGATATTTTTAATATGGCTACATATACTACCAGTGATTTCAAACCAGGTCTAAAATTTATGCAAGACGGTGAGCCTTGTGTGATCGTTGAAAACGAATTCGTTAAACCAGGTAAAGGCCAAGCTTTTACTCGTACTCGTATTCGTAAATTAATTTCAGGCAAAGTATTAGATGTAAACTTCAAATCTGGTACTTCGGTTGAAGCTGCTGATGTTATGGATCTTAACCTGACTTATTCATACAAAGATGATGCATTCTGGTACTTCATGCACCCAGAAACATTTGAACAATACTCTGCTGATGCAAAAGCAGTGGGTGATGCTGAAAAATGGTTATTAGACCAAGCAGATTGTATCGTGACTTTATGGAACGGTGCGCCAATTACTGTCACTCCACCAAACTTCGTAGAATTAGAAATCATCGATACTGACCCTGGTCTTAAAGGTGATACTGCGGGTACAGGCGGTAAACCAGCAACATTAAGTACTGGTGCTGTGGTGAAAGTACCTCTTTTCGTTCAAATCGGTGAAGTAATTAAAGTCGATACTCGTTCAGGCGAATACGTTTCTCGTGTGAAATAATCTTTCATTGAGAGATAAAAAGAGCGGTCAATATTTGATAAATATTGGCCGTTTTTTATTGCCTGCTCATTAGTTTCATAGAGATAAAAAATGCGGTTATTTCTAACCGCACTTTGATTGATTATTTCGCTTTTGAGCCTTCTAAATCTAAAGAAGGTTTTCTATCTGAGTTAACACAAATGATTTGTGCCGCCGCATAAAGCGTTGTATTAGGTTTTAAGCTAATAGTGTATTTCTCTTGTTTTTTCGGTGCGGCACGTAAGCCTTCGCCCCAGAAATCATCATAAAAATCAGTACGAACTTGGGTTAAATGGTAGTTCTTACAGTTTAAGATTTTATATTGGCGAACAGAACGTGCATAACGTCTTTTCTCATTTGGATACACATATAAACCTTTATCCAAATTCACCACGGCATCAAAATGCACTTGGTTTAAATCTTGGTTGTCCACCCAAATTGAATCGGTATCAATGTAGTAATTTTTATCTTTTACTAATCGAACATACCCTACTCTATCTTTTGAAGGGGGCGTTAATGTCACCTCTTCTTGTGTAACTGGCGATTGAACAGCTGAACAGCCTGCTAAAAGGGCTACACCTAAAAACGTTAATGCTAATTTTTTCATTTTTCCTCCTTAAAGCTTTCTAAAGCCTGCTGTTAATCTTTTTACACCTTAGCTTAATATTTTACCGTATGTCCATATCCTTCAAGGATTGTTTTAATATGCTCAAGTGATTCTTTCGTCGGTGGTAAAACATCTGCGAGCTCATATTCAAAACCAAGGGTTTTCCATTTATGAGCGCCTAATCGATGATAAGGGAGAAGTTCGACTTTTTCAATATTGGTCATACCTTCAATAAACTGTCCGAGCAGATGAACATCATGATCGTTATCGGTATAGCCAGGAACCACTACATAACGAATCCAGGTTCGCTGATTACGTTTTTGCAGATATTTTGCAAATTCCAACGTACGTTTGTTTGGCACTCCAATAAGATTTTGGTGCACTTGATCGTTCAGTTCTTTTAAATCAAGCAAAACAAGATCGGTTACATCGATCAGTTCATCAATAATGTGATCATAATGACGTACAAACCCATTAGTATCTAAACAAGTATTAATGCCTTCTGCTTTACAAGCTCGGAACCAATCTCGTACAAACTCAGCTTGAAGAATGGCCTCACCACCTGATGCTGTTACACCACCACCGGTTGCATTCATAAAATGGCGATAGCTCACGACTTCTTTCATGAGTTCTTCCACACTAATTTCGCGACCACCATCAAGATCCCAAGTATCACGGTTGTGGCAATATTTGCAACGCATTAAACAGCCTTGCATAAATAAAATAAAACGAATGCCGGGACCATCCACGGTTCCACAGGATTCAAAAGAGTGAATTCTTCCTAGAACAGACATACATAAATTTCCAAAAAATAAATCTAGCTAAATTTTACCAAAAATATCATCTATAAAAAATGAGCCTGACTTAAATCAGGCTCATAATTTTTATGTTCCCGCTAAAGTGCGGTTAAATTTTATCGTGTTTTAGAACGATTCTGTGAATGTACGAGTTACAACGTCTTGTTGTTGCTCTTTAGTTAAAGAGTTAAAACGCACTGCGTAACCAGATACACGAATAGTTAATTGCGGATATTTATCCGGATTTTCCATCGCATCTAATAACATTTCACGGTTTAATACGTTCACATTTAAGTGTTGACCACCTTCTACTGCAGCTTCGTGGTGGAAGTAACCATCCATTAAGCCTGCAAGGTTGCGACGTTGTGCTTCTGGATCTTTACCTAATGCATTTGGTACGATTGAGAAGGTATAAGAAATACCATCTTTCGCGTAAGCAAATGGAAGTTTAGCTACAGAAGTTAATGATGCTACCGCACCTTTTTGGTCACGACCGTGCATTGGGTTAGCACCTGGTCCAAATGGCGCACCTGCACGACGACCATCTGGGGTGTTACCTGTTTTCTTACCATAAACTACGTTAGAAGTAATGGTTAATACAGATTGTGTAGGCACAGCATTGCGGTAAGTTTTAAGTTTTTGAATTTTCTTCATGAAACGTTCAACTAAATCACAAGCGATGTCATCAACACGGTTGTCGTTGTTACCATATTGTGGATATTCACCTTCGATTTCGAAGTCGATCGCGACGTTGCTTGCTACAACATTGCCATCTTTATCTTTGATGTCGCCACGAACTGGTTTAACTTTCGCATATTTAATTGCTGAAAGTGAGTCAGCTGCAACAGAAAGACCTGCGATACCACAAGCCATGGTACGGTATACATCACGATCATGTAATGCCATTAATGCTGCTTCGTATGAATATTTATCATGCATATAGTGGATGATATTTAAGGCAGTCACATATTGTTTTGCCAACCAATCCATAAAGCTGTCCATACGAGTCATTACGGTGTCGAAATCTAACACTTCATCAGTGATTGGTGCAGTTTTCGGACCTACTTGCATACCTAATTTTTCATCGATACCGCCGTTGATTGCGTATAACAATGTTTTCGCTAAGTTTGCACGCGCACCGAAGAATTGCATTTGTTTACCAACAACCATTGGTGATACACAACATGCGATTGCGTAGTCATCATTGTTGAAGTCTGGACGCATTAAATCATCGTTTTCGTATTGAACTGATGAGGTATCAATCGATACTTTCGCACAGAAACGTTTGAAGTTTTCAGGTAATTGTTCAGACCAAAGAATGGTTAAGTTTGGTTCTGGAGAAGTACCCATGTTGTAAAGGGTGTGTAAAATACGGAATGTATTTTTGGTTACTAATGTACGGCCGTCTAAACCCATACCTGCGATGGTTTCAGTTGCCCACATTGGGTCACCAGAGAATAACTGATCGTATTCAGGTGTACGTAAGAAACGAACCATACGAAGTTTCATGACTAAGTGGTCAACTAATTCTTGCGCTTCAGTTTCAGTAAGTTTACCTGCTTTTAAATCACGCTCGATATAGATATCGATGAAGGTTGCAGTACGACCGAATGACATCGCTGCACCATTTTGTGATTTGATTGCTGCTAAGTAAGCAAAGTACATCCATTGAATTGCTTCTTTAGCGTTAGTTGCAGGGTTAGAAATATCGTAACCGTAGCTTGCTGCCATTTGTTTCATTTGGCCTAATGCACGGTGTTGTTCTGCGATTTCTTCACGTAAACGAATAGTTGCTTCTAGATTTACGCCATCTTCTAAGTCTTTTTGTAAAGAAGAGAATTGTGCGTATTTATCTTTCATTAAGAAGTCAACACCATAAAGTGCGACACGACGATAGTCACCGATGATACGACCACGACCGTAAGCATCTGGAAGACCAGTTAATACACCTGATTTACGACAACGTAAAATGTCTGGCGTATAAACATCGAATACACCTTGGTTGTGGGTTTTACGATATTCAGTGAAGATTTTTTTCACTTCAGGATCTAATTCACGACCGTAAATTTTGCATGACCCTTCCACCATTTTAATACCACCAAATGGCATAATAGCACGTTTTAATGGAGCATCGGTTTGAAGACCTACGATTTTCTCTAAGTCTTTATTGATATAACCTGGTGCGTGAGAAGTAATCGTTGAAGGCGTATGTTCGTCAAAGTCTAATGGCGCATGTGTGCGGTTTTCAACTTTAATTCCTTCCATTACGGTTTCCCAAAGTTTTGTTGTCGCTTCGGTTGGACCTGCTAAGAAAGAATCATCACCTTCATACGGGGTGTAGTTCTTTTGAATAAAATCACGCACGTTGACGTTTTCTTGCCAATCACCGGCAACGAATCCTGCCCACGCAACTTTTTGTGCTTCATTAAGTTCTGACATAGTCATTTCCTTTTTTAATTGATAAAAAATAAGTCTTGTTTAGTTCGTTAGTACATTAGTGAGCTTTGGTTAAATAACGTTGGAATAAGCCGATACAAACCGCACCACCCACAATGTTTCCTAACGTTACTGGAATCAAATTCTTCACAATGAAATGATAGAGATCTAAATCTGCATATTTCATTGGATCCACACCAATTTGTTGCCAAAATTCTGGCGTACTAGAATGAGCTGTGATAATGCCTAGTGGAATCATAAACATATTTGCCACACAGTGTTCAAAACCAGATGCGACAAATAAACCAATCGGCATGATCATAATAAATGCTTTGTCTGTAACAGTTTTACCGGAATAAGACATCCATACCGCTACACACACCATAATGTTACATAAAATACCAAGGTTAAATGCTTCAAACCAAGTATGATGAATCTTATGTTGAGCGGTTGCCAAAATGGTTAAACCCCATTGACCATTTGCTGCCATGGTTTGTCCCCCAAACCAAATCACTGCAGCAATAAATAAACCGCCCACAAAGTTGCCCAAATATACCACAATCCAATTTCGGATCATTTGAGTTGTGGTTATCTTACCGCCTACGCGGGCAACTAAGGTTAAAGTAGAAGAGGTGAATAATTCAGATCCTAAAATTACCACCATAATTACGCCTAAAGAGAAGACTAACCCACCGACTAACTTGGTTAATCCCCAAGGCGCTCCTGCGCTTGCTGTTTGTGTCGTCGTATAGAATACAAAGGCTAAAGCAATACAAGCCCCAGCACTAATACCAGACAGAAATGATAAAAATGGGCGTTTTTGCGCTTTATACGCAGCGACGCTTTCAGCATAATCCGTTGCTTCAACTGGTGTGAGAGCAACAGAAGATTGATTTAAATTTTCTGATGCCATATCTAACTCCAAATAGTTGGTTTATTATTTCTTATACTACAACATAGGTATTCCTATACCCATTTGGTATTCTACTCTCTTATAAAACCATTGCAAGAAATCCCCAACTTATTCCAAAAAAATTTGATATTTTGCAAGTTTTGGTAAATTTTCTGCTCAAAAAATAAAAAAGCGGAATATCACTATTCCGCTTTTCATATAAAAATAACAACATTAAAACACGATACGATCTCGGTTTTTTTCTAACGTAGCTTTACCAATGCCTTGTACTTCAAGTAGTTGTTCTGCCGCAGTGAAACTACCGTGTTTTTCACGGTATTGCACAATGGCTTCTGCTTTTTTCGCCCCAATACCAATCAGCGCTTTTTGAATGTCTGATACGCTAGCGGTATTGATATTTAATTTATCACTCACCGTTTGTTGTACTGTTTGTGATGGTGCTTGTACAGCTGTTTGTTGCTGCACTTGCGTTTGCGGTTGAGCCTGCTCAGCTGTTTTTTCTTCTGCAAGCGCTTCTGTGCTCAACATCGCGCCTGCAATAAATAATGAACTAAATAAATGTTTCATCAATTTCATAAAAATGTCCTTTATTAACAAATAAGTACCGTTGATTCATATCAACAGTGACATTTTTAAGAAACACAGAAAACACGCAAGAAATCAACCGCACTTTTGCGATCTTGATCGCAAAAATTACATTTAAGCAAATAAAAAAACGACCTTATCGCACCACTACAGCTGTGCCACTCGCAATCACCATAAACATACTTTTATTGCTTACTGTTGCGTAATTAATCTCTACGCCAACCACAGCATTTGCCCCTAAAGCAATTGCTTTTTCTTCCAACTCTTTCAAGGCATCTTGGCGTGCACGACTAATACGACGCTCATAAACACTCGAACGCCCACCAATCACATCGGTAATAGCCGCAAAAAAATCACGGATGAAGTTTGCCCCAGCAATCACTTCCCCAAAGACGACTTGTTTATATTCTACGATTTGTTTACCTTCAATATTAGGCGTAGTGGTAATAATCATTTTGTATCCTTTAATTCTCGTTAAAAATCAACCGCGCTTTAGGCCGTTAATTTTGATTTCAAAACAGCTAATGCCTTCGCACGATGAGAAATTTTCTTTTTCTCTACGGTTTCTAATTCGGCAAAAGTACAGCCTTTTTCAGGGCTAAAAAAGAGCGAGTCGTAACCGAAACCATTTTCACCTTTTTCTTCATAAATAATCTGCCCGTCACATTCACCTTGAGCAATGATCGGAGAAGGATCACTTAGGTGTTGTAATAACACAATCGTACTCACAAATTTTGCTTGGCGACGTTCAGTCGGTACATCGGCTAATTCTGCCAATAATTTTTCTCGGTTTTTCGCATCAGCTTCGTCACCATCCACACCGGCATAACGAGCAGAATACAATCCAGGCGCACCATTTAACGCATCCACTACAAGACCGGAATCATCTGCAATGGCCGGTAAACCTGATTTTTCAGATGCATAACGTGCTTTCAAAATCGCATTTTCAACAAACGTTAATCCTGTTTCTTCTGGACTTTCAATGCCTAAATCGGTCTGAGCAATGACTTCAAAACCGAAATCGGCTAATACGTCTGCCATTTCTTTTACTTTGCCTTTATTGCCCGTGGCAAGCACAATTTTTTGCTTCATGATTCTGTCCCTCATATCAAATATTGTCTTATTTTAGCACCTCACCAAAAATTTTCGGAATAAATATTGACTTTAACCTTAGGTCAAGGTTTATGATTCGTGCGCATTCAGTTATCACATAGGAGAAAAACATGAAAAAACTTATGACTTTTATCACACTTAGCGCTGCTGCAGTTTCAATTTATGCCCAAGCTAATGAACAACCGCATCAAGCACACATGAATATGCCAATGTCGACAGATTCTGCAATGCAACAAGAATTAATGCAAGGTATGAATCAAATGAATCAAGACATGATGGCAGCTGCGCAATATAAAGATCCTGATGTTGCTTTTGCAGCAGGTATGTTGCCACACCATATTGGCGCAGTAAAAATGGCGGAAGTTGAATTGAAATACGGAAAAGATCCTGAGATGCGTAAGCTTGCTGAGAATATTATTAACGCTCAACAAGCAGAAATTGAACAAATGCAAAAATGGCTTAAAGTGCATAATAAAAAATAAAATAACACAAAAAAAGTGCGGTAAATTAACCGCACTTTTTTAATAGAATTAGTTCACTTCTTTTATTCTTAACTCTTTTGGCACTTCAAAGAACATATTTTCTTCTAAGCCTTGAAGCTCTTCAATAGCATCGGCACCAAATTCTTTTAATCGAGCAATCACAGATTGCACCAATTCTTCCGGTGCAGAGGCCCCCGCTGTTACGCCAATTGTTTTAACGCCTTCAAACCAATCTGCCGACACATCATTTGGATCATCAATCAATTTTGATTTCACCCCCATACGCGATGCCAACTCAGCTAAACGGTTAGAATTTGATGAGTTTTTAGAACCTACAACGACCACTAAATCACATTGTTTCGCTAATTCACGCACCGCTTCTTGTCGATTAGTTGTTGCATAGCAAATATCATTTTTATGTGGGCCTTGAATCGCAGGATATTTATCTTTCAATGCACTGATAGTTTCCGCCGTATCATCAAGAGAAAGTGTGGTTTGTGTCATAAAGGTTAAATCATCACTTTCTTGAACCGGCAAACGAGCAATATCTTCCACGCTTTCAATTAAGAAAATACCACCTTCCTCGTTTCTGTACTGCCCCATTGTGCCTTCCACTTCTGGATGGCCTTTGTGTCCGATCAAAATCGCTTTCGTCCCTTTACGGCTCGCACGAGCCACTTGCATATGTACCTTGGTTACCAACGGACAAGTTGCATCAAATACTTTTAACTGACGATCTTTCGCTTCTTGACGAACGGCTTGTGACACGCCATGAGCGGAGAAAATCACAATGGCACCATCTGGCACTTCACTTAATTCTTCTACAAAAATTGCCCCACGCTCACGCAAACCATTTACCACAAAACGGTTATGCACCACTTCATGACGTACATAAATCGGTGCACCATGAATTTCAAGCGCTAATTCAACAATGCTAATGGCTCGATCGACACCTGCGCAAAATCCGCGAGGGTTAGCTAAAATTATCTTCATTTTTGACCGCTCTTTTTATCACCTTTAAAGGCATCTAATGCTAATAAACCCGCACCAATACAAATCGCAATATCTGCCACATTGAATACCGGATAATGATAAATATCCCAATAAAAATCTAAGAAATCCACCACAAAACCGTTATACACACGGTCCACCATATTGGCTAACGCACCGCCAATAATCAGTGCATAAGCTGAGTTTTGTAATTTTTGCTCTGCAGAATTCTTTTTCATAAAGTAAACCAGCATTAAAGAAATCCCGATTGCTAGCACGATAAAGAAATATTTCTGCCAACCACCATGCTCAGCAAGGAAGCTAAACGCTGCGCCATAGTTACGCACATAGGTTAAATTAAAAACGGGCAATATGTTCACACTTTCATATAAATCAAAGCGTTGTACTACGATATATTTAGTCAGTAAATCAAGGATAAATGCGACCGCACTTAGCCAAAGGAATGAAAGTCCTGTTTTATTTTTTGTCATAGGAAATTATCTGTCTTTATAAATGGACGATGATTTTAACAACTCGAATAGCCTTTATAAAGCAAAAGGCATCAAATTATAAAAGGCGAACACATTGGTTCGCCTTGCAATGTTAATTACTTTTTCTTCACCGGTCTTTGCCAACCTTGAATATGGCGTTGTGGCACGCGAGTAATCACAAGCTCATCTTTCTCAATATTTTGAGTAATCGTTGAGCCCGCACCGATCGTTGCGCCATCTGCGACGGTAACTGGTGCGACTAACTGCGTATCTGAGCCCACGAATACATTGTTACCAATGATTGTTTTAAATTTATTTGCACCGTCATAGTTACAAGTAATCACACCCGCACCGATATTACAGTTCTCACCGATTTCGGTATCACCAACATAAGTCAGATGGTTGACTTTAGAGCCTTTACCCACTGTGGATTTTTTAATTTCTACAAAGTTACCCACATGGGTTTCAGCAGCTAATTCAGCACCTGGACGTAAACGAGAGAATGGACCAATCGCCGCTTTCTCACCAATTGTCGCATCTTCTAAAACAGAATAAGGCTTGATCTCAACATCATTACCAATAGTCACGTTTTTCAATACACAACCTGCACCGATTTTTACACGGTCACCCAAGCGTACATTGCCTTCCACAATTACGTTCACATCAATCTCAACATCTTTACCGTGCTCTAATGTGCCGCGTAAATCAAAACGCTCAGGGTCAATCAACATCACGCCTGCAAGTAAAAGTTTTTCTGCCTGTTTACGTTGATAATAGCGTTCCATTTTGGCTAATTGTAGGCGATTATTTACCCCTTCAACTTCCATAAAATCAGTTGCTTGCACAGCTACAATCGGACAACCATCTTGATGAGCTAAGCCAATTACATCAGTAATATAAAACTCGCCTTGTGCATTATTATTATCTAAACGCGCTAACCATTTTTTGAAACTTGCACCATCTGAAACTAACACACCTGTATTAATCTCTTGAATTTTAAGCTGCTCAGGCGTTGCATCTTTTTGTTCAACAATCCCTACAACTTTGCCATTTTCACGTACGATTCGACCATAACCTGTTGGGTTATCTAATACGACCGTTAACACTGCGATACCATTTTCAGGTTTCGCATCGATTAATTTTTGCAATGTTTCCGGTGTAATCATTGGGCCATCGCCATACACCATTAAAACATTTTCATCATCACGGAAAAAAGGCATTGCTTGTTGCATAGCATGTCCTGTACCCAATTGTTCCGCTTGGAACACCCAGTTCACGCTTTCATTTGCCAAACGCTCACGCATTAATTCGCCACCGTGACCATAAATCAAATGTACGTTTTCCGCACCTAATTGATTTGCCGTATCGATCACATGTTTTACCATCGGTTTTCCTGCCACTTTATGCAAGACTTTCGGTAAATCAGAATACATACGAGTGCCTTTACCGGCCGCTAAAATCACCACGCTTAATGCTTTATTTGTCATAAATTCTTCTCTTCTTTTTAAAAAAATTGAACGTATTCTATCGTAGAATGGAGAATATGATAAGCCATTTAATTTTCATACATTCCTGACAAGACAAGATTGTATAAAAATCTCAAATCCTGTAAACTATCCTCCCGTCTTGATAGCTAATCATCTTTTCTTTTATTTTTGACCGCACTTTTCAGCACTCTGCACAAATTTGCATAAAAGATGATTGGCTATAATCATTTTTATCCCAACATTTTAGGTCTCTTACTATGGCTACAAATTATATTTTCGTCACAGGCGGTGTGGTTTCATCGTTAGGTAAAGGTATTGCTGCAGCATCATTGGCAGCAATTTTAGAAGCACGTGGCTTAAACGTGACTATTATGAAATTAGACCCTTACATCAACGTGGACCCAGGTACAATGAGCCCAACCCAACACGGCGAAGTGTTCGTGACACAAGACGGGGCGGAAACCGATTTAGACTTAGGTCACTACGAGCGTTTTATTCGTACCAAAATGACAAAACGCAACAACTTCACCACAGGTAAAATTTATTCTGAAGTATTACGCAAAGAGCGCCGTGGTGATTATTTAGGTGCGACAATTCAAGTTATCCCACACATCACCAATGAAATTAAAGATCGTGTGATTGCCGGTGCACAAGGCCATGATGTGGTTATCGTGGAAGTAGGCGGAACCGTGGGTGATATTGAATCACTTCCATTCTTAGAAGCACTTCGTCAACTTGCCGTACAAGTCGGTCGTGAGAATACTCTCTTTATGCACTTAACGTTAGTGCCATATATCCCAACGGCGGGCGAAGTGAAAACCAAGCCAACTCAACATTCTGTAAAAGAATTACTTTCTATTGGTATTCAACCAGATGTGCTTATCTGCCGCTCAGATCGCATGATTCCACCAAACGAGCGTGCAAAAATCGCCTTATTCTGTAACGTACCAGAACGTGCCGTCATCTCATTAAAAGATGTGAATTCAATCTACCAAATTCCTGCGTTATTGAAATCACAAGGTTTGGATGAATTCATCTGCCAACGTTTCCACTTAGACTGTCCAGAAGCGGACCTTTCAGAATGGGAACAAGTGCTTTATCAAGAAGCAAACCCAGTGGGCGATGTGACCATCGGTATGGTAGGTAAATATACTGAATTACCAGACGCTTATAAATCAGTGAATGAAGCCTTAAAACACGCAGGTTTGAAAAACCGTTTAAGCGTGCATATCAAATACATTGATTCTCAAGATGTTGAAACCAAAGGCACTGATGTGTTAAAAGGTGTCGATGGTATTTTAGTACCAGGCGGCTTTGGCTATCGCGGTGTAGAAGGCAAAATTTTGACAGCAAAATATGCGCGTGAAAACAATGTTCCTTACCTAGGCATTTGTTTAGGGATGCAAATTGCATTAATCGAATATGCGCGTAATGTTGCAGGTCTTGAGAAAGCGAACTCATCTGAATTTGATCGCCACTGCGAACAACCAGTAGTTGGTTTAATTACAGAATGGCAAGATGCGGAAGGACACATTGAAACCCGTGATGATAATTCAGATCTGGGTGGTACGATGCGTTTAGGTGCGCAACAATGTCATTTAATTGAAGGCTCAAAAGCGCGTGCATTATATGGTAAAGAAACTATCGAAGAGCGTCACCGTCACCGTTATGAAGTGAACAATAACCTGCTTCCACAAATTGAAAAAGCGGGACTTAAAGTGACTGGCTTATCTGCGGATCGTAAATTAGTGGAAATTATTGAAGTACCAAACCACCCATGGTTTGTAGCATGTCAATTCCATCCAGAATTTACGTCAACGCCACGTGATGGCCACCCATTATTCGAAGGCTTTGTCAAAGCAGCCAGAGAAAATCAGTTAAAAACTGAAAAGTAATTTACTGATAATTCAATAAACAAGTGCGGTCAAAAATTCTTGTGTTTTTGACCGCACTTTGTATTAATAGGGAATAATATCATCTGTACCTTATTCACTCATTTAATAATGGATAACCAAAAATGAAACTTGCAGTAATTTTACCCGCATACAATGCAGAAAATTTTATTGCTGAATGTTTAGATTCATTATTGAATCAGACATTTAGTGATTTTTGTATTCTTGCGGTTAATGATGCTTCTACCGATAACACAGGCAAGATTCTCGAAACTTATGCAGCAAAAGATGCTCGCTTACGTGTTTACCATTTACCTCAAAACCAAGGTGAACCTGCTGTAATGCAATTTGCCATGGATATGCTTAACTATATGAATGTTGAATATGTTGCACGTATGGATGCCGATGATATTTGTTTGCCACACCGTTTTGAAAAACAAGTTCAATATTTAGATGAGCATCCCGAAATTGATATTTTAGGAAGTAATGCTCTGCTCTTTAATGATGGGCAAACTGATAAAACGACTAAAATAAGTACACTTCCTCTTTTAGATAAAGATATAAAAGCACATTTTTCTTTAGCTCGTGACCATATCATTAATCCCTCTTCAATGTGGCGACATTCTAGTATCAAAGCACTCAACATCAATTATGCACAAACAGCCACAGCGCCCGATTTTCACATGTGGGTACAATGTGCATTGCACAAAAAGACATTTGCGAATTTACCGGAGCCCTTGTTGCTTTATCGACTACATCCAGGGCAAGAAAGTAAAAAACATGACAAAATTAACGAGTCTGTTCAATACTCTATGGAACTCTGGATCAGTCATTTATTTCCAGAATTAACACCTAAAGAAGTCAGCCTATTAAGTCTTATACTGCACGGCAAAACCATTAAATTACGCACTGAAGAGTTTGAAATCGCCTTTTCGGCTTATGACAAAGTTCGTTCTAATAATGGAAACTCGCTATTTGGAGAAGATCGAGAAACCATGTTTAGTATTTTAGACAGACATACGCAAGCTTTAAAAAAGGTATTCTATAAACACATATCTTAATATTTAAAGCGGTCATTTTTAGCTAATTTTTAACAAAAACGCTGTGAAATATCACAGCGTTTTATATTTACGATTACTTATCAAAAATAGCTTTCGTATATATTCGACTATAGTAATAACCGCTTTCTGGTCTAAATTCCATATCAAGCTCACTCAAATAAATCGTAAAGCTTGGTCTATCAATTTTTAATAAATCTTGGTTAAGCGATTTAAGCTCAGCTTTAGAGATTTTTTTCATCGGGTCTAGCTGATGTTCTTTGAATACTTTGTGAATATGTTCATCCATATTCGTACAATATCTGTCATGATCTTCAACAAAGCAAACCTCTGGCTTCTCTTCGTGCTTATCCGCTTTTTCATCAGATTTCATATAAGTCTGAACCTCTGGACGATAAAATCCAGGTCTCGGTACACGAATCCATTTTTTATACTGCGTGACATCAATTGACGTCCATTCAAATCCTACTGTTGTTTTTCGGTCGCTAATTACTTGGCCATCGATGCGGATCTCATCACGATAAATATCGACTTTCAAAAGTTCTTTCGATTTTTCACCATATTGCTTCTTAAATACCTCTTGTCTTCCTTGATAAGCATCTTCCACAGAAGAGTCTAGCTCAATACTGTAAAGCAAATAGTCTGATACACTATCTAATTCTTTCCAATCCTTAAGCTCGCTTTTTGGCATATTTTCTAAACGTTCGACAAAATCTACATCATCACGAACTTTTCCTTGTCCATCAGATAAATTAAGCTTTGTGAGTAAATGCTCAAAACGTTCCGCTTGGCTTTGGTAAGCGATTTCTTTTGGCTTCACTACCCAAGTCATGGCAAAAATTGCCACCATGACAACCCCAGAAATCAGGCGGTATTGACGTGCTTTTGGCACAATCAGAATCGCATAAGCAATCGTAATCGCTGTAGCTAAAGCCACTAAATAAATACGTTGTTCCGTCCAAGCATAGGCACTAATACGGCGATCAATCGCCAACCATAACAACACGATTGGCACAATAGCAAGATATGGATAGAACTTAAAGAAAGTTTCCCAGCGGGCTTTAGCACAAATAGAACGTAATGCATATACGCCTAAACCACCAAGCAGGTAAGGCAAGGTAATATTAGCCAGCATGCCTTTTGGTAATACGCCTTCAAAAATAATTTGAACAACATAAGCATAAAGCAACACAGTGAAAATCATCAATGCGGGTGCTAATACGAAATTAACTAAAATTTCAAAAATGCGATTTAACGTCATTTCCGATTTAGCTTGGCGTTGTTGGAACACTAAGAAAAAGAGTGGCTGAGTAAAAATGCCTAAAGAAGTATAAAAATGACTGTAGAAACTATCAGAAAACTCGACATTAAAGAGTGTTGTAATCGTAAATAGAATAGCCGCTACTAATCCAAACACCAACAACCATACCGCCGTCGCTAAGCCAAGATGGAATAGATTGGTAAAATTACGGTAGGTAAACCCTTGATTATTTTTTTCAAATGGGAAGCCTAATAATACCAGTAACGCAATAAAATTTGCGCCCCAAAATTTTGGACTCGTGAGATAAAACTCTGCACTATCATTAGTCATGCCAATAATGGCCAGCGCCACCAATGGCACAATCCATGAAAAACGATACCAAGAATATGGGCGAGAGAGATAAACAAAGATAAACAACATTGGCTCAAATACCCAATAAGCCAAATGATCATTTCCTTGACGAGGCTCTAATTCCATAAACCAAATTCCAATTGCAAATGCACTAATTAGAAAAATTTCAATCGGATGTGCAGACACTGCATTTTTTATCTGCGCTTTAGTCTTTTCGAAAAATGTTGAAACAGACATCATCATTCCTTTTTTATTCTATAAAGTCTTAATTAACACTTAATAATTCATACTGAAATAGTATGGAATTTACTGGCACTTTAACGAACTTTTATGGATAAATCCACTAAAATTAAATAGATATTGGATAAAAAGAGACAAAATCTCACCGCACTTTATTGAAAAACAAGATGCAGATCAAAGTGCGGTCATTTTTCCAAGACAAATATCTAAATTTGCTTTATTATATTCCCGTTTTAGGTTCGCCTAACTAATTTTAATTAACTTTAAACAGAGGAAAACAAAATGGCAAAAATCGTTAAAGTCATTGGTCGTGAAATCATCGACTCTCGTGGTAACCCAACTGTAGAAGCTGAAGTTCATCTTGAAGGTGGTTTCGTTGGTTTAGCAGCGGCTCCATCAGGTGCATCTACTGGTTCTCGTGAAGCATTAGAATTACGTGACGGCGACAAATCTCGTTTCTTAGGTAAAGGTGTATTAAAAGCGGTTGCTGCAGTAAACGGTCCTATCGCTGATGCATTAGTAGGTAAAGAAGCATCTAACCAAGCTGAAATCGACCAAATCATGATCGATTTAGACGGTACTGAAAACAAATCTAACTTCGGTGCAAACGCAATCTTAGCGGTATCTTTAGCAACAGCGAAAGCCGCTGCAGCATCTAAAGGTTTACCACTTTACGCTTACATCGCAGAACTTAACGGCACCCCAGGTGTTTACTCTATGCCATTACCAATGATGAACATCATCAACGGTGGTGAGCACGCAGATAACAACGTTGATATCCAAGAATTCATGATTCAACCAGTTGGTGCGAAAACGTTACGTGAAGCACTTCGTATCGGTGCTGAAGTATTCCACAACCTTGCGAAAGTATTAAAATCTAAAGGCATGAGTACTGCTGTAGGTGATGAAGGTGGTTTCGCGCCTAACCTAGCATCTAACGCTGACGCTTTAGCATGTATCAAAGAAGCAGTTGAAAAAGCAGGTTATGTATTAGGTAAAGACGTCACTTTAGCAATGGACTGTGCATCTTCTGAGTTCTACAACAAAGAAACTGGCAAATACGAAATGAAAGGCGAAGGCCGTTCATTCACTTCTCAAGAGTTCACACACTATCTTGAAGAATTAACTAAACAATACCCAATCGTGTCTATCGAAGATGGTCAAGATGAATCTGACTGGGAAGGTTTTGCATACCAAACTAAAGTGTTAGGCGACCGCGTTCAATTAGTGGGCGACGACTTATTCGTCACTAACACCAAAATCTTAAAAGAAGGTATCGAAAAAGGTATCGCAAACTCTATCTTAATCAAATTCAACCAAATCGGTTCTTTAACTGAAACTTTAGCAGCAATCAAAATGGCTAAAGATGCAGGTTACACAGCAGTTATCTCTCACCGTTCAGGTGAAACTGAAGATGCGACTATCGCTGATTTAGCGGTTGGTACAGCAGCAGGTCAAATCAAAACTGGTTCTATGAGCCGTTCTGACCGTATTGCGAAATACAACCAATTAATCCGTATCGAAGAAGCATTAGGTGACAAAGCACCATTCTTAGGTTTAAAAGCGGTTAAAGGTCAAGCATAATTTTTGCTTAATTTAATGTAAAATAGCACCGCACTTTGCAAAAAGTGCGGTGTTTTTCTATCTAATATTCAAAGGAAAGAAAATGTTACATTTAACCCTCGAAGATCAACTCTTTCTCGGTCAACCAAAACAAGTCGGCACACACTCGACAGTGCATGATCATCTGGCAGTGATGTTTGAAGATGACGGTGAAACCGGCTATTTTTATGCGTTAGATATGCGTCAAAATGCACAGCCTGTTGTCGATTGCTTACATGTTTATAACGTCGATAATACACGCAATCACCACGAAGCACGTAAATTAGAAATCTGCTGGGATGAAAGCGGTTATTTAGCCTTATTGCTTATTAACGGCTATCCACATGCTGTATTTGATTTTGCTCATTTGATCGGCTATAACACCAACAAACATCCTCAACCTGACTTAATGAGCATGTGGACACACGAAGAAATCACCAATGAACGTGCGACCACATGGCTTGGTGTGAATACGATTAAATAGGATTAACTATGCGATTTTACCGTGGTCTTCAGCCTTTCAAGGTCATGAGTTTTGATCTTGATGATACCCTTTACGATAACAGTGATGTCATTCGTTTGGCCGAAGAACGCTTTCTTCAATGTGTGCAAGAACACGCACAACTGAGCGAGCTTACCTCAGAATATTGGCGAGAATGGAAATGGCAACTGGCGAAGAAAGATCCCTTGATTGCTGAAGATGTGATTGCCTGGCGTGTCGAAACGTTACGGCACTTACTGATGCATCATGGTAAAAGTGCGGTTGAAATTGACCGCACTTTGGTCCTTGCCATGGAAGAATTTATTGAATGGCGACATAAAATTGATGTGCCAGCTGAAAGCATTGAAGTATTAAACCAACTGAAAGATCGCTACCCGCTTAGCGTGATTACTAATGGTAATGTGATTGCAACACGCATTGGGCTTGAACACTTTCAGCTGCGTTTACGTGGTGGAGAGCAAGGCAGAGCGAAACCTCATCAAGATTTGTTCCACCAAACCGCCCATTATTTTGGCGTAAAACCGAGTGAAATTTTACATATTGGTGATAACTTAACCACGGATATTCAAGGCGCCATTCAAGCCGGCTGCCAAGCTGTATGGATTAATTTATCAGGCAAAAACCTCAATTCATTTACTGAAGCAAGAGTTTTGCCTACATTAGAAATCAATCATTTAACTGAATTATTAACACTTTAACTCTATGATGAAAAAGAAAAATCAAGTTCTCGTCAGCCTTTCCATTGTGGCTTTACTGGGCGGTTGCTCAGAAGAGCAAGTTCAACGTGATGTTTATAATAGCCTTGAGGATTGTTTAGCTGATTGGCAAAAAATTGAATTATGCGAAGCTGACCAATCTAATGAAAATAACAGCAGCACGACTGCACATGCAGGATCTGGCTCCTCTCTCTCGGGTAATTTAAATACACGTCCAAGCAATAATAGTGAATGGTCAGAAGACAATCAAACCGTCAAACAAACCTTAAATCCAGATGGAGCGACTCACTCTGGCAACTCAAGCAGTTCTGAGGGAACAAGCCACACGAGCTCTGCAACAGGAGAAGGACACGGCAGTATGGGTAGTGCGATTGCAGGTGCCGCAATGGGTTATATGATCGCGCGTACGATGGGCTCATTTTTAGGCCCTAGCTATAATCCAAGTAACCGTGCCGTTTCAACCCCAACCGGTCAAGTTATCCAACCTCAAACTAATCGTTCTGTCGGTAAACCTGTATTAGTGAAAGGTAATGCAGGTAGCACTTACAGTAAACCGGTTTCTCGCGGTGGATTTAAAAGCTCAAATTCAAGCAGCAGCCGTAGCTCAGGCGGTTAAACATGAAACGTATCACAGGCTTTCCTACTCGTCCCAATATGGTGCAACAATTATTAGATGTGGGCTTTGATTACTATAATCTGCCTTCTTCTGATGGCTCCCATTATTGGTCAGATAATGTGGCGTATGAATTTACCCTAGCGGAAATCGATCATATTGAAGACGCCACCAACGAATTGCACGCGATGTGTATGGACTTTGTTGCCGATGAAGTGAAACAAGGTGATTATGCCCATTATCGCTTCACCGATTTACAGAAAAATCTGATTGAACAAACATGGGCTAAAAACGTACCGCACTTATATGGCCGTTTTGATTTTGGTTATGACGGCGAAAACCTCAAAATGTTTGAGTACAATGCCGACACGCCCACTTCCCTGCTTGAAGCTGCCGTGGTGCAATGGCAATGGTTAGAGCAAATTGAAGGCTTAGCACATCGTGATCAATTTAATTGGATTCACGAAGAATTGCTCAATCGCTTTCAGTTTATTCAACAGCAAACAGGGCTAAACGATTTCCATTTTAGTGCCATGCAAGAAGCGGGCCGTGAAGATTGGGGCAATATAGATTACTTGGCGGATGTGGCTTACAATGCAGGTTGGCATATTCATCAGCTTGCTATTGAAGATGTAGGTTACGATAAAGACAGTCAACAATTCCTCGATCTGAATAATCAGCCTATTGATTGTTTATTCAAGCTCTACCCGCTTGAATGGATGACTACCACCGAATATGCACCACACATGCTTAATTCATCCACCACCTTTATTGAACCTGCGTGGAAATTACTATTAAGCAATAAAGTGCTATTAGCGAAATTGTGGCAAAAACATCCAAACCACCCTTTATTACTACCCGCTTACTTTAGCAAGCATGATATTACCGATCGCCAATCAATATGGGTGAAAAAACCGACGTTAGGCCGTGAGGGCGCCAATGTTTCTTACTATGAAAAACGTAATGGTCTAGAATTTGCCGCCAAAGGCAGCGAACATTCTGCCTTTTACGATCAAGCAGGATACATCTATCAACAAAAATTTGAACTGCCAAATTTTGATGGTATGTATCCAATGATTGGTTCTTGGGTAGTAGGTGATGTGGCTTGTGGCATCGGATTAAGAGAAGATTTTACCCCAGTTACCGGCAATGATAGCCACTTCATTCCGCATTACTTTGTGGAATAAAAACAACACAAAAACTGACCGCACTTAATAGATAATAAGGAGATAAATATGTATCCATTTAGTTTTCAAAACCCAACTCGCATTGAATTTGGACTCGATAAAGAAAAAGAGATGGGGAAATATATGCACGAATACGCTGCAAAAAAGGCCTTAATTATCTATGGTAGTGAGCGTGTCAAACAATCAGGCTTATTTGAAGATGTGGCGAAAAGCTTGCGTGAGCATGGCATTGAATACATTGAATGTGGCGGGGTAAAAAGTAACCCAACAATCAGTAAAGTCCGTGAAGCCGTTGCAATGGCAAAAGCCTTTGGTGCAGATAGTGTGTTGAGTATTGGTGGCGGCTCTTGCCTTGATAGTGCGAAAGCGATCGCAGCAGGTGCGTGCTATGACGGTGATACTTGGGACTTCTTTAAAGGCACACCTGTGCAAAAAGCATTGATGATTTTTGATGTAATCACCCTTGCAGCAACAGGCAGTGAAATGAACTGGGGCTCAGTCATTACCAATGAAGAAACGCAACAAAAATATTCGATTCACAGCAACCATTTATTCCCAAAAGTATCAGTCATTAATCCGAAATTACAAGCGACCGTCAGTCGTGATTATTTAGTGTATTCTGCTGCGGATATTATTGCTCATTCTATTGAAGCCTACTTCACGGCTGAATATCGCCCTGAAATTATTGATTTCTTAGTAGAAAGCAATATTAAAACGGTTATTCGCACCACGGAAATCTTGCTTAATGACCCACAAGATCTCAATGCACGTAGTGAATTTGCCTGGGCGGCTACACTTGCGTTAAATGGTTTAACGCATTTAGGTATCTCACCTTACGGTTTCCCAAATCATATGATTGAGCATTCCATGAGTGCGATTTCAGATGTGCCACATGGAGCTGGGCTGTCCGTCATTATGCCTGCGTGGATGCAATGGTATCAATCTCAAAGACCTGCTCAATTCAAACGCTTTGCTAAAGAAATATTTGGCCTAGATAATGCTGAAGAGGGTATCTTCGTCTTAAAAGCTTGGTTTGATAAAATCGGCACACCAACTCGTCTTGAACAACTTGGTATTGATGATAAAACCTTAGCTGAAATTGTCGATAATGCGGCTCAAACTGCAATCAGAGCGAAAGTGGAAAAAACGTATACCAAAGAAGCTATTGAAGCCATTTTTGCTTTAGCGAAGTAATCTCTCATAAAAAAGAGCGGTCAAATTCAAAATATAATAAAATTTGAGCGCTCTTTTTATATTCTCAATATTTCACTTATTGAAAGCATGTAAAAAATAACCGCACTTTAGTTACCCAAAGTGCGGTTAATTTGAATTAAGTTTTAACGCTTAATTATAGTGAAGCTTGATCAACAGCCACACCAGCACCCATAGTTGTAGAGATGCTTACTTTCTTGATAAAGATACCTTTTGCAGTAGTTGGTTTTGCTTTGTTTAAAGCAGCCAATAATGCTTGAAGGTTTTCTTTTAATTGAACTTCAGAGAAGTTTGCTTTACCAATTGTTGTGTGGATGATACCGTTTTTATCGTTACGATAACGGATCTGACCAGATTTAGCATTTTTAACTGCTTCAGCAACGTTTGGTGTTACGGTACCAACTTTAGGGTTTGGCATTAAACCACGTGGGCCTAATACTTGACCTAATTGACCAACAACACGCATTGCATCAGGAGAAGCGATAACAACGTCAAAGTTCATTTCGCCTTTTTTGATTTGCTCTGCTAAATCTTCCATACCGACTAAATCAGCACCAGCTTCTTTAGCTGCATCTGCGTTAGCACCTTGGGTGAACACAGCTACGCGTACTTCACGACCAGTACCGTGTGGTAATACAGTTGCACCACGAACGTTTTGGTCTGATTTACGAGGATCGATACCTAAGTTTACTGCAACGTCAACACTTTCAACGAATTTAGCTGTTGCGAATTGTTTTAATAACGCGATTGCTTCGTTGATTTCGTATGCTTTAGTAGAATCTACGCCAGCTTTGATTGCTTTCATTTTTTTAGTCAATTTAGCCATCGTATTATTCCTCCACCACTAAGCCCATTGAGCGAGCAGTACCAGCAATTGATTTCATTTTAGTTTCGATAGTCGCGCCAGTCATATCTGCTGCTTTAGTTTCAGCGATTTGACGAACTTGATCTAAAGTTACTTTACCCACTTTATCTTTGTTCGGTTTACCAGAACCAGATTTAATACCTGCAGCTTTTTTCAATAATACTGCTGCTGGTGGAGTTTTAGTAATGAAAGTGAATGAACGGTCTGCATATACAGTGATAACAACTGGAATTGGTAAACCTTTTTCAATGCTCTCAGTACGAGCGTTGAATGCTTTACAGAATTCCATGATGTTCACACCTTGTTGACCTAATGCAGGACCAACTGGTGGTGATGGGTTTGCCATACCAGCTGCAACTTGCAACTTAACGTATGCTTGGACTTTTTTTGCCATTTTTTAGTTTCCTCTAAATGGGTGATAACGCCGAAATCGGCTCCCCTGTTAATGAAAGGCTGTATTTTAATTAATCAGCCTCGAAATTTCAAGTAGAAAAACTACTCGAAAAACAACCGCACTTTATTGCTTAAGTGCGGTCATTAAATCTCTTATTTTGGAAAAGGGAAATTAACGTGTTTTTTCCACTTGACCAAATTCAAGCTCAACTGGTGTTGCACGACCGAAGATAGATACAGACACTTTTAAGCGGCCTTTTTCGTAATCCACTTCTTCAACCGTACCATTAAAGTCAGCAAATGGACCTTCTGTCACACGTACTTCTTCACCTGGTTGATATTCTTTACGATGACGTGGTTTTTCAGCACTTTGCTCTAAACGATTTAAAATTAAATCTGCTTCACGTTTAGAAATTGGCGCTGGCTTATCTGGTGTACCACCAATAAAACCCATTACACGTGGTACACTTTTCACTAAGTGCCATGTGTCATCATTCATTGCCATTTCAACTAATACATAGCCAGGGAAGAATTTACGTTCACTTTTACGACGTTTACCTGCTACGTTTTCAACGACTTCTTCAGTCGGCACTAACACTTCGCCAAACTGATCTTCCATTTGTTGTTGTTTGATATATTCACGCAATGTGATTGCAACACGACTCTCAAAGCCTGAGAATGCTTGCAATACATACCAACGTTTTTTGGATACGTTTTCAGTTTCGCTCATTTTAGAATCTCAAATCAGTTAAGAAGTTAATCAATGCAATGATAATTGAATCAATTGCCCAGAAGAATAAAGAGGTAAGCACGGTTACTGCAATCACGATTAAAGTGGTTTGACGTGTTTCTGCACGAGTTGGCCATACCACTTTACGACCTTCAACTTTTGCTTCGCTAAAGAATGTACGAGCTTTTGTACCTTGGTTGGTAATTGCAGCGAAACCAAAGGCAATTAATAAGGCGACAACTACGCCAACTACACGCACAGGTAAAGAAAAGGCTTCTTTAAAATAAACGTTACCAATTGCTGCGGCGGTAAAAAATGCCACAGAAAGAATCCAAAGAAGCGTGTTTAAGCCTTTTGATTTTCCTTCTACGACTTGTTCTTGGTCGTGTTTCTTTTTCTCAACAATTTCAGTTGCCATAATTGAATCCGTATAAAATAAGGGATAAATAATTTTTAGATTAATTTCAGAACGTGCGATTGTAGCATTTTCTTTGGGGATTGCCTATGAAAAATATTAGAAAAAACAACCGCACTTTCTGTTAATTTTTATATTCGAGTTTTGGTGGTTTGTTATCAACGATGGTTTCTTCATCCACAATCACTTTTTGCAAGTTTTCGATTGAAGGTAAATCATACATCGTATCTAACAACACAGCCTCAACGATTGAGCGTAAACCACGCGCACCGGTTTTACGTTCAAGGGCTTTTTTCGCCATTGCTTTTAATGCTTCTGGGGTGAATTCAAGTTCCACATCTTCTAAGCCAAATAATGCTTGATATTGTTTGGTCAGTGCATTTTTCGGTTGAGTCAGGATCTGAATCAACGCTTCTTCATCTAATTCGCTTAATGGCGCAATCATTGGAAGACGACCAATAAATTCTGGAATCAAACCAAATTTCATTAAATCATCCGGCTCAACTTGACGGAATAATTCAGAAAGATTTTCTTTCTCTTCTTCCTTCTCTACTTTCGCATCAAAACCAATTCCAGTATCAGTTTGTGTACGCTTACCGATGATTTTATCTAAGCCGGCAAATGCCCCACCACAGATAAAGAGGATTTTTGAGGTGTCCACTTTCAACATTTCTTGTTGAGGATGTTTACGTCCACCTTGTGGCGGTACAGACGCAATCGTACCTTCAATTAATTTCAACAAGGCTTGTTGCACACCTTCACCAGACACATCACGAGTAATAGATGCGCCTTCTGATTTACGGCTAATTTTATCAATTTCATCAATATAGATAATGCCCTGCTCTGCTTTTTCTGTATCAGAATCGCAATTTTGCAATAATTTTTGCAGAACATTTTCCACGTCCTCGCCCACATAACCGGCTTCAGTTAACGTCGTCGCATCGGCCATAGCAAAAGGTACATTTAAACGACGCGCTAAGGTTTGTGCTAATAAGGTTTTACCGCTACCTGTTGGACCGATTAACAAGATGTTACTTTTACCTAATTCCACATCATTGCTTTGGTGGTTCGTGCGTAAGCGTTTATAGTGATTATAAACCGCCACTGACAAGACTTTTTTCGCATAATCTTGCCCAATCACATAATCATCTAAGTGTGCACGAATTTCGTGTGGGGTTGGTAATTTTTCTTCAACTGCCAGTTCGCTAGGTGTTTCGATTTCACCACTGTCTTCTAACATACTGTGGCAAAGCTCGATACACTCGTTACAAATATAACCATCTGTACCCGCAATTAATTTACCTACTTCACTTTTCTCTCTTCCGCAGAAAGAACAGTGAAGATCATTATCATTTGTTGTCATGTTAAATCCTTAACGTTTAATCAACACATCGTCCACTAAGCCGTAAGCTTTTGCTTCTTCTGCCGACATAAAGTTGTCACGATCGGTGTCTTTTTCGATACGCTCGATGCTTTGACCTGTATGGAAAGCAAGACGCTCGTTTAAGGTTTGTTTAATTTTTAAAATTTCTTGTGCGTGGATCTGAATATCTGATGCTTGTCCACGGAAACCACCTAACGGTTGGTGAATCATTACGCGTGCATTCGGTAATGCAGCACGTTTTCCTGCCGTACCACCCGCAAGTAAGAATGCGCCCATTGAGCAAGCTTGCCCAATACAAAGGGTACGCACATCCGGTTTAATAAATTGCATGGTATCGTAAATTGCCATACCCGCAGTCACAGAGCCACCCGGTGAGTTAATATAAATATTGATGTCTTTTTTCGGATCTTCTGATTCTAAGAAAAGTAGCTGTGCCACGATCAAATTTGCCATACGATCTTCTACTTCACCACTCAAGAAGATCACGCGCTCTTTTAATAGGCGGGAATAAATGTCGTACGAACGTTCACCACGAGAGGTTTGTTCGACAACCATAGGAATTACACTCATTTTTGCCCCTAAATATGTGCTAAAAAATCGGGCAATATTCTACCCGAAAATCAGTAAAAACAAAAATGCGGTCGCTTTTCATTGAAAAAAACAACCGCACTTTTCGATGATATGCTTGTGAATTTAATTCACGTTCTATCAATTATTATGCTTGTGGATTCATGATCTCATCAAATGAAGACGCTTTTTCAGTCACTTGAGCTTTAGCAAGAACGGCATCAACTGCTTGTTCTTCTAATACTACGTTGCGAATGTTGTTCATTAACTCTTCATTTTTGCTGTAATACTCAACAACTTCAGCTGGTTGTTCGTAAGCAGAAGCGATATCCGCGATCATTGCTTTCGCACGTTCTTCATCCGCTTTCAATTCGTTTGATTTGATCACTTCAGAGAATAATAAACCGACTTGAACACGACGTTTTGCATCCGCTTCAAATAATTCGCGTGGTAATTGTGCAGCTTGTTGTGCATTGCCACCGAAACGTTGTGCTGCTTGGTTACGTAATACATTGATTTCTTCTTCTACTGCAGAAGCTGGAACATCAATTGGGTTTTGTTCGATTAAACCGTTGATTACTTGTTGTTTAACGCGAGAAACTAATGCATTTTTCAATTCTCGTTCCATATTTTTACGAATTTCTGCACGTAAATCTGCCACAGTTTTGGTGTTTGGACCAAATTTAGCAACGAACTCATCTGTTAATTCTGGTAATTCCATTTCTTCTACTTTTTTCAAGGTAATCGCAAATTTTGCATCTTTACCTTTTAAGTTTTCAGAATGGTATTCCGCAGGGAAAGTCACATTGATATCGAACTGTTCGCCTGCTTTGTGACCTACGATACCTTCTTCGAAACCAGGAATCATACGACCTTGTCCCATGAATAGAACGAAATCTGTTGCTTTACCGCCTTCGAATTCTTCGCCATCTACTGAACCAACGAAGTCGATGGTTACACGAGAATCTTCTTTAGCTGCTGCTTTGCTTTCAGCCCAAGTGGCTTGTTGTTTACGTAATACATCGATCATTTTATCGATATCAGCTTCAGTGATTTCAACAGTTGGTTTCTCAACTTTGATGTTTTCTAAACCTTTTAATTCAACTTCTGGGTACACTTCGAAAGTTGCAGTGAAGGATAAATCTTTACCTGGTTCGAACGTTTCGATTGCGAAAGTTGGACGACCTGCGATGTTGATTTTCTCAGCGATGACTGCGTCAAAGAAATGACGTGGTAATAAATCGTTTAATACATCTTGACGGATTGATGCGCCAAAACGTTGTTCAATGATGTGAGCTGGCACGTGACCTTTACGGAAACCATCAACACGTACATTTTTTGCTGCACGTTTGAATTCTTCACGAGTTGCTTTTTCTACAGCTTCAGCTGGAACGGTGATCGTCACACGACGCTCTAAACCTTGAGTTGTTTCAATATTTAATGACATTTGTAACCTCAATTAATGTTGCACTCGGTAAAAACCACACCGAACACGTTATTGTTTGTAAAAATAAAAAACCGCCAAATTATAGCGAAAGAAAATCAAACAGTCGATAGAAACCGGAAAATTCAATAGAAAACCGGCTAAAATTGCACAATTTATCAACAATTTTTGATAAAGAAAAAAGTGCGGTCAAAAATAACCGCACTTTTTATCGAATTATAAACCTTTCGGTAAACGAATTTTTTGACCTGGGAAAATCTTATCCGCGTCTTTAATCACTTCTTTGTTCGCTTCAACGATAGCGGTATATTTCGCGCCATTTCCATAAGCTTTCTCAGCGATTTTCCACAAGGTGTCACCTTTTTGGATTACATAGAATGTTTCATCACTGCCTAAGGTTTCACCGTTATTGATGCTTGCATCGCTGGTTACTGAGTGGATACCTTGAATGTTACCTGCCATTAATACTGCTTTTTCTAATGCTGCGGCAGTTGATGCCACACCTTGGATATTTGCTACACCATTTTCAACGGTAACAGATAAGTTTTCTACACCTGGATTATCTTCAGCGATGTGTTGAGTCACTGCTTTAGATGCATCTTCTTCTTTAGAGAAAACTTTCTTACCAATGTCACTGACAAAATCAAATAAACCCATTTTAAAGTTCCTTTTGTATGTTTGTTTAAGGGAGTATTACGATACTGAAATTCCCTTAAGAAGTCTATAAATCAGAGTGTAAAGCTATGTAAATATTTCAAGAAAACTGATCTAAAATTGACCGCACTTTGATAGAATACGCCGATTTTTAATTTACTCACACAAAAAGGACAAATTATGCGTTGGGAAGGTCGTAGAGAAAGCTCAAATATTGAAGATAGACGTGGCTCTGGCGGCGGTAACTTCGGTGGCGGAAAA
Source organism: Haemophilus parainfluenzae (assembly GCF_014931375.1). Taxonomy (NCBI): domain Bacteria; kingdom Pseudomonadati; phylum Pseudomonadota; class Gammaproteobacteria; order Pasteurellales; family Pasteurellaceae; genus Parahaemophilus; species Parahaemophilus parainfluenzae. Next base: position 281,758 of record NZ_CP063117.1, read on the forward strand.
GGCGCCAGTGTACTCGGTATTATCATTCTTTTAGTCGGCGCTTATTATGGTGTGGATCTTTCAGGCTTAGTGGGTACGCCTGATTTTTCAGGACAAAGCTCTCAACAATTAGAAACCCAAGAAGAACAGCAGCTTGCGAGTCTTTCTAAAGTTGTATTAGCCGATACTGAAACCGTTTGGGGACAATATTTCAGACAAATGGGTAAAACCTATAGCGAGCCAACCATGGTGCTTTACAATGGTGTAACGCCGACCGCTTGTGGTACGGGTCAATCTGCAATGGGTCCATTCTACTGCCCGAGCGATCGCAAAGTTTACCTTGATTTATCATTCTATAACGAAATGAAAAATAAACTGGGTGCAGCAGGTGATTCAGCCTTTGCTTATGTGATTGCACACGAAGTTGGTCACCACGTACAAAATATGCTCGGCATTCTGCCGCAAGTGAATCGCGCACAACAAAGCAGCGATCGTAAAACTGCAAATCAACTTTCTGTTCAATTAGAACTTCAAGCTGACTGCTTCGCCGGTGTTTGGGCGAGCCAAGCGGTAAAAAGTGGTTTATTTGAACGCGGTGATGAAGAAAAAGCATTTAATGCAGCAGAAGCTGTGGGCGATGACCGTTTACAAAAACGCAGCCAAGGTTATGTGGTGCCTGATAGCTTCACTCACGGCACATCTGCACAGCGTCTAGAATGGTTTAGAAAAGGCTTACAAAGCGCTAATCCTTCTGTGTGTAATACTTTTAACCAATAAAATCTTTAAGGCTGATTCATGTCAGCCTTTTTTATTTCTGTGCATTTCAGCATAAAAAAAGAGCGGTCAATTTTGACCGCTCTTTTTCTTTATGGTGTTTATGGTGTTAAGCTTACGCGAACTGACGTACTTCGCCGTTACCCGCTACGTTTTCCACACAACGTGGACAAAGTGTCGGATGTTCAGGATTCACGCCGATTTTGTCAGAATAATGCCAGCAACGTGGACATTTTTCACCGTTAGAACGTGCAACGCTTACAGCAATTCCCTCTAACTCTCCCGTAGCTACATTTGCAGGTTTGTCAGCTAATGGTTTCACTTCCGCTTTTGAGGTAATTAACACGAAACGTAATTCATTGCCTAATTGTTCTAACAATGCTCGATATTCATCGTTAGCATAAACTGTTACTTCTGCTTCTAAACCACCACCGATCACTTTATCATTACGGGCGATTTCTAATACACGGTTCACTTCAGAACGAACTTTAATCAGTTGTTGCCAGTAAGCATCATCTAATTTTTCATTCTCGCCTAAACCAAATAAGCCTTCGTAGAATTCTTCAGTAAAGACAAATTCTGCACGAGCAGTTGCGGTTTGTGGCAAGTAGCCCCAAATTTCATCTGCCGTGAATGACAAGATTGGTGCCATCCAACGAACTAATGCTTCTGCAATGTGCCATAACGCTGTTTGGCAGCTACGACGAGCAAGGCTGTCTGCTTTGGTGGTGTATTGACGGTCTTTAATAATATCAAGGTAGAACGAGCCCATTTCCACAGAACAGAAACGCATTAAACGTTGTACCACTGTGTGGAATTGATAGTTATCGTACGCGTCTTTAATTTCTTTTTGTGCATCTAACGCACAAGCTACCGCCCAACGATCCAAGCTAATCATATCTTCCGGTTTAACCGCATCACGTTGCGGATCAAAACCATTTAAGTTCGCTAATAAGAAACGTGCGGTGTTACGAATACGACGATAGCTATCCGCGGCACGTTTTAAGATCTCATCAGAAACGGTCATTTCACCGGTATAGTCGGTAGAAGCGACCCATAAACGTAAAATATCACCACCGAATTTATCCATGACTTCTTGTGGGGTTACGATGTTACCGATAGATTTTGACATCTTACGGCCTTGACCATCCACGGTGAAACCATGGGTTAATACTTGTTTGTATGGTGCTTTGCTGTCTGTTGCCGTAGAAAGCATTAAAGAAGACATAAACCAACCACGGTGTTGATCAGAACCTTCTAAATACATATTGATATCTTGACCGTTAAATTCTGGGCGATTCGCCACAACAGAAGAATAGGTTGATCCTGAGTCAAACCATACGTCAAGGGTATCAGGCACTTTGCGATAGGTTTCTGCGTCAGCCCCTAATAATTCTTTTTCGTCTAAATCCCACCATGCTTGAATACCGGCTTTCTCTACACGTTTAGCCACTTCTTCAAGTAATTCTAAGGTACGCGGATGAAGCTCTTCGGTTTCTTTGTGCACGAATAAGGTCATCGGCACGCCCCAAGTACGTTGGCGGGAAATACACCAGTCTGGGCGGTATTCAACCATTTTCTCAATACGTGCTTGACCCCAATCTGGAATCCAACGTACACCTTTGATTTCACCTAAGGCTTGTTGGCGTAAACCTTGTGTTTCCATACCGATAAACCATTGTGGGGTTGCACGGAAAATAATCGGGGTTTTGTGACGCCAGCAGTGTGGGTAGCTGTGTTTAATTTTCTCAACTTTTAATAAGTTGCCCACTTCTTGTAATTTTTCAACAACCAATGGATTGGCTTCAAATACGCCTTTGCCTGCAAAGAATTCAGTCGTTGAAATAAATTTACCGTCATTAGATACGAGACCCGCCATTGGTAAATTATATTTTTGTCCAACAATAAAGTCGTCCAAACCGTGATCTGGTGCGGTATGAACTAAACCTGTACCACCATCAGTAGTCACGTGATCACCTAAAATCACTGGTACAGTGAAATCATAGAACGGATGATTAAAGCGTACTAACTCAAGCGCTTGACCTTTTACTGAACCTAACACTTCAACGTGTTCTACACCCACCGCTTTCGCCACAGATTCCACTAATTCAGCAGCTAAAATCACACGCTCATCGCCAAGTTGTACTAAGTTGTATTCTAAGTCTGCATTTACCGCAATCGCACGGTTAGATGGCATTGTCCAAGGTGTGGTTGTCCAAATCACCGCAGATAATTTGCCATGGCCTTTGCCTACTGCGTTAAATTTCTCTTCAATTTCAACCGCACTTACTGCTGGGAAACGAACATAGATAGATGGAGAAACTTTGTCTTCATATTCCACTTCTGCTTCTGCTAAAGAAGAGCCACAATCCAAACACCAATGCACTGGTTTTGAACCTTTGTATAAATGGCCATTCGCAATCACTTTACCGAGTGTACGGATGATGTTTGCTTCTGTGTTGAAGTTCATTGTTAAATAAGGATTATCCCAATCGCCTAACACACCTAAACGGATAAAATCTTTTTTCTGACCTTCTACTTGCTCTGCGGCGTATTCACGGCATTTTTGGCGGAATTCAGCTGCGGTCACTTTCTCGTTTGGTTTGCCCACTAAACCTTCTACTTTTAATTCAATTGGCAAGCCATGACAGTCCCAACCTGGGATATAAGGCGAGTCAAAACCTAATGCAGTTTTAGATTTAACAATAATATCTTTCAGAATTTTATTAACGGCGTGACCGATATGAATATTGCCGTTCGCATATGGAGGGCCATCATGCAAAATAAAGGATTTTTTGCCTTTAGTCGCTTGGCGGATTTTTTGATACAACTGTTTGTCATACCAATTTTTTAACATTACAGGTTCGCGTTTGGCTAGATCGCCACGCATTGGGAAACCTGTTTCAGGTAAATTTAACGTGTTTTTGTAATCAACTGTCATGTTATTTTCCAATTTTATATTTCAATATAATTCTATTTTGCAAAAAAGGCTTTCGCTGTTTTTACGTCTTGTTCAATTTGAACTTTCAACGCTTCAAAAGACGGAAACTTTATCTCATCGCGAATCTTCTGGCAGAATTCCACTTCGACCATTTGTCCATAAATATTCTGAGAAAAATCAAATAAATGAACTTCTAATAATTGTATCGTACCGTTAATGGTTGGGCGTTTTCCCATGTTAGCGACGCCGTTAAAAATCTCGCCCGATTTTAACCGCACTTTCACCGCATAAACCCCTTTTACTGGATTCACTTGGCGATGTAAGCGAACATTCGCGGTAGGAAAACCAATGGTTCGCCCTAATTTATTGCCATGTATAACTCGACCCAAAATACGATAAGGCTTACCGAGTAAATTTTGCGCGTGCTGTAAATCATCTTTAGCCAACGCTTCTCGAATAGCGGTGCTACTGATACGTAACTCATCTAAACAGAAGGTGCGACTGTCTTCAACTTCAAAACCAAACTGCTTTCCGGCTTGTTGCAACATCGCAAAATTGCCTAAACGTTTCGCACCAAATTTGAAATCATCGCCAATGCTGAGAAACTTCACATTTAATTTGCGTACAAGCCAATCTTCAATAAATTGTTCTGCTGGAAGATCAGCAAAAGTGCGGTCAAATTTCGCGACGATCACCACATCCACACCCGCCTGAGCCAAATAATGCAATTTATCTCTTAATCGCATTAAGCGCGCAGGGGCTTTGTCGCCCATAAAATATTCACGCGGTTGTGGTTCGAAAAGCATCACCGCCATAGGTAAATTCAGCGCATTCGCTTTCTGACGAAGATGACGCAAAATCGCCTGATGCCCCAAATGCACCCCATCAAAATTGCCAATGGTTAATGCGCACCCTGACAAATATGGCTGTGAATTATGAAGCCCACGAATTAATTGCATTACATCTTATCCAAAAAACAAAAAATAATCGGTGCATTATAGCGGTAACTTAATGTTTTGTCAGTAAATGGTGTTTACGAACACCCAAGAGCACCAATACGCCTAAATAAACGACCGCAGCCAGCCCAATTAACCAAACCAACCAATAGATACGTATTAAAAATGTCATGGCAGCCCATTCTTGAATCAACGGGCAGTTATACCAAACCAAACCGCCCATGGCTAAGGCTGCGCCTAAAACTTTCAGAAAAAAGACCGCACTTTTACGTGAAAAATGGTATACATCTTCTTTCGCTAAACCACGATAAAGCAAATAAGCATTTAAGGTTGCTGACATGGCAGAAGCAATCGCTAAACCCACATAACTAAATGGAATCGCCAAGACATTAAAGCCCATATTACTCACCATGGCGATGATCCCGATTTTCACGGGCGTTTTGGTATCTAGACGTGCGTAATAGCCATTAGCCAAGATCTTAATCAGCATAAAGCTAAGTAAACCGGCATTGAATGCCCATAAAGAATAAGAGGCCGCATGTACATCTGTTAAGGTAAAACTGCCACGCATAAACAATACCAGTAACATTGGTTGGGCTAACACGGCAATACCAATCGCAGCCGGCACGCCGAGTAATAAAATCATTCGTACGCCCCAGTCCATTGTATTGCGAAAATCAACCGCACTTTGGGAAGAATTATCTTCTCGATTCACATGATGGCGAGCAAGCGTCGGTAAAATCACAGTGGAAATCGCAATACCAAATAGCCCAAGCGGAAACTCTAATAGACGATCAGAATAATAAAGCCAACTAATGGATCCCGTCATTAAGAAACTGGCAATGACCGTATCAAGCAGCAAGTTGATTTGACTTACGGAAACCCCGAACAAGGCAGGAATCATCAATCGACGGATTTTGGCTACCCCTTCATCATGCCATGCCCATTTTGGTTTTACGAGCAAGCCTGCTTTCTTCAAGAAAGGGATTTGGAATAAAAATTGTAGTAAACCGCCTAAGAAGATCCCGATAGCAAGGGCAAGATCAGGATTGTCTAATCTTGGTGCGAGGAAAAGTGCGGTCGCAATCATGGCGATATTTAACAAAACAGGCGAAAACGACATCACGCCAAATTTGCCTATCGTATTTAAAATCGCGCCTGAAAGTGCCACAAAGGTGACGAACCATAAATAAGGAAAAGTAATTTTTAAGAGTAAAGATGCTTGTTCAAATTTGTGTGCATCGGGTCCGTCATTTAGCCAATCGGTAAACCAGCCCATCCCAAAGATCGCCGCCACAACAGGTGATCCCACCATAGCAAGCAAGGTGACAATACTGACTAAGCCGCCTAGCGTACCCGACACTTTCCCGATAAATTCTCTCGTTTTAGAAAGATCGCCCGATTTTTGATATTCGGCTAACACAGGGACAAAAGCCTGAGAAAATGCCCCTTCCGCAAATAAACGACGTAAAAAGTTTGGGATACGGTTAGCGAATAGAAACACGTCCGCCGCTGCACCAGCACCGATTAAATGGGCAATCACCACATCGCGGACTAAACCTAACACACGGGACACTAATGTCATCCCACTCACGATAATGCCGGATTTTAAAAGTCGTTTACTCAAAATAGGGGTCTCTTCAAAAAAATTTGCCTTAATTGTATAGAATTTTTGTTTTTACGCTATATTCCAACGAAAAAAACTGATAAAATCCTGCCCACATCGTTTGTGTGAGCCAATAGAAAGCGCTTTTTTTAAATAACGATGCTTACTTTCGGTTGTGTCTCACCGAAATCAACACAAATTATTCATTGACAAAAGTATAAAAAATCGGCATATTCTACGCCCTTATTTTGTCATAATCATCTAACAGAAATTTTAGGAGTTTGACCTTGGCTAATATCAAGTCAGCAAAAAAACGCGCGGTTCAATCTGAAAAACGCCGCCAACACAACGCAAGCCAACGCTCTATGATGCGTACTTACATCAAAAAAGTATATGCTCAAGTAGCAGCAGGTGAAAAAGCAGCAGCTGAAGCAGCATTCGTTGAAATGCAAAAAGTTGTTGACCGTATGGCTTCTAAAGACTTAATCCACGCTAACAAAGCAGCAAACCACAAAGCTAAATTAGCTGCTCAAATCAAAAAATTAGCGTAATTAAAGCATTAAAACAGCTTAAAAATAAAACCGCACTTTGGTGCGGTTTTTGTTTGCCGTAAACCTCCTGCCACAAACACCTCATAACGAGCTTGCATTCCCTCCTTTAACCTGTAAACTACCCCACAACTTAAAAATTAATCATAAAATAAACAATAAATGACCAAAAAATCTTTTAAAAAAGCGGATCCAAATTATCAAAAAGAATTAGCCAAATATGGTAATCCGATCCCAAGCAGAGACTACATTCTGCAAATCATCCGTGAAAATAATGCCCCGATGAGTCGGGAAGAAATTCTGACCGCACTTTCAATTAAAAGTGATGAACAACAAGAAGCCATGCGCCGCCGCTTGCGCGCCATGGAGAATGATGGACAATTAGTTTTCACTAAACGTAAATGCTATGCCTTGCCTGAAAAATTAGATTTATTCAAAGGCATGGTCATTGGCCATCGCGAAGGCTATGGCTTTTTACAAGTCGAAGGTAAAAAAGAGGATCTCTTTATTCCTAATCACCAAATGCAACGTGTAATGCACGGTGATTTTGTATTAGCCCAACCTGCAGGCTTAGATCGCCGTGGTCGTCGCGAAGTCCGCATTGTTCGCGTACTTGAAAGTCGCAAAAAACAAATTGTCGGCCGTTTCTTCTTAGAAAATGGTTTTAGCTATGTGGTGCCTGATGACAGTCGTATCGGACGAGATATTTTAGTCCCTAATGAACACCGCAATGGAGCACGAATGGGGCAAGTTGTCGTGGTTGAATTGCAGGAACGCTCTGCCTCCTTTACTCAACCAGTTGGCATCATCACCGAAATTCTGGGTGACAATATGGCAAAAGGGATGGAAGTGGAGATTGCTCTTCGTAATCATGACATTCCTCACCAATTCCCAAGTGCGGTCGAAAAATACGTTAAAAAATTCACGGAAGAAGTGCCTGAAGAAGCAAAAAAAGGCCGTGTAGATTTACGCAATCTGCCACTGGTTACCATTGATGGCGAAGACGCACGCGATTTTGATGATGCCGTATATTGCGAAAAAAGCGGTAAAGGCTGGAAACTTTGGGTGGCAATTGCCGATGTCAGCTATTATGTGCGTTTACGTTCTGCACTAGACACTGAAGCCTATAACCGAGGTAACTCCGTTTACTTCCCAAATCGTGTCGTGCCAATGCTGCCAGAGATTTTATCAAACGGATTATGTTCACTGAATCCACAAGTTGATCGCTTGTGTATGGTGTGTGAAATGCACATCTCCGCAAAAGGTAAACTCACCGATTATCGTTTTTATGAAGCAGTAATGAACTCCCATGCACGTTTAACCTACACGAAAGTCGCGGCAATTTTAGATGGTGATGATGAGCTCCGCACCCGTTATCAAGGGCTTGTGCCACATTTAGAAGAATTGCATCACCTCTATCAAGCGTTACTCAATGCACGCAAACAACGTGGTGCCATCGATTTTGAAACCATCGAAACCAAATTTATTTTCAATGCCATGGGACGAATTGATCGCATTGAACCCGTTGCGCGAAATGATGCTCACAAAATCATTGAAGAATGCATGATTCTTGCGAATATTGCAGCGGCAAACTTTATGGAAAAACATAAAGAGCCAGCACTCTATCGTATTCATGCCACACCGAGCGAAGAAAAACTGACGTCTTTCCGTGCATTTTTAGGTGAATGTGGCTTAAGCCTTGAAGGCGGCATGAAACCGACCACAAAAGATTATGCGAAATTATTAGAGCAAGTGAAAGATCGTCCGGATCACGAACTCATTCAAACCATGTTACTTCGCTCATTAAGCCAAGCGGTTTATCATGCGGATAATATCGGCCACTTTGGTTTGGCATTAGAGGAATATGCACACTTCACTTCCCCGATTCGTCGTTATCCGGATTTAACCCTTCATCGTGGGATTAAGTATTTATTAGCGAAAGAAAAAGGCGCTAAACGTAAAACCACAGATACTGGCGGCTATCACTATTCCTTTGATGAAATGGATTTGTTAGGCGATCACTGCTCGATGACAGAACGCCGTGCCGATGATGCCACTCGCGAAGTAGCAGATTGGCTGAAATGTGAATATATGCAAGATCACGTGGGCGCTGAATTTAGCGGAGTGATCTCATCTGTAACCGGTTTTGGCTTATTCGTACGTTTAGATGATTTATTCATTGACGGCTTAGTCCATATTTCCACTTTAGATAACGACTACTATCAATTTGATGCGGCAAAACAACGTTTAATCGGTGAAAATAGTGGTATGATCTACCGCCTTGGCGATAAAGTCAAAATTCGCGTGGTCGCCGTTCATTTAGAACAAAAAATGGTAGATTTCAGTTTAGTCGAAAGTGCCAGAAAACCACGTCGTGTGGGAAAAACGGCGAAACAAAAAGCGAAAAAAGTCTTTAAGGAACTGCCACCTAAAGCGTCAAAAAAACGTAAAAGTGCGATTAAAAATAAAGATGTATCGAAGAAACCGACGAGAAAACGGAAGAAATAATAAATAAGAGAACCCTATGTCAGAAAATATCTATGGTATCCATGCTGTAAACAGCATTTTAGCAAATAGCCCTGAGCGTTTAATTGAAGTATTTGTGCTGAAAGGCCGTGAAGATAAACGCCTGCAGCCCTTACTCAATGAGCTCTATGCTTTAGGCATTGCGGTGCAATTTGTAAACCGTCAAACATTAGATAAAAAATCCAACGGTGAAGTGCATCAAGGTGTGATTGCTCGTGTGCAAGAAGCAAAAGAGCTGAATGAACATGATCTGGATGAACTTCTTACTCGTAAACAAAATCCACTTTTATTGGTGCTTGATGGTGTGACGGATCCCCATAACCTGGGCGCCTGCTTACGTACTGCAGATGCTGCTGGAGTGAGCGCTGTTATCGTACCCAAAGATAAATCCGCTCAACTCACTTCTATCGCACGTAAAGTGGCTTGCGGTGCTGCGGAGACTGTGCCATTAATTCGCGTAACCAATTTAGCGCGTACTTTGCGAGATCTACAACAAAATCATAATATTTGGGTAGTAGGTACGGCTGGCGAAGCAACAGAAACCATTTATCAGAGCAAACTTACGGGTTCTCTTGCCTTAGTGATGGGGGCCGAAGGTGAAGGCATGCGCCGTCTTACTCGTGAGCATTGCGATCAACTCATTAGTATTCCAATGGCGGGCTCAGTGTCATCCCTGAATGTTTCCGTTGCAACAGGTGTATGTTTATTTGAAATTGTGAGACAACGTCTTGCAGCCTAAAAATGCGTGAAAAAACGACCGCACTTGATATAAAAAATGCCGATAAATCATTGTCAGCATTTTTGTTATTTTGAAATCGTTTTCCCGAATATCATGGAAAGCACTAAAGTACATAATGCGGGCACAAGCCACGCAAGCCCTTGTGAATAGAGCGGGAAATGAGTCATGATTTGATGTAACCCTTCCGGCAACATATCCAAGTTTTTCAGGCTATCAATCAAACTAAAACAAACCGTTACTAAAATGGTCACGTAATAGCTCAATCGAATAGAAGGCAATTTATTACGCACAAGCTGTAAAACCACCAACATAATCGCCATTGGGTAAATCAACAACAAGGCAGGAATCGTCACTCGGAGTAATTTTGTTAAGCCATATTGTGAAATGATTGTCGTCATGGCAGTGAAGAAAACAATCCAGAATGGATAAGAAAAACGTGTCGAAAACTTAGAGAAATAATCACCACACGCACTGGTTACGCCCACTAATGTGGTTAAACTTGCTAAAGTAATAATACCCGCCATAATCCAGGTTCCTGCCATGCCAAATAAACTGTTCACATAACGAGAGAAAATTTGTCCGCCATTTGTTGCGCCTTGTGCCACCGCATCAGAAGTCGCCCCTAAGTAGAATAAGGCAAAATACAAGCAGCCTAATAAAATGACTGAGACAAAACCCGCTGAAATCGTATATTGAACAATCTTTTGTGGATTGGTCACATTTTTTGCAGATAACGCCCGTGCAACAATGCCACCAAAGGCAATCGCTGCCAGTACATCCATCGTTTGATAACCACTAATTAAGCCTGTGGTTAATGCTGAATTCTCGGCATACGCCTGCGACGGAGCAACAATGTCAGAAAGAGGTGAAACAAAAACCGTGATCCCAACAACGAGTAATAATACCAACAATGCCGGCGTCATCACTTCACCCACTGTTGAAATAATGGTACTTGGGCGAATCATGAATCCCATCGCGATAATATTAAAGATCACAGAGAAAATAAGACGTGTCGTCGCACTATCTTCAACGAGCCCCAATGGTAACCATGCCATTTCATAAGCAACATTGGTAATTCGAGGCATCGCAAAGGTTGAACCGATGACTAAATAAAGAATAGTTAAAAAGGATACGCCTGCCCATTTGGGCAAGTCCTTAGTCAGTTCTTCGCCACGTCCTAACACTGACACAACAACCAATGTAATAAATGGCATGAGTACGCCTGTTATCACAAACCCTAGCGAAGCCGTTGCCCAATGATTGCCTGCGGAGTACCCCTCCATCGGTGGGAAAATAATATTTCCCGCGCCTAAAAATAAAGCAAAAATCATCATACCTAGTACGATGATGTCTTTTTTTGAAAACATAAGTATTCTCGAATAAATAAATCTTAAGGATTTTACTATTAAATTGTTTTTTATTCCAAAAATGAAAATAATTTTTGTGAAATAGATCACGAAATCTATCACATCTCGATTAAATCACACATTATCCATAGCCTATTTTCCCTAAATTAGTAAATTTGTGATAATATCCAGCCTTTATTATTACTTTTTTAGGAGAGAATGAATGAATAAACTGAGTTTGATTCAACAAATTCAGCGTTTTTTCAAATTGGAATCAGCTGGCGGAATTTTATTACTTTTTTCAGCAGTAGTCGCAATGCTATTAGCCAATTCACCGCTCAATCAAAACTATAACGACTTTTTAAACTTACCAGTCAGCATTCAAGTCGGTACCTTTTCTATCGATAAAACCTTAATTCACTGGATCAACGATGGTTTTATGGCGGTATTCTTTGTTTTAGTGGGAATGGAAGTCAAAAGAGAATTATTTGAGGGCTCCCTTTCAAGCTATCAACAAGCGGTTTTCCCTGCCATTGCTGCAGTTGGCGGAATGGTTATTCCTGCCTTGGTTTATATTTTTATCGCCCAACAAGATCCCGCTTTAGCCGATGGCTGGGCAATCCCAATGGCAACCGACATTGCCTTTGCACTCGGTATCATGGCGTTATTAAGTAAACAAGTGCCACTCCCACTAAAAATCTTTTTACTTGCTTTAGCCATCATTGATGACTTAGGTGCCATTGTCGTTATTGCACTGTTTTTCTCACACGGATTAAGTGTACAAGCACTTATCTTTGCTGCGGTTGCTATTGTTGTACTTATCGCATTAAACCGCTTTAAAGTGACCGCACTTTGTGTCTATATGGTAGTGGGAACAATCTTATGGGCTTCGGTATTAAAATCAGGTGTGCATGCTACCCTTGCAGGGGTTATCATCGGATTTTGTATTCCATTGAAAGGCAAAAATGGCGAAACACCATTACACGACTTTGAGCACATTCTTGCCCCTTGGTCATCCTTTGTGATCCTGCCATTATTTGCATTTGCCAATGCAGGTGTAAGCTTTGATGGCATTGATCTCAGCATGCTGACATCTCCATTATTGCTCGCGATTTCTCTTGGCTTAATTATCGGAAAACCACTCGGCGTATTTGGTTTCAGTTATCTTTCCGTTAAACTTGGCATTGCAAAACTTCCACAAGGCATCAACTTTAAACAAATTTTTGCCGTAGCAATTTTGTGTGGTATCGGCTTCACCATGTCAATGTTCTTAGCCAGCCTTGCCTTCAATGCTGATGCCGGTGAAAGCATTAACGCCCTTTCTCGATTAGGGATCTTATTAGGCTCCACTGTTTCTGCGATTTTGGGGTATATGGCGTTAAAAGCGACTACCGCGAAAAATAAAGGGTAATCAAAACGATGGAAAAACTAACCTGTTATGTGATTTATGCTTCTGAAAAAATAGAGAGGCTGAGTCATTTTTTACAATGTGCCTCTGACTCTCATGTTGTTCCTATTTCTGCAGTAACTAAAGAACAGGTTAGCTTACTCGGTAATTCTTCAGCCTTATTTAATTTAAAGAAAGCAGAAGAACTACTTGATCGGACTCCCAATAACAAAGAAATTGCCCACACGCTATCTCATATTCAGTGCTGGAAGACAATTGCTGAAAATAAACAGCTACAAGATAATGATTTTGCTTTAATTGCTGAAAGTGAAATACAACCTGTTGAAAACTTCATTCAGCATACTATCCATTATGCCAATAAATATTCCTCTTACGGAATTATCAAATTACAGCGCGATGGTGAAACTCCTGCTTGTGAACGCCTATACCAAGCTAGTGATGAGCCGAATGCATTAATCTATGGTGATACAAATCAGTACAACTATGGTTGTTCGCTTTATCTCATCCGCAAAGATGTCGCAAAAAAATTAACCGTACTTTTAAGTGAAACAAAACCCTACTGGCTTGCAGATCAATTTACTGCATTCCATGAACCTCAAAATATTGCTCAAGCACGTTATCTATTGGGGAAAAATCCAAGACAAAAACAACAAGATAAAGTTGAAAATCCACTATTTAGTATCATTGTACCAATCTATAATGTTGAACGTTACCTCGAGCAATGTATTGAATCTGTCTTAGCGCAAGATTATCAAAATTATGAACTTATTTTAGTTGATGATGGTTCACCAGATAATTCTATCGACATTTGCGCCAAATATGCTAAACAATATTCTAATATTGTTTTTATCCATAAAATTAACGGTGGAGTATCCGACGCAAGAAATGCAGGCATTCAAATTGCTCGAGGAGAGTATTTAATGTTTTTAGATAGTGATGATTATTGGGAAGGAACAACTGTTCTCTCTGATTTACAAAAGATAATTACTGAAAATAATCCCGATATTATCTTCAATTATATGAGCAGTATCTATCCTGACAAAATTGTAAACCATTACATCAACCGAGATAAGCTAATAGGTTCTTTTAGGGAAGACTTTCAAGGTCTTTATCAAGATGGAATTTATCTTGGGTTCCCCTTTACAAAAACAATAAAAAGAGAATTAATTTTAAAAAACCACCTCTTTTTTATAAAAGGACGATCTTTTGAAGATGTGGCATGGAGTTTTTTTCTTACTAAATATATTAGTAGTTATGCGATTTATAAAAACTGCTTTTATATGTATAGAAGAGAAAGAAAAGGTTCAATTAGTTCTGTTGCGACCTCTAAAAATCAAGTAAGTCTATTTCAAAATCTATCTGATGTAATAACTGAAATAGAAAATATGAAACTCAACAATGAGTTGTTGCCTGGATTTAAAAAATATGTAGATGATATTTATGGATATGTAATGACATGCTATGAACTACTGCCAGAGAATGAAAAAGTAGATTTTCTTAATTTGAAAGAAAAATACGAAAAAGAATTTAATGCTTTGTGGTAAATATTATAGATAAACACACTATTAATACTAATTAAGATTTATAAGTTGAATAAAAAATCCCTTAGTGCTCACTGAGGGATTTTTACAAGTCTTATTCAGAAAACAACCGCTTGATCTCTTTCTCGTACAAATAAATATTCACAGGATTAGTTGGTAATTGAGAATCCAAATATTCATTTGCTCTTTTCACATATTCTTCATGATGCTTATCATGGTTATCAATCACATCAAGCAACACTTTTGCACCTTCAAATGCGTCAAACTGATCGTAGTAATACCCCACGCCTTTAGGGATAAGTTTTGAATTATGAATAAATGGATAGCCACCATACAAAGCATCATTGTAAGCATAATTCAAACCATTTTCCCACTGATGACTTAGCACAATATCTACATAGCGAGTAAGAAAATCAGGCATTTGATAACGCCCTTCTACCGTCATCACCCCATTTTTAACAAGATTAGTTCGACCTATAAAATTGAAAAAGGTTGGATTATCTTTTTTATCGTAGGTGTTGCACATATAGACGTTTTTAATTTTCTCAGGAGCTTCACGATAGGCCTGTTCAGCAATTAACACTGGTGTAAAACACGTTTTTACAATGTTAATATTGGCTTCAAAAGAAGCTATACGCTTAGCTTTTTTCTCAGTATCTGGTTTATACCCAAAAGTAAGATTATGCTTCTCTTTGATTCGCTTAATCACCTGATCACAGAATACCGGCGACCAAATTGCAGGCACCACATAAGCAGGACAACGATACATAATGGAAAAATAAGATTTACAGGTATTCTCATGCTGTGGGATCATCCATACAGAATCAAATAACGTACCATTAAACACTCTTCCTGCTTTCTTATCAAAGAGGAAATTTTCCATATCCATAATAAAGTCATTGCCCATTTTATAGCAAACAACTTTACCACCATGCTGATGCATTCGAGTAACTTGATGAGGTTCAATCACTAATGTCCCCTCAATCAATACGTCTAATTGATCAATTACATCCTCAATATAAGCGTATTTCAAATTTAATCCATCAAGCATAAACCCTTCTGGAGGTGTAGTGCGCTTTTCTGGTCCCCAAGAAACCAGAATAACATCTTCTACAATTGACGAATGTTGAAATAAATGAAAAAGATGAATGACATTTTGATTTGCGCCGTTTGCCCAAATATCCGTAACCTTCGCCTCTAAATTAAACGTAATTCCAATTTTATATTTACGCATATTCTTTTTCCTCTTCTATTATTTAAGTCATCTAAAAGTGCGGTCAAAAATAGAACTATTTTTAAATGGCTTAAATAATAAAAATCACTCGGATATTCCTACCCGAGTGATTTGTCTAGTCTAGTAAGTGACTACCATTGATAACCTACACCAGCACCAACATTATAATCACCTTGAGTGGTTGCAGCCCCGCTGACTTTGAAGATAACTTTATTGTTATCGCTCGCACGAGAGTAACCTACTGCAACGGCACTTTCACCTTTGTAGTTACCTACACCAAGGCCAACCATTGAACCACCTGGTTTAGTCACTTGTGGAATATTCGCTGCAGCAGTTGCTCCTGCGATACCACCACGAAGTTTCTTATCAGTTTTCTTCATTTCACTACGAACTGCACCAACAGAACGATCAACATATTGTTTGTTTGCTGCATCCGTACCACGAACAGGATCTGCGACATTTGTGATTCGGCGTTCATTACCAACTGAACCCACTGAAACAGTATTAGCTTCATTTGCTACAGAGCCTTGGCCTAGTGCTACTGAGTTAGCTGCAGTTGCTTTCGCACCTTGACCCACTGCGGTTGAGTTTTTACCTGAAGCTTGTGAGTTATTGCCCAATGCAGTGCCATTTTCGCCACTTGCATTTGATCCATAACCAACCGCAGTCGCATCTTTACCTTTCGCTTTCGCACTATCACGTTTACTAGTGTTATCCGCTGCAAATGCAGTTTTACCATCTTTACTGATCAATCCTGAATCTTCAATACGTTTTGCTGTGCTTTCAGCCGCTGTCGCTGAAGATTTAGCTGCCGAAGCAGAAGAGCTTGCTGCAGTCGCTGAACTATCTGCCGCTGAAGCTGATGAGCTTGCTGCAGTTGCAGAGCTGTCTGCTGCTGATGCTGAGGAGCTTGCTGCTGTCGCTGAGCTATCTGCCGCTGAAGCGGATGAACTTGCTGCTGTCGCTGAGCTGTCTGCTGCAGATGCTGATGAGCTTGCTGCAGTCGCTGAGCTATCTGCTGCTGATGCTGAGGAGCTTGCTGCGGTTGCAGAAGAATCTGCCGCTGAAGCTGAAGAGCTTGCTGCGGTTGCAGAAGAATCTGCCGCTGATGCTGAAGAGCTTGCAGCTTTTGCAGAGCTGTCTGCTGCTGACGCTGATGAACTTGCTGCGGTTGCTGAGCTATCTGCCGCTGACGCTGAAGAACTTGCTGCGGTTGCTGAGCTATCTGCCGCTGACGCTGAAGAACTAGCTGCGGTTGCTGAGCTATCTGCCGCTGAAGCTGAAGAGCTCGCTGCAGTCGCTGAAGAATCTGCTGCTGATGCTGAAGAACTTGCTGCAGTTGCAGAAGAATCTGCCGCTGATGCGGATGAGCTCGCAGCTGTCGCTGAGCTATCTGCTGCTGAAGCTGAAGAGCTTGCAGCTGTTGCTGAGCTGTCTGCCGCTGAAGCGGATGAACTTGCAGCTGTCGCTGAGCTATCTGCTGCTGAAGCTGAAGAGCTTGCTGCGGTCGCTGAGCTGTCCGCTGCTGAAGCTGATGAACTTGCTGCAGTCGCAGAAGAATCTGCCGCTGATGCTGAAGAACTTGCTGCAGTCGCAGAAGAATCTGCCGCTGATGCTGAAGAACTTGCTGCTTTTGCAGAGCTGTCTGCTGCTGACGCTGATGAGCTTGCTGCGGTTGCTGAGCTATCTGCTGCTGAAGCTGAAGAGCTTGCTGCAGTTGCAGAAGAATCTGCCGCTGATGCGGATGAGCTTGCGGCTTTCGCTGAAGAATCTGCTGCTGATGCTGAAGAGCTTGCTGCAGTCGCAGAAGAATCTGCCGCTGATGCTGAAGAACTTGCTGCTTTTGCAGAGCTGTCTGCTGCTGACGCTGATGAGCTTGCTGCGGTTGCTGAGCTATCTGCCGCTGATGCTGAAGAACTTGCTGCTTTTGCAGAAGAATCTGCCGCAGATGCTGAAGTACTTGCTGCTGTCGCTGAGCTATTTGCTGATGAAGCGGCACTTACAGCTGCTGAAGCTGCACTTTCAATTTTACTTAAGTTGCTGGTAACCACTTCCGCCGCTGATGTTGCCGCTGAAGCTGCTGTAGAGGCTAAAGAAACTGCACTACTTGCACTTGAAGCGGCTGTCTTAGCTGTTTCGTTTGTTTTATCTAATTGTGAAGTTACTGCATAAAGTTGTGAACCATTGATCGCTTCTGTTGAAGTCGCGGAAATATTTCCTGCTGCAACATTGATCAATTTACGCTCATCACCTGCCGCACCGACGCTTACGAAGCTACCTGCACCTGCAACGGTTCCTTTGAAGCCACTATAGGTTAAATTACCTACAGTTGCAGAAGTTACATTCGCAATTGAATGTGAGCCTGCTGTGGTTGAATGATTACCTAATACTACCGCTTCATCTAAACCCGCAGCGATATTTAAGTTATTACCCAATACGGTTGTGCCATTTGATGCAATAGTATTACCGTGTCCAATAATCGTGTTATTTTTAACGCCATCTTTTACATTATTTGCAACGCCTACAGCAATGGTATTTTGAGTATTATTACCAACAAGGTTATATACCCCTAACGCGGTGCCATTATTCACATTTTCGCCAACCCAAGTGCGAGCACCAACTGATGTACCATTTGTTGTGCTGTTATCCACACCAGCGTAATGACCTAATGCTGTGCCATCATTCGTATTTGGACGAACATAACTTCTTGAACCTACAACGGTTGCATTCACAGAATCTTTACCTGCAGCAGAGAATTGACCAACAACAGTCGCATTTTGGGCACCAGCTTGAACTTCTGAGTTAGAACCTAATAGAGTTGCATTAGTACTACCCGCTTTTATGCTTGAGTTTTTACCAATGACTGTTGCATTTGCTGCATCAGTATAAACAGCACTACCAGAACCAATTACAATTGCATCTTCAGATGCTGCTGAAGATTTATACCCCATCACAACGGCACCAGCTGCAGCTGTTGTTGTAGTGGCTTCTACACCTGCAGTAATAGAGTTTCTGCCTTGTGCCCCACCTGCTAAACCAACTTTATCATTATTAGTAGTTTTAGCAGCATCAGAAGACGCATCATTAGAACCATTATTTACATGGAAATAGTTAGTTGTATTTAATGCTTGATTTGCTGCATCTAATGCTGTATTAGCTGTTGTATTAGCTGCGTTAGCTGTTGTATTAGCCGCATTAGCAGTTGTGTTAGCCGCATTAGCAGTTGTATTAGCCGCATTAGCCGTTGTGTTAGCTGCATTAGCCGTTGTGTTAGCCGCATTAGCAGTTGTGTTAGCTACAGTTGCTGTGCTTAATGCATTGCTAATATTAGCTTTAGCTGTAGTAGAAAGATCGTAAACTACATCACCAGTGCTAGAAACAGTTGCAATAGTTTCTGTTCCATTTTTAAAATTAAGCTTACTATCATTGTTAATACGTGCTTTTGATAAACCATTTTCTGCAGCATTAAAGCCCACATTAGTCATTACTGCATAAAGTTGGCTACCATTAACAGCATCTGTAGAAGTGCTACTTAGGCGACCAGCACCCACGTTTTGGATTTGGCGTTGTTGTTGTTCTGTACCAACAGAAACTGCTCCAGAAAAACCTGTAGTGCCAGCAAAATCAACGGGTTTGCCATTAAATGTTGCTTTTTTAGCTGAGTCATCGAATTTATTTTCTTTAGCTTCAGATTGCGCACCTAATGCCACACCATACTCAACACCAGTCTTAGCAAGCATACCAATTGCTACTGCGCCAGTAGCTGTTACATTCGCTCTAGTACCTAAAGCGGTACCTGAAGCGCCACTTACAAATGCATTTGCCCCAAATGCAGAACCATAATTCGCGGCCTCAGTAACATTAGCCTCAGGACCAACAGCAACACTATATGCACCTACTGCTTTAGCACCCTGTGAAATCGAAGTAGAATTAAGTCCAGCAGCTTCAGCTTCAGCACCAATTGCTATCGCATTATCTTTACGAACAATTGCAGTATTACCGACAGCTACACCATTAGCTGCAGCATTAGCTAAACGTCCTACAGCAACAGATTGAGTTTGAGCATTTGAATTCGAACCAATAGCGACTGCATCTTGCCCATTAGCATAAACAGTATGACCAATTGCGATACCTTTAACCCCTCCAGTTGCTTTTGATGATGCCCCCACAACAACAGCACCAGGCCCATCCGTCCAACTTCCACTACCAATTGCTATCGCTTGACCAGCAGTTCGAGTCACTGTGCCTTCAGGAATTGCAGCATATGCAATACCCGTTACATCTAAAAGCAATAAAGATAATGCCGATAATTTAAAAATTTTGCCTAATGAGGACTTGCTCTCCCCGTGCGTGTCACAAGATGATTTCACTTGCCCTTTTGCTAATTCGGACGTTACTACCAACGACTGAGTAGTACGATTCCAAATCACTTTAAAAATCTTATTCATAAAAAAATAAAACTCCTTTGCATAAATTTAACTATTATAAAACGATGATCCTACCTCAAAACGCAAAAGCAGAAACCAATCCCCATTATCTAACACACGCTTAATAAAATCTAGGCATTTTCAATATAATTTTTGTAAAAGTATGTAAATAAATTATCTTAAAAAAACAAACACATATTTATTTTATTTTTATACTCAGAAACTATAACAAAATCCCACTCTCTGCTTTAGCAATACCGACACTTGTTTGTTATGAAAAAACGTCATTAAAATTGACCGCACTTTTATCTAAACAAGCGCGGTCATTCTTGAAATAATTCTAATTCACGTTCATAATGAACAAATATTCATATTTTATAGACTGAAGCTTTTTTTACTTCAGCATTTTTTCATAAGGCTCGCATTATGACCGAGCAACATTCAGATATACAAAATTCTTCCAATAATAAATCCCAACAACGTAAAAAAGGACTTTCTATTTTTATCCTTTTGCTTCTTCTGATTGCAATCGGTTCGGCGGCTTATTGGTATCTCTTTATTAAAGGCTTTGAAGAAACGGAAGATGCCTATGTCAGCGGCAATCAGGTGATGGTATCGGCACAAGTCGCGGGGAATATTTCGAAAATTAATGTCGATAATATGGATCCCGTACAAGCGGGTGACGTGTTATTAGAACTGGATGATACCAACGCCAAATTAAGTTTTGAGCAAGCTAAAAGCAATTTAGCCAATGCGGTTCGCCAAATTTCTCAACTAAATTACACTGTAAAACAATTGAAATCCGCCGTTCGTGCGAATGAAATCACCCTTGCTCAAGCACAAGGAAACTTGAACCGTCGTGTGCAATTAGTCAAAGATGGGGCGATTGATAAAGAATCTTTCCAACACGCCAAAGAAGCGGTTGAGCTTGCCAAAGCAAACTTAACGACTTCACAAAACCAACTTGAGGCTAATCAAGCCTTATTGCTAGACGGGCCTTTAAGTGAACAACCCCAAATTCAAAGTGCGGTCAGTAATTTGAAACAAGCTTGGTTGAATTTAGAACGCACAAAAATCCGCAGTCCAATTAAAGGCTATGTGGCTCGTCGTAATGCTCAAGTAGGACAAGCGGTTTCTGTTGGTGGCGCATTAATGGCGGTGGTGACTACCGATCAAATGTGGTTAGATGCCAACTTCAAAGAAACACAATTAACCCATATGCGAATTGGTCAGCCAGTTGAAATTCATTTCGACCTTTATGGCAAGGATAAAACCTTTAATGGAAAAGTCGTCGGAATTGAAATGGGGACAGGCAGCGCATTCTCATTATTACCCACTCAAAATGCGACGGGGAACTGGATCAAAGTGGTGCAGCGTGTGCCGGTGCGTATTCAATTAGATCCGCAACAGCTGGCTGAAAATCCATTACGCATCGGTCTTTCTGCCACTGTGAAAGTAAATGTGAGCGATAGCCAAGGTGAAACCTTGCGTGACCAAGCGCCATCTACAACGCTTTATTCCACGAATGTGCTGCAATATGATGAAAGTGCGGTCAATAATTTGATCGAATCTATTATTCGCGACAATAGCTATTAGGTTCTGTTATGCCGCAATCTCATTTCAAGCCGCTGCAAGGCGGTGCGCTAGCGATGCTCACATTGGTGCTTTCATTAGCCACCTTTATGCTTGTGCTGGACTCCACCATCGCTAACGTAGCCATTCCAACCATTGCAGGGGATTTGGGTGCCTCGTCCAGCCAAGGAACCTGGGTGATCACCTCGTTCGGTGTGGCAAATGCTATTTCGATTCCGATTACAGGCTGGCTGGCAAAACGTTTTGGTGAAGTGCGGTTATTTTTAATCGCAACGCTATTATTCGTGCTAGCCTCTTGGCTTTGTGGTATTGCAAATAGCTTGGAAATGTTGATCGTTTTTCGCGTCCTTCAAGGTGCGGTAGCCGGCCCAATCATTCCCCTTTCTCAAAGTTTATTATTAAATAACTACCCACCTGAAAAACGCGGAATGGCATTGGCCTTTTGGTCAATGACGATCGTCGTCGCCCCGATTTGTGGCCCGATTTTAGGCGGTTGGATCAGCGATAATATTCACTGGGGTTGGATTTTCTTTATCAACGTTCCGATTGGGCTTGCCGTTGTCTTAATCAGTTGGAAAGTTTTAGAAGGCCGAGAAAGCAGAATTTCTCATCAACCTGTTAATACGGTTGGGCTGATTTTGTTAGCGCTCGGTGTAGGTGCGTTACAATTGATGCTGGATCAAGGTCGCGAGCTAGACTGGTTTAATTCCACTGAAATTATCGTACTCACCATTATCGCAGCGATAGGGTTAATCGCCCTCATCATTTGGGAACTCACGGACGATAATCCAGTTGTGGATGTCTCCTTATTCAAATCCCGAAATTTCACCGTAGGTTGTGTTTCGACTAGCCTTGCTTTCTTGGTGTATTCAGGGACGGTCGTGCTCATCCCGCTGCTGCTCCAACAGGTTTACAACTATACCGCAACATGGGCGGGGCTTGCGGCTGCACCAGTTGGATTATTACCGATTCTACTTGCACCGATTATCGGAAAATTCGGCAATAAAATTGATATGCGGATTTTAATCACCGTCAGTTTTATGGTTTATGCGCTCACCTTTTATTGGCGAGCCGTGACGTTTGAACCTGGCATGACCTTTGCCGATGTTGCCTTGCCACAATTTGTGCAAGGTTTAGCGGTTGCTTGCTTCTTTATGCCGCTGACAACCATTACGCTTTCTGGTTTACCGCCCGAAAAAATGGCTTCGGCGTCGAGCTTATTTAATTTCCTTCGAACCCTTGCCGGCTCAATAGGCACATCACTTACTACTTTTATTTGGTATAACCGCGAAGCCGTGCATCATACTCAACTCACGGAAGCGATTAACCCATATAATCCGATTTCCCAACAGTTCTTCCAAACGATGGGGAGTTTTGGTTTAAGTGAAGAACAAACGGCATCATATATTGCCAGACAAATCACTGCTCAAGGCTTTATTATTGGTGCTAACGAGATCTTCTTTGTCTCCGCGATAACGTTCATTTCCTTGGTTGTTCTCATTTGGTTTGCTAAACCACCGTTCAGTAGCAAACATTAAAAACATCCAAAAAAATAACCGCACTTTAATGATGTTCAAAAGTGCGGTTAGTTTTTCTAGCCTTTTGCCAAAATGTCTTTTAGGAATCTCGCGGTATGCGAGCCTTTGACTTTAGCGACCTCTTCCGGGGTGCCTGTCGCGATGATTTGACCACCGCCACTGCCCCCTTCTGGACCAAGATCCACAATCCAGTCTGCGGTTTTGATCACATCTAAGTTGTGTTCGATCACCACGATAGTATTGCCTTGATCGCGCAAGCGGTGTAACACTTCGAGAAGTTGTTTAATATCGGCAAAATGCAGACCAGTTGTCGGTTCATCCAAAATATAAAGGGTTTTACCGGTATCGCGTTTTGAAAGCTCTGTCGCTAACTTAACGCGTTGTGCCTCACCACCTGAAAGCGTGGTAGAAGACTGACCTAAACGAATATAAGACAAGCCTACATCCATTAGGGTTTGCAATTTACGCGCAATCATTGGGATGGCATCAAAAAACTCACGGGCTTCTTCCACCGTCATATCTAACACTTGGTGAATAGTTTTACCTTTGTATCGGATCTCTAAGGTTTCACGATTATAGCGTTTACCTTTACATTGATCACAAGGCACATACACATCCGGCAAGAAGTGCATTTCCACTTTTAGCACGCCATCACCTTGGCATGCTTCACAACGACCACCGCGTACGTTAAAACTAAAGCGTCCTGGATTATAACCACGCGCACGCGCCTCTGGTACGCCCGCAAATAATTCACGAATTGGCGTGAATAAACCGGTGTAAGTTGCAGGGTTAGAACGCGGTGTACGGCCGATCGGACTTTGGTTAATGTCGATCACTTTGTCAAAATATTCCAAGCCTTCAATGGATTTATAAGGCGCAAAATCCGTTTTTTCCGCACGATTTAAGGCGTTTTGAGCCAATGGGAATAACGTATCATTAATTAGCGTTGATTTGCCTGAACCTGATACCCCTGTGATGCAAGTAAATAAGCCCACTGGGATCTCTAAATTCACACCTTTCAGATTATTCCCTGTCGCACCTTTTAATTTTAGAAGTTTGCTTTTATCAAGTGCGGTTCGTTTTTTAGGAATTTCAATTTTTTCTTCGCCTGATAAGAACTTACCCGTAATTGAATTTGGGTTCGCCATAATTTCTTTGGCTGTCCCCTGAGCAATCACTTGACCACCATGCACACCAGCTCCAGGGCCAATATCAATAATATGATCGGCTTCTCGAATAGCATCTTCATCATGTTCCACCACGATCACGGTGTTGCCTAAATTACGCAGATGAATCAGCGTATTTAACAGACGCTCATTATCGCGTTGGTGTAAACCGATAGAAGGCTCATCCAACACATACATGACACCCACTAATCCCGCACCAATCTGACTCGCAAGACGAATACGTTGCGCTTCCCCCCCCGAAAGAGTCTCGGCAGAACGAGAAAGGGAAAGATAATTTAACCCCACATTCACTAAGAATTCTAATCGCTCTCTGATCTCTTTCAGGATTTTTTCCGCAATTTGTGCTTTTTGACCGGTTAAAGTAAGCCCTTGGAAAAACTCAAGGCTTTCACCAATGCTTTTCTCTGAAATTTGCGGCAAGTTAATGCTGCCAATATACACGTTTCGAGCTTCAGGGCGAAGACGCGAGCCGCCACAATCTGCACAAGGTCGGTTACTGATATTTTTCGCCAATTCTTCGCGTACAGACATGGATTCCGTTTCTTTATAACGGCGCGCCATATTATTTAAAATCCCTTCAAAAGGATGTTTACGGATCACCACATCGCCACGGTCATTCATGTATTGGAATTCAATTTCTTCCTTGCCTGAACCGTGCATCACAATATCTTTAATTTTTTGTGACAAATCTTCGTATGGCGTTTCAATATCAAATTTATAATGCTTCGCCAACGAGGTAAGCATTTGATAGTAATAGAAATTGCGACGATCCCAACCTTTCACCGCACCACCTGCGAGGGAAATACTTTCATTTTGCACCACACGGCTTTCATCAAAGAACTGCTGAACACCTAAGCCATCACAAGTCGGACACGCCCCTGCCGGGTTATTAAATGAGAATAAGCGAGGCTCTAATTCTGGTACGGAATAGCCACAATGCGGACAAGCAAAATTCGCCGAGAAAACTAATTCTTCAGCATTAGGATTATCCATATCAGCCACCACAGCCGTACCACCAGAAAGCTCCAATGCTGTCTCAAAAGATTCTGCCAAACGTGTGGCTAAATCTGACCGCACTTTAAAGCGATCCACCACCACTTCAATGGTATGTTTTTTCTGTAAAGCAAGTTCTGGTGGATCGGATAAATCACAGATTTCACCATCAATTCTTGCACGAATATAACCTTGTGCCGCCAAGCTATCTAACAACTTAACATGCTCACCTTTACGGTTTTTCACCACGGGCGCAAGCAACATCATTTTGCTTTCTTCAGGCAGACTTAAAACTTTATCCACCATTTGACTGATGGTTTGTGCCGTTAATGGCACATCATGATCAGGACAACGCGGCTCCCCTACGCGAGCAAACAGCAAACGCAGGTAATCGTAAATTTCGGTGATCGTGCCCACGGTTGAACGCGGGTTATGAGAAGTGGATTTTTGCTCAATAGAAATCGCTGGCGACAAGCCCTCAATCGAATCCACATCAGGTTTTTCCATCAAAGAAAGGAACTGACGCGCGTAAGCAGAGAGCGATTCCACATAACGACGCTGCCCTTCCGCATAAAGCGTATCAAATGCTAAAGAAGATTTGCCCGAACCGGACAAACCTGTAATCACAATTAATTTATCGCGCGGAATGGTTAAATTGATGTTTTTGAGGTTGTGGGTTCTAGCCCCACGAATGTCGATAGTATCCATAAAAAAAGCGATTGCCTTAAGAAAATAAATTCAAAAATTGCGACCATTATCGCATATTTCAATATCTGTGCAAATATCCAGTTAATTTTTATGGATCTTTTGTTTCTTTTAAGGCAAAATAGCCAAAATTTTTCATCTTATTTCTAAAATATAGAGGATTCTATGGCAGGTATTAATAAAGTAATCATCGTAGGTAATTTAGGTAATGATCCTGAAATCCGCACGATGCCAAATGGCGAAGCGGTAGCGAATATCAGCGTGGCAACAAGTGAAAGCTGGACAGATAAAAACACGGGCGAACGTCGTGAAGTCACCGAATGGCACCGTATCGTGTTATATCGTCGTTTAGCGGAAATTGCGGGTCAATACTTACGCAAAGGTTCACAAGTTTATGTTGAAGGTCGTTTAAAAACCCGTAAATGGCAAGATAACAACGGCCAAGATCGTTACACCACTGAAATCCAGGGTGATAACTTACAAATGTTAGGTGGTCGTAATCAAGAGATGGGCGGTTATACACCTGCGCAATCAGCACCACAACCAAGCTATCAATCTCGTCCAGCACAATCTGCGCCAGCGCCACAAGCTGAGCCACCAATGGACGCATTTGATGACAACATTCCATTCTAAATTGTATTAATACAAGATTATCTATACGAAGAGAGACCTTTCATTGAAAGGTCTCTTTTTTATCTCTCATTTTGACATCAATTATTCGTGCGCCTGCACTAAAACGCAATAAATATTCAATTTATTGCACAGCATCCGAATCTAATATATCTTTATTTGAATACTGGAAAATAGTATAGATATCAAGGAGAACATTTCTTAGATGGGCAACATCACTCTAATCAGGAAAAAGAAAACGATGTATCTTTGCTTTATTTCCTTTGAACATCTTCAGGAGTAAGAATATATGGAAAATTTTAAACAAATCCTTTCGAAATTATCTGTTATTTTTTTATTATTCTATTCGCAAAATATATTTTCCATGACACAAACCGAAATCCAATTGGAAAAAGCTTATTTAGCAGAAATGATTGATATGGCATCTGAAATTATGGAGAAAAAACAATCTATTGATCCTGATTCATTGCAATATAAACGTAGGAATATCAAGGTTTTTACTCATACAAACATGAAAAACGGTTATACAAGCTACACTTTGGAAAAATCAAAAGTTCATTTGGTTGTACCTAAAGAGTTAAAACAGAATACAAAACTTAATCTCTATTGGGATGAAAGCAAAGGTTCAATAAATATCCTATTTGACAAAGATGAATTGACAAAATACTTTCATCTGAATCTTAAAAAAAGTGAGGAAAAATCAGAAACACTGAAAACGGTTTTTGATGAGACCATATATTTTTTCACTTCCTATGAATTTTCTATCGATAAATACCCTAACGTTACCATTGAGTTTCGTCTCTACCATTCACCTGGTACGACATTCAGATTGGACTACCCGACTGAATTTACGCGGATTTTGATTTATAGAAAAATGTAACAGACGATGTTTCCTTATACCGTTTCTAACTTAGGCGACATTGTTCAACCACCGACCGCACTTTGCCCTCAAAAAAAGAACCTAAACACCTAATTTGAAGTACGAATTATTATTCAATTTCGTTATAACTAAAAATCAGTACATATATTTAACAATTCTTTCGGTTTTGCTATGTGGTTTGCTACATTTTTACCGTCTTATTTTTACTAGAGGTACAACTATGCAGCATCGCGATCTTTATCCCCACGAAATCTTACAAGATGTTATTGATAAAAGTTATGCTAAGTCGCAAGGACACCTAAAAACACTTTCTATTTTAAGTTTTTTAGGTGGCGGCTATGTGAGTTTTGGTTATATGGCCTATTTAAAAGTCGTGAGCGGTATTCCTCCAGAGTGGAGTGGGCTATCAACATTACTTGGTGCGGCCGTGTTTCCTATTTGTTTGATTTGTATTCTGATCGGTGGTGGTGAATTAGCCACGGGAAATATGATGATGATGGCATTAGGCCGTTTAACAAAAAGAGTAAGCCTCAAAAAATTATTTCGTAACTGGATTGTAGTGAGTTTGGGCAACCTGCTCGGTGCGCTGTTTATGGCCTATTTCTTAGGGCATTATGTCGGTTTATCAGAAGGTGCAGCCTCTGCTAAAACCATTGCTATCGCCGAGGCTAAAGTGCAAATGGATTTTGGTCGCGCCTTTGTTTCTGCCATTGCCTGTAACTGGATGGTCTGCATGGGTATTTGGTTCTATTTCGGTGCCAAACAAACCTCCGGTCGTATCCTAGCCATATGGTTCCCAGTGATGATTTTTGTGCTTATCGGATTACAGCACTTTGTCGCCAATATGTTTATTATTCCTGCCGGGATTTTTGCTGGTGCTAATGTGACTTGGAGCCAATTCTTCTTCAATATGATTCCTGTCTTTTTAGGCAATGTTACCGGTGGTGCAGCATTTGTCGGTGCGTCTTATCTTTACGCCTATCGTCACTTATTAAAAGAAGATTATTGTATTTAGTAAATGAAAATCTGCCCGCACTTTGGCGTGAAAAAGGTCTTTTGAAATGTCAAAAGGCCTTTTATTCTCTCTAAAATGTATTGAATCGCCTTTTAATTACCCTTTCTTAAATAGTGTAAAGTTGCACTTTACACTAAAAGCATGTAAACTCATCTATTAAGATCAATATGGAAAGAAAAGTGTTAGCAGAATTTCCATATTATTTAGCATCTTCAAATTTACACTAAGGAAGAGATCACATGCCGAAGATGAAAATTTCTAGACTGATGTTTTATAGCACTGTTTTGACTAGTGTTATGTTGTCTTCTTGCAGTCAACACGCCCAAACCCACTCAACAGTAGAAAATACAGCAAGCAATTATGCTCAAAATGCGGCAACGTATTGGACTGAACAGCCATTTTGTAGTGGGCGTTACCAAATTAACTTACCATCTAACCGTATAAGTGGGACTGGTTGGCTTAAATACAATGGTTGGCAGATAAGAGTGCGACCAGATTATTGGAATCTGAAAGTAGAATCCGCATTAGAGGTTAAAGAAAAAGGATATAATGGAAACGAGAGTTTTATAGAGTACCGCACGGTTATTCCTAATAAAGCGATAGCGATGGTCACACAGGCTCCTGGTTCATGGGAACACGCGGTGTCAAAGCATCTAAAAGGCATGATCTATTATGTCAATTTCTATTTCAAGTTAGGTAAGAATGATGCCTATTCCATTCAAACTCTTTCAAGCATTATGCCTGTCAACGGCAAAGCTCCCCCAAACCTTAAGCAACTGGAAAAAAGTAAAGCAGATGAAGCTATTAGTCGTATACGGAATGATTTTTTCGACAAGCTGAGAGATCGTAAAGATACTGAAATGCCACAGCAACAAGGTGTCTGTTTAACAGAAGGATTTATTGCCGATAAGGGAACCGAGCCGTTTTTTGGCAGTGCGGGAATCAAAATCAAAGACTATAAAGACGTTTATGCCGAGCTGACGACAGGTGGATCTTTGGAGGAAGGTGATAAACCGCTATTAGAACGCGATCTTTTCGTTAAAGATAGTGCTTTAGATAAACTCTTCTCATGGGCGAAATACAGCACCATCCGTAAAGGAAAGCGCGATATTAATGGTATGGCAGGTAATGAAAAATTGGTGAAATGGCAAGGAAATCGATATCTATTTATTTGGGAAAAAGAGGATGGCAGTGTGAGATTTAAGATGACTTTCGGTGCTAATGAGAAAAATACCAAGGGTTCGCCACTCAGTGAGAAAGAGGCTTTAAGCGCTTGGGATGCAATATTGCCAACATTGAAAAAACGACTTTAAACAAGGGACTACTGCAGTTAAATTGAAGTAAAAATACAAGCGGTCAAGTTTTGAAGAGCATTTGCAAAAACACCTCAAAATTTGACCGCTCTTTTAAATCAAAAGCCTTCAAAACTTAGCGCATTGAGATTTTTATTATTAGTATTAAATTAAAAAAATCTAATGTGGCTTGCCTTGGAAATAATTGTAGAGATCCAATTGAAGAATGGATAAACTGAAATCATCAGCAATTTTCGAAAATCTTCAGTTAGAGATGTAAAAGACCTGTCTCAATTTAGTCGCAAATCAACCTTATTTTAAATACTCGCCAAATAGCATGCACAAAGAGGAAAGTTACAATGGCTATTTTTAACAAATTTCAACGTACCAAGCAGGTTGCAGAAATCTTATTACGTTATGGTTTAGATGAGTTTTTTGAACGCAGTAATTTAGAGAAGTGGTTACCGGAATCCCTTTCAAATAAGTTAGTCAATGAATCAAGTGGAAGCGTGTCTGTATATGAACGTATCCGTCAAGCGATGGAAGAGCTGGGCACAACTTACGTTAAATTAGGGCAGATGTTAAGTGATCGCCGAGATTTGCTACCAGTTGAAATGATTACTGAACTACAAAAATTGCAAGATAAAGTAGAAGTTCAGCCCATTAATATTGCAGAGAAATTTCAGCGTGAATTAGGCATAGATATTCATGAACATTTCGAAACGCTTGCTTCAGAGCCTATGGCATCAGCTTCTATCGGTCAAGTATTCAAAGGGCGCTTGAAAAACGGACAAGATGTTGCGGTAAAAATCAAGCGAGAAGGCATTGATCAAGTCATTAAGGCAGATTTACTTATCTTACAAGATCTCGTGAATTTTCTAGAACAACGCAACGACATTATTTCTAACCTTCAACCTAAAGCGTTATTAAATACCTTCAAAGAATCCATTACAACAGAACTCTCCCTTGAAAGTGAACGTCGTAGCATTGAACGTTTTGCTAATAATTTTAAGCAAGATTCACGTATTTTAGTCCCACAAACCTATTCGAATTTATCAAACAATAACATTCTTTGTATGGATTTTGTGTATGGCTCAAAAGTGACCAATAAAGCACAGATTGAACAACAAGGTTTACTGGCTAAAGATGTTGCTTTACTTGGATTAGATCTCTATATGAAACAAGTATTTGAGTTTGGTTTCTTTCATGCTGATCCCCACCCTGGCAATATTCTATTAACGCCTGACGGGCGGATTGCTTTTATTGACTTGGGGGCAATGGGCAAACTCAGCCCTAAAGAACGCGAATTACTCGGAAATTGTTTGTACTATTCCTCTCAAAAAAATGTGCGAAAAATCATCGAGACCATTAAGCAGCTTGCTGTCAGTTATAATGTGCCGAATGAAAAAGCACTAGAAAATGATCTTTCTGAGATTTTCATGCTCCTCACTGAAAGCAATTTGGCAGGGTTAGATATCGGTGAATTGATGAATCGTTTTACCAAAATTATGAGCGAAAATAGCATTATTATGCCTGAGGGCGTTTATTTGCTAGCAAAAGGTTTTGCCCAGATTGAGGGGATCGGACGTTATCTCTATCCTGAATTAGATATTGCAGCCGTACTTAAACCTTATGTTACACAAATGCTCAAGAAACGATTTTCACCTAAACGCGTGATTAGTGAAAGTTTCGAAAAAATTGCTGACAGCTACAACAACTGGCTTTCGCTTCCAGAAGAAGTCAAAATTTTCTTACAAAAAATCAGCAATAAGGAAATTCGTCTTGAACATGAAATTCACGGATTAGAGCGTTTTCGTAAGACTGTCGAACGAGTGGGCATTATGTTGATTATTGCCGCACTCATTATTGCAGCGTCTATTTTATCGTTGAACAAAAATCTCCCTCAGCGTAATGGCATCCCAATACCAAGCTTGATTTGCGGTGCGATTGCATTAGTACTGGCCGTCTTTTTATTGATTAAGCGAATAGATAAGAATTAATGTAATGAGTACAATACAAGCGGTCGAATTTTTAAGATGATCTGCAAAAATACCTCAAAATTTGACCGTGCTTTGGAGTAAAAAAATCCCCTAAATACTAAATCTAGGGGATTTTTCTTTAAATGATGTGATATTTATTTCAAACCTTTCTTAACCAAATCTTCATAACCACCATGATTGGTTACATTGGTATAGCCTGCATTTTTCAACTCAGTGAGCGCGGCTTCGGCACGGCGGCCACTACGACAATAAAGGTTGATCGGTGCATCTTTATCTGAGCCAATCGCTTTAACACCTTCAATGATTTTATCGTGTGGAATATTCACCGCATCTTGTAAATGACCTGCGTTAAATTCCTCGGCTGAACGTACATCAATCCAAACGCCTTTTGCTTTTTCCTGTTGTACTGCGCTTTGTTCTGTTTGTGGCGCAGTATTCGCAGAAGCAAAAAAAGGTACAGCAATCGCTGCCGCAGAAAGTACTGCTGTGAATAATTTTTTCATTATTCAATCTCCTATTAAATAGAAATAATATATTTACCTAAATAAATTTAGGGATTATGTAAAACTAATAGTCATCATACGCCTAAATATAAAGATAATAAACTGTAAATGAAGTAAATTTTAAGTAAAATTTTCGTAAAATTTAACCGCACTTTGTAATATTTCCCCTATTTTATACGCCCATATCTCTAAACCTTACCATTCATTATTTCCGATTAGTAAAAGATGTTGTTCATAAAGTAGTATTTTTCACACAAAGATTTAACCGTACAATCTGCTCCATCAAATATTGAGGAGAAAATAATGAAAAAAATGCCTGTATTATTTGTTGGGCATGGTAGCCCGATGAATGCGTTAGATAAAGAAAACCCGTTCAATCAGAATTTCAGCCTAATTACACAAAAGTTTACTAAACCAAAAGCCATTTTGATGATTTCAGCGCATTGGTACAGTAGCCGTTTGCAGGTAACATCAGGTGAACATCCTGAAATGATTTACGATTTCTACGGTTTTCCTGAAGAGCTCAGCCAAGTGCAATATCCTGCACCCGGTTCGCCTGAGTTGGCGGAGCAAGTGCGGTCATTATTACAGCCGGAAAATGTCGAGCTGAACCCAACACGAGGCTTTGATCATGGTGCTTGGGCGGTATTGAAATTTCTCTATCCTAATGCCGATATTCCCGTGGTACAACTTAGTCTTAACCGTTTGCAATCGGCTGAATGGCATTTCAATTTGGCAAAAAAATTATCTGCCTTGCGAGAACAAGGTGTGTTGATTATTGGGAGCGGCAACATTGTGCATAATCTAAGAGTGATAAGCTGGGAACATATCGACCAAATCGGTGCAGGTTATGACTGGGCGTTTGCTTTCCGTGAAACAATCAATCAAGCGATTGCGACACAAGATGATAAAACTTTGGTGCATTATGAGCAGTTAGGTGAAAAAGCCGACCTTTCAGTACCAACACCAGATCATTATTTGCCGTTGCTTTACATTATGGCGTTATGCGAACCGCAAGACGAGATTACGTTTTTCAATAATAAGCTGATTACAGGATCGCTCAGTATGATGTCGGTTTTAGTGGGGTAATATATTTGCAAAAACGTTTGAAAATCTGACCGCTCTTAAAAATAAAAAAGGCCATCTGAAATTTAACATTCAGATGGTCTTCTTAATTATTAACACAAATGTTTTATGTCATTAGATTTTATTACAAATGCATATCTAATCGGTGTTCATCATCCCACATTTCAGCTTCATGTTTATAAGAGCTAGCCAGCCAACCAAGCAACTCATCTGCTACAAACGGATGAGTAATAGCTAATTGTCTACTCCAATCTTGATATTGTTCGACTATTCTCCATTCTTGAGCACCTCCATCACCAAATGAACGGCTTGTAACTCCCCTGCTATTACGTTTTTCTATATACATTCCTTCAATCATATTTTTAGAATGTATATCTTCAACTAAATCACGTACACCTTCACAAGGCCAAATTCCATCTTCTCCATTTTGACAATGACCTAATAATTTACCAATAAAATATTCAACGATATTTCTACACCCTTTCTTTTCAGCAAGGTTAATTGCTTGTTGTACCCATTCTTCAAGCTTTTCGGTATTAATTTTTCCTGAATTATCTTCACCAGGTATATGGCTTAAAGCCCCCAAAGCATCGAAACACTTAGCCCTAAATTCTTTCTTATTTGTATTTTCATCTCTGTCATCCTTTCCATCATCTCTTTTAGAAAGCTCTGAAATAAGTTGAACGAAGAATTCAGGATGTTCTTCCAAATATCTTTCCAAACTTTTAATTGAACAATTTTCACTTTTCAACCCACAAGGTGCTAAAACCTCTATATAAGCAAATTCTAAACTCGCCTTTTGTTCTAAGCTCAACATTTCATACTCAGAAATTTGAGAAAACGCCTCTCCTAATCGATAACGATCGGGTGGATTATTTTCATCTTTTGATGTAGGTAAAAGCATTGCTGATAAAATATCAAAAATCAATTTAGGGGATATTTTTTTGAGAATTAAATCAATATATAAGAAAGCAGTTTGAGGCCTATCGGCTAACAACAAATATTTTACCGCTTCTTCTGCTTCATCTTCATTCTGACAATAAGATGGAACTATTTCCCCCCAATACGCTTGTTGGTAATTTTCATCTAGAGAATCAACCAAGCGCCATACCTGTGAGCCAAAAGGAGACTGCAAGTATACCTGTACTTTATCAGAATCATCCAAACACACAGAAAGAGATTCAAATAAAGAGATATTATCATTACTTTCGGATAATAATCCCCGAATAATGTTCTTATAATTAATGTGAGCATCTTTTTTAAAAGACTCCAGAGCCAATTTAATTAATTGTACTGACTCCTCATCTGATGAAAATACAAAACGTCTTAGAAGAAAACCTATCGTACTTGCGCAATCTCCTTTTAAAGATAATTCTAGAATTCCTGAAAATCCTTTTTCTTGTAGAATTTCTTTTAACGCAATAACACGCTTTTGCCTAATAATTTCTTCTCTTTCTTCAAAATTCATATTTTGATAATCTTCTACCTCATCAGCAGAGTCATCAACCCAATGAGAAGCAAATAACCAAAAATGTTTATCTATTAATTCTTTTGGTTCTAATGTTGCATATACCTTCTCTCCCAACTCTGTAAACGTAATTCTATTAGAATGCCTTTTAGCTCTTTTGGATAAAACAGTCGTGCGAAGCTTTTCTCGCATGGTAATTTTCTCAGATTCTGTAGCTTGGTTTAATGCCCAATCTTCAATGAGAAGCCAAATCTTATCTTGCTGCTCAGTTGTTAAACCATAAATATGGCTGACCAAATCAAGTAATTGTTCAAATGTATAACTTGCCCAAGTTAATGCTATTTCTACTGCTGCATTGCAGAAATCATAAACGTCTTTCTTGGTTACTATATTTGGTCCGCAATTATTCCTCCAAATACATTTACTAGCCGGAAATGCTGTTTGGGGAAGCGAGCCTGGAAATTGGCTAATACAAATTCGCCAACCGATATCTGGAAATTTTCTAACTAACTTTTTTAATAATTGAATACGTTCCTGCGTCTTAATACTTGTGTCAGGACACCAAGATCTGAAAATGCCTAATAAGGATGAAAAGGGTTTATTTCTATAATTATCATTAATTTCTTTTTGGCTTAATTGAGCTAAAATTTTTACCACTCTAGTAACCGTTGACTTATCCCAAGCTAACTTCTCCAATGCCCACAATAAATCAGTATACTTAGGTGAAGAAAAAATATTAGTAGAAACTGGTTGCATCAGCTCTAAGAATTGCTTATCAGTTTTCAAATCGTTTTCTATAATACTTAAAAATACTTTTGGGCTCGCTTCTGCATACACTGAGAAATCAGATGATTGTGCTAGTAATACTCTTAAGTTAAGCGGAGAGAATAATTCTTCCACAAGTTTATTTACTGCTTCCTCACAATTAAAAGCTAATCTACTTTTAAATAATTCATTACCATGAACTGCCAATAAAATAAGCATCTCCCCTATACTATTTCTTAAGTATTTAGAATACTGTCGCTTTTTATCGTATATATTGGCTTGCCACTGCTGATCTTCTGGTAAATCTAAAGCAGGGTCATCTTCTCCTAAAACTAACGTAGCTATCTTAAAGAAGTGCTCTAAATCTACTTTAGTAATATATGATGCAATAGCAAATAACAAATCTATTTTTGATATTACCCCCCTATGCGAACTTACCGCCCAAACGGGAGAGTCATTAAGAAGTAAACTTGCTTGAAGATCTTTCTCTAAATCTTCATACGATAAACCATTTGATAAATCTTCTAAAATCGAAATATCATATTGATTAGAACTATCCCATACCCCAGCAAATAGAAATGGAATAAGAACTTGATTATAGCCGTCTACCCATTCTGGCTTATTAACAGCCTCATTCTTTGACAGTTGACGTCGCAGGACAGTTAATGAATAACCAGATTTTTTTGCCAACGCTTGTGCTTCATCATAAGAGCAACCCATTTTTTCTAACGAATGAATAAATGTTACCGAATCTAATATTTCAATTTTTAGATCAAAATTTTGTATTAGAGTATTTTTGGGATAAACAACAAAGGCATGAATCTGCTGCGAATATTGAGCTAGCTCTTTTTCGACGTTTTTATTATCAGTGATTGCAATAAAACTCTTAGAGCCTTGAGCAAGACGAGGAAGGACACTCTCTTCTTTAAATACTAGACAATTATCTCTATAAGAAATAAATTTTTTATCTAAGAACAGGGCGGACAAAAATGCCATTGCTTCGATTTTAGAATCAGCTGCAATGTAAAAAGGTTTTTGAGGTGGTTTGGATAAATAATCCAAAATCTGTTCTTCATATACTTTAATTAATTTGTTGAAGAAAGATGTATTTAAACTTGGATTACACACATTTGCCCATTCTTGCCATACACTATCTAAGGAATCTACATTTTGTGTAGGTAATTTTGCTTCATTTGCCAGCCAGCTTTGTGCTGGTAATGACTGAGCTAGCCACTGTTCAAGATCGCTTGCATCATATGCTCTGACATCTTTCCATTTATTAAGAGCTTTCTTTTGCTGAACCCATTTATTTTTTCCAGGCCAGCGACGAGGTGTTACAAAAATAAACGTTATATTTGAAGAATCTGAAAGGTGAGCCTTAAGGCTTTTATCAAAATCACTATCAGCTTTGGCTTTAATATCTTTATTAACACCAAATTCCCAGCCTGAATTACCATCAGGAATCCACGGAGTTGCCTCATTTGACTCAATCCAACCATCCCAGCCAGGTCGTTGTGAATCATCATTTCCAGGAAAATCAATTTGAGTTATTTTTTCGCTCGTTGAGTGGATCAGTGTTCTCAAAAAAACAGATAAACGTGATCTTGATGAAATTTCGCAAGTATTGACCCAATTTTCAATATCATTTGCTTTTATATCTAAAAAAGGAGGAGCATAAATATGAGTTGCGGGAGCTTCAGTTTGTTGAATTAGAGCATCTTCATACTCAGCCTGCCATTGCATTAATTGATCTAATGGGAAGTTAAAGGTCTTTGATAACCGCTGAGCCATGTTAGGTGACAACATTGCTTTACCATTCAAGAAATTAGATAGTGCAGGTCGACCAATTGCTAGCAATTTTGCAGCTTCTGTTACCGTCATTCCTTTAGGTAATAACTCTTCTTTGATTCTTAAGCCAGGATGTTTTACAATCATGTTTAGTTCCTTATTTAAGGGTTTATCAGATGCATTTCTGCGTATATTTTGTAACACTAACGATACGCCAATACTGTGTAGCGTTACACAATACAGATTAACTCTGAGGAATTAAAAAGTCAAGCATATGCTTGGCTTTTTCTTTGGGAATAATAATGCTACTTAAGAGCCTTTAGATGCCCTTTCGATAATAAACAATATCATAATTGCTGAAATCATAATTAAGCATAATCCCAATAATTTATGTAAACACCTAAAAATTCAACCGCACTTAAAAAGAAAAAAGCCATCTGAAATCTAACATTCAGATGGCCTTTTCAATTTATTCGATTATTTCTTCGCAGGCTCTACTTCACCCACGGCTTTCTGTGATTTTTCATCCATTTCCACTTTAATATTGTGGTCCACCACCACATTCATATTAATGGTGATGCCTTCCTTTGGTGTGTCCAATTGAATGGTTGGTGTGCAAGCTGTAAGTGTAAACATCGCCGCAAAAATAAAAAAGTGCGGTTGAAATTTAAGGTGTTTTATCATTTGTCTTGTCTAATTGCTTATAAAGTTTATATTGCAGATTTTGTTCAAATTGCGAGCCATAGTCAATCATATTCCACAATTCAAACATATTTTCTTGGTGCGTATAATTTAACGTTATCGGATTATTGGTTCGCTTGGTTGGATTAAACCCGCTGATACTCGCACGCAATGTCATTTGCCCTTTCGGATCGAGCGTCACCGCTGCATGGGAATTTTGTAGTTCCATTTCTTTTAATAAATCCACCAAGATATTTTCTGTCCAACCACCTTTTTTCAACCCTTTCACCATTTCATCGGTTAATTTGATGGACACATTTCCCACTTGTTCCAATGTACCATTACAAATCAAACATTCCTTATGTCCAAGCCAAAATGGCAGGGTCGCATTGGCGCGGCCGGTTAAGGTTACTTGGTTAT
Source organism: Haemophilus parainfluenzae (assembly GCF_014931375.1). Classification (NCBI taxonomy): domain Bacteria; kingdom Pseudomonadati; phylum Pseudomonadota; class Gammaproteobacteria; order Pasteurellales; family Pasteurellaceae; genus Parahaemophilus; species Parahaemophilus parainfluenzae. The sequence continues at coordinate 320,327 of NZ_CP063117.1, forward strand.
ATTGTGCCAAGGCTAACACTTGGGCTAAATCAATATTAGTAAAAGAAAGTGTCGCCATTTTACTTTGTGGAAAACTGAGCTGAGGCACCGTCAATACGCCATCAAATAAGGAAAGTTTCACATTTCTCAAAGTAAGCGGATTTTTCATGGTATTCGGATAACGCCCAAACAAATCCAATTCTCCATTTGCGACGGAAAGCGCACCATAGCGAATATTGTGAGTCGAAATATGGATTGGTTTGCTCGAAGACACTTGCAATGCCGAGTTTTCATAATTCATCGGGAAGCGAATGTTTAAGCCATAAATCTCGCCATCTGGCATAGTGATTTTGCCATTTTTAAGATTCAGCTCCCCCTTCATCTTCACGCCATTGCCATTGATTGCGAATTCACTCTGCCCTTTAATGCTACCCTCATGAATTAACCAATTCCATTGTTGAGGGAAAAGTGATTGGAATACTTTTGCAGATTGTTCTTTCCAGCTGATTTTGCCTGAAAGTGCAGTATTTTGATATACACCCAAGACATCTAAAGGCCCAAGCGAACCAGCCTTTAAATCACCTGCGAAATTGAAGTTACTGATACTCTTACCATCAATACCTAAACCGAAAACAGGCGAAACAAAACGACCGCCATAAGCCAGTTCAATCCAATCTGTTTTCGCTTGCAACAAACCTCGAATATGCTCTTCTTCATAATCCCAGCGGAGTCGGTCTTTGAGTTCTAACGAAAGCGGTGCCATTTTCACCTCTTTCATTTTCACTTCATTAGAACGTGCAGAAAGCTGATTTAATTCAATATGATCCGCTTCCCAAAAACCTTTCCCTTCCATTTTGACTGGCGTATTTAAGGATTTCCAGTTTGCACTGCCATTGATTGTCCAATCCCAACGGTTTGTCGCTTGTTTTTCTACAGACTGCAACTTATGTTCTTCATCCCGCAAATCAAACACGGTTTTAATACCGGCAATAAACTCATGGGCGTTTCCGTCTAATTTTAAATCGAGATTTTCAAACTGTGGTGTCGTGCCCGTTAATGTTGCGAGCAAACGACCTTCCAAACCATAACGACCAATAATAATGTCATCTAACGGTAAACGAACGTGCAACTTGGTATCTGGCTGAACGGTATCCATTTTAAAGACGGAACCCGGGTAAAAATACACCACTGGATGTGTGAAGAGCCCGCCAAGATGATAGGTTAAATTGGTTTGTGCCACGGTAGCGTTATAACGTAAATCCCCGCGTGTTTTCAGCTCAAAATCCAATTCATTATTGTCATCGCCACCGCCGATTTCACCATTTTTGCCTGAAATCACAATCTCCCCTTTGCCCATTTCACCAAAGGTTTGCAAGATAACGTTCATATCAATGCTTAATGGCAATAAGCCTTCAGCAGCACGGTGAATAGATAACCCAAGGAAGCCTTTGATTGGTTGATAGCTATCAAAGGTCCAATAAAATTTCCCCCATGAAATATCCAAGCCATCTTTGGTGAACACAAAAGGCACATCCAACAATGGTGAATTAGTTGTTAAATCTTGGGCATTTAACTGACCATCCGCCCCTTGCCACGACACTTTTGCCTCGCCTTTTGTGACGGCTAGTTCTGGGTTATTCCAATTGAATAAAACATTTCCTTGTTGAGGCAGTTGAGAAAGATCGGGCTCAAAATTTGCAGTGAACTGAAGATCATAGGTTTTATCGCCTGATTGTTTGATATCGGTATTGCCCGTCCATTGGAAGATCCCATCTCGTGGCGTGACCGTGGATTGGTGATGTAGCTCAAGCCCATCATTATTCGCTTGAGCTTCAAGCGCTAATTGATTGCCATTATAGTTGGCATCTAACGCCCAATCAGCTGATAAAAAAGGCTGCAAAGCAGCTTGTTTCAGCGCTTCGGTATTCGTTAATTGAAAGTGTTTAACTTTGACATCAGAAATAGGTAATGCCGCCCAAAGTGCGGTCAAATTTGGTGGTGTTTTTTCAGCGTTATCGCTTGGTAAATGAGTTAAACAATCATAATCCAAACTAGCCTTTTCAATATCAAGACTATGCGTATTCCACCAAGTGAGTTGCGCATCATTGAGATTTACGAGGGTACATTGATCTGTTTTCACTTTTAGTTCAGGCAGTGTTAAACCTGTCGCTTTCCATTGCCAGTCATCAGCTAATTCAATGTGATAATGCGGTGCTAAAAAATGATTGGTAAGTTGCGCTACACGTTTTGGGGTCGCAAAAACGCGTAATAAGCCAACGCTTACTACGATTAACAGCAACAAAATAATCAAAGCCCACAGGCAACGCTTTCGCATAGTTTCCCCAATTACGCGATAAATAAATGAACAGAGACGTATTCTATCTTATCTCGTCCCAAATAGCTCAACTAACTTATCCCCAAAGAAATAAAATACTAATCCAAAGGCGACAATAATTAAGCCAATAAATTTCGTGATATTGACTTCTCGAATCGGCATACCGATAAGACCGAAATGATCAATAGTGGTTGCGGTAATTAATTGTCCGACGATGATAAAAAATAACATCGCGGTAATGCCTAGCTTAGGTGCAAGTAAAACCGTTGTGAACACGACAACTGCACCAAGTATCCCACCAATTAATTTCCACCAAGGTTGTGAAGGGACGGTTGATAAATTGCCCCATAAATCGGTTTTTACCCAAGCAATAAAAAAGAGAACGATTGTTCCCACTGCAAAAGAAATAAAGGTCGCGATCACCGCTTCGCCACTCATGGCCTTCGCCAACTGCGTATTAATGGCTGATTGCGTCGCGAGTGCGACACCTGCCGCTAAGGCGATAATAAGATAAACAAAAAACATCTAAACTCCCAACAGAAGATTTGGCTTATTTTAACCTTTTCCTATTTGTCTTGTCGCGAAATGCTTTCCATTCGATAAAAATCGTCCAAAAATCAACCGCACTTTGCATTTCATTTATAAATACCTCAAAAGTTGTAAGTCATCTTACCTGTTTATTTGATCTCGATCACTATTTGACTATTCTTTATTTGACGGTAATCTTCAAATCAATACACTTAACTCCATTCGGAGCAATCGTTTGCGTAATGCGTATTGAAAGCAAAATAGACTGATTTTATCAACTCAATGGGAGGAATATCCATGACCCACATTATCGTTGCAACGCACGGTAAGTTTTCTGAAGAAATCGTCAATTCCGCCGCTATGGTGTATGGCGAAGATGAAAACTGCCATGTCGTGACTTTCTTACCGGGTGAAGGCGGTGAGCATTTAATCGAGAAATACAATGCGATTATTGCCACGCTGCCTGAAAATGAACCGGTGCTCTTTTTGGTCGATTTATTTGGTGGTAGCCCATACAACGCGGCAAGCCGAATCGCCAGTGAAAGGGATAATACCGATATCGTCACCGGCATTAATCTACCAATGTTGCTTGAAGTGCTTGATGCTAAAGATGGCGCTAGCTTAGATGAATTGGTAGAAACCGCGAAAGAAGTCGGGGTCGCTGCCGTGAAATCCTTCCGTCAACCTAAAGAAAGCAAGCCTGCTCCAACGCCAGCCGCTAAACCAGCTGAAGCACCAAAAACCGCTCCAAATCCAACCGCACTTTCCGGCAATATGAACATTTCCTTATTACGTATTGATAGCCGTTTAATCCACGGCCAAGTGGCGACCTCTTGGGCGAAAGCAGTGAAATGTGAAGCGATTTTTGCGATAAATGATGATGTGGCGAACGATGCGCTTCGTCGTGATTTATTACTTCAAATCGCGCCTGAACATTTAAAAGCTTATGTGATTCCTGTGGAAAAAGCCATTAAAGTGTATCACAACCCGAAATATGCGGGAAAAAACATTCTTTGGTTAGTGACTAATCCAACAGATATCGTGCGCTTAATCGAAGGCGGTGTGAAAATTGATAAAGTCAACGTGGGCGGTATGACGTTCCGTGAAGGCGACAAAATGCTTTCCCAAGCAGTTGCTGTCAATACAACTGATGTGGCGGCATTTAAACAGCTTTTAGATAAAGGCGTGGAATTAAGCTTACAACAAGTGGCGAGCAGCCCGAAATCAATGCTCACACACAAAGAGCTTGATGCGATTCAATTTTAATTACGAGGACAATTCATTATGACAACAATGGAAATTATTTTAGTCACGCTCGTTGCCGCCATTTGCGGTATGGGGAGTGTATTGGACGAACGTCAAACTCATCGTCCTTTAGTTGCTTGTACCCTAATCGGCTTAGTATTAGGTGATTTAGAAACCGGTATTATTGTCGGTGGTACCCTTGAATTAGTGGCATTAGGCTGGATGAACGTGGGTGCGGCAATGGCACCAGATGCGGCATTAGCCAGTGTGATTGCGACTATCCTCGTCATCAAAGGCGGCCAAGATAAAGGGAGCGCATTAGCGATTGCGATTCCAGTAGCAGCTGCAGGTCAAGTATTAACCATCTTCGTTCGTACTTTAACCATCTTCCTTCAACACAAAGCCGATGATTTTGCCGCAAAAGCGAACTTCCGTGGCATTGAATTCTGTCACTTTAGCGGTCTTGCATTACAAGCATTACGTGTGGCAATTCCAACCTTCTTCGTTGCGTTAGTAGCAGGTACAGATACGGTGACTGAAGCATTGAACGCGATTCCTGAAGTAGTCACTCGCGGTTTACAAATCGCCGGTGGCTTTATCGTGGTCGTCGGTTATGCAATGGTAATCAATATGATGCGTGCAGGTGCATTAATGCCATTCTTCTTCCTAGGCTTCGTGATCGCCTCTTTCACCAATTACAACCTTGTAGGTCTCGGTATTTTAGGCACATGCTTAGCGATGATTTATATTCAATTAAACCCACGTTTCCATCAATCTACTGCCCCACAAGCAGTTGCAAAACGTGAATTAGCTGATGATGAACTTGAAGGACTATAAGGAAGAAATTATGACTGAACAAACTAAAAAATCATTAACAAAAGGCGATATCCGTAGCACTTACTGGCGTTCAACTTTCTTGCTAGGTTCCTTCAACTTTGAACGTATGCAAGCAATGGGTTTTTGTGTATCCATGATCCCTGCCATTAAACGTCTTTACAGCAAAAAAGAAGATCAAGCAGCGGCATTAAAGCGCCACTTAGAATTCTTTAATACCCAACCTTGGGTGGCCTCATCTATCATCGGTGTAACCGCCGCGATGGAACAAGAGCGCGCGAACGGTAACGATATTGATGACTCAGCAATCAGCGGGGTGAAAGTCGGCTTAATGGGCCCATTAGCCGGTGTGGGTGACCCAATTTTCTGGGGAACATTACGTCCTGTACTAGCAGCTCTTGGTGCGGGCTTAGCCATTACTGGTAGCCTTTTAGGGCCATTACTTTTCTTCATCGGTATCAACCTTTGCCGTGCAGTAACTCGTTGGTATGGTTTCAAATACGGCTATGAAAAAGGTACCACAATCGTTAACGATATGGGTGGCGGTCGCTTACAAAAATTGACGCAGGGGGCATCTATCCTCGGTCTCTTTGTCATGGGCTCTCTGGTATCGAAATGGACGAGTATCAACATTCCATTAGAACTTTCCCGCTATAAAAACCAAATGGGCGAAGAAGTGGTTACCACTGTGCAAAGCGTGTTAAATGACCTTCTCCCAGGCCTTGCAGCGTTAGGTTTAACCTTCTTATGTATGTATTTATTACGTAAAAAAATCAACGCTATGTACATCATCTTCGCCTTATTCGGCGTGGGTATTTTAGGCTATCATTTTGGTGTGTTAGCATAATATATTATGGTATTGCCTTCCCTCTTTCTCTTGAGGGAAGGCAAATTTTTTAGCATGACATATAAATCCTATGAACTGGAAAGATCTCATCAAGCCACCACCGGCTGAAGGCTATATTAAAAATTCATCCAATTTAGTGACCGCACTTTTTGTTCTGGCGGGCATTCTTTATTATCCCACTAATGGCTATGGCGCCGTCATCGCTTTAATTGCCGCATTAATTGTATTAATCGGACAAAAAGTGCTGCTTGCTCAAACCAATAAAGATTTCACTGAAATGCAATTAGCCGAAAAGCAATTCCAAGAAACCCAAAACAGCGATTACCTCCGCTTTATTGAAGCACGCGCCACCCAAATGTTGCACGACAACAAAGTCCTTTCCGAAAAAGGCAAAAAAGAGTTGGAGAGATTACTGTCTATCGTCAAAACGCATTTAGCATAGCTGATCCAAAATAATCATAACTTTTAGCTATATGAAATAAGCTTTTCTTCTTTTTCTTACTTAAGTTAGAAAGGTATTATCAAGCGGAAATTTATGATTTATCCCTTAGGAGTAGTTTATGTCTCAATTTAAAATTCACACTATTGAATCAGCCCCTGAAGCAGCACAAGAAGCTTTAAAAGCCGTAAAAAATGCCAATGGTTTTATTCCAAATTTAATTGGTGTTCTTGCGAACGCCCCTACCGCACTTGAAACTTATCGCACAGTGGGTGGCATTAATGGTCGTAACAGCTTAACGGCAACAGAACGCGAAGTAGTGCAAATTACCGCGGCAGTAGTCAATGGCTGTGGTTTCTGTGTAGCAGGCCATACGAAGATCGCTTTAAAAGTATTAAAACTTGAAGAAGAGCTTGTGAACCAAATTCGTGCAACTGCTCGTATTGAAAGTGATAAAAAACTCGATACTTTAGCGCGTTTCACCCTTGCCGTTATTTTGCAAAAAGCAAAATTAACTGAAGCACAGCTTAAAGCGTTCTTTGATGCAGGTTATACTCAAGAAAATGCCATTGATGTGATTTTAGGTGTCAGCCTCGCCACATTATGTAACTATGTGAATAATATCGCTGAAACCCCAATCAATCCTGAATTACAGGCATTTGCATAATCAAGCCAATAATAAAAGTGCGGTCAAAAATGACCGCACTTTTTTATTCCTTCACAAATTGTTTAATTTGATCTGAATTCAAATGTCCAGGTTGTGCTTTGATAAGATTTAAATCCTTATCCAATAGTAAATTAAACGGATAGCCTAATACATTAGCTCGTTTAATGATTTCACCGTTTTCATCCAATAATACGGTGATATTTTTATAGTCCAAGCCTTTATACCAATTGATAAATTTTTGACTATTTTGTTCATTCTTTTGTCCAGGTGAGGCAATCGTAATCACATTAAAATCAAGGTTCTTTTCAGCACTGAGATCATCAATTTCTGCTAACCCCGCTAAACAAATTGGACACCAAGATGCCCACATTTTGATATAAAGCGGTTTGCCTTGATATTGTGATAAAGAGACGGTTTGATTATCCAACGTCTTCAAGGGGATGTCCGCCAAAGACACATTCTCTTGTGCAAAACTCAATGGACTCAAAAACAATAAAAGTGCGATCAATATTTTTTTCATTTTTTCCTCTTATTTCACAAAGGGAATCAAATCGCCATAGCCTTGTTTTTCCATTTCATCTAATGGAATAAACTTAATCGATGCGCTATTGATGCAATAACGTAAACCGCCTTTATCACGAGGGCCATCATCAAATACATGACCTAAATGGGCATGGCCACTGCGGCTTAATACCTCAATGCGAGTCATATTAAAGCTATTGTCTCTTTGATACTCCGCCACTTCAGCGGCAATCGGTTTGGTAAAACTTGGCCAGCCGCAACCTGATTCAAATTTATCTTTAGAAGAAAATAACGGTTCTCCCGTGGTGATATCCACATAAATACCCGGCGCGAAATTATCCCAATATTCGTTACTAAAAGAGCGTTCGGTATGTTTGCCTTGCGTCACATCATATTGAAGTGCGGTCAGTTTTTGCTTTAATTCTGCATCACTTGGTTTTGGGTATTTTTTATCATCAATTAATGGCTCATCGGCTTTTTTGATGTCAATATGGCAATAACCATTCGGGTTTTTCTTGAGATAATCCTGATGATACTCTTCCGCCTCCACATAATTTTTCAGCGGTTCTACTTCAATTTGAATCGGCACTTGATATTTACTTTGTAAGGTTTTTAATGCCGCTTCAATAACGGCTTTATCTTGCTCATTTTGATAATAAATGCCGGTGCGATATTGTCTGCCTCGATCATTGCCTTGCTTGTTAATACTGGTTGGATCGATAACGCGGAAATAATATTGCAGTAATTTATCTAACGAAATTTTATTTGGATCGTAAGTGACTTTCACCGTTTCCGCATGATCTGTCGCATGCAATAATTGGTAGTTAGTGGTATCACCTTTTCCATTGGCATAACCAGAAACAGCATCAGTCACGCCTTGAATTCTTTCCATATAAGCTTCTAGTCCCCAAAAACAACCACCGGCAAGATAAATAATTTGTTGTTCTTGTTTACTTTCCATTGTCATTTTTTGCTCCTTTGATGATTCTGTGTGATCAGCATACGTTAAACTACTTTGCAAACCGCCAAAAAGTGCGGTCAATATGAGAAATGTTTTTGTATATTTCATTTTCTTTCCTTATTATAGAAAAATCTTCAGCTTGCATTTCATTAGACGAAGACAAGCCCATTTTCTTACAAAATAAGGCAATTTTTTACCGCACTTTGTGCAAGGAACCTTTATGCCAAACATACATCTCCGCAATAATTATCAAAAAGCTGTTGTTTGTATGGTGTTAGCTTACATCAGCATTGCCTTAATGGGTGTATTTGTAAAATACGCCTCTGATGAATTACCGTCCAGTGAAATTTTATTTTCCCGCTTCTTTATTGGTTTTGTTTTTCTCTTGCCCTTTTTAATTAAAGATGGAGATTTCAAAGTCGATATGTCGCAATGGAAGTTTCTCATTTTGCGTAATCTAGCCGGCATTGCCAGTATGTTGCTAACCTTCTACGCCATTAAATATTTGCCGATTTCTATTGCGATTTTATTGATGAATACGTCCGCACTTTTTGTGCCTTTATTGCTGTTTTTCTTTAAAGTCAGAACGCCATTAAAAGTATTAGCTTGCAGTTTTATGGGGTTTATCGGTGTATCCATCATTATGCTGACCAACGGTTCAATGAATATCAACCCTATCCATGTAGGCTATGCGTTAGGTGCTGCAGTATTGGCGGCCATGGCATTTATCAGCTTACAAGAGCTCAATAAACACAACTCACCTAAAAATATCGTGTTTTACTTCCACTTATTAGGCTCGATTTTATTGCCACTCTTTTTTATTACTCAATGGGAAATACCAACACTACATGGATTCACATTACTGCTTTTAGTGGGCGGATTTGGTCTTATTTTCCAATTATTACTCACTCGCGCCTTTAAATACGCCCCTGCCAATGTCATCACGCCTTTTGCTTTTACTGGCGTGATTTTCTCCAGCATCTGTGACTGGTTCTTCTGGGATAACGTACCAAGCCTAAATTTCTGGATTGGTTCATTAGTCATTATTATTGCCGTCAGTTTACTTGCCAGAATGCGGGCAAAATAGAGAAATCCGACCAAATAGCTAGAATATAACTATTCTCAATAACATTGTTTGAGTGTATAATCCAAATGCTTTTTATTATTGAGGACACAACATGAAAAAATTATTCAAAACTACTTTAGCTTCCGCATTATTAATGGTATCCGCATTCGCTAGCGCCGTGACGGTTAAAGATGCGAAAGGTGAATTTACCCTTGATAAAACCCCAAGCCGTGTTGTGGTATTGGAATATTCTTTTGTGGATGCTTTAGCCCAAGTCGGTGTAAGCCCAGTAGGTGTGGCTGACGACAACAAAATCGATCGTATTTTGCCGCAAGTGCGCGAAAAAATTGCTGCATGGCAATCCGTTGGCACGCGTTCTCAACCGAGTCTTGAAGTGATTGCTTCTCTCAAACCCGATTTAATTATTGCTGATCCATCTCGCCATACTGCAGTATTTGAAGAATTGAAAAAAATTGCGCCAACGGTGATGTTTGATTCCCGTCATGAAAGCTACCAAGAAAATCTTGAAACTGCGCAGAAAATTGGTGATTTAGTCGGTAAAAGCGCTGAAATGAAAGCGAAGATCAATGAACATAATGATTACATTGCCAACATCGCAAAAAATTTAGGTGTACAAGGCAAAAAAGCCTCATTTGGTACTTCCCGAGAAGATAAATTTAATATCCAAAATGACAATGGCTATGTGGGTAGTTTCTTAACGACATTAGGTTTTGCGCCAACTAAACTCAATAGCGATCAAGCTTTCGTAGAAATCAACCTTGAACAATTAGTAATGGAAAAACCGGAATACTTGTTCATTGCCCATTATCGTGATGAAAGTATTGCGCGCAAATGGGAAGCTGAGCCACTTTGGAAAGCCATTCCTGCGGTCAAAGCGAACCATGTTTACAGTGTTGACTCCGACATGTGGGCGCGTGGTCGCGGTTTAGAAGCAAGCAAAATTATGGCAAAACAAATTGAAGATTTCGTGAAGCAAAAATAATGATGAAGTCTGCTTTCCGTTGGGGACTTCCCCTTATCATTCTGGCTTTCCTATTATGGGGAAGCCTGTTTTTGTATTATCCCATCGAAATTCGACCGCTTGCAGCGTTACAAGCGTTCCTCCCCGATGGCGATGAAATTGCCAAAATTACGGTAACCGATTTACGCCTACCGCGCGCATTAGTTGGCATGATTTTAGGTGCCAATCTTGCGGTGGCGGGGGCGTTGTTACAAACCATTACGCGCAACCCGCTTGCTTCACCTACGCTACTCAGCGTGAACTCTGGAGCTAGTCTTGCCATGGTAACCGCCAGTGCGTTTAGCCCCTTGATTCTTTCTGGTTATAGCATTGCCTTAGTGGCTAGTATCGGCGGCGGTCTGAGTTGGTTTGTGGTGATGCTGATCAGCAACGGATGGAAAGATAATAGTGGAGATCGTAGCCGAGTGATTTTAGCGGGGATTGCCGTATCACTACTTTGTGCCGCGCTCACGAAATTGGTGCTCATTATCGCGGAAGATCATGCCTTCGGTATTATGAGCTGGCTAGCTGGCGGCATTGCACATGCCCGTTGGAATGAATTATTGACGTTATTTCCGTTCTTTATTTTGACCGCACTTTTCTGCCTGCTTTTTGCCAGTCGTTTGAATTTACTCAATTTAAGCGATGAATCTGCGCGTTCGTTAGGCATCAATCTCTTCCGTTTACGTTGGTACGCTAACATCATGGCGTTATTGATTGTAGGTTCAAGCGTGAGTGTTGCTGGCCCAGTAGCCTTTATCGGCTTACTAGTGCCCCATCTGGCACGCTATTGGATTGGTTATGACTTGCGAAAATCGCTCCCTATGGCGATGTTACTTGGCGCAATTTTAATGCTCGCTGCAGATACCATTGCCCGCGCGGTCAACTTTCCTAGCGAAGTGCCTGCTGGTGCGGTGCTTGCCTTAATCGGTGCCCCAGTCTTTGTATTATTTGCCAGAGGAAGACACTAATGCGAACCTCTCATGTATCTTTTCGTGCTATCAGCTTTTATGTCGTCACGCTTAGTCTAATGGTACTGCTCTTTGGATTGAGTATTCGCCTTGGCACTTATACGCTTTCTTTTGAGGAAATTTGGGCGGCCTTTCAGCCTGATGATAAAAACTATTTTACCTTGATGGAATATCGCCTACCCCGTGCAGTATTAGCGATTTTATTAGGCGGAGCCTTAGCAATTTCTGGTGTGTTAGTGCAAAGCGTGGTGCGCAATCCACTTGCCTCTCCCGATATTTTAGGGATTAACAACGCGGCTGGGTTGGTTGCCGTTTCGGTATTGATGTTCTTGCCAAACTTAGCATTTTACTGGATGCCAATTTTTGCCTTTTTAGGAGGTGTGCTCTCTTTTGCCATTTTATGGATCGTGTGCGGTTTTAACTTCCGCCCTATCAAAATGGCAATCATTGGGGTCGCACTTTCCGCATTGTGGGCAGCCATTAGTCATTATCTGATGCTGACCAATCCGGTCGAGATCAATACGGCGATGTTATGGCTTACAGGAAGCCTATGGGGGCGCAGCTGGTCTTATTTGAATGTGGTATTGCCATGGTTAATCGTATTACTGCCCTTGCCATTTATTTTCTGTCGCGATCTCGACACCCTTGGTTTAGGTGAAAACAAAGCCTCAACCCTTGGCGTGACCGTAAATAAAGTGCAAATCAGCGTTTTAGTGCTAGCGGTAGCCCTTTCCACTACAGCCGTGGCAATTTGTGGTCCTATTGCCTTTTTAGGCTTGGTTGCGCCGCATCTTGCCCGTCGTTTAGTCGGCGGTAGACACCGCACCCTATTACCGGCAGCCTTGATTATTGGCGCCCTCTTATTACAACTTTCGGATATTTTGGCGCGGGTGATTGACCCACCAACTGAACTACCAGCGGGTATTCTGACCGCGATTATCGGTGCGCCATATTTCTTCTACTTATTGATGAGAACTAAATAATGAGCATTGAAATCAATAATTTATCTTTAGGTTATCAAGATAAACTCGTGGTTAAAAATCTGTCGCTAAAATTCCCGAAAAATAAAGTGATTGCGTTAATCGGCCCAAATGGCTGCTGTAAATCCACCACATTAAAAGCGGTAGCGCGCTTGCTTAAGCCAAAGCAAGGCTCAATCACCCATAAAGGTCAGGATATTTGGCAAAAAAGCCCTAAAGAATATGCCCAAGAATTGGCTTTTCTCCCGCAGCAACACTTAGTGCCAGAAGGGATTAAAGTACACGAATTGATCGCTTACGGGCGTTCGCCTTACTTAAACCTCTGGGGTAAACTCAGCCAAAAAGATGAAGAATTGGTTAATTGGGCGATGACACAAACACAAACTGCCGAACTCGCCGAACAGTTAGTTTCCGATTTATCTGGTGGTCAGCAACAACGGGTATTTTTAGCTATGACTCTTGCGCAAGATGCTGAATTAGTGCTACTCGATGAGCCGACTACTTATCTAGATTTAAACCGCCAAGCTGAACTCATGGGCATGATGCGACAAATGCAACAAAACGGCAAAACCGTGATTACGGTGTTGCATGACCTCAACCAAGCCTGCCGCTATTGCGATCACTTAATCGTCATGAAAAAAGGTGCAGTGATGGCACAAGGTACGCCTGATGAAGTGATGACCGAAGGGTTGCTGAAGGATGTGTTTGATTTGGATGTCATCATTCATCGTGATCCTATCAGCAACACACCGATGTTTATTTTGAAATAACGCTAAATCACTTCTCTAATATATCTCTAATATATAAGATAGGCGTTTTATTTTACTAAAACGCCTATTTTTCTATCTAAAACACCTGCGTTCATACGCAATTAATATTTTCCATTGCCCGCAAAGAGATCCGACCACTTTGCAAAACTTACACTTCTTTACACTGTCTGAAATAACGAAGCACTAGATAATTATTATTAATATAGTAGAACTTAAAATGAAATCTCTAGCCCATGTCTTTAAGGCAATGCTATTAGCGGGTGTCAGTACCTCAGTAGCACAGGTTGCCTATGCCCAAAAATCCTCTGTTGATACCGAACGAGAAAATATCATCATTTTCTCCCGTCAAGGAGATTCCCAATTAAATCAAGCTATTCCCAAACTTGAATCCTTATTTAAGAGGACTCACGATGTAAAAGTGCGCGATGATTTAATGACACTCTATCTGAGGACGAATCAATCCGCTAAAGCACTTTCACTTTGCGAAAGCTGCGCACCAGCGCAATTTTCCCAAAATGAACTGGAAAATTTAGGCAAAGCCGCTCGAAATGAAAAACAATACGATCGTGCCGTTGCATTCTATTCCCAATTGCAAAAGCAATACCCTGATAATCCAAATGGCTGGCTTGGTGGCGCATTAGCTTTCACAGAAACCAAAAACTACAATGCGGCAAAAAATGCACTGAGTGTTTATAAAAAACGTTTTGGACAAGATAATGCCTATCTTGATGCTGAGAGTTATTTGCTTGATTTCACTGAACCCGATATGGCTAAACTTGGCCGTTGGCAACGTCAGTTAGAACAAAATCCGAAAAATATCACCTTAATGAGAGAGTTGTATCGTTTAGCATCAAAATACAACCTTCTGCCATTACAAGAGAAACTACAAAAAGCCTATCCAGATCAATTCAATCAAAAAGACATGATGTGGTTTGAGCATGGTAAGACGATTACCTCCTCAAAAAATGCGACAACGCCTGCACAGCAAGAAAAATCATTTGAAGAATTGACCGCACTTTTGGCTAAAATTAACCCTGAACATCCTTTGTATCAACAAGCATTGCAAGATCATTTTGTGATGGGTGTCCGATTGAATAAATTTGATGAAATAGAGGATGACTTCAATACATTACAGGCTCAACCTAATGTGCCCGCGTATTTAGAAGAAGCCTTTGGTGATTATTGGGCAGCAAAAGGCTCACCACACAAAGCATTAGCGATTTATCAAGCAATTGAACAACAAGCCTTAAACAATAAACTCGCTGTGAGCGATGGTTTACTTCATAAACTCTCTCTCACTGCAAGCGATGCGGGCAAATTTGAATTGGCTCAACAATATTTAGAGCGTATGAATTCAAATATTTATATCAATGACTATACCCGAACATCAAAAATTCTAAATCCAGGCCACGATTCTCGCTATTTTAGTTTGGCTCGTTTAGCATTATGGCGTGGTAACAGCAAATTGGCTCAGCAACTGATTGATGATCGTCTATTTAATAAAACGCCAGGTGATCCATGGGTTATGTTGCAAAAAGCAGAACTTGAGCGAAATCGTGGCAACTATGATGATGCCAAATTATGGGCGGAAAAAGCTGGTTATTTTTTGAGAAAAAATGATCAGCAAGAAGCTCGTAATAACCTGGCTGAAACTGCCTTAAGTCAAAATGATTTACCAGCAGTTTCAAAAACGATTAATGCAATGAATGAAGAACAACGTCAGTCAGCGCAATCCCTTATTAAGCATTATGAACAAGCGCGTTCTGGCAAAATTGTAGGGAGTGTCGGCTTACAGCATCGCACCTCACCAATAAGTTATAGCAATGAAAGTAGCCAAGATTATGCGATTTACACACCGAAAACAGCAAATGGGCACGATCTCTACGTTCATTACTTAGAAACTCGCTCCCCTTATGACAAAGAAAGTCTTATTTCTCGCCGAATTGGTGTAGGAACAGAGCTCAATTTCTATCCACTCCAAGTGAAAATGGAAGGCGGGAAAGGCATTAAGCTTAATGATAAAGCCTATTTCTCTACAGAGGCAAATTATACCCTCAACCAGCATTGGTCATTTAATTTAGACGCCAATATTAATGGTAGTGGCACTCCAGTTAAAGCCATCAATAAGGGTGTGTATACCAAAGATATTGGTTTCTCTACCACGTATTCCTATTCCGATATTTTCCAAGCTGGGCTAGGTGGTGGCGTCATGAAATTTGATGATGGCAACTTAAGAAAAGAAGCCAATTTCTGGTTGAATCTCAATACATTCAAACATGACCGTTGGGCGCTAACCAACAATTTCAGAGTCGATTACAGCAAAAATAAAACCATTGATTCTGCTGAATATTACAACCCATCAAAAGCGACAAGCTTGGAATTGGGTGCGGATTTAAGTTACTACCAACCACTTAATTATGGCTTAGTCTTAAATCATCACCTGAAAGCCAGTGTGGGTGCTTATAAACAGGCAGAACTCAGTCGAGAAAAAATGTGGTCGATAAGTTACGGACACCAATGGCGTGTTGGTAAAAAATTTGGCGTGTCTTATGAAATTGGTCGTAAAAAGAATATTTACGACGGTAGTGCTGAATTCAACAATTTCGGAAATTTAAACTTCTCTATTTATTATTAAATACTTAAGCGGTATAACTTTATGAGATCTCTAAAACATTTTGCAAAAATCATTATTTGCACGCTTTCCCTTTTTTCGGCTTTTGCCTTTGCGCAAGATCGTTATGGCGTATTAGCTTATCACTCTGTTGTAGATGAAAGTGCGGCTGAAAATCAAAAACATTATTTTCCTCAAACGATTTCAGCCCAAACCTTAATTAAACATTTTAATTGGCTAAAAGAAAACGGATACAACGTGATCAGTTGGCAGCAAGTTATCGATGCTGAAAATGGTAAAGGCACATTACCTGATAATGCGGTATTGCTAAGCTTCGATGATGGCTATGAAACCATGTATAACGTGGTCTTTCCTCTATTAAAGGCCTATCACTACCCTGCTGTTTTTGCGCCAGTGACAGGCTGGTTGGATACACCGGCAAATCAAAAAATCACTTATGCCGATAAAATGCTAGATCGTTCTGTTTTTGCCACTTGGTCGCAAGTCAAAGAAATGGAACAAAGTGGGCTCGTTGAAGTAGCCTCACATACTCATAATCTTCATAACGGTATTAATGCTAACCCATCTGGTGGCCAATTACCCTCAGTGATTGCGCCTGAATATAAAAATGGAAAATATGAAACAGAAGATGCCTACAAAAACAGATTGAAATCTGATTTTGCTCGTTCTGTTCAAACGTTAGTCAATCATATCGGTAAGAAACCACGTGTAATGGTGTGGCCTTATGGACAATTTAATGATGTTGCTGTGCAACTTGCACGACAAGCAGGAATGCCACACTATTTCTCATTAGGTGAAAAAATCATCAATAAAGTTGGCGATAAACATATTGGACGCTTATTACTTAATGCAGAAACCGATCTAAATACCGTTAAAAACTATCTTGATGGCATTGATGAAAGCAAACAAATTCAACGAGTACTGCATGTTGATTTAGATTATGTCTATGATGCGGATAAAGCTCAGCAAGCCAAAAACCTTGATAAGTTAATCGACCGCATCTATCGCTATGGTGTGACGACAGTTTATCTTCAAGCTTTCTCCGATCCTGATGGGGATGGTGTAGCCGATGCCTTGTATTTCCCCAATAAATATCTTCCTGTACGAGATGATATTTTTGGCCGAATTGCTTGGCAATTACAAACACGCGCAGGCGTAAAAGTCTACGCCTGGATGCCTGTACTCGCCTTTGATTTACGCAAAAGCGTAAAAGAGGCAGAATATGTCATTGATAGCCGCACGGGCAAGCCTTCAACAAAGGCTTATTTACGCCTTTCACCTTATAACAAACAGAATGTTGAAATCATTAAATCCATTTATAACGATTTGTCATTCTACGCCAAATTTAATGGCATTTTATTCCATGATGATGCGTTCCTAACCGATTTTGAAGGCGCAGAAGGCAATCACGCTGAAGGCATAGTTAGCCCACAAGCAAAACAAAAAACACAAGATTTAATCCAATTAACCCATCAACTCACTGATGCGTTAAAACCTTATTTCTTGCGTGGTTCATATTCTCTTAAAACGGCTCGTAATCTTTATGCATCAGTGATCACCAATCCCAATGCAGAAGAATGGTTGGCACAAAACTTAAAAACGCTCACTGACAATTACGACACGACGGCCATTATGGCGATGCCATACATGGAAAATGAGCAGCCGATTTCACAAGAAGAAGCCTATCAATGGTTTGCCTCTCTCATTGAAAATGTGAAAGCCCAAGCACCATTAGATAAAGTCTTATTTGAATTCCAAGCGGTGAATTGGCGAACTCAAAAGCCAATTCCTGAATCCGAATTGATTGATTGGATGATGCTATTACAAAAAAATCATATTTATAGCTATGGCTACTATCCAGATAACTTTTTAACTAATCAGCCGGATCTGAACAAAATGAAACCGTATTTTTCTGTAAATACGAATGCAGGAAAAAAATAAGGATTGATCATGAACCAACAATTCTTAGAAGCAGTGAGTATTTTCGTATTCATGTATCCTGCTGGAATGGCAATATATTGGGTGACGGCAAGTTTGTGTTATTACCTTTTTATGGAAGGAAAACTTGGGCAACCAACTTTCCAACAAATGCCCAAAGAACGCGTGCCAATGGTCAGCATTATGGTGCCTTGCTACAACGAAGGGGACAACCTAGATGAAGCTATTCCTTACTTGCTTCAACTTCGATACCCAAACTATGAGCTGATCTTTATCAATGATGGCAGTAAAGATAACACGGGTGAAATTATTGATCGTTGGGCAAAAGCTGATGAGCACATCGTGGCGCTTCACCAAGAAAACCAAGGTAAAGCCAGCGCATTAAATCATGGTTTGTTAGTTGCTAAAGGTGAATATGTAGCCTGTATTGATGGTGATGCCGTATTAGATTTCGATGCGATCGACTACATGGTGCAATCCCTCGAATTAAACCGTGCTTATGGTGCTGTTACTGGCAACCCACGCGTACGTAACCGCAGTACTATCTTGGGACGTTTACAAGTGTCTGAATTTAGCTCCATTATCGGTTTAATCAAACGAGCTCAAAGCTTGATGGGAACGATCTTCACGGTATCCGGCGTATGTTGTCTATTCCGCAAAGATGTGATGGAAGAAATTGGTGGCTGGAGCACCAATATGATCACGGAAGACATTGATGTCAGCTGGAAAATTCAAACGGCCGGTTACAACATCATGTATGAACCCCGTGCCTTATGTTGGGTATTAATGCCCGAAAGCCTGCGCGGATTATATAAACAACGCTTGCGTTGGGCACAGGGTGGTGCAGAAACCATCCTCAAATATTTCCCACAGGTCTGGCGCTGGAAAAACCGTCGCCTATGGCCTATGTATGCAGAATATTTCATTACCGCAACTTGGGCAATCTTATTGGTTGCACTCGCGGCTCTTGCACTATACCGCAAGATTGCTTTAGGTATAGGTATTCAAAACATGGAGTTGTTTGAAATCAATATCTCGATCATGTTTTTTTCCTTCTTCTTACAGTGTCTCTTAAGCTTATACATTGACTCACGTTATGAAAAAGGATTAATCCAATATGGAATTTCCTGCATTTGGTATCCCTACGTTTATTGGTTACTCAATACTGTAACGTTACTCATTGGAATCCCAAAAGCGATTTTTAGAAACAAGTCCAAGCTAGCTGTCTGGACAAGCCCTGACAGAGGAGTTTAAACAATGGCAACCGCCACTTTACAACAATTGATGGTAATTAATAAAGGTAGCAGCCTTCCCTTGCTGATTAAAGCCAAAAGCTTTGTACTCGATATAATCACCTGGGGGTTATGGGCTTATATCATCACTTTTGTCGCGAGATATGCAGAACGCATCTTCACTAAACCGATTCTGGAAAGTTTCTTTTTCGTTGATGTGATAAGCATAATGTTTTCTGTTTCTGCGGTATTGGTTATATTGGCTTATATTTGGTCTATTCTCACTGTAGCAAAAGAATAGCTCGCAAAAATCTTAATATAAAAAACCGCACTTTGGTTTTGAAACCAAAGTGCGGTTATTTTTATAGATGTTTTCACTCAGCTGATTCAAAATCGCAAACTTATCTTTATGGTATCAACCATATTGATGACACTTATTTATATTTAGTCTACTCTCATTATGTCGAAAGGATAAAGAAAACCGCACTCTGATTTGTAAACCAAAGTGCGGTTATTTTTTATCGATATTTTAACTAGATACTAATCTAATTAAGCTTTTGGACCTGCTGCGATAAGTGCTTTACCTTCTGCATTAGTCGCATATTTTTCGAAGTTTTTCACGAAACGACCTGCAAGATCTTCAGCTTTAGCTTGCCATTGTGCTTTATCTGCATAAGTATCACGTGGGTCTAAGATCGCTGGATCTACACCTGGTAATGCTTTTGGAATCGCTAAGTTAAAGATTGGTAACTCGCCCATTTCTGCTTTTTCGATAGAACCATCTAAGATTGCATCGATAATACCACGAGTATCTTTGATTGAGATACGTTTACCTGTACCATTCCAACCGGTATTAACTAAATACGCTTCTGCACCAGCAGCTTGCATACGTTTAACTAAAACTTGAGCATATTGTGTTGGGTGGAGGGTTAAGAACGCCGCACCAAAACATGCTGAGAAGGTTGGAGTTGGTTCAGTAATACCACGCTCTGTACCGGCTAATTTAGCGGTGAAACCAGATAAGAAGTAGTATTTGGTTTGCTCTGGTGTCAATTTAGACACTGGAGGTAACACACCGAATGCATCCGCAGTTAAGAAAATGACTTTCGTTGCGTGACCAGCACGAGACACTGGTTTAACAATATTATCAATGTGATAAATTGGGTAAGACACACGAGTATTTTCAGTTTTAGAACCATCATCGAAATCAACTGAACCATCTGCACGAACCACTACGTTTTCTAATAACGCATCACGACGGATTGCACGATAGATATCTGGTTCATTTTCTTCAGAAAGATGAATAGTTTTCGCGTAGCAACCACCTTCGAAGTTGAAGATACCTACATCATCCCAACCGTGCTCATCGTCACCGATTAATTCACGTTTTGGATCGGTAGAAAGGGTGGTTTTACCTGTACCTGATAAACCGAAGAAAATTGCTACATCACCGTCTTTACCTACGTTAGCAGAACAGTGCATTGCACCTACACCTTTAAGTGGTAGGAAGTAGTTCATCATTGAGAACATACCTTTCTTCATTTCACCGCCGTACCAAGTACCACCGATTAATTGGATACGCTCAGTTAAGTTGAATGCAACGAAATTTTCAGAGTTCAAACCTTGTTCTTTCCAGTTCGGGTTGGTGCATTTAGAACCATTCATTACCACGAAATCTGGTTTAAAGGTTTTTAATTGTTCTTCTGTCGGACGAATGAACATATTTTTCACAAAGTGTGCTTGCCATGCTACTTCAGTCACAATACGTACCGCGATACGGTCTTGTTCACTTGCACCACAGAAACCATCAACCACGAATAAACGTTTGCCAGAAAGTTGTTTAGTCACAAGACCTTTCAAGCTTGACCAAGTTTCTTGAGTCATTGGTTTGTTATCGTTTTTCGCCACATCAGAAGTCCACCACACAGTATCTTTTGTGGTATCATCTAAAACGATGTATTTATCTTTCGGTGAACGACCGGTAAAGATCCCTGTATCAACAGCCACCGCGCCAGTTGTGGTAAGCGTACCTTTTTCAAAGCCTTCTAAGCCGGGTTTTGTTTCTTCTTCAAAAAGTTGTTCATAGCTTGGGTTATAAACCACTTCTTTTACATCATGAATACCAACGGCTTCAAGTTCTTTAATTACATTTTTAATGTCAGTCATAGTTCACCTCTTGATTAAAGTCTAAAAATTTTTCCTATGTTTATTGTAGGGGAATTGCCAGAAAAAAAATGTTAACTAGATCAAATTTTTGAACATTCATTAGAAATTTCTACCTATTTTTAGGGTGTTTTTGAGATCCAAGATGAAGTGCGGTTGATTTCACCTTTACTTTTCCTATATAGTGAGAACCATTATCAACTCAAGGCTCGATAACCATGTTCTCATTTCTGCGTTTACCCTTTTTATTTTGTCTGCTGATGTTTACGCAAAGCACGCAAGCAGAACCTGATTTTAAGATTCCACCTATTCAAGAAAGCATGAAAAAAATGTATCAAATTCAACAAAAAGATTTTACTTTTGAAGGCAAGCATTATCGTTTGTTTATTGCTGTTCCACCGAAAACGTCGAAAAAACTGACCGCACTTTATACGCTAGATGGTAACGCTCAATTTCCAATAGCAGTGAATGCTGTCAATCCTAACAAACCGCTCCCCCTTATTGTCGGTATCGGTTATGTATCTGATAAAGCTTACGTCATTGAAGAACGCACGAGAGACTACACTTTTCCTGCAGAAGGTGCTGAATTCGCCAAAGGAGGAAAAGCCGCCGATTTTCTACGTTTTATTCAACAAGACGTAAAACCTTATATTGAGCAACATTTTGATATCAATAAGGAAAAACAATATTTCTTTGGGCATTCTTTTGGTGGGTTATTTGGATTGTACGTGCTCTTCCATCAACCAGATTTATTTCAATATTACACCTTGGCAAGCCCTTCTCTTTGGTGGGGAAATGGCTCATTTTTACCTCAAAATGAGCCATGGATTAGCCAAAAACCATCACATATCCTGATTACATTAGGCTATTATGAAGAACATCCTGAGCAGGATCCAAATATGACTGAAGAACAATTACAACGAATTAATCAACGGAAACAAATGCGAACGCTCAATGCACATCAATTAGCGGAAATATTGGAAAAACAAGGTAATTCCGTGACGTTTGTTTCTATCCCCAATAAAAATCATGGTGGCTCGATTCCGGACGCCATCAAACATTGTTTGGAACAGGTTCAACAATAAAAAACCATAAAAAAATCCCCGTCATCATGAACGGGAATTTTTCTTATTGGGCTTGTTTGAGTTTATTGATTGCTTCTTTATTGAAGAAGTAATGCGTGCCACAACATTCACACTGCATATCAATGCTGCCTTTATGCTCTTCTAAGATTTCCTCAATTTCAGCTTCTGGAATCAGTAATAATGCTGCCCCTGAACGCTCAGGTGAGCAACCACAGAAGAAAGAAACTGATTGTGGTTCAAAAACTTCCACCACTTCTTCGTGATATAAGCGATAAAGCAATTCTTCTGCGGGTAATCCAAATAACTCCTCATCTTTTACGGTTGCAGCTAACGTAGTTAAATGCTCAAAATCCTCTGGTGTACCTTGGCCATCCGGCATAATCTGTAGCAACATTCCTGCAGCAACTGGTTTGCCTTCATATTCACCCGTGCGAATAATAAGCTGAGTTTGTAATTGTTCTGAACGAACAAAATAGTCTTCTAAACATTCCGTAATCGTTGGTTTATCTAAACCGATAACGCCTTGATACCGCTCACCTTCAGTTGGAGCAATCGTAATCACTAATACGCCTTTGCCGATCATATCATGAAGGCTCATACCGTCTTGAATATCGCCTTGTACACGTGCTAATGCACGGATCTGTTGTTGGTCATTACCATTTACTAAAGCTAATTTTAATGGACCATCACCTTGAATTTGAACAGTAATATTACCGTTAAATTTTAATGTTGCAGTCAATAAATTAGTCGCCACCATCATCTCACCTAATAAGTTTTGTACCGCTTTTGGATAATGATGAGTATTCAACGTATCAGTAAAAGTTTGATTTAATCGCACCCATTCACCACGCACGGCACGGTTTTGGAAAAGGTAGCGGTAAAGTTTGTCATTGTCTTGAGTGTAATTCATTATTTGTTCCTATTTATTCTTTGAGTAAAAAGCGCGGTCAATTTTTCGAATAAATCGTAAACATTCAAAAAAGATGTCATTTTGTTACCGCACTTTGCGCCTGAGCAGTATTATGGGGGTGAAAATCAAAATTACAAGCCAAAAAGAAAAGCGGATAGCTTTCACTATCCGCTCACTTTATAAAATTAAACTGATAAATTACCAGTATGCACGTAAACCGATAACAGTTTTGAAATCACGGCTACGATCAAGCTGTTTACCTGCGTCATCAAAGGTATTCTCGTATTTAGTACGAGTCGCTTGCCATTCAATGAATGGTTTAACTTTTAATGAACCTTGATTATACACATAGTATTCAGTACCCACTAAGAATTGGCGATCTGTTGATTTGGAATATGCAGAACCCACAGGTAACGTTTTCTCAGTTTTATAAGAATACATTGCATATACGTTCCAGTCTTCATTTAAACCTTGGCGAATTACTGCGGTTACTTCATTATTTTTTACCTTGTTACCTGCGCCATCTTTATTTTTAGTATCTTTGTGAGCAAAGTCTAAACCATAAGTAGTGTGAACAAAGTTATATGCTAAGCCTAAAGCATAAGCATTGCTGTAGTATGCTGTTTTGTCAGCATTTTCAGAAATTTCACGAGTGAAACCTGCTGCGACAGTTACATTTTGGATACTATCAATTTCATGATCAAAGATAAGACCTGTACCCCAAGTGTTTTTACGGTTATTTTTTAAATCTACGTTTTTGATGTCACGTTTGCTTGAACCGCCATAGTACGCACCAAATTTCACTTTATTTGAGCCGTAGTCACCATTATAAACATATTGTGCTACACGACGAGCTGAAGTCTCTAATAAACCATCAGTCAAGCTATAAGTATTTGCTAAATCACTTTGTGTTACTTCATCAGTGATAGTTACCATGTTACCGTAAGTTAACTCACCGAATTGTTTGTGGCCAAAACCAGCATAAAGTTGACGAGTATAAACATGGTCAAAATCATGTTGTGAAGGCGCTTCACCACGCATACGCCATTCCGCACGACCTAAAGCATAGAAATCGCCACCTAAACTTTGTTTTAATTTAAAGCCAAAACGTGAACCATCGTTATCAACTGCATGGTTGATGTGCTCTTTGCTTTCACCGCCCGCTACATAGTTAGTTTTGTTAGAGGTGCTTTCCCATTTAACACGTAAAGAACCGTAAAAATCAACATCTGTACCAGTTTGGTCAATGTGGAAGTTATAAGCTTGTGCAGAACCTGCTGCTAATGCCGCTACAGATAAAGCAAGAAGTGTTTTTTTCATAACGCTTTCCTTATGATTTAATGAAGTTAATAAAAAATTGAACTTTTTTAGTCTATACACCAGAACCAGAATGTGTCAATCTTAAATTTTCCCAACTATCAGAAAATAGGCAATTTTTTGACTAAAATCAATTCAGATAAATATATTTTTGATTATTTTATCGCCTATTTAATTAATAAATTTAGCGCAGAAAATACTTGGTCTGAGGTAATATTTTCCATTGAATTCGCTGTTAAATAATGCTGATTTTGACCATAACAGCCAATTAAGGTCGGATCTGTTGCGCCATAAAGCGTAATATTTGGTTTATCCAGTGCGGCAGTCAAATGGGCAAGACCTGTGTCTACCGATACCACGGCTTTCGCATTGGCAATTTGTTCAGCCAATTCATGCAATGAAAGCTTAGGCAAAACAACTGCATGAGATAAGCTGACAGCTAATCGCTCGGCTCTCGCCTTTTCTTTTTCATTTCCCCAAGGCAAACGAACCTGAACAGAAAGTGCGGTCAGTTTTTCAATTAAATTTCGCCATTCATGTTCTGGCCAATGCTTTTCATCTCTTGTCGTAGAATGAAAAAAGATCACATAAGGTTCGATAGAATCTGCGGAAATGAAATGACGCGCAATGTCATAATCCCCTTTCTCTTTCGGTAATGGATAAGATAATGCTTGTGCAAAAAGTTGACGAATACGTTCTACCGCATGTTGTTGATAAGAAATCGCGTATTTTTTATCGTAAAACAAGGAGGCAATTGGTTCTCGGATACTTTCGCGATCATAGCCATGTTTAACGCCATTAGCTAAGCGTGTCGCAAAAAAGGCACTCTTAAAAAGTCCTTGTGCATCAATCACTGCATCATATTGATTGGCTTGTAATAAAGTGCGGTAAGATTTCCACTCTTTTTTGGTCTGAGCCGAAAAAGGCGATTTTCGCCAGCGTCTTAAGGCGATTGGAATGATTTGCTTCACTGCCGAATGCCAACGAGGAATTTCGGCAAAATTCTCTTCCACCACCCAATCAATAGAGAGATTAGGAATAGCACGCTGTGCATCAGTCAATGCCGGCAAAGTATGGATTACATCTCCCATAGAAGACGTTTTGATCACGCATACTTTCATTTAATTAACCTTCTTCCCCAGTGCATAATACCGAGACCTGATACAGCTAAAATACCACCAATAATTAAGGATGAATCCACTTGTTCATTCAACCAAACGGCTGAGAATAAAATCCCTAAAATTGGCACAAGAATAATATAAGCTGAGGCATTACCTGCCCCTAAGTATTTCACCCCATCAAAATACCATGCATAGGCTAATACTGTTGCACCAAATGCGAGGCCAAGCAAACTGATCCACTCACCTTGAGATAAATTCAATACCGTAAGCCAATCGTCTGCACTTTCCACGCATAACGCGCTCATAAATAACAATAAAAAACCAAAAATAGAAGATAAGGTGGTTGCGGTGAGCGAATCAATTCCCGCGAGTACTTTTCTCGCCAATAAGGTGTAAACGACCCAACAAATTAGCGCCCCAATTAATAATATTTGCCCAAAGCCAAAGGAATCCATCATTTGTGAAAAATTTCCTTTTGTGAGAGCTAATAACGATCCACTCATGGCAATAATCATTCCGAGTATTACCCATCGATTCCATTTTTCTTTAAATAAAAAAATTGCCAAAAGCGTCGTGAAAACTGGGTTTGTTGCCACAATAACGGCAGCTTGCCCTGCAGGAAGATATTTCAGTCCCCAGATAAAAAACGTGGAATAGGCAAAAACACCGAAAAAGGCAGTCACAAACAAACCTATCCATTGGTTTGCCCTTAGTTGTTTCGCGTATTTAAAGCGATTTGCCACATATAACCAAATTATGAGCGGAATAATCGCGAACAAAAATCGCAAACTTGAAGCCACAAATGTCGGCATAGCTTGGGCAACCACTCGCCCCCAAGGCCAAGATGCACCCCATAAAATCGCCATTCCGATTAATTGTAAATGTATACGGAGAGGGTTCATTTTGCTAATAATGCCTCTAATTTTTCTAATGCCATTTCAGGTGTAATATCAATCAAACTTTGATGATACCCTTCCGAGCTATCTGCACTTTTACGTACCTTAATTAAATCGCCTTCAATTAAACGAATAATCACGGCTTTATCTGATAATGGTGGCGTATAAGTTGGGCTCGTTGGGCCATAAAGCGCAACTAATGGACGATCTGTCGCAGCGGCAATATGCATTAAGCCGCTATCATTGCTCACCACTGCCGTACAGTTAGCGATTAAATCTACCGCTTGATTCAGGTTTGTTTGTCCCGCTAAATTTAAACAAAATGATTGTAGCTCGGCTGGTAATGCATTACGAATTTGCTCTCCTGCTTCCACATCTTTTGGTGAACCAAATAATTCCACGGCATAGCCTTTTTCAATCAGCATTTCCGCTAATTTAGCGTAATGATAATGCGGCCAACGTTTTGCCGGGCCAAATTCAGCTCCAGGACAGAAACCGATAACCGGACGTTCGCCTAAAAGTGCGGTCTGTTTTTCAAAGTTTTTTAAGGTTTCCGCTTGTTGAGTGGGATCAACGGTTAAATAAGGTTTTAGAACAGGAATATCTGCCGCTTTAGGTACCGCATTTTGCTCAAAAGCTAACGCGACATAACGCTGCACCATCATAGGATAATCACGTTTATTATTGCGTAAATCGTTAAGCAAGAAATAACGGCTTTCCCCTTTCCAACCACGACGTACCGCAATTTTTGCAAAAGCGGGAATAAAGGCTGATTTCAAGGAATTTGGTAACACAATCGCCATATCATATTGATTGCGCAATGCCTTACCTAAACGATAACGTTCACACAAGGCAAATTTGCCGTGTCCGAGTGGCATTTCAATAGCATGACGCACTTCTGGCATACGGGCTAAAAGTGGTTTACACCAATTCGGTGCCATCACATCAATTTGGCAATTTGGATATTGCTGTTTGAGTTGTTGATACAAACTGTGCGACATCATCATATCGCCGACCCAAGACGGGCCGATAATTAAAATATTCATATTTGACCTTATAACAAAAGTGCGGCTAAAAATAAGACTAATTTTAACCGCACTTTATTCATTTTCTAGTATTGAACAACATTATTTGTTCAATATTTTTATTTATTTAACCACGCCATATACTCAGCTACACCTTCCGCTACAGTTTTAAATGGTTTGTCGTAGCCAGTTGCGCGAAGTTTCGTTAAATCTGCTTGAGTATATTCTTGATAGCGAGATTTTAAATGCTCTGGGAATGGAATGGTTTCCACTGCACCTTTGCCATGGAATTTAATCACCGCTTTCGCCACTTCTGCGAAAGACTCCGCATTGCCGGTACCACAGTTGAAGATACCTGAAATGCCATTTTGCCAGCACCAAATATTAACTTGTGCCACATCACCTACATAAACGAAATCACGGCGGAAGTGTTCACTACCTGCAAATAATTTTGGATTTTCGCCTTTCAGGATTTGGTTATTTAAGTGGAATGCCACGCTTGCCATTGAACCTTTGTGGCCTTCACGCGGACCATACACGTTAAAATAACGGAAACCACATACTGGTGATTTTGCTTCAGGTAAAATCGCTCGCACATATTGGTCGAATAAGAATTT
Source organism: Haemophilus parainfluenzae (assembly GCF_014931375.1). Lineage (NCBI taxonomy): Bacteria > Pseudomonadati > Pseudomonadota > Gammaproteobacteria > Pasteurellales > Pasteurellaceae > Parahaemophilus > Parahaemophilus parainfluenzae. The sequence goes on from NZ_CP063117.1 coordinate 348,428, forward strand.
AGAATAACCGTACACATTCAATGGGCCTTCAAATTCACGCTCTTCACGGAATTCAGTTTTGTCGCCATAAGTCGCCGCACTTGATGCATACAAGAACGGAATTTGACGATCTAAGCAGTAATGCAATAACTCTTTTGAATATTCGTAGTTATTATGCATGATGTATTTACCGTCCCATTCAGTAGTCGCCGAGCAAGCGCCTTCATGGAATACCGCATCGATCTCACCTAAATCATCACCAGCAATAATTGACGCAATGAAGTCCTCTTTATCGCAGTAATCTGCGATATCAAGATCCACTAAGTTAATGAATTTAGTCCCGTCTTTTAAATTATCCACCACTAAAATATCTTTGCGTCCCATATCGTTTAATGCTTTAACGATATTACTGCCGATAAAGCCGGCGCCACCTGTTACGATAATCATAATTCTGTCCTCTTTAAAATAAGTCTGTGTATTGTAATAGATTTTGTACCGCTTAGCCAAAAAACTCTGTGAAAAACAACCGCACTTTTAAGCCCCAGTAACTTGTCCAGCCTGTTGTGGCCAAATCCATTTTTCCTTTATTTAAAATAATAATGGTCGGTGTCACATTCACCTGCCATTGATCCGCAATCTTGCCTTGAGGATCATTCACCGTTGTAAACTGATAGTGATGCGTTTGTAAATAATCCTCCACGTCCTTATTTGTCCCCGAACGCAGTGCGACAGAGACTACCGGATAGCCTTCTTCTGAAAGTGAATTAATCGCTGGCGAAGTATAACGACAATAGCCGCACCAACTCCCCCAGAAATAAATAATCGTCGGCTTAGCTTGATCTAATTGGGGTAAAAAGAAGGCATTTCCCTGTAAATCATAAAGCGCCGTCGCATTGATTTCAGGTGGAATATTAGGTTTACGAATAAAATCGAGAATACTGCTTACGATAATCAATGTTAGCAGGAGCGAAATTACATTTTTTAATAAAGTTTTAAGTTTCACAATAAAATTTCATGCTCTAGGATAAATGGATTGTAATCGATCAGAAAAGTGCGGTCAAAATTACAGATATTTTGCTATGATAACCACATCATTTAATAAGGAGAAAAAATATGGATAGTAAACAATTAGCACAATATATTGACCACACTACCCTTACAGCTGAAAAAACAGAACAAGATATTCTTAAGCTCTGCGATGAAGCCATTCAATACGGCTTTTATTCAGTCTGCATTAATTCAGGTTATATTCCTTTAGCCAAAGAAAAACTCGCTGGCTCAAACGTCAAAATTTGTACGGTTGTTGGTTTCCCACTTGGTGCCAACTTATCCTCAGTCAAAGCGTTTGAAACCCAAGAAGCCATCAAAGCTGGTGCGGGTGAAATCGATATGGTAATTAATGTCGGCTTAATTAAATCCAATAAATGGGATGCCGTAAAAGACGACATTCAAGCTGTATTAACCGCTTGTCATGGCGTGCCGCTTAAAGTGATTTTAGAAACGTGCTTACTCACCAAAGAAGAAATCGTAAAAGCCTGTGAAATCTGTAAAGCATTGGGTGTTGCATTTGTTAAAACCTCAACGGGTTTCAATAAAAGCGGCGCAACCGTAGAAGATGTGGCATTAATGAAGAAAACGGTAGGCAACATTGGCGTGAAAGCCTCTGGCGGTATTCGTGATACTCAAACCGCACTAGCAATGATTGAAGCAGGTGCGACTCGAATTGGCGCAAGCGCAGGCATTGCGATTGTAACGGGTGTTTCTGGTGCTACCTCAAGTAATTACTAATCTAATCGATAATAAAAAAGGAGATTGAAGTGTGTGCCTCAATCTCCTTTTTAGTCATCAAAGACTTAATTAAGCTTTAATTTGTCCTTTTAAGAAATCTAACAACTGCTCTTTTGCAATCATTTGTTTTTCACCGGTGCGGCGATTTTTGTATTCGATTTCGCCATTTGCGAGATTTTTCTCACCAATCACCACCATGTGTGGCACGCCGATAAGTTCCATATCTGCAAACATCACACCTGGGCGTTCTTTACGATCATCAAAGATCACTTCTACACCTTGTGCTTGTAAAGTGCGGTACAATTCTTCGGCATATTCTTGAACGCTTTCAGATTTATGCATATTCATTGGTACAACGGCAACTGTGAATGGCGCAATTTCATCTGTTGGCCACACAATACCGCGTTCGTCAAAATGCTGTTCAATCGCTGCAGCAACCACACGTGTTACACCAATCCCGTAACATCCCATGGTTACGACCATTGGACGACCATCTTCACCTTGAACGGTTGCATTCATCGCTTCTGAGTATTTTTTACCTAATTGGAAGATATGACCCACTTCGATACCACGTTTAATCAATAAGGTACCTTTACCATCTGGGCTTGGGTCACCTTCAACCACGTTACGAATATCCGCCACTTTTGGTAACGCCACATCACGTTCCCAGTTAATATTGAAGTAATGTTTACCATCAATGTTTGCACCCGCGCTGAAATCAGATACTAACGCCACTGAACGGTCAATAATCACTGGAATATTGAGATTAACAGGGCCTAATGAACCCACACCTGCACCGATTTTGGCTTTGATAACAGCTTCATCTGCAAACTCAAATGGTGAAGCCACTTCAGGTAATTTTTCCGCTTTGATTTCATTTAATTCATGGTCACCACGAATCACTAATGCCACTAACGGTTGATCTTCGCTTGCACCTTTTACAATTAAGGTTTTAACCGTTTTCTCAATAGGCAAATTGAATTGTTCCACCAACTCAGCAATGGTTTTTGCATTTGGCGTATCAACTAATTCCATTGCTTTCGTTGGCGCGGCACGTTCACCAATCGCCACCGCTTCGGCTAATTCAATGTTTGCTGCGTAATCTGATTCAGTAGAGAAAATCACATCATCTTCACCGCTATTTGCTAACACTTGGAATTCATGTGAGGCGCTACCGCCGATAGAACCAGTGTCCGCTTGTACTGCACGGAAATCTAAACCTAAGCGATTAAAAATATTGCTGTAAGTTTGGTACATCACATCATAAGTTTGTTGCAAGCTCGCATGATCCGCATGGAAAGAATACGCATCTTTCATGATAAACTCACGTGAACGCATGACACCAAAACGAGGACGCACTTCATCACGGAATTTGGTTTGAATTTGGTATAAATTGATTGGGAGTTGTCTGTATGATGACACTTCGCGGCGAACTAAATCCGTAATCACTTCTTCATGTGTTGGACCTAATACAAAGTGACGATTACCACGATCTTCAAAACGAAGTAATTCGGGGCCATATTGTTCCCAACGGCCTGATTCTTCCCATAATTCTGCTGGCTGCACGACTGGCATTTTGATTTCAAGAGCGCCGCTTTTATCCATTTCTTCACGAATGATTTTTTCTACTTTACGGAGCACACGCCAGCCGGTTGGCATCCAGTTATAGAGACCTGAAGCAAGAGGACGAATCATCCCTGCACGAAGCATTAATTGATGGCTCACAATGGCCGCTTCAGCTGGGGTTTCTTTAAGTGTTGAGAATAAATATTGACTTGTACGCATTGAATTAACCTTAGATTCTAAGCATTGAGAAAAAATTGGTGAGAGTATAACAAAAAGTGCGGTCATTTTTAACCGCACTTTTTTCTGAGAAAAGATTATCTTCTCGGTAAGTATCTGACAGGATCGACAGATTTACCTTTATAACGGATCTCGAAGTGAAGTTTCACAGCATTGGTTCCTGTGCTACCCATTTTCGCAATCTCTTGACCCGCTTTCACTTCTTGTTGATCGCTCACAAGGATCTTGTCGTTGTGCGCATAAGCACTTAAGAAATCATCATTATGTTTGATGATGATTAAGTTACCGTAGCCTCGTAATGCGTTACCCGCATAAACAACACGACCGCTCGCTGCCGCTTTAATCGCTTGTCCGCGAGAACCACTAATATCAACCCCTTTATTACCACCATCAGAGTTAGAGAAACCTTGGATCACGTTGCCTTGTGTTGGCCATTGCCATGCCACATTCGATGCAACTGGAGCCACAACGTTCGCATTAATCGGTGTATCGTTCGTAGTAGTTTCCACTTGCGTTGTCGTTGTCACCGGTGTGCTCGGTGTATTGTTGGTAAACGCTGGTGTTGATGCACCACCTGTTGCAACACCTGATTTAATTGGACCAATTACCGTACCATCAGAACCAATTTGCGTACCGTTCGCACCTGGTGTATAAGTCACTTCTGGCTCAGCTGGGGCTGCCGGTGCAGCTGGTGCCGTCGTTTTTACCGGTACAGTCGTAGTAACCGTTTTAGTTGAACAATTTGAAATTTTTAACGTTTGGCCTACACTTAAGCTATAAGGCTCTTTCATATTGTTCATGCTTGCCAAATCTTTCACGTCCATACCCGTCAAGTAAGCGATTAAGAACATGGTATCGCCTTTGTTTACTTTATAGGTATTTCCTTTGTATGAACCTTTTTGAATTTGGCTGTAATCCGGTGCATTGGTATTTGGATTACGCGGCACGTTGATTGCGCCAGAGCTAGTGCAATCAGAAACCGTTTTAGTTACTGTTTTAGTTTGTGGTTGAACCGGTGCAGGAGCAGGCGTTGGTTTAGGCTGTGCTGCAGCAGGTTGTTGAACCGGTTGATAAGTCGGTTGAAAACTTGGTTGTGGTGTTTGAGTTCCCGTTGGCACGCTATTGCCCATGGTATTTGGCATCGTATTTTGTTGGATTTCTGGCTGCCATGTACCGCTCGAATTATTATCAACAGGCTGCATTACCCCTGGAGAAAGTGTGCCATCTACATTTTCAATTGGCGCAGGGCTATTTGAACTACACGCCGTTAAAATAGCGATACTCACAGGGAGCAATAAAAACGATTTTTTCATTTATTCTTCCTTTAACATTAAATTTATTTCATTTGATTTGGCATCGAATTCTTTTCAATTTCCGGCATAAAGCTACCACCGGCAACAGCTCCCGTTCCTTCTACGGGTTGCATAATACCATTAGGTAATGCATCGGGATCTTGTTTTTGTGGTTCTCCTGTACAAGCTGAGATCAGCAATGCACTTGAGATAATTAAGAGTAATTTATTCATAAAAAAGGTCATCCTGTTATTTTAAAATAAGATAAGCAATCACAGCCAGAGCAACCACACTCCAACCAATGATTTCAATAGATTTACGTAATTTCGTTGCGAATTTCTCTCCGCCCCATGCGGCAAGTTTTGCCACTAAAATAAAACGAGCAAAACGCGATACAAATGCGGTAATCACAAAGGGGATAAATGCCATTTGCATCACACCTGCACAAATCGTGAAAACTTTATAAGGAATTGGACTAAAACCAGCAACAAAGACTACTAAAATGCCCCATTCTTTAAACCACGCCATGGCCTGTTCCCAAGCAGCTTGGTAGCCCCATTGTTGAATATAACCTTGAACCCAACCAAAGGCATAGTAACCAATAGCATAACCAATCATTCCACCGACAACCGAAGCAATCGTAGTATAAAGTGCAAAACGAAATGCACTTTTCGGCTTTGACATTGACATCGGAATCAACATCACATCCGGTGGAACAGGGAAAAAAATGGCCTCAATAAAACTCACAAAGGATAACCAAAACACGGCAAAGCGATGTTTTGACCATTGCATTGTTTTATCATACATCGCACCAAAAATATTCATTCACTTATCCTTTATTGCTTCAATAGGGAAATTTCGTTTCAAAACGGCACATTATTCACTTTCCAGCCAATCTTGTAAAGCAGCAATTGACTGATGAGCCGTAAGATCGGCTTGAATTGGCGTAATGGCGACATAACCATTTTTTACCGCATGGAAATCTGTACCTTCACCATCATATTCTGGCAAGCCTGATGGTCCAATCCAATAAATATTTTCGCCACGATGATCTTCTTGTTTAATTACTTCCGCAGCGGATGAGCGATAGCCTAAATGACAGACTTTAATGCCTTTGAGTTCTTCGTAAGGCAAATCTGGCACATTGATATTGATCACTTCGCGTTTATTCAATAATTGAGGATGTAATTTGGGAATCAAATCACACACCACGCGAGCCGCTGTTTCATAATGCAGACGACCATCTAAAGAGACGGCAATGGCTGGCAATCCCAAATGGCGACCTTCTAATGCTGCAGCCAAGGTGCCTGAATACAATGTATCATCACCCATGTTACAACCTGCATTAATACCTGATACCACAAGATCCACTTGGCCAGATAAAAAACCGTTCAATGCCAAATGCACACAATCAGCCGGCGTGCCATTTACGCAATAATCACCACTATCTAAATGACGAGGGCGAAGCGGCTCAACAAGCGTTAATGAGCTTGATGCCGCGCTACGATTACGATCGGGCGCAACAATCACTACATCGGCAATTTTTCGTAATTCTTTTGCTAAAACTTGAATCCCTTCGGCGTGAAAACCGTCATCATTGCTGACTAAAATTCGCATTATTCTTTTTCCTTAATATTCACCAACTCTCGCACCAATGCAGTGGCATAACTCCCTGCCGGCAAATAAAATGAGAGCTTCAATCCTTCTTCAACAAACGACCAATGGAAATCTTTTGCCTGCATCAATAAAGGGCGGCGAGCGGCTTTCATTCGTTCTTGTTTCATTAATTCTTGGAAAACCTGGTGTTCTAAAACCACTTGATTTTCGACCGCACTTGCAGATAAATTTTCTTCGCCAATTAAAGGCGCAGTCAATAAAATATCTTGCTCGTTCAAACGTTGCTGTAAAACCGCTAAATCTTCATTTTCATCGGCTTTAAACCAACTGTGCGATCCGTTTAATTGCACAATATCGTCTCTTAGAACCCGATCTGCCACATTTTGTTCAATTCGTTCTGCCACAACTAAATTAAAAATTTCACTGCGAGCCGCTGAAAGGTAAAAACTGCGTTTTTTACGATCTTTGACCTTAATCTCCCCTTTCGCCCAACGAATCGCTTGAGTCAGATTATGGCCGTCGCGTCCAAAACGTTGTTCGGTAAAATAGTTAGGGAAACCGTATTTCGCCACAAAATTTAAGCGCTCATTCAACTCGTCACTTTCTTTTGCGTCACGCAATAAAATCTCGAAGGCATTTCCTTGAAGGCTACCAGTACGAATTTTACGATTGTGGCGAGTCACTTCTAAAATCTCGACGCCTTCTAATTGAAATTGGCTAAAATCAGGCGTTTCTTTCCCCGGCATTTGCAAACAAAACCATTGTTCTGTAATACCATGACGATCTTTTAAACCGGCATACCCCATATTTCGATCAGAAATACCCGCAAACTTGGTAAGTTTTTCACCCACAAACAGTGTATTGCAATCCGTTTTACGGATTTTTACCGCGACAAATTCGCCTTCGCCTGACATTTCATAGCCAAGATCTTCTTTAACGATAAAATCAGCAAATTCTTGCTTTAAAAGTGCGGTTGTTTTTGGCTGTGTTTTTAAGGTGAAATAAGGGAGATGTTTGACCATTTTTTTCGTTCTAAAATAAGAAAGCCCAACTTTTTTCGCTGCAATAAATAGCGTGATCAGCTGGGCATGTTAAGCACAATTTATTCGCGCAGAATTTTAACCTTTCCGCCCCCTCAAGGCAAACTGAAATGAGCATAAATTTTTAGCGACATTTTCATCTTTATCCCCTACAATGACCGCACTTTTTCTGACAAAAGGAATGCCTTATGACGAACTTTAACGAACTCCAAGAAGAAACCCGTGAAATCATTACGGATTTATTAAATGACGGCAGCGATCCGGATGCCCTTTATATTATCGAACATCATATCGCCCATTATGATTTTGATACCTTAGAAAAAATTGCCGTGGATGCTTTCAAAGCAGGCTATGAAGTGTCAGAAGCAGAAGAATTTGAAGATGAAAATGGCAAGGTCATTTTCTGTTTTGACATCATCAGTGAAGTGGAATTAAAGCCTGAAATTATTGATGCACAACAAAAAGAAATTTTACCATTAGTCGAAAAATACAAAGGCATTTATGATGGCTGGGGCACATATTTTGAAGATCCGAATGCAGAGGACGATGAATACGGCGATGACGGCGAATTTTTTGACGATGAAGATGTCGAAGACGACAACGAACGTTTACATTAATAACGTTTACATTAATAATAACACAGGGCGTGTCAAACCGCCCTTAATTTTTATCTTACCAAAATAGGAATGAAACAATGAAACTCAAAGCGCTTTCTTTAGCATTACTTGCCTTGCCTATCACTTCTTTTGCTGCAGAACCCGTACCTCATCAGCCAACTGATGTCAGCTTTAGTGTTGAAGCTGAAAGAGAGGTAGAACGTGATTTATTGCAAGTCTCCCTTTTTTACCAAGCGGAAGGCAATGATTTATCTGCACTCAATAAAACTATGGCAGAAAAAATGAATAAAGCCATTGAGTTGGCAAAAGCACAAAGTGCGGTTGAAATTAAAGATAATTCTCGTAATACCTGGATTCGCTATGACAATAAAGGCAAACAACAAGGTTGGATTGCACGTGCAGAATTAACTTTGGAAAGTAAAGATTCTCAAGCGTTATCAACCTTAGTGCATGAATTAGATGGTGTATTAGCCATTGATCGCGTTAGTGCGTCTGTTTCACGTGAGAAATTAAGTAGTTTAGAAAAGGAATTAACTAAAGAAGCTTTAGCGAAAGTTAAAGATAAAGCACTCTTAATTCAAGAATCTTTGCAGATGAAAGGTTATCACACACAAAGCCTTGACGTATCTTCTGCCAATGATTCAGCGAATGATTTCCGCCCTTATGCCGCAGGGGCAATGATGGCAAAAAGTTTCTCTTACTCGGATGAAAAAGATGAAACTTACACTCAAAGTGGCAAAGAGAAAATTAAAGTCAGTGTGAATGCGCGAATTGCATTGCTTAAAGAATAATTTTCTATACAATGAATGACGATTTTTTTAATAAGGAAAACAATATGAAAGTAGCAAAAAATACGGTTGTGAGTATCGCTTACCAAGTACGTACTCAAGACGGTGTATTAGTTGATGAAGCACCAGCAAATCAACCATTAGAATATTTACAAGGCCACAATAACTTAATCATTGGTCTTGAAAATGCCTTAGAAGGTAAAGAAGTTGGCGACAAATTTGAAGTGCGTGTTCAACCTGAAGAAGGCTACGGCGAATACAATGAAAACATGGTTCAACGTGTACCAAAAGAGGTATTCCAAGGCGTTGATGAAGTCGTTGTTGGCATGCGTTTCTTAGCTGACACGGATATCGGCCCTGTTCCTGTTGTGATCACTGAAGTGGATGGCGATGAAGTAGTGGTTGATGGTAACCACATGTTAGCGGGTCAAGAATTACACTTCACTGTGGAAGTTGTTGGCACTCGTGAAGCAACATTAGAAGAAATTGCTCACGGTCACGTGCATGGTGAACACGATCATCACCATCATCACGATGATGAAGGTGGTCACGGCTGCGGTTGTGGCGGTCACGGTCATCATCACCATGATCACGATCATGGACACGGCGGTTGCTGTGGCGGTGATCATAAACACGATCATGATCACGGACACGGTCATGGCGGCTGTGGTTGCGGCGGTCACTAATCTTAATCTAGAGACAAAAAAAGTGCGGTTAAAAATAACCGCACTTTTTCTTTATCTAAACTTTCATTACAGAATAAATCGACTTAAATCTTCATTCTCGATCACTTCGCCTAATGCCTCAATCACATAGGCCGCATCAATATTTACGGTTTGTCCGTTCATATCGCTCGCATCGAATGAAATTTTATCCATTAAACGTTCCATAACGGTATGTAAACGTCTTGCGCCGATATTCTCCGTTTTCTCATTCACACGGAAGGCGGCTTCAGCAATTTTCTTAATCGCATCTTGTGTAAACTCAATGCTCACGCCTTCTGTTGCCATGAGCGCTTTATATTGCTCCGTTAAAGATGCATTTGGTTCAGTTAGAATACGCTCAAAATCTTCTGCCGTTAATGCTGATAATTCAACACGAATCGGCAAACGACCTTGCAACTCTGGGATTAAATCCGATGGACGCGCCACTTGGAATGCACCCGATGCAATAAAGAGAATATGATCAGTTTTCACCATCCCGTGTTTGGTATTAACCGTTGAACCTTCCACTAATGGCAATAAGTCTCGTTGCACGCCTTCACGAGAGACATCGGCACCACTGTATTCGCCTTTTTTACAGATCTTATCGATCTCATCAATAAACACGATACCGTTTTGCTCAACTGCATCGATAGCTTTTTGTTTCAATTCCTCTGGATTGATCAATTTGGCTGCTTCATCATCAATTAAGGTTTTTAACGCATCCTTAATTTTCATTTTGCGTTTTTTAGTTTTATCCGATCCCAGGCTTTGGAACATGGATTGCAACTGATTAGTCATTTCTTCCATGCCTGGAGGCGCCATGATTTCTACGCCCATTGACACGCCCGCAGACACATCAATTTCGATTTCTTTATCGTCTAATTGTCCTTCACGTAATTTTTTACGGAACGCTTGGCGAGTGCTGCTGTTGGTGTCGTGGTTTTCGACTTCACCCCATTGATTTTTCGGTGGGGGCAATAATGCATCTAAAATACGATCTTCCGCCGCATCTTCTGCTTTCGCACGATTTTTCGCAATTTCTTGTTGGCGAACCAATTTCATCGCACTGTCCGTTAAATCACGGATAATGGAATCCACTTCTTTCCCCACATAGCCCACTTCGGTGAACTTGGTTGCTTCCACTTTAATGAATGGTGCATTAGCTAATTTTGCAAGACGACGCGCAATCTCGGTTTTACCCACGCCCGTTGGTCCAATCATTAAAATATTTTTAGGGGTAACTTCATGGCGAAGTGGCTCTTGCAACTGCATTCTTCTCCAACGGTTACGCAACGCGATCGCAACCGCTCTTTTCGCCTCTTTTTGGCCGATAATATGTTGATCTAATTCGGAAACAATTTCACGAGGGGTCATTTCAGACATAATTTTTCCTTATTTATTCGGTAATTCTTCGATAGTGAAATTCGTATTGGTGAACACGCAAATATCACCCGCAATTTTTAAAGATTTTTCTACAATTTCACGAGCTGATAAATCGGTATTTTCTACCAACGCACGGGCTGCTGATAATGCATAATTACCGCCTGAACCAATGGCTAAAATCTGATCAGCTTCTGGTTGCACCACATCACCAATACCGGTAATGATTAAACTTTCTTTTTCATCCGCCACAATCAGCATCGCTTCTAACTTGCGTAACGCACGATCGGTTCGCCAATCTTTGGCTAATTCCACCGCAGCTTTTAACAAATGTCCTTGATGCATTTCTAATTTACGCTCAAATAATTCAAATAAGGTGAACGCATCGGCTGTACCACCTGCGAAACCGGCTAAAACTTTGCCATTATATAAACGGCGCACTTTACGGGCATTCCCTTTCATCACTGTGTTGCCTAATGAAACCTGTCCATCGCCCCCAACAACCACTTGGCCATTACGACGTACGCTTACAATTGTTGTCATTCTTTTAATCCTTCTTTTAAGAAAAGTTACTCGTTATATGGCGATCGATTCCACCAAATTCAAGGGAAAATTTTTCTTTGATGCTTTATTAGACAATCAGTTTTAAAAAATGTGACAAAGATCACTTTTTTAAATAGCAAACGATTGCTATTATTTCACACCTTTATTTTAAAGGAATATGATTTGTTACAAATAAAACAAACTACTTAATGAGGAAAACATGAAAAATTTACTTAAACTTTCTGCCATTGCAATTTTAGCGGCAAGCGCAGCCTCTACTTTTGCATCAAACAAAGAACCTTACACTGAACAAGGTACGAATGCTCGTGAAATGACAGAGCAAAAACCGATTCACTGGATCTCTGTTGAGCAGTTGAAAAAAGAATTAGAAGGCAAAGCACCAATTAATGTGAGCTTCGACATTGATGATACTGTACTTTTCAGTAGCCCTTGTTTCTACCACGGCCAAGAAAAATACTCACCAGGTAAAAATGATTACTTAAAAAATCAAGATTTCTGGAATGAAGTGAATGCGGGTTGTGACCAATATTCCATTCCAAAACAAATTGCGGTGGATTTAATTAATATGCACCAAGCACGTGGTGACCAAATTTATTTCATCACAGGTCGTACAGCGGGCGATAAAGATGGTGTGACACCTGTGCTACAAAAAGCCTTTAATATTAAAGATATGCACCCTGTAGAATTCATGGGCGGTCGCAAACTTCCAACTAAATATAACAAAACACCGGGTATTATTGACCACAAAGTGAGTATTCACTATGGAGACAGCGATGACGATATACTCGCAGCAAAAGAAGCAGGTGTTCGTGGTATTCGTTTAATGCGTGCAGCAAACTCTACTTACCAACCAATGCCAACCCTTGGTGGCTACGGTGAAGAAGTATTGATTAACTCAAATTACTAATCTTCCTAAAAAGTGCGGTTATTTTGACCGCACTTTTCTTATCTAATTAACCATCTTAATTTTTAAAAAGTTTCTGGGAATATGCTAAAATTTTTCTGTTTTCAGGAGCCTATTTATGTCAGAACTCACGTCTAATCAATACTTAATTATCATTGCCGTGCTGGTTTTTATCAGTATTGTGATGCTTTTTCTATTAAGCCGTAGCAAACAAGATACACAAGAATTACAACAAGATCTCAATAAAACTATCGGCGATTACAATCAATTGGCTGAGCGTTTTGACTCCTTAAGTGCGGTCAAAAATCAATTAGAACAACAAGCCGTTAAAGTACAAACTCATGCGGAAGGTTTGCAAACTCGTCTTAATGAACGTGATGAAAAAATCCAATATTTAGAAAAAGAATTAGATGAAGAACAGCTCCGCCACGATCAAATTGGCGGGCAAATCACCGCATTAAAAGAACGCTTTGGGATAGCATCTGCACAAGCAGAAAGCTTGCAAGGTCAATTACAACAAGCACAAGAAAATGTACTTAGAAAAGAACAAGAGCAGCAAAAAACGCAGGAAAAATTGACCGCACTTTCACAAGAATTAACGGAGCTCAAAACCACCCTTTCCGAAAAAGAAAAACATTTTGCTGAACAGCAACAGCATATTGAGCAATCCAAACAACAGCTAGGTGTGGAATTCCAAAATCTGGCCAACCGCATTTTGGAAGAAAAAAGCCAATCCTTTAATCAAACCAATCAAACCGCATTGGAAACCTTGTTGAAGCCTTTCCGTGAACAAATCGAGGGCTTTCAAAAACGAGTCAATGAAATCCATTCGGAATCGGTGAAAGGCAATGCGGGTTTAGAAGCGGAAATCAAAAAGGTGTTGGAAATTGGCTTAAATATGTCGCAAGAAGCCAATAATTTAACTTCTGCTTTAAAAGGTGAAAAGAAAACCCTAGGCAACTGGGGAGAAGTACAACTTGAGCGCGCACTTCAGTTGGCAGGCTTGATTGAAAACGTGCATTACAGTGCACAGGCTCATTTTAAAGATGAACAAGGCGGTCGAAACTATCCTGATTTTGTGCTCAATTTACCTGATGAGAAAAATATTATCATCGATAGCAAAATGTCATTGAATGCTTACGAAAGTGCGGTCAATTCTGAGGATGAATTTGAACGTGAGCGTTTACTAAGGGAGCATATTAAAGCCCTGAAAAATCACATTGATGACTTGCACCGCAAGGATTACAGCAATTTGATTGGCATGCGCAGTCCTAATTTTGTCTTGATGTTCATTGCAGTGGAACCCGCTTATATTGAAGCCTTAAAATTAGACCCAAGTCTATTTAATTATGGCTACGAGAAAAATGTCATTATGGTTTCACACACGACTCTCATGCCAATTTTACGCACAGTGGCAAATTTATGGCGTATCGAACGAGGCAATGCCGAAGCCAAAGAAATCGCAGAAAAAGCAGGTGAAATTTACAACCAGATTTGCTTGGTGGCCGAACGCTTGAACAAACTAGGCAACACCCTTTCCACAGTGAGCAATCAATACAACAGCACCGTTACTGCCCTAGTGGGGCAACAAGGTTTAGTGGGGAAAGTGGAACGCTTTAAAGACTTGTCAGCGAAAGCTAACAAGAGCATGCCAAACGTTGAATTGCTCAATAATGACGTGGATTTAACGCGCCTATCCCTTATCACTACCGAGAATGAGGTAAAATAAAAAACATCGGTTGAATTTTTCTTTAAAAGCGGCTATTTTCTTGCCGCTTTTTTATTTGAATTTTTATTTATGAGGAATTTTATGGCAACGGAACAAAAAGAAATCTCGGATCCATGTGCAAAATATAATGAACAAACTAGCTTTCTAAGCAAAACGATTTTTGCAAGTCGTTGGTTACAAGTGCCTATTTATTTAGGTTTAATTGTTGTACAAGGCATCTATGCCTACAAGTTTATGAAAAACTTGTGGTATCTCATCACCAATGTTAATGAAATGGATGCGGACACCATTATGCTCGCCGTCCTCAATCTCATTGATGTGGTGATGATTGCAAACTTATTGGTGATGGTAACATTAGGCGGATACGAGATTTTTGTTTCAAAACTTCGTACAAAAAACCATCCTGATCAACCTGAATGGATGAATCATGTGAATGCAACCGTACTGAAAGTGAAACTTTCTATGTCAATTATCAGCATTTCGTCTATTCACTTATTGCAAACCTTTGTGAATGCCTCAAAAATTTCTGAAAAAACGATTATGTGGGAAGTGATTATTCATTTTTCTTTCTTGATTTCTGCAATTGCCATGGCTTATACCGACAAAATTCTCTACAGTACAAGCCACAAAAACCATTAATACAAAAAGTACGGTCAAAATTGATCGCACTTTTGTTTTTTAGAACTCATCTTGATGTTTAAATTTCAATAAATCTCGACGTTCTTTTTTATTTGGACGACGATCCGGGTGTGGCATCGAAAGGGCATTATTTTTTCTTGCCCACGCCATTTCTTCCCGTTTTTTCACACTCTGTGCTGTTTCTTGGTAAAGCAGTTGAGCCTCAGGTGCACCACGACGTTGATCGCTCAACGCAATCACTTCAATTTCTTTCTCATCATTGCCTTGGCGGAGTTTAATCATTGCACCAACTTCCACGGTTTTACTCACTTTAGCACGTTGACCGTTATAATGGACTTTGCCCCCTTCAATCATCGCTTTCGCAATGCTACGAGTTTTATAAAAACGTGCCGCCCAGAGCCATTTATCTAATCGTACTTCGTTATTTTCAGCCATAACTCTTCCTATTTCTCTCACTTTGCGTATGATGAGCCAATGACAAGATAATAGGGCTAATATCATGAAAAAACAACTTCCACACATTCTCTCCCTTTCCACCGTGGCAAAATCCCGTTTATTTGAAATTCAAGCTGTCGAACTCAAATTCTCCAATGGAATTGACCGCACTTATGAACGTTTTCGCCCTTTCAATCGAGATTCCGTGATGGTGATTGCGATTGATGGTGAAGATTTACTTCTTGTTCGTGAATACGCGGTAGGAACAGAACAATATGAGTTAGGCTTTGTAAAAGGTGGAATGGATATGGGAGAAACTCCAGAACAAAGTGCAAATCGAGAATTACAGGAAGAAATTGGCTTTGGCGCAAAAAAATGGACATTTTTACGTACCATGAAAATCAATCCACAAATTATGGGGCATAAAATGCACGTTTTATTAGGCGAAGATCTGTATCCAAATCAACTAGAAGGCGATGAGCCTGAACCATTAGAAATCGTGCGTTATCCTTTATCGCAACTTGATGCACTTTTAGTCAGTGATGAATTTAATGAGGCCAGAAATCTTGCTGCACTTTATTCTTTGCGCGATCATTTAAAAAAACGCCAAAATTAATCGAATAAATTTAAATAATTTCTAATAGCAAGCGATTAACTTTAAAGAAAACTTGCATAAATATTCTTTTTTTGAGAATGTATCGCCATTTTTCGAAAAATATATATAGGAAAATCTATGTCTCATAATAATTTAAAAGAATTGACCTTCCGAGGGATGTTCCTTGGGGCGTTAATTACAGTGATCTTCACTGCATCTAACGTTTATTTGGGTCTTAAAGTGGGGATGACGTTTGCGTCCTCCATTCCTGCTGCCGTTATCTCTATGGCTGTTTTAAAATTCTTCAAGGATTCCAGTATTTTAGAAAATAATATGGTACAAACCCAAGCTTCATCAGCAGGGACGTTATCTTCTGTTATTTTCGTGCTTCCTGGTCTATTAATGATGGGTTACTGGCAAGAATTCCCATTCTGGCAAACAGTGCTTATTTGTGCCGCTGGTGGTACCCTAGGCGTACTATTTACTATTCCATTACGTCGTGCAATGGTGGTGAATAGTGACTTACCTTACCCTGAAGGTGTGGCAGCGGCTGAAATCTTAAAAGCGGGTAATAATGACGAAAGCGACAGTGGTGTAAAAGATATTGCTTACGGCGGTATTTTTGCAGGAACCGTTGCATTCTTAACCAACGCATTACGTGTCATGTCTGATAGCGCGAGCGCATGGTTCTCTAACGGCAAAGCGATTTTCCAATTACCAATGGGCTTCTCTCTTGCCTTAGTGGGTGCCGGTTATTTAATTGGTATCGTGGGCGGTCTTGCCATGTTATTCGGTACATTCCTTGCTTGGGGTGTAGCGGTACCTTATTTCACCGCAACAGGTGATATGCCAACTGATGCCTCTATTGTTAGTTATGCCATGGCTGAATGGAAAACCAAAGTTCGCTTTATTGGTGTGGGTACTATCGGTATTGCAGCAATTTGGACATTATTAATCCTTCTCAAACCAATGATTGAGGGGATGATTCATTCTTTCCGTATGTTAAAAGGTTCCCAAGAGGAATCAGAACATCGTATTGATATCGACTTATCACCAAAAACCATCATTTACATTTTATTGGCGACTGTCGTGTTAATCGTGATTTCCTTATATCACTTTGTGGCAGCAGCGCCTATTTCTGCTGAACTTGCCGTATTATTAGTGGTGGTTTGTACGCTGCTTGCGGTGTTAATTGGTTTCTTTGTTGCTGCCGCATCGGGTTATATGGCTGGACTTGTGGGCTCATCTTCTAGCCCTATTTCTGGTATCGGTATCATTTCTGTTATCGTGATTTCACTTGTTTTGGTGACTATCGGTAAAAGCAGTGGTTTATTTGAAACAACGGACGGTCAAAAATTCTTAACCGCATTGACCTTATTCACGGCATCTATCGTTTTAACCACTGCAACCATTTCAAACGATAACTTACAAGACTTAAAAACCGGTCTTTTAGTGGAAGCAACTCCTTGGAGACAACAGGTTGCATTGATTATCGGTTGTTTCGTTGGTGCATTAGTCATTGCACCGGTATTAGAAATTCTATACCACGCTTATGGTTTCACTGGCGCATTACCACGTAATGACATGGATCCTGCACAAGCGCTTTCAGCACCACAAGCAACCCTTATGACTACCATTTCACAAGGTATTTTCACCAACCATTTAGAATGGACTTACATTTTAACTGGTGTAGGTTTAGGTATTGTGTTGATTATTGTGGATGCATTCATGCGTAAAACCAGTGACAGCCGCTTTGCCTTGCCGGTATTAGCGGTGGGGATTGGTATCTACCTTCCACCATCAATCAATATGCCGGTTGTAGTCGGTGCAGTAATGGCATGGTTTATCACCCGTCACATTAAAAACTATGCAAAACGCACTAACGATACCGAAGTGGAGAAAAAAGCAGAACGTTTCGGCACACTTTTCGCTGCGGGTTTAATTGTGGGTGAAAGCTTGATGGGCGTAATCTTAGCCTTCATTATTGCGGCGTCTGTTACATCAGGTGGTTCTGAAGATCCATTAGCCTTAGGATTAGAAAATTGGGATAATATTGGCGAATTACTTGGTCTTGTCGTATTTATCTTTGGTATCTTTATTTTCGTTTCTCGTGTATTACGTGCGAAGAAATCGAAATAATGGATTAAAATAGGCTGTCCTCGGATAGCCTATTTTTCTAGGAGCTTAAGGTGTCAACGCAATCCCCTTATCTAAAAGCAATTATCATCTTCCCATTGGTTACACAGATAATAGGTAGCATTATTGCTTATGTCGCTTTCGGAATGGACTACTGCAAAGAAGGTAACTTCGATGCCGCATTATTTGGTTTCTTTCTAACATTCTGGCCACTCACCGTGCCAGCAATAATCAACGCTTACTTTGCTAAATACCGCGGCTATCTACGTCATCAGTGGAATAAAATTCTCATTTTTTCATTCATCATTCTTTTTTGTTATTGGAGTATCGGCAATCTTCTCATCGCACAAAATACCCAATATCTGACTGACCGTGTATTATTCGTCTTAGAGGGTTCTGTTATCCTGGCAATCTATACGACAGTCTTCCTCTCCTTGTTATTACCGAAATCAAAGTAGGAAATAAACATGCAATTATCTCAATCTCTTCTCGATCAAGTCCTCACGCTCGCTAATGAAGCGGGAAAACATTTAGCTCGTTTTTACCAACAGGACGTGACAATACAAACTAAATCGGATAACACCCCTGTCACGGAAGCCGATTTATTTGTCAGCCAATTTCTAATCGAAAAACTGACCGCACTTTTCCCTGACATTCCTGTTATTTCAGAGGAAAACTGCAATATCCCCTTTGAACAACGCCAAACTTGGCACACTTATTGGCTAATCGATCCCCTTGATGGCACGCAGCAATTTATTGATCGCACCGATCAATTCTCCGTATTGATTACACTCGTGCAAGACCACCAACCTGTGCTAGGCGTGATTCACTTCCCTATTTTGAATATCACCTATTACGCCATGAAAGGTTTTGGGGCATTCAAACAAAGTAACAAAGAGATAACACGCTTACAGCCAAGAAACATAGATCTCACCAAACCGTTAAAAATCGCCGTAGGCGCCACCACCTCACAAGAAAAAGTGCGGTCAATTTTAGCGAAGAATTTGTCATGTGAATTTACTGTGGTGGGTTCGAGTAGTTTGAAAAGTGGTTTGGTTGCAGAAGGAATTGTTGATTGCTATGTTCGCCTCGGTAAAACCGGTGAATGGGACACGGCTGGCGCTGAAATTTTATTAGCTGAAATCAATGGAATGATTTTCGATCCGCAGTATCAGCCGCTCACCTATAATCAGCGTGAAAGTTTAATTAATCCACCCTTTGTGATGGTGGCAGATAATACACAAAATTGGGCATCTGTCTTTCAATTTAATTGATTGGTTCGATTGGTAAAGTGCAGTAATATATTGCATTATTTAAAAATACTACTCGGAACAATAAGGAATAATATGCAAACTAATAATAACTGTATCGTGATTTTTGGTGCTTCCGGTGATTTGACTCACCGTAAACTCATTCCAGCACTTTATAATCTCTTTAAATTTGGTCGTTTAAACAAATTTTCTGTATTAGGTGTCGCGCGTTCAGAATTAAACGATGAGACTTTCCGTGAAAAAATGCGTGAAGCGTTACTTGAAACAGAAGAAACCACACCTGAAACGCTAGACGCTTTTTGTAGTCATCTCTATTACCAAGCGGTAAACACATCTGATGCGGCCGATTACGGAAAATTAGTCCCACGTTTAAAAGAATTACATACTAAATATCAAACGAATGGCAACACCCTTTACTATATGTCTACGCCACCAAGCTTATATGGTGTGATTCCAGAATGCCTTGCAGCTCATGGTTTAAACACAGAAGAAGACGGTTGGAAACGGATTATTGTCGAAAAACCTTTTGGTTATGATGAAAAAACCGCACAAGAACTCGACGTCAAAATTCATCGTTTCTTTGAAGAACATCAAATCTATCGTATCGACCATTATCTTGGTAAAGAAACCGTACAAAACTTACTTGTTTTACGCTTCTCAAATGGTTTATTCGAACCGCTTTGGAACCGTAATTACATTGATTATGTCGAAATTACGGGAGCCGAAGCCATTGGTGTAGAAGAACGTGGTGGCTATTATGATGGTTCCGGTGCAATGCGTGACATGTTCCAAAACCACTTATTACAAGTTTTAGCCATGGTTGCCATGGAACCACCTGCTATCATTAATGCGAACTCAATGCGTGATGAAGTGGCCAAAGTCATGCACTCTTTACGTCCATTAACGCAAGATGACGTTGAGCATAATTTAGTGCTAGGTCAATACATCGCAGCAGAAATTGATGGCAAAGAAGTCAAAGGTTATTTACAAGAAAAAGGCGTGCCGTCTAACTCTCGCACTGAAACCTTTATGGCTTTACGTTGCGAAATCGAAAACTGGCGTTGGGCGGGCGTACCTTTCTATGTACGTACAGGTAAACGCTTACCAGCACGTGTGACGGAAATTGTGATTCACTTTAAAACCACACCACATCCAGTATTCAGTCAAAATGCGCCTGAGAATAAATTGATCATCCGTATTCAACCTGATGAAGCCATTTCAATGCGCTTCGGTTTGAAAAAACCAGGGGCAGGCTTTGAAGCCAAAGAAGTCTCAATGGATTTCCGTTATGCTGATTTAGCCGATGACCAAGTCCTGACGGCTTATGAGCGCTTATTGCTCGATGCGATGAAAGGTGATGCAACACTCTTCGCTCGTACTGATGCCGTTCATGCTGCATGGAAATTCGTTCAACCAATTTTAGACTACAAAGAAGCGGGCGGCCGAGTTCATGAATATGAAGCGGGAACTTGGGGACCTGTTGCGGCGGAAAAACTTATCGCAAAAAGTGGTCGTGTATGGCGTAAACCAAGCGGCAAAATGAAGAAAAAGGTTTAATTATTAATATCTCGCCTTCTTCAATAGGAGAAGGCTTATCACCGAATAGAGAGAAGCGAACATGAACACCATTACTTTCCCAACAGCTCAGCATGCTGTTGAAAAGATTGCCGAAGAATTTGTGATTTATAGCCAATTAAATCACCCTGTGCATATTTCTCTTTCTGGCGGTTCAACGCCTAAGCTGTTATTCAAAACCTTAGCCCAAACGCCTTATGCGGAACAAATTAACTGGAAAAATCTGCATTTTTGGTGGGGTGATGATCGCATGGTTCCACCAACCGATTCAGAAAGCAACTACGGTGAAGTGCAAAAACGCTTATTCGATCATATTCAAATTCCAACGGAAAACATCCACAGAATTCGTGGAGAAAATGAACCGCACTTTGAACTAAAACGCTTCGAAGAAGAATTAAGTGCGGTCATTCCAAACGGTATTTTTGATTGGATCATTCTAGGTATGGGAACTGACGGTCATACCGCTTCTCTTTTCCCACATCAAACCAATTTTGATGATGAAAACCTTGCTGTTATTGCAAAACACCCTGAAAGCGGTCAAATCCGCATTTCTAAAACAGCCAAACTGATTGAACAAGCCAAACGCATTACCTATTTGGTCACTGGCGAAAGCAAAGCGGATATTTTAAAAGAAATCCAAACGACTCCTGCAGAAAATCTGCCTTACCCTGCTGCCAAAATTCAGGCGAAAAACGGCGTGACGGAATGGTATTTGGATAAAGCGGCGGCTAAATTGCTATAACAAGTTGAGTATCAAATATCATAGGTTTGCAAAATGATAGACTACAAAGTGAATGAACCAATTTCAGTTAAACAATTTATTGAATTGCTAAATAAGACAACGCTTGGGGCGCGCCGTCCATTAGAGGATGAAAAGCGTGTCGCGGCAATGTTACACCATGCAGATTTATTAGTGACCGCTTGGGATGGTGAACGATTAGTGGGTGTGGCACGTTCCGTGACAGATTTTGCCTACTGCTGTTATTTATCTGATTTAGCGGTTGATGAACAATATCAAAAACAAGGTATCGGCTTGCAGTTAATTGAACACACTAAACAAGCCTTACATCCACAAGCCAAAATTGTGCTTTTATCCGCTCCACAAGCAGTGGATTATTATCCGCATATTGGATTTACTCAACATATGAGTGCATGGACGAAGAGTTAATTTATTAGAATGATATGGTGACAAAAATGAAAAAACTGTTTGTACTACTTACTTCAACTTTGTTATTTGCTTGTTCATCTGGTCCATCTTTAGATCAGTTAGCGGCACAAATGCCAAAAGATAATCGCTCAGTAATGCTTCAAGTTCCGGAAGCAGGAAACCCAGTTTCAAATGGAATGCTAGTAGCAACGATTAGAACCGCAGGTGGTACTTCAGGAAAACGACTCGTATCTCTTTTAGCTACAGATAATTTACACATTGGAATTGCAGGAAACAGTCAATCTGTGAATAAAGCAGTTGCTATGTATGGACTAAATAATGCAGAAAAGGTCGGCAAGGATGTATCTTTATACCTTGTTGGAGATAGTCAAAGTGATAAAACAGATCTAGAAAAAGCCGCAAAAGCGAAAAATGTAGAAATGCATTACATTATGCAAAAATAAGATATAGATACATCAGATGCAGAGTGACTTTAATGTTGAATTTAGATAATAAAAAATTTATTGCTGTTGAAAACACCGAAAATGGTGAGGTGAGTAGCCAAACAGAATTTCATTACCATCAACAAGGTAAAATGATTTGGGCCGAATATTGTGGTGGTGAAATTTTAAAAGGCTTTTTAATTGGGAAGTGGATTAACGATACTCAAATTGAATTTACGTATCAACATTTAAATCAATCTCTAGAAAATCGTTTGGGGCGTTGCTGTACAACATTTTCTTTAGAAGAAAGCAAACTCATCGGTCATGAAAAATGGCAGTGGCTAGACACGTTAGAGCAAGGCAGCTCTTTAATTAAAGAAATTTAAAAGAAGTTTTTCTATAGAATATCTGAAACAAGGTATCATCTTGCAATTGATTGAACACACTAAACAAGTCTTACATCCACAAGCTAAAATTGTGCTTTTATCTGCTACGTAAGCTGTAGATTATTATCCGCATTAGATTTATGCAACATATGAGTGCGTGGGCAAAGAGTTAATTTAATTGTATAAGGGAAACCTTGATGTCTACAACACAGATTGAAAATGCGAAAAAAATTATTGATGATAATTATGAAGAAAATCCTAATAGTTTTTTACACGACTTTTGTCACAATTCTTTTTTTAGCAGAGAAAAATTCGAAGAATATTTAGATGCTATCGGCTATCTGATTGCTGTTGATTATCAAAGATATAAATTTGATAGAGTAAAGTTAGTTCAGATAAATGATATACAAGCTCAAATTCTAATTTATCTTGGATATCATAAAGATCCTTCAGATGTTATTTTTATTGAAAACTTACCTGAATATATAAATGAAGGAATTATTACTCCTTTACGGGAAAGAACAAATAGCTATAACTCAGGATTTTTTAATAGAGATGTTTTTGATTATATTATAAAAAATAAATAATTTATATTTTAGAGTGGGATTTGTCCCACTATTAACCATTTCCAAAATCACGGTGGGCATCCCCACACTACAACAGGAGAAAACAATGTCAGTAAAAGGCGACATCGGTGTTATCGGCTTAGCCGTAATGGGGCAAAACCTCATTTTAAATATGAACGATCATGGCTTTAAAGTCGTAGCATATAACCGCACCACTTCAAAAGTGGATGAATTTCTACAAGGTGCAGCAAAAGGCACGAATATTATCGGCGCATACTCTTTAGAAGATTTAGCTTCTAAATTAGAAAAACCACGTAAAGTGATGTTAATGGTGCGTGCGGGTGATGTAGTGGACCAATTCATTGAGGCATTACTGCCACATTTAGAAGAAGGTGACATCATTATTGATGGTGGTAACTCAAACTATCCTGATACTAACCGTCGTGTAAAAGCATTGGCTGAAAAAGGCATTCGCTTTATCGGCTCGGGTGTTTCTGGTGGTGAAGAAGGCGCTCGTCATGGGCCATCTATTATGCCTGGTGGTAACCACGAAGCATGGCCATATGTTAAGCCAATCTTCCAAGCAATCTCTGCTAAAACAGAACAAGGTGAACCTTGCTGTGACTGGGTTGGTGGAGAAGGTGCTGGCCACTTTGTAAAAATGGTTCACAATGGTATCGAATATGGCGATATGCAATTAATCTGTGAAGCTTACCAATTCTTAAAAGAAGGTTTAGGCTTAAGCTATGAAGAAATGCAAGCTATCTTCGCAGAATGGAAAAAAACTGAACTTGATAGCTATTTAATTGATATCACTACCGATATTCTTGGTTATAAAGATGCTGATGGTGAACCATTAGTTGAAAAAATCTTAGATACAGCTGGCCAAAAAGGGACTGGTAAATGGACAGGTATCAATGCATTAGATTTTGGTATTCCATTAACCTTAATCACTGAATCTGTCTTTGCTCGTTGCGTATCTTCATTTAAAGATCAACGTGTTGCCGCTAATCAATTATTCGGCAAAACAATTCAACCTGTTGAAGGCGATAAAAAAGTTTGGATTGAGGCGGTGCGTAAAGCCTTATTGGCGTCTAAAATTATTTCTTATGCACAAGGCTTTATGCTGATTCGTGAAGCCTCTGAACAATTTGACTGGAACATCAACTACGGCGCAACGGCATTATTATGGCGTGAAGGTTGTATTATCCGTAGCCGTTTCTTAGGCAACATTCGGGATGCATATGAAGCAAATCCAGATTTAATCTTCTTGGGTTCAGATAGCTACTTCAAAGGCATTTTAGAAAACGCATTAAGCGACTGGCGTAAAGTGGTGGCAAAATCTATCGAAGTGGGCATTCCAATGCCATGTATGGCATCTGCGATTACGTTCTTAGATGGCTACACATCAGCACGCTTACCAGCAAACTTATTGCAAGCACAACGTGACTACTTCGGTGCTCACACTTATGAACGTACTGATAAACCACGTGGTGAATTCTTCCACACCAACTGGACAGGTCGCGGTGGCAACACAGCATCTACCACTTATGATGTGTAAGTCTAAAAACTCATGATAAACTCACCGCACTTTGTTCGAATAAAGTGCGGTTTATTTTTACCTTATTTTGGAGAAACCTATGTTACCTCAATCACGCTTAGATAAAATTTCAGAAATGGAAAACCTTCTCAATGAAGCGGAGAGTTTCTTAGCTGACGCGGAACAATTTCTTGAAAAATGGCAAGCTTTCTTACCAAAAATGAAAACCTTAGAACACTATTATTTTGATGGTGACTGGCGAGACGATTATCAAGCTTATGAGGACGGTAAAATCCCAGAGGATATGCCTTGTGGTGTATTAAGTGAAGATTTAGTATTTAATGCGAGTACAGGACACCATGGATTGGCGATTGAATATTTGAAAGTGGTTGCGAAAGTATTAGATCAAGCTAAAGATTAACATTCAATATATTCAATTGTTCAAAAAAACATCGAAAAACGCATATTTTTGAACTTTCATTCATCTCCGTTTGTCTTATGGAGTACTATCAATATGGATAGTTTTATATGTTAAACACGGAGAGATCCTATGAAATTAATTGGAAAATCACTTGTTATCGCGATGACTATTATTTCCCTTGCTGCATGTGGAAATATGAACCGTACACAAAAAAATACAACAGCTGGCGCAGCTATTGGTGGTGCAGCAGGCTATATGCTTGGTGGTAATACCGCGACCACATTAGGTGGTGCCGCATTAGGTGGCGTAATCGGTAGCCAAGTCAATAAATAGTCAAAAAAATAACCGCACTTAATAAGTGGCGGTTATTTTTTTATTATTTCTCATCTGTTTTTTCTGTGCTTGGTTTACGGCGTTTACCAATATTTTTCGTATCTTTATGACGTAATTTGGCTTTCTTCTTCACCTCTGATTTTTTCTTTTCTTCACGTTTTTCTTTAATACGCGCCTTTTGCTTTTTAGACATGGATTTTACTTCACCATCTTTTGGTGGTTTAGTGCGAGGTTCTAAGCCTTCTAAAATCCGTGCTTTCAAAAGCTCTTCCGTATAACGTTTTATTTTACCGAGCAATTTATAATCATGGGCTTCAACAAAAGAAACAGCTGTGCCCTTTTTCCCTGCACGAGCCGTACGACCAATACGATGTAAATAGGTATCTGCACTGTAAGGTAAATCGAAGTTCATGACATGTGTCACATCATCAATATCAATCCCACGAGCAGCGACATCAGTAGCCACTAACACAGTAACAACACCTGATTTTAATTTATCAATGGCATTATTACGTTGTGTTTGCGCCATATCGCCTTCTAAATAAGTAGAACGAATACCGCGTTTACGCAAAGTCTCAGAAAGCTCACGCACATCTTCTCTACGACGCACAAACACAATGCCGCGACTCACGTTCTCGGTTTCGATAAAACGCGCAAGCAACTTGATTTTATGTTCATTGCTGTCGGCATGATAATACCATTGGTTGATTTTCTTGCGCTCACGACGACTTGGTTCTGCATCGATTTTTACCGGATCATTTAATAAACGATCTGCAAAATCGACTAATAACTCCCCTTCTAATGTGGCAGAGAAAAGAAGGGTTTGTTTACGCCAACGCGTTTCAGCGGCAATTTTCTCCGCATCTTGGCCAAAGCCCATTTGCAACATGCGATCTGCTTCATCAAAAATCAATATTTCTACCGCACGACAATCAAAGTTTTCTTCTTTGATGTATTGCAACAAACGCCCCGGTGTTGCCACCACGATATCTTGATTTGAATTAAACACTTCCCCATGATTTTGATACGCCACACCGCCAGTAATGGTTGCAATCTTCAAATGTGTGAATTGTGTCAACTCTTCCGCTTGCTCTGCAACCTGCATCGCTAACTCACGGGTTGGCGTTAAAATTAAAATACGAGGTGCCCCTGGTTTACGACGTGGATAATCCAATAAATGCTGAATCGCGGGCAATAAAAATGCAGCAGTTTTGCCTGTACCTGTTGGTGCAGAACCGAGCACATCACGTTCTTCCATGGCTGCCGGAATCGCTTCTAATTGGATTGCGGTCGGGCGGGTGTAGCCTTTCTTTTCTAAGGCTTTTAATAATTCGGGGGAAAGATCGAATTCTTCAAATGGGGATAAATTCATTATTTTGCATTAATTTGTTAAAATTGGGGCTGATTATACCTGAAAGTGCGGTCATTTTCCGCAAGATTTTATGAGCAGCTTTACCTTTAAACAATTCCATATTAATCAACAACATTGTGCAATGAAAGTCGGCACAGATGGCATTTTACTGGGTGCTTGGGCGGATGTGTCTGATTGTCAGCGGATTCTTGATATGGGAACTGGCACAGGCTTGGTTGCACTAATGCTCGCCCAACGAAGTCATGAGCATTGCCAAATTGAAGCCGTTGAACTTGATCCCCTTGCAGCACAACAAGCACAAGAAAACTTCAAGGCTTCGCCATGGCACAATCGTCTTCATTTAACACGCCAAGACGTGCAAACTTATTGCCAACAAACAGCGCATCAATTTGATTTAATTGTGGCGAATCCGCCTTATTTTGCACAAGGCGTTGAATGTAAAAATGATGAGCGTGCTCTTGCCCGTTATGTTCAACAAAGTCATTTAGATTGGTTAAATTGGGCGTCGAGTTGTTTATCCGAAAAAGGGAAGATCAGTTTTGTCTTGCCTTATGAGGCGGGGAAAACATTGATAAATTCAACCGCACTTTATTGCATTAAGCAGACTGATGTCATTACAAAAATAGGGAAAACTCCACAACGGATGTTGCTAACCTTTAGCAAAGAAGCCTTACCACAAATGAAAGAGAGGTTAATTATTTATGATGAGAATAATCGATATACAGTTGCATTTGTCACTTTAACTAAAGATTTTTACTTAAATTTTTAATATAAAATGAATTGAATACTACTTTATAAAACCGAGCACTAAAGCTCAAACAAGAGCTTAACTCTTTAAAAACTATTTAAAACTGTTACAATCAACAGGGAACTAGGTTGAAAAACAAATTATTGGTTAATTACAATAATATTATTTTTCAATTTTCTTGCATCACGCGTGCAAATTTATTATTTTAAATCAAGGAGGGTATATGAAATCAATAATTGGTATTTTATGGGCAATTGCACCACTCTATGCTGCATATCATGACTTTCAGAATGGGAATTGGATTCTAGCATTAGCCGATTACATCTTTTTCCCACTAGGGCTTATTAGAAGTATCATGTTTTTATTTGGTTAATATAAAGAAGTTTTTATTTTATTAAATCATCCCAAAAGGCAAGCTTTTTAGCTTGCCTTTTTTATGAATAATGTTGTCCTACCTCAATCTAATTTTACTAATTTCGTCCAGTTGTAATAACCATACAATGAGTTAAGTAAGTAAGCACTATACATTAAATACATCGCTGGCTGCCCTTGCCAAAGCAAAATGGAAAGCACATTTAAGACAATCCATAATAACCATTGCTCACGATAACGCAAAATCATCAATAATTGCGCCGCTACAGTGATAATTGTGGTTAAACCATCTAGCGTTGTAGAACTCCCACCCGCTGCTTTTAAAGCCTGTACAAAACAAAGAGTACCAATTCCAACACTCACAAGCAAAATTGCCCAACCTTTCGGTGTTAAGGCTTTGGCTATCACACTTTCACCACCATTATCGTTTTGCATGTTTTGTTTCCACATGAAATACCCGATAAATTGTGATGGAATATAGACATAGAGCGCCGTATTCATTTCACCAAGAAAATTGCTTCCCCAGGAGACATAAAAATACGTGTAAGCAAAAATAAGCCCAAAGAAATAGTTACTAATTTTTCCTTTACTCACAAATACTACACAGAGAATACCTGCAATCCCCGAAATCATGCCTAATGCGCTATCCGGCATAAGAACATAAGCAATAATTTGTGCTGCAAGGAAAATAACTACCCATGCCACTTCAAAAGGCTTCCAACCTGATAAAAATTCTTCTTTAAGTCGTTCTGTCCAATTCATGGAACACTCCTGTTTTATGAAAAAGTACGTCATTTTTACACCGCACTTTTTTAAAGTAAAGCTTAGGTGACATTTAATTTAATTATTGTGAGAAAAATCACACTTTATTTTTCATGCTTTTACTCGCCTGTACCTTGCATTCCCTTATAATCAGACTACAATATCGCCCCATTTTAAGAGATTCATTAAGAGGAAGATGATGTCATTTGCAATCGGTCAACGTTGGATTAGTGAAACAGAAAATAGCCTCGGATTAGGGATGATTACCGCCTTAGATTTCCGCTCGGTTACCCTTCACTTTCCTGCCACAGATGAAACCCGAATTTATGCGGTGGCACAAGCGCCATTAACCCGAATTGTGTTGAATAAAGGAGAACAACTTCATCACCAAGCAGGTTGGCAAGGTGAAGTCCTTGATATTCAAGAAATGAATGGTCTCTTATTTTATTTAGTCAAAAATGCACAAGGCGAAGACGTTATCGTCAATGAAAAAGAACTTTCTCCGATAATTTCTTTTAGCCAAGCGAAAGATCGCCTCTTTTCATCACAGATTGATCGTAGTGAACATTTTGCGTTGCGTTATCAAACCCTTCTGCATCAACAAGCTCAATTTCAATCGCCTTTGCGTGGCTTACGAGGCAATCGTGCGGGTTTAATTCCTCATCAACTTCATATTGCGCAAGAGGTAGGTAATCGTATCAATCCTCGCGTGCTCTTAGCGGATGAAGTGGGGTTAGGTAAAACCATTGAAGCAGGCATGATTTTGCAAAACCAGCTTTTTGCTGAAAAAGTACAACGTGTGTTAATTATTGTACCGGAAACCTTGCAGCATCAATGGCTTGTCGAAATGCTTCGTCGTTTTAATTTACATTTTTCATTATTTGATGAAGAACGTTGTGAAGATTTTGCCGAACAAGCGATCAATCCATTTAGTACTGAAAGCTTAATTATTTGTGCACTAGATTGGTTGAAATCTCACCCTCATCGCGTACAACAAGCCATTGAAGCTGAATTTGACTGTTTAATTGTCGATGAAGCACATCATTTAGCTTGGTCTGAAAATGCGCCGAGTACCGCTT
The DNA here is from genome assembly GCF_014931375.1 of Haemophilus parainfluenzae. Taxonomy (NCBI): domain Bacteria; kingdom Pseudomonadati; phylum Pseudomonadota; class Gammaproteobacteria; order Pasteurellales; family Pasteurellaceae; genus Parahaemophilus; species Parahaemophilus parainfluenzae. Next base: position 378,453 of record NZ_CP063117.1, read on the forward strand.
ATTTATTGGTGGAACAATTAGCCAACGCTATTCCGTCTGTTTTATTACTCACTGCAACGCCTGAACAACTGGGTTTGGAAAGCCATTTTGCACGCTTACGCTTGCTTGATCCTGAGCGTTTTTATGATTACCAAGCGTTCTTGAAGGAACAGGAAAATTATCAACCTGTGGCCGATGCGGTGCAATCTTTACTCTCAGAGAAGCCACTAATTGCGGTCGAAAAAAATCATATTTCTGATTTACTCAATGAGCGGGATGTCGAACCATTATTCAAAGCTTTAGCCTGTCATAATGATGAGGAGAAGCAAGCTGCGAGACAAGAGCTCATTCAAAATCTCATCGATCGACATGGCACAAGCCGTATTTTATTTCGCAATACACGCCAAGGTGTAAAAGGTTTTCCACATCGGTTTTATCACCAAGTAACGATTGATGCGACTGAGACTGATGAAAAAATTCATTGGTTAATTGATTTCCTAAAATCACACCGAAATGAAAAAATCTTAGTCATTTGCAAAACTGCACAAACGGCAATTCAACTTGAGCAAATTTTACGAGAAAAAGAAGCCATTCGTAGTGCTATTTTCCATGAAAGAATGTCAATCATTGAACGAGATCGTGCTGCCGCTTATTTTTCCGATAGCGAAAATGGTGCTCAAGTTTTACTGAGTTCTAGCATTGGTTCTGAAGGCAGAAATTTCCAATTTGCTTGTCATCTCGTACTCTTCGATTTACCGGAGAATCCTGACTTACTTGAGCAATGTATCGGTCGTTTAGATCGTATTGGGCAAACACGAGACGTGCAAATTTATGTCCCTTGCCTAGCAGGTTCTGCACAACAAGATTTAGCCCGTTGGTATCATGAGGGCTTAAATGCCTTTGAACAAACTTGCCCTATTGGTATGGCATTGTTTGAACAATATGAAACTTTATTAAAAGTGCGGTCAGAAAATAAAGCAGATTTTGAGCAACTCATTCTCCAAACGCAAAAACAAGCAAAAGCATTGCGTTTAGCCTTAGAGAAAGGCCGTGATCGTTTGTTAGAATTAAATTCTAATGGTGGCGAAAAGGCACAACGACTTGCGGCAGAAATCGCTCAAACTGATAATTCACCACAATTAGTCGATTTTGCACTGAATTTATTTGATATTATTGGCGTAGAACAAGATGATTTAGGTGAAAACAGCATTGTTATCACACCAACGGGCACCATGCTTGTTCCCGATTTTCCAGGACTAAAAGAAGAAGGTGTTACAGTAACCTTTGACCGACAACTTGCTCTTGCGCGTGAAGAATTAGAATTTCTTACCTGGGATCACCCAATGATACGCCAAGGCATTGATTTAATCGCTTCTGGTGACATCGGCAAAGCAGCAATGGCATTATTAGTTAATAAACAGCTGCCCGCAGGCACGCTGTTGGTTGAATTAATTTATATGATTGAAAGCCAATCACCAAAAGGTTTGCAACTGAATCGTTTTCTTCCGCCTACACCTGTTCGCTTATTGCTGGATAGCAAAGGAAACGATCTCGCCGGACAAGTTAATTTTGATACATTGCAAAATAAACTTAAGCCGCTAGGTAAAGATATTGCGAATAAAATGGTTAAAATGGCTCGTCTAAATATTGAGCAATTAATTAAACTAGGCGATCACAAAATAACTGAAATTGCACAATCTCAAATTCGAGAAGCCAGTAGATTAGCAGATCAAACATTGAGTACTGAAATCAATCGACTTATAGCCTTGAAAGCAGTAAATAAAAATATTCGCCAGGCGGAAATTGATGTATTAGAAAAACAACGTTTAGTTTCTTTGGAAGAGTTAAGTAAAGCAAGCTGGCGATTAGATAGCCTTCGGGTAATAGTGACAAACAAGGAATAATATGGCACTTATTGAATACCATCCCCCTTTAGAACCTTATTTAGATATCATCTACCAAGATAATCATATCTGCGTGGTAAATAAACCAAGCGGTTTACTTTCTGTTCCTGGCAATCAACCAGAATACTACGATAGTGCAATGAGTCGAGTGAAAGAGAAGTTTGGATTTTGTGAACCTGCACATCGTCTAGATATGGCCACAAGCGGGATTATTCTGTTTGCATTAAGTAAAGCGGCAGATAAAGAGTTGAAACGTCAATTCCGTGAACGTGAACCAAAGAAATATTATCAAGCGTTAGTCTGGGGACACTTAGAACAAGATAGTGGGGAAATTAATCTTCCAATGATTTGCGATTGGGAAAATCGCCCGCGTCAACGCATTGATTTTGTATTTGGCAAAAGAGCGGTCACTTTTTATGAAGTTTTAGAACGATTACCGACTAACTGTACTCGAGTTAAACTGACTCCAATTACAGGACGCTCACACCAACTACGTTTGCATACACTTGCACTTGGACATCCCATTTTAGGTGACAAGTTTTATTCTCACCCACAAGCTAAATCGATGTCACCTCGCTTATGCTTACATGCAGAAGAACTTACGATTACGCACCCTATCACTGGTGAAAAAATGACATTCAGAGCTGAAGCTGAATTTTAGGAAAACAAGACATAAAAAAGGCTCACATCAGTGAGCCTTTTTATTTTATAACAAATTATTATTCCGCTGCTGCTTCTGCAACTTCTGGACGATCAACTAACTCAATGTATGCCATTGGAGCGTTGTCACCTGCACGGAAACCACATTTTAAGATACGGGTGTAACCACCTGCACGTTGAGCAAAACGTGGACCTAATTCATTGAATAATTTCGCAACAGTTTCAATGTTACGAGTACGAGCGAATGCTAAACGACGGTTTGCAACGCTATCTTCTTTTGCTAATGTAATTAACGGTTCAACTACACGACGTAATTCTTTAGCTTTTGGTAAAGTTGTCTTGATGATTTCATGACTAACTAAAGCACTTGCTAAGTTACGGAACATCGCTTGGCGATGGCTGCTATTACGGTTTAGTTGACGACCACTCTTACGATGGCGCATGATCTTATCCTTCTCAGAAAAATCTTAACCTATGACCAAACTAGTCTTCAGCAATACTTGCTGGTGGCCAATTCTCAAGGCGCATACCAAGTGACAAGCCACGTGAAGCGAGAACGTCTTTAATTTCAGTAAGAGATTTCTTACCAAGATTAGGCGTTTTTAATAACTCAACTTCTGTACGTTGTACTAAGTCACCGATATAGTGAATTGTTTCTGCTTTCAAACAGTTAGCAGAACGAACTGTCAACTCTAAGTCATCAACAGGACGTAATAAAATCGGATCAAATTCCGGTTTTTCTTCCTTGACTTCAGGTTGACGAACATCACGCAAATCAACGAATGCATCGAGTTGCTCTGCTAAAATTGTTGCTGCACGACGAATTGCTTCTTCCGGATCAATAGTCCCGTTAGTTTCTAACTCGATAACTAGTTTATCTAAGTCAGTACGTTGTTCAACACGTGCTGCTTCAACATTGTAAGCAATACGGTCAACCGGGCTATAACAAGCGTCTACTAATAAACGACCAATTGGACGATCTTCATTTTGTGAATGAGTACGAGCAGATGCAGGTACATAACCTCTACCACGTTGAACACGAATACGCATATTAATAGATGCATTTTCGTCTGTTAAGTGACAGATTACATGTGATGAATTAACAATCTCAACATCACCATCGTGGGTGATATCTGCTGCAACAACAGGGCCAATTCCAGATTTATTTAATGTCAGAATAACATCATCTTTATTCTGTACTTTAACCGCTAGACCTTTAAGGTTTAAAAGAACTTCAAGAATATCTTCCTGAACACCTTCTTTACTACTATATTCGTGCAGTACGCCATCAATTTCTACTTCAGTTACAGCACAACCTGGCATTGAAGACAGAAGGATACGACGTAATGCATTCCCTAGAGTATGACCAAAGCCACGCTCTAACGGTTCTAAGATCACCTTAGCATGAGTAGAGCTAATTTGCTCGATATCTACTAAGCATGGCTTTAAAAATTCTGTAACAGAACCCTGCATTTTATCCTCTCTTTGCTTTTAAGCTTAACTATTATTTAGAGTAAAGCTCAACGATCAGATGTTCGTTAATGTCTGCTGATAAATCAGAACGTTCAGGAACACGTTTGAACACACCTTCCATTTTTGCAGAATCAACTTCTAACCAAGTTGGTTTTTCTCTTTGTTCTGCTAATTCTAATGATGCTTTAATACGTGCTTGTTTTTTAGATTTCTCACGAACAGCAACAACATCATTTACAGAAACTTGGAAAGATGGGATATTTACAACACGACCATTTACGACAATCGCTTTGTGGCTCACTAATTGACGAGCTTCTGCGCGAGTTGCAGCAAATCCCATGCGATAAACAACGTTATCCAATCTACCTTCTAATAATACTAGTAAGTTTTCACCAGTATTACCTTTTAAACGGTTTGCTTCTTTATAGTAGTTACGGAATTGACGTTCTAAAATACCATAGATACGACGAACTTTTTGTTTTTCACGTAATTGACTACCATAGTCAGACAAACGCGGTTTACGAGCACCGTGTTGACCTGGTGCTGTATCAATTTTACATTTTGAATCAATCGCACGCACACCTGATTTAAGGAATAAATCAGTGCCTTCACGACGGCTGAGCTTGAGTTTAGGGCCCAAATATCTTGCCATTTTCTTTCTCCAACTATCCTATTACGCCATTAAACACGACGTTTTTTCGGTGGACGACAACCGTTATGAGGAATCGGAGTCACATCAGTGATGTTCGTGATACGGAAACCCGCTGCATTTAACGCACGGATTGTTGATTCACGACCCGGACCCGGACCTTTAACCATAACTTCCAAGTTCTTTAAGCCGAATTCTTTAACGATTTCAGCACAACGTTCTGCAGCAACTTGTGCAGCGAACGGGGTAGATTTACGAGAACCACGGAAACCTGAACCACCTGCTGTAGCCCAAGCTAAAGCATTACCTTGACGGTCAGTAATGGTAACGATTGTATTATTGAAAGATGCGTGAATATGTGCTACGCCATCTACAACTTGTTTTTTTACACGTTTACGTGCACGAACTGGTGTTTTAGCCATTCTTTATTTACCCCGACTATTTTTTGATCGGCTTACGTGGACCCTTACGGGTACGCGCATTAGTTTTAGTACGTTGACCACGTACCGGTAAACTACGACGATGACGTAAACCACGGTAACAACCTAAGTCTAAAAGACGTTTGATGTTTAGTGTTACTTCACGACGTAAGTCACCTTCAACGGTAAATTTACCAACTTCGTCACGCAGTTTGTCAATCTGCTCTTCAGACAATTCGCTGATCTTAACATCTTCAGCAATACCCGCTGCAGCACAAATGCTTTTAGAACGAGTTTTACCGATACCGTAAATTGCAGTTAAAGCGATTACAGCGTGTTTGTGATCAGGAATGTTAATGCCTGCAATACGGGCCACTATGCACTCCTATTATTTTAACTAATTTGGTATTCTGATCTTGAAAAGCCCGTTTTCAGGATACTCAAACAGAATACCAAGGACATAAATGAGTTGAGTAGTATAACTACTCAACCGGTTCTTTGCAAGAAGAAATGTTAATTAACCTTGACGTTGTTTGTGTTTAGGGTCGCTGCATAATACGCGAACAACACCTTCACGTTTAACAATTTTACAGTTACGACACATCTTCTTAACGGAAGCACGAACTTTCATTGCTTATCCTTTTTACTTAAATGAACAATTATTGTCCAAAACCTTTAAGGTTTGCTTTTTTTAACGCAGATTCATATTGAGACGACATTAAGTGACTCTGAACTTGCACGATAAAATCCATAATTACAACAACAACGATTAATAAGGAAGTACCACCGAAGTAGAATTTAACATCCCATGCTGATGTCATAATATAAGGGACTAAACATACGAACGTTACATAAAGACCGCCAATTAATGTTAAGCGAGTCATTACTTTATCAATGTAACGAGATGTTTGTTCACCTGGTCTAATTCCTGGGATAAATGCACCAGATTTTTTTAGATTATCTGCTGTATCACGTGGATTATATTGCATTGCAGTGTAGAAGAAACTGAAGAAAATAATCGCTACCGCATAAACAAGAAGATATAAAGGTTGTCCAGGATTCAACAACATTGATAAGTCATTTAACCACTCAAACTTATCATTCTGACCAAACCATTGTGTCAATGTAGCAGGGAATAAAATAATGCTTGAAGCAAAAATTGCTGGCATTACGTTTGCCATATTAACTTTTAATGGTAAGTGAGTTGAATGACCACCTAAAATTTGACGCCCTTGTTGACGCTTAGCATATTCAACACGAATTCTACGTTGTCCACGCTCTACGAAGACAACAAAGTAAGTTACTGCAAAAACAATAGCAGCGATTAGTAGAAGAACTAAAGGATGCATTTGTCCTTGACGAGCTTGCTCAACTGTTTCGATGATTGCATGTGGCAATCCTGCAACAATACCACCAAAAACAAGAATTGAGATACCGTTACCAATACCTCTTTCAGTAATTTGCTCACCTAACCACATTAAGAACATGGTTCCGGTAACAAGACTCACTACTGCAGTGAAGTAAAAAGTAAAACCGATATTTGGCACTAATTGTGGCAACATATTCGGTAAACCGGTAGAAATTGCGATAGCTTGGATAGTAGCAAAAACCACCGTTGCATAACGAGTATACTTGGTGATTTTTCTTTGTCCTGCAGCGCCTTCTTTTTTCAATTCTGCTAAAGCAGGTGAAACCGTAGCAAGCAATTGCATTACGATAGATGCCGAGATATACGGCATGATACCTAATGCTAAAATTGATGCTCGGCTCAATGCACCACCAGAGAACATGTTTAACATATCAATGATGGTGCCTTTTTGTTGTTCAACTAATTGAGCTAGCACGGCGGCATCAATACCAGGAAGCGGAATAAAAGAACCAATACGATAAACGATAAGTGCACCTAATACAAAAAGCAATCTGCTTTTTAGTTCACCAGTACCACTATTAGTACTTCTGCTTTGATAACCTGGTTGTTTAGCCATTTGCTAATTATTCCTCAACTGAACCGCCAGCAGCTTCGATTGCTGCTTTTGCACCTTTAGTTACACGTAAACCACGTACAGTAACTGCAGATTTCACTTCACCAGCTAAGATAACTTTAGCGAATTGAATATCTTTAGTTAAAATGTTTGCAGCTTTTAATGCTTCTAAAGTGACAACATTTCCTTCAACTTTTGTTAATTCGTTTAAACGAACTTCAGCAGTTACCGCTGATTTCATTGAAGTGAAACCAAATTTTGGTAAACGACGGTATAATGGCATTTGGCCACCCTCGAAACCACGACGAACACCGCCGCCAGTACGAGATTTTTGACCTTTATGACCACGACCACCAGTTTTTCCTAAACCTGAACCAATACCACGACCAAGGCGTTTTGCGCTGTGCTTAGCACCTTCAGCCGGAGATAGAGTATTTAAACGCATTCTCTTACTCCTCCACTTTAACCATGTATGAAACTTGGTTAATCATACCACGTACTGCCGGAGTATCGATTAACTCAACAGTATGGTGCATATGGCGAAGACCAAGACCACGCAAGGTAGCTTTGTGCTTCGGTAAACGAGCAATTGAGCTACGAACTTGAGTTACTTTAATAGTTTTAGCCATTATCAATTACCCCAAAATTTCATCAACGGTTTTGCCACGTTTAGCAGCAACCATTTCTGGTGATTTCATATTTGCTAATGCATCAATAGTTGCACGAACAACGTTGATTGGGTTGGTTGAACCATACGCTTTAGAAAGAACGTTACGTACACCAGCAACTTCTAACACTGAACGCATTGCACCACCTGCGATGATACCTGTACCTTCGCTAGCTGGTTGCATAAATACGCGAGAACCAGTGTGAACACCTTTAACTGGGTGTTGTAATGTACCTTCATTTAAAGCGACATTAATCATATTGCGACGTGCTTTTTCCATCGCTTTTTGGATCGCTGCCGGAACTTCGCGAGCTTTACCATAACCAAAACCTACGCGACCGTTACCATCGCCTACTACTGTTAAAGCAGTAAAGCTCATAATACGACCACCTTTTACAGTTTTTGATACACGGTTTACTGCGATTAGCTTCTCTTGCAGTTCACCAGCTTGTTTTTCGATGTTTGACATCTCAATTTACCTCATTAGAACTGTAGACCAGCTTCACGTGCAGCGTCCGCTAAAGTTTGGACACGACCATGATATTTAAAACCGGAACGGTCAAAAGCAACGTCTTTAACGCCTTTTGCTAATGCGCGCTCAGCAACAAGTTTACCTACTACTGCTGCGGCATCTTTATTACCGGTATATTTAACTTGCTCACGAATTGCTTTTTCAACAGTTGAAGCAGCGGCAAGCACTTCTGAACCGTTTGGTGCAATAACTTGTGCGTAGATATGACGCGGAGTACGGTGAATAACTAGACGAGTTACACCTTGCTCTCTCATCATATGACGTGCACGAGCTGCACGACGGATACGAGCTGATTTCTTATCCATAGTGTTACCTTAATTATTTCTTCTTAGCCTCTTTCATACGTACTACTTCATCAGAGTAACGTACACCTTTACCTTTATAAGGTTCAGGACGGCGATAAGCACGAATATCTGCTGCAACTTGACCAATTAACTGCTTGTCAGCACCTTTTAAAACGATTTCCGTTTGTGAAGGGCATTCAGCAGTAATACCTGCTGGTAAAGTGTGCTCCACAGGGTGAGAGAAACCTAAGCTTAATGCAACTACGTTGCCTTTAACTTGAGCTCTGTAACCAACACCCACTAGTTGTAATTTCTTAGTGAAGCCTTCAGTAACACCGATAACCATTGCATTAACTAATGCACGAGCTGTACCCGATTGAGCATTCGCTTCAACAAAACCTTCACGTGGAGTGAAAGTAAATTGACCATTATCTTGTTTAACTTCAACTGAGTGATGAATTGTGCGAGATAACTCGCCATTTTTTCCTTTTACTGTTAATAGCTGACCGTCGAGTTTAACTTCAACGCCGGCAGGAATATTAACAGGTGCCTTTGCAACACGAGACATTTTCCTACCCCTCTATTAAGCTACGTAACAGATGATCTCACCGCCTAAGCCCGCTTGACGAGCTGCACGGTCAGTCATAACACCTTTAGATGTAGAAATTACAGCAACACCTAAACCACCCATAACTTTTGGTAATTCGTCTTTACGTTTGTAAATACGAAGACCAGGACGGCTTACACGTTGGATGCTTTCTACAACCGGTTTGCCTTGGAAATATTTTAAAGTAATTTCCAATTCAGGTTTTGCACCTTCTAAAACTTTAACGCTTTCGATATAACCTTCAGCAGCTAATACGTTGGCAATTGCCACTTTTAGCTTGGAAGAAGGCATATTGATTGCAACTTTGTTCGCAGCTTGACCGTTACGAATACGGGTCAACATATCTGCGATTGGATCTTGCATACTCATTGTACTTTTTCTCCGATTCCAAAATAAAGTGGTATATTACCAGCTCGCTTTTCTAAGGCCTGGGATCTCGCCGCGCATAGCAGCTTCACGAACCTTAATACGGCTTAAACCAAACTTACGTAAAACGCCGTGAGGACGTCCAGTTTGGCGGCAACGGTTACGTTGACGACTAGGGCTAGAATCACGTGGTAAAGTTTGTAATTTTAACACTGCATTCCAACGATCTTCGTCAGAGGCATTGACATCAGAAATGATTTTCTTTAATTCTGCACGTTTAGCGAAGAATTTTTCAGCCAATTTAACGCGTTTTACATCGCGTGCTTTCATTGATTGTTTTGCCATTATAACCTGCCTTATTTACGGAATGGGAAATTAAAGGCAGCAAGTAGTGCTTGACCTTCTTCATCATTCTTAGCAGTAGTTGTGATAGTGATATCTAAACCACGTACACGATCTACTTTATCGTAATCGATTTCAGGGAAGATGATTTGTTCACGCACACCCATGCTGTAGTTACCACGACCATCAAATGATTTCGCGCTTAAACCGCGGAAGTCACGAATACGTGGAACAGCAATTGTAATTAAACGTTCAAAGAACTCCCACATACGCTCACCGCGTAGTGTTACTTTACAACCGATTGGATATCCCTGACGGATTTTAAAGCCAGCAACAGATTTACGAGCTTTAGTTACTAAAGGTTTTTGACCGCTAATTGCTGCTAAGTCCGCTACTGCGTTGTCTAGCAATTTCTTATCGGTCAATGCTTCACCCACACCCATATTCAGGGTAATCTTTTCGATTCGTGGGACTTGCATGACAGATTTGTAGCCGAATTTATTTTTTAACTCGTTTACTACTTGATCTCTGTAGTAATCATGCAGTTTCGCCATCGCATTACTCCAGTTTGTTAGATAATTTCATTGTTAGATTTGAAGAAACGTACTTTCTTGCCGTCTTCGAATCTAAAACCTACACGGTCAGCTTTGTTTGTTTTTGGATTGAAAATCGCAACATTAGAAGCATCGATAGCTGCTTCTTTTTTCACTAAACCACCAGCTTGTCCTAAAGCAGGAACTGGTTTTTCATGTTTAGTGATGATGTTGATACCTTCAACAAACACTTTACCGTTTGGTAACACTTTAGTTACCTTGCCACGCTTGCCTTTGTCTTTACCGGCAAGTACGATTACTTCATCGTTTTGACGAATTTTTGCAGCCATTTCTCACTTCTCCTTACAGTACTTCTGGTGCCAAAGAAATGATCTTCATGAATTTCTCAGAACGAAGTTCACGAGTCACCGGTCCAAAAATACGAGTACCGATTGGTTGCTCTGTGTTATTGTTTAAAATTACACAAGCGTTACCATCGAAGCGAATGACTGATCCGTCTGGGCGACGAACACCCTTCTTGGTGCGCACAACAACTGCTTTTAATACATCACCTTTTTTAACTTTACCGCGTGGAATTGCTTCTTTCACAGTAACTTTGATGATATCACCAATAGCAGCATAACGACGGTGCGATCCACCTAGAACCTTGATACACATTACGCTGCGAGCACCAGAGTTATCGGCAACATCCAGCATAGTCTGTTCTTGGATCATATTTTATGCTCCGTTAAGTTAATAATACACCCTTGCGGGACGAACCTATCCATGCCTTATAAAGATATATGGCGGATAGGTGGCGGAGTTTACCAAAATCAAGCTAGAAACGCAATCAAAATTTTATGCTTAAATTAGTGTATTTAAAGTGCGGTCAAATTTTCATGACTTTTTAGCAAGTTTTGGAAAGAAAAAAGCCAACGGTATAAACCATTGGCTTTTATTTTTTAACTTGTTAATTAAGCAATAACTGCTTTCTCAACAACACGAACTAAAGTCCAAGATTTGGTTTTAGAGAGAGGGCGACATTCGCGAATCTCTACTACATCACCTAATTTGGCTTCGTTGTTCTCATCGTGTACGTGTAATTTAGTTGTACGACGGATAAATTTACCGTATAACGGGTGTTTTACCTTACGTTCAATAGCAACAACGAAAGATTTTTCCATTTTGTCGCTAACAACTTTACCTTGTACGCTACGAATTTTATCAGTCATTACTCACCCGCCTTCTCAGTTAAAATGGTTTTAACACGTGCGATATCACGACGCACTTGTTTAGCCTGATGGGTTTGTTGAAGCTGACCGGTGGCTGTTTGCATACGCAATTTGAATTGTTCACCTAAAAGGTTCACTAACTCATTATTCAGCTCTTCAACACTTTTTGTACGTAAATCTTGAGCTTTCATTACATCACCGTCTTAGTTACGAAGGTAGTCTTGATTGGCAATTTAGCAGCTGCTAATGCAAATGCTTGTCTTGCGATCTCTTCTGACACACCATCCATTTCATAAAGTACTTTACCCGGTTGGATTAAGGCTACCCAGTACTCAACGTTACCTTTACCTTTACCCATACGGACTTCTAATGGTTTTTCAGTAATTGGTTTATCTGGGAAAACACGAATCCAGATTTTACCTTGACGTTTAACTGCACGTGTCATTGCACGACGAGCCGCTTCAATTTGACGAGCGGTTAAACGACCACGACCAACTGCTTTTAACCCGAATGTACCGAAACTAACTTCAGTACCACCCGCGATACCACGGTTACGGCCTTTGTGAACTTTACGGAATTTTGTACGTTTTGGTTGCAACATTTAGCGTTTCTCCTTACTTACGACCTTTGCCACGCGGAGCCTTTTTAGGCTTGTCGGCAGGTTGTTGTTCTGATTGCGCAACTGCAGCCATTCCACCCAAAATTTCACCTTTGAAGATCCATACTTTAACGCCAATTACGCCGTATGTAGTATGAGCTTCTGCAGTGTTATAATCGATGTCCGCACGAAGAGTATGTAGAGGTACACGACCTTCACGATACCATTCAGAACGTGCGATTTCTGCACCACCTAAACGCCCGCTAACTTCAACTTTGATACCTTTAGCACCTAAACGCATTGCGCTTTGTACCGCACGTTTCATAGCACGACGGAACATTACACGACGTTCTAATTGAGAAGCGATGCTGTCTGCAACTAATTTTGCATCTAATTCCGGTTTTTTCACTTCAGCAATGTTGATTTGAGCCGGAACGCCAGCGATTTGAGATACTGCGTTACGTAATTTTTCAACATCTTCACCTTTTTTACCGATAACGATACCAGGGCGAGCTGTGTGAATTGTTACACGAATACTTTTCGCTGGACGCTCAATAGTAATACGTGAAACCGAAGCGTTTGCTAATTCTTTAGTTAAGAATTTGCGTACTTTGAAGTCACCGTCAAGATTGTCGGCGAAATCTTGTGTATTCGCGAACCAAGTAGAGTTCCAAGGTTTTACAATACCTAGGCGAATACCATTTGGATTTACTTTTTGACCCATTGCTATTCCTCTACTTATTAACGATCTGACACAACCACAGTGATGTGGCTAGTACGTTTTAAAATACGATCTGCACGACCTTTAGCACGTGGCATAACACGTTTCATGCTAGGACCTTCGTCAACGAAGATTTTAGCAACTTTAAGATCATCGATATCTGCACCATCATTATGCTCTGCGTTAGCAATAGCAGACTCTAATACTTTTTTCACCAAAGCCGCAGCTTTTTTGTTAGTAAAAGTTAAGATTTCTAATGCTTGCGCAACTTTTTTACCACGAATTAAATCGGCAACTAAGCGAGCTTTTTGGGCAGAAGTGCGAGCGTAACGATGTTTTGCGATAGTTTCCATCTATTTACCTCTTATTTCTTAGCTTTCTTATCTGCCGCGTGACCGCGGTATGTACGAGTCGGTGCAAATTCACCTAATTTATGGCCGATCATTTCATCAGATACATAAACAGGAACGTGCTGACGACCATTATGGACTGCGATGGTCAATCCGATCATTGAAGGAATGATCATTGAACGACGGGACCAAGTTTTGATTGGTTTTTTATCCCCGCTTTCCACCGCCTTCTCTACCTTCTTCAACAAGTGTAGGTCAAGGAAAGGACCTTTCTTGAGAGAACGTGGCATGGCTTATCCTCTTATTAATTTAAATTATTTGCCACGACGACGTACGATATATTTATCAGTACGTTTGTTGTGACGAGTTTTCTTACCTTTAGTTTGAACGCCCCAAGGAGTTACTGGGTGTTTACCAAAGTTACGACCTTCACCACCACCGTGTGGGTGATCTACTGGGTTCATTGCTGTACCACGAACTGTAGGGCGAATGCCTCTCCAGCGGTTAGCACCAGCTTTACCCAATACGCGAAGCATATGTTCTGAGTTACCAACTTCACCGATTGTAGCAACACATTCAGCTAATACTTTACGCATTTCGCCTGAACGTAAACGTAAAGTTACGTAGTTGCCTTCACGAGCGATGATTTGTACATAAGCACCAGCAGAACGAGCGATTTGACCGCCTTTACCTGGTTTTAATTCAACGTTATGTACTGTTGAACCAACTGGGATATTACGCATTGGTAATGAGTTACCCACTTTAATTGGTGAGTTAACGCCAGATTGGATTTGATCGCCAACTGACAAACCTTTAGGTGCTAAGATATAACGGCGTTCACCATCTTTATAAAGCACTAAAGCAATGTTAGCTGAACGGTTTGGATCATATTCTAAACGTTCAACAACCGCTGGGATATCTAACTTGTTACGTTTGAAATCGATTAAACGGTAATGTTGTTTATGACCACCACCGATGTGGCGAGTGGTAATACGACCATAATTGTTACGACCACCAGTTTTAGATTTAGTATCTAGAAGAGGCGCGTAAGGTTTACCCTTGTATAATTCAGGGTTCACGATTTTAACAACGTGACGACGACCAGCGGAGGTCGGCTTACATTTAACGATAGCCATTCTCTAATTTCCTCCGATTACTCTGCACTGTCCACGAAGTCCAAGTTTTGGCCTTCGGCTAAAGTTACATAAGCTTTTTTCCAGTCGCTGCGACGACCCATTTTGTTACCACGGCGTTTAGTTTTACCTTTAACAACCACAGTACGAACTGAGTCAACTTTTACTTCAAATAATTGAGCAACAGCAGCAGCAATTTCAGCTTTGTTCGCATCTAAAGCAACTTTAAGTACAACAGTGTTAGATTTTTCAGCATTGTTAGTTGCTTTTTCAGAGATGTGCGGTGCACGTAGCACGCTTAGCAAACGTTCTTGACTCATGCTAGGATCTCCTCAATTTGTTTCACAGCGTCAACAGTAACAATCACTTTATCGAAAGCGATTAAGCTAACTGGATCGATACCTTGAACATCACGTACATCAACTTTATATAAGTTACGTGCCGCTAAGAATAGATTTTCATCTAAACTTGCTGTGATAATTAACGCATCTTCAACTGCTAAATCTTTTAATTTTTGTACTAATACTTTAGTTTTTGGTGCATCTAATTCGAATTTTTCAACAACAACCAAACGGTCTTGACGAACTAATTCAGAAAGAATGCTTTTGATAGCACCACGGTACATTTTCTTGTTCACTTTTTGGCTGTGATCTTGTGGTTTTGCCGCGAAGGTTGTACCACCAGAACGCCAGATTGGTGATTTGATATCACCAGAACGAGCACGACCTGTACCTTTTTGACGCCAAGGTTTTTTACCTGAACCAGACACTTCAGCACGAGTTTTTTGCGCACGAGTACCTTGACGAGCACCTGCTGCATAAGCAACAACAACTTGGTGAATCAAAGCTTCGTTAAACTCACGTCCGAAGGTAGTTTCAGAAACAGTTAGTGCGTTTGCACCTACAACTTGTAATTCCATCTCTATCTCCTAGACTTATGCTTTAACTGCCGGCTTAACGATAACATCGCCATTGATAGCACCAGGTACAGAACCTTTTACTAATAGCAATTTACGCTCAGCATCTACACGAACAACTTCAAGTGATTGAACGGTTACACGCTCAGCACCTAAATGTCCTGCCATTTTTTTACCTTTAAACACACGACCTGGAGTTTGGTTTTGACCAATAGAACCAAGTACACGATGTGATAAAGAGTTACCGTGTGTAGCATCTTGAGTACGGAAGTTCCAACGTTTAACACCACCTTGGAAACCTTTACCTTTAGAAGTACCAGTAACATCTACTTTTTTAACATCTGCAAAGATGTCAACATTGATTTCTTGACCTAAAGTGAATTCTTCACCTTCAGTACGAAATTCCCATAAACCGCGACCAGCTTCAACACCTGCTTTCACGAAATGGCCTGCTTCAGGTTTAGTTACACGATTCGCTTTTTTAGAACCAGTAGTAACTTGAACTGCAGTATAGCCATCGTTTTCAAGAGTTTTAACTTGAGTTACGCGGTTGGCTTCGATTTCGATAACGGTAACTGGTACAGAAACACCGTCTTCATTGAAGATACGGGTCATACCAACTTTACGACCGACTAAACCAATCATTGTAATAACCTCTTAATTAACCTAGGCTGATCTGCACGTCCACGCCGGCAGCCAAATCTAAACGCATTAATGCATCAACAGTTTTTTCTGTTGGCTCTACGATATCTACTAAACGTTTGTGTGTACGAATTTCGTATTGGTCACGCGCGTCTTTGTTCACGTGTGGAGAAATCAACACGGTGAAACGCTCTTTACGAGTTGGTAAAGGGATTGGACCACGAACTTGTGCACCAGTACGTTTAGCTGTTTCTACGATCTCCGCAGTAGATTGATCGATCAAACGGTGATCGAAAGCTTTTAAGCGGATACGGATTCTTTGGTTCTGCATTAGACCAGAGCTCCAATAAAATTTAGCTAATAAAAAACTAACACCAATCACAATTCTAACTTCAAAATAGAAAAGGAGGTGTAAGTTACCTGTTATATAGTCTCCAAATCGGAAACATTGTTAGTATTACATATCGTAATACTCGTTTAATAAATGATTACATTAAACGGCTTTCAATATCTGAAAGCCCGTGGATATTACACAAAAACACCTAATTATGCAAGCTTTTTGTTCAATTAATTTCCACATACAAAAAGTGCGGTCATTTTCCCCGAATGTTTTTCAGCTGAAAACACGACAAAAAATGACCGCACTTTATATAAGTAAAATTTATAGTTTGTTATCTAACATTGCAATATGTCTTGTTGCTGCAATCCATGCACCAACATACCCCATAATCAAGCAACTTACTAATAAGAAGATCAGCTCGCCTACACCTAATCCATTGAGCTCAAATGTAACTGCAAAGATATCCGTCACATACTTCACCGCTGAAGTAAAGTACCCGACAATAAGACTGCTAAATAGCGCTGCAATCAATCCGCCCAACACCGCGTAAATCATGCCAGTATAAAGATAAGGACGAAGAATAAATTGATCCGTTGCACCTAATAGCTTCATCACATCAATACTCGCACGACTGCTATAAACATCGGATCGAATGCTATTTCCGATAACAAGGAATACAGCTATTGTCATTAACACCGTGCAGAAAATTGCCACGTGTGCAAAAAGCCACGAAAGTGCGGTCAATTTTTCCATCCAATCATTATCTAGTCGAACTTCTTGCACGCCTTTAATTTTATTTAAATTTGCGCGTAACTCAGCTCGTTTTTCTGATTCATTAAATGCTTTAGACGGTTTCACCATCACCACCGCCGGCAATGGGTTGTCATCTAAAATTTCTAACTCTTCACCAAAACCAGACCAACTTTTAAATTCTTTCAAACTGTCTTGGCGAGAAACATAATTTAACGATTCAACACCTTCTTGCTGACGAATTTTTTCTACCACTAAGTTAGCATCTTCTTCACTTAAATTTTTATGTAAATAGATTGTGAGCTCGCTTTCCGGATAAAATTGAGTCGTCGCTAAGTGTAAATTTTTCCATAACAAATAGCTCACCGTTGGAATCGTTAGAGACACGGCAATCACAAGAATTGTTAGTAATGTACCAAATTTACGTTTTACTAAATCGTTCAAAACAGAACGCAAAGTATAAGCAGTTTGCACGCCAAAAGAAGCATCAATACGTCTTGTCATTTTTTATCCTTAATAGCGTAAGTAGCCTTGTTCAAGCACAAGACATGGTTTTGGTTTTTGTTGAATTAAATTGATATCGTGTGTCGCAATTAACACCGTCATGCCTAAACGATTAAACTCTTCAAACAGATTGAAAATCCCTAAGGAAAGTTCATCATCAAGGTTACCTGTAGGCTCATCCGCTAATAAAAGTTGCGGTTTATGTACGATTGCACGTGCGATATCCACGCGTTGTTGCTCCCCACCTGAAATTTGTGGCGGCATATAATTGGCTTTACTACGTAAGCCCACACGATCTAATGCAACCAATGCGCGTGTATGCGCTTCTTTCGGGTTCATTCCCGCAATAATCAATGGCAACGCCACATTTTCTGCCACGCTACGATCCGTTAATAGACGGTAATCTTGGTGAACCATGCCGATTTGACGACGTAAAAATGGGATTTCATACTTAGACAAACGCGTAATATCATGACCATTAAACCAAATATTACCAGCATTCGCCTTTTCCATTCCCATGATTAATTTAAGCAAGGTACTTTTACCTGCGCCTGAATGCCCAACAAGATAAGTCATACTTCCGACAGGAAGATGAAAATTCAAACCCTGCAAGGCCGGCTGAGTCGCACCGTGATAAGCTTTAGAGACATTTGAAAATCGAATCACTTTATTATTCCTTTTTATTCTTCATTTTCGTGAACAAACAATGCTTCAATAAATTCTTCTGCATTAAATTCGCGTAAATCTTCAATCTTTTCACCCACACCAATATAACGAATTGGTAAATTAAACTGATCTGCAATGGCGAAAATTACCCCACCTTTTGCTGTACCGTCTAACTTGGTTAATGAGATACCGGTTAGTCCAACTGCTTCATCAAAGAGTTTCGCTTGGCTAATTGCATTTTGTCCTGCACCCGCATCAAGAGTAAGCATAATTTCGTGCGGTGCCGTTTCATCGTATTTTCTCATGACGCGAACAATTTTCTTCAATTCATCCATGAGATTATTTTTATTTTGTAAACGTCCTGCCGTATCCGCAATTAAAACATCAATGTTACGTGCTGCGGCAGATTGCATCGCATCAAAAATCACCGACGCAGAATCTGAACCCGTACTTTGTGCCACCACCGGAATATTGTTACGCTCCCCCCACACTTGAAGTTGTTCTACTGCCGCCGCACGGAAAGTATCCCCTGCTGCTAACATGACTGATTTACCTTCATTTTGGAATTTACGAGCTAACTTACCAATTGTGGTTGTTTTACCTACACCATTCACACCAACCATTAAAATAACATATGGTTTTTTAGTCGTATCAATAACTAGCGGCTGCGCGACAGGTTTTAAGATCTCCGCCATTTCAACTTTAAGTTGTTGGTAAAGTAATTCTGCATCTTGTAATTGTTTACGACTTGCATGCTCGGTTAAATTCTTAATGATTTTATTCGTTGTTGGCACACCAATATCGGCAATTAAAAGCTGCTCTTCCAACTCATCAAACAAATCATCATCAATTTTTTTACCTAAAAAGAAAGATCGGAAACCCGCACCAATATTTTGCTTGGTTTTGAGTAAACCTTTAACTAAACGGCTGAAAAAGCCACCTTCACTTGGTTTTTCTTGTGTTTCGGTATCGATCTCTGAACGTAATTCGTCTTTAACATCGTCAACAATTTCAGATTCAATCTCCGCTTCAACCACAGGAAGATCTTCAATGACATTATCTGGTTCAATAATGCTTTCTGTTGGCTCTTCTGTAGGAAGTGCGGTTGAAATTTCTTCTGTTTTTGCCGTTTCTTCATCAATTGTTTCAATCACCGGTGTATCTAAAACAGGTTCAATATTGACCGCACTTTTAGGTGAAATCACTTCTTCTACGATAGGTTCAAGATGCTCAACAACGATCTCTTCTGCTTTCTCTTCTTGCAGTTGTTCAGCTAATTCCTGTAATTCTTCCTGTTCAACTTTCTCTAATTGAACGTTCTCTTCAGCGTGAACAATTTCTTCCTCAGGTGAAACCTCGGTAGGTTCTACAGATGGCTCTTCAATAATTGGCTCAATTTTTTGTTCTTCTTGCTTTTTATTGCGACCAAAAAGGGAGGCCCAAAATCCACCTTTTTTCTTTTCTTCTGACATAAATTCTTCTCTTAAACACAAATCTGTAAAAAATACTGCCTATTCTAGCAAAAAATCGTCTAAACTAAGCACAATTTTCACTAAAAATCTGTTTCTTTATGAAAAAAATGCAAGTTCAAAATGCCAAAGGCGAAGTTCGAATCATCGCAGGTCTTTGGCGAGGGCGAAAATTACCGGTTTTAAATGCGGAAGGTTTGCGTCCAACAGGCGATCGCGTAAAAGAAACCTTATTCAACTGGTTGATACCTTATATTGTAAATAGCCATTGTCTTGATTGCTTTGCGGGCAGTGGCTCACTTGGCTTTGAGGCCCTTTCTCGCCAAGCGAAACAGGTGACGTTTTTAGAGTTAGATAAAAATGTGGCAAATCAATTAAAGAAAAATTTGCAAACACTAAAAACAACGAGTGAACAAGCTCAGGTAATCAATCAAAATAGCTTAGAATTTTTAAAACAAGCGCAAAATCAACCGCACTTTGATGTGGTATTTTTAGATCCACCTTTCCATTTTGGTTTAGCAGAACAAGCAATAGATCTCTTAGAGGAAAAGAATTGGTTGTTACCTCGTGCGTTGATTTATGTGGAAACAGAAAAAGACAAACCGCTTAGCGTGCCTGACAATTGGCAATTACTAAAAGAAAAAACTACAGGTATGGTGAGTTATCGCCTGTATCAAAAAGATTAGGAAATGATTATGTTAGATATTGTGTTATACGAACCTGAAATTCCTCAAAATACGGGGAATATTATTCGTCTTTGTGCCAATACTGGCTTTCGCCTTCATCTAATCGAGCCGCTTGGCTTCACCTGGGATGATAAAAAATTACGTCGCTCGGGTTTGGATTATCATGAATTTGCAGAAATCAAAAAGCATAAAACCTTTGAAGCTTTTTTAGAAAACGAAAAACCGAAACGTCTTTTTGCACTTACAACCAAAGGTAGTCCTGCACATAGCGAAGTACAATTTGAATTAGGGGATTACTTGATGTTTGGTCCTGAAACACGTGGTATTCCCATGTCTATTTTAGATAGTATGCCAATGGAGCAAAAAATCCGGATTCCTATGACCGCAAATAGCCGTAGCATGAACTTATCTAACTCGGTAGCCGTGACGATTTATGAAGCTTGGCGACAGCTAGGTTATGAAGGCGCTGTGAATTTAAATCGATAAAAAATCAGTAAAATAGCCGCTTATTTTCTAAACAAAAATAAGTGGCTTTCTTTTTGCATTTAAATTGTGATCTCGATCACAGATTTGTAATTTTAATATTCCCTTTTTTTAAAAACAGCAGTATAAATAAATTACATTTAGAGAGGGATCTCGATGTACTCCACTTGATCTATCAAGATCTTGTCTTTCTTGACTCTTCAAGCAAACCTTCCCCGTAGTCCTAAATAAAGAATTGGCAGTCGAATGATTTGTCGTCCGTTTTTATCCCTAAAATTTAATAATTTAATATGCAGCAAAATTAGCCTTATCTCATATTAATAAGGATGTTGGCATGAATGGGGTTAATTTTGGATTGGTCGAAACAGCAGTGGCTAAGCATGGATGCCTACAAAAAAAGTGCGGTCAATTTTGGCCGCACTTCCTATTTCTATCATTTGCAAATCACTAACTTTGTGTTGCTATTTTCTAAATAATCCGCAATTTGTTTTGGCACATCATCAGTGAAAAGATAATCTACATCTTTAAGCTCACCCAATCGCACAATCGCTTGTCGAGAGAATTTCGAATGGTCGGTCGCTAATAACGTTTGGCGAGAGCTTTCTATAATGGCTCGTTTAACTTGGACTTCGTGATAATCATAGTCCAATAATGAGCCATCAAGGTCAATCGCACTAATACCCAGAATCCCGAAATCTAAACGGAATTGCGAAATAAAATTAACCGTTGCCTCACCAATAATTCCCCCATCCTTACGCAAAGAACCACCCGCCATCGTAATATCAAAGGTTTCATTTTGACGTAATAAATGAGCCGCATTGAGATTATTTGTCACAATGCGTAAACGTTCATGATTTAACAAGGCACTTGCTACCGCTTCAGGCGTGGTTCCAATATCAATAAATAAGGAGGCACCATTTGGAATACGTTTTACTACCTCACGGGCAATAGCACTTTTTTGGGAAGGGAAAAATTGTTTACGTTCAATATAATCGGAATTCTCTGCGGTAGAAGAAGGTGCCGCACCACCATGATGGCGTCGAATTAAATCTTGTTCCGCAAGGATGTTCAGATCGCGACGAATCGTCTGAGGGCTTACATCCAGCTCTACCACCAACTCTTCTGTGCTGGCATAGCCTTTTTGCGTCACAAGCTCAATAATTTTCTGATGGCGTAATGATTGCTTCATATAAATGCCTATAAATTTGAATTAGCTAAACGATTTAGCCTTAATTTTACTCTGCAGAAATCCCCAAACTAATCCTAAGATAAAGCCTGAAATATGAGCTGCGTTGCCTATATTAATACCAAAAAGCGGACTAATAAAGCCAAATACAAGCCCTACCAGTAACATTGTAAAAAAACCTTCCGGTAAGTCAAAGCTATGCGGATGCAATTTGTCCACCACCAACACATAACCTAACACCGCATATACGACGCCAGATAATCCGAAAAAGGCTGGACCGGTAAAGTAATTCTGTACAGCGCCACTCACTGCAGCAGACACTAAGACCAATAATAAAAAATGGAAAGAACCAAATCGGCGTTCAATCGCACCACCAAATAACCAGAACCACGAAAGATTAAATAAAATATGCGGTACCGACAAATGAACAATAGCATGAGTGAAATAGCGCCATACTTCCTGATCTTCCCAAGAATAAGCAGGATAATGGAATAAATCAATAATTGGCTCTTCAAACCCGACATTCTGCAAGAGATAAATCACCGCGCAAAGTGCGGTCAAAATAAACGTGATTTTTTGTGCGCTCAATGTGCGTTTCAATACTTTTCTCTCTTCTGGCACATCGGTTTCACTATCAAATAAAGATGGCATTTGTTATATTCCTTTTTATTTTTCGTCAATCATATAAGGTTCATTATGAAAAAACAAACTATGCCGACAGGATTTAGTGGCTTCGCTTGGGGACTTGCGGCATTTTGTTTACCCATTTTACTGTGGCCCATGGCCTCTCTGCTTTCTACTTCTTTTGTGAAAAACCCTACACTGAGCGATTTTCAGATCGATCTTTTCTCGATTATCTTTTGGGTGTATCCCTTTGTTTTAGTTTTGATTGCACGTTTGCTTTATAAACTGCACCAGCGCAAACCTAAACTTGCCGTAAAATTATTACTGCTAAGTGCGGTCATTTTTTACATTGTTTTAGTTTCGGTTTGCTACATTGGCTTTAATGCTTAAGAATATAAAAACAAAATCACAAACAACAAAAAGGGAGCTTTCGCTCCCTTTTACATTATGTTCCTAATAATCAAAAATATAAAAAATACCTATTTGCAATCAATTATGCAAAGTATTTTTCTAAATCGTCGCTACCACCGATGTGTTTACCACCAATAAATACTTGTGGCACAGTTGAACGACCAGAAACTGCACGTACACTCACGATTGTTGCATCGTGACCTAATACGATTTCTTCAAAGCTTAAACCTTTATCGCGTAAAAGTTGTTTTGCTTTCGCACAATATGGGCAACCAGGTTTAGTGAAGATTGAGATTGATTCTTGCACTTGGTAATTTGGTGCAATGTATTTCAACATGGTATCTGCATCCGATACTTTAAATGGATCGCCTGGTTCATTTGGTTCAATAAACATTTTTTCAACTACGCCATTTTTCACAAGCATAGAATAACGCCAAGAACGTTTACCAAAACCTAAATCATCTTTTCCAACTAACATGCCCATACCTTCAGTGAAAGTACCGTTACCATCTGGAATGAATTTCACGTTATGTGCTTCTTCAGCTTCTTTCCACGCATTCATAACAAACGTATCATTTACTGATACAACTAAAATATCATCTACACCATGTTGTTTGAAAACGGGTGCGAGTTCGTTATAACGTGGTAAGTGAGAAGATGAACAAGTTGGCGTGAAAGCACCTGGTAATGAGAATACAACAACTGTTTTGTTATCAAATAATTCAGATGTAGTCACATCAACCCATTGATCACCTTGACGAGTACGAAATGTAACTTGTGGGACTTTTTTTCCTTCCATATTAGACATAATGTGTCTCCTCTGTTAGTTAAATGAATTTGCCTTAAAAACTTGATAGG
The DNA here is from genome assembly GCF_014931375.1 of Haemophilus parainfluenzae. NCBI lineage: Bacteria > Pseudomonadati > Pseudomonadota > Gammaproteobacteria > Pasteurellales > Pasteurellaceae > Parahaemophilus > Parahaemophilus parainfluenzae. Next base: position 402,419 of record NZ_CP063117.1, read on the forward strand.
CATTATAGAAAGTTTTGTGATATAGTTACAATCAATTAATTCTATCCTTTTAATTGACATATTCTATAAAGTGAGAACCCTATGAATATTCGTGATTTAGAATACTTAGTTGCCCTTTCTGAATTCAAACATTTCCGTCGAGCGGCGGATTCTTGCAATGTTAGCCAACCCACTTTAAGTGGCCAAATCCGCAAACTCGAAGATGAGTTAGGCATTATTTTACTTGAACGTACGAGCCGTAAAGTGCTCTTCACGCAATCGGGCATGTTACTTGTGGAACAAGCTCGCACTGTATTACGTGAAGTAAAATTACTTAAAGAAATGGCTAGCAATCAAGGTAAAGAAATGACGGGGCCATTACACATTGGACTCATCCCAACTGTTGGTCCTTATCTACTACCTTACATTGTACCAACATTGAAAGAAACTTTCCCTGATCTTGAAGTATTTCTTTACGAAGCTCAAACCCATCAATTATTAGAACAATTAGAAACGGGCCGCCTAGATTGTGCGATTGTCGCTCGCGTACCCGAAACTGAAGCGTTTATCGAAGTGCCTATTTTTGATGAAAAAATGTTACTCGCTGTATCCGACCAACATCCTTGGGCTTCAGAAAGTAAAATTGCCATGAATACCTTAAAAGGGCAAGAAATGCTTATGTTGGATGATGGGCATTGCTTACGTAATCAAGCACTCGATTATTGTTTTACGGCCGGTGCTAAAGAAGACTCTCACTTCCAAGCCACTAGCCTTGAAACGTTGCGTAATATGGTGGCAGCTAATGCAGGCATCACCTTTATGCCAGAACTTGCTGTATTAAATGAAGGCACACGTGCAGGTGTAAAATATATTCCTTGCCATTCGCCAGAACCGTCTCGTACTATTGCGCTTGTTTACCGCCCAGGTTCACCGTTACGTAATCGTTACGAACGCGTTGCAAATGCAATCAGCGAACAAGTTAAATCGATTTTAGCGAATAAAAAATAATTTATCATAAGCTGAGGAAAACCAAATGGCTGGTGTTCGAGCAATTCAAAAAGAAAAAACCCGTCGGGCCTTAATTGATGCCGCATTCAATCAGTTGAGTGCAGAAAAAAGCTTTTCTAATTTAAGCTTACGTGAAGTTGCGCGCGAAGCGGGCATTGCACCAACTTCTTTCTATCGCCACTTTAGCGATATGGATGAGCTCGGATTAGAAATGGTAGATGAAGCAGGTTTAACCCTCCGTCAATTAATGCGCCAAGCGCGTAAACGCATTGATGCCGGCGGCAGTGTCATCCGTGTTTCTGTTGAAACCTTTTTTGAATTTATCACTCACAGCACCAACGTGTTCCGTTTGCTCTTACGTGAAAGTTCGGGCACATCTCAAGCTTTCCGTACCGCAGCTGCCCGCGAAATCAAACACTTTGTCGATGAATTGGCCGAATATATTGCGAAGAAAAATCACTACTCTCAATATGTCTCTTATGTTCAGGCAGAAGGCATGGTAACCATCGTTTTCACGGCAGGCTCCAATGCCTTAGATATGACTAAGGCTGAACAAGACTTGCTAAAAGAGCGTGTTATCTTACAACTTCGTATGCTTGCCAAAGGTGGCGACTTCGCTGCCCATAAAGAAAAAATGATGCGAAAATAGACCGCACTTTTCGACTAAAACAAAACACCCGCATCTCTGCGGGTGTTGCTTTATTTAAAACAGGAGATTATTTACCATCCCAAGCTTTAATCGCATCTAAACGTGCTTTCACTTTGCTGCTTGAATCACCTTTGAAGTAATCTTTTGCTAAACCACCTTCAAAACCGCCGTAGTTCGGGTTAGGTAAAACGATGAATGTTTTACCAAATTTCGCTTTGTTTTGTGCAACGAAATCACGACGTTCTGCATTTTGTTTACCGTAGATCGCATCACCGAAGTCATCGAGGTTATCACCTACATAAACGACGATTTCATAACCTTGTTTTTCAATTTCTTCAAAACGTGCTGCTTTTGGTGATTTATCTTTTTTCAAGTAAAACGCTGAGTCTTCAACACCATTAAAACCTAAACGTTTCATGTCATCGATCGTACCTGCTTTTTCATTGCTTTCTTTACGATTAGAAACGTAGAACATTTTACCGCCGTGGGTATTTACATAGTTATTGAATTCTACTGCGCCTGGTACAACACCTGATTGACGAGCTTCTACCCAACGAGTCCAGTCTTTGCCATCAAATGGTTTATTGTTTTGAACTTGCCAACCTGCATAAGGGCTGTTATCTAACATAGTTTCATCTAAGTCCACCACAACAGCTTTTTTCTTACCTTTTTTCACTTTAGCGTGATCAAATGCCACTTTTGCCGCATTGTATGCTTGGTAAGAAAGGGCTTGGTATTCACCTGATTGTTGAATCCAGTTAAGACCTAATACCGCTTGTTGTTGAAGCTGTGCATCTGCTTCTGCGCTCTTATCTTGAGTCGCACAACCGGTTAAAATAAATGCTGACATCGCTGCAATAGCGGTAAGTTTTAATGTTGTTTTCATTGATTTTTCCTTCTGTTAAAAAGTCATAATGACAGGCAAAAGTATAACAAGCCTATTTGGGCAGTGACTATGGGTTTATCAAACTTTATAACTAATTTGTGAGATAGATCACATTTTTCATTTTGAAGTAATCTAACAAGCCCGATGAAATCATTTCAAAAATCATCTTATTTTTTAACCGCACTTTTTCATCGCATTTCGCTGTATTTCACGGTAAACTATCCCCAGTTTTCAGAAATAATAGGTAATTTATGCGTCTTTTCATTGGAATTTTAGTGGGTATTCTCGTGCTATTTCAGTACGATCTTTGGTTTGGTAAAAACGGCTATTTTGACTACAAAGATGTCGAAGCTCAAATCAAAGAGAATAAAGCTGAAAATGAAAAGCTCTCACAAAGAAATCAAATGATTTCCGCCGAAATTCAAGGATTAACAAAAGGCTTTGAATCTATTGAAGAGCGTGCACGCATGAGTCATGATATGGTCAAACCAAACGAAGTGTTCTATCACATCGTCAAAGAGCATAAATAATGAACCGCGAAATTATTGCCGTCATTCCTGCTGCGGGTGTTGGAAGCCGTATGCAAGCAAACAAACCGAAGCAATATCTGAAAATCCTAGACAAGACGATTCTGGAACATACGCTCTCAGTCATTCTATCCCATCCTGCAATCAATCACGTTATCCTTGCGGTGGGAAAAAATGATCCCTATCTTTCTGAAATTACCTTATTCCCTCATCAAAACATCTCCCTCGTTGAAGGGGGGGAAACACGCGCTGAGTCAGTTCTAAATGGACTCAACGCGATCAAAAATGACCATGCTTGGGTGTTGGTGCATGATGCAGCCAGACCTTGTTTAACACATCAAGATTTAGATAAATTGCTCCAAATCGATGATGAGCAAGGTGCTATTTTAGCTATTCCGGCGGTCGATACGATTAAACGCGCGAATAAACAACAAAATATTATTAAAACAGAAGATCGCTCCGAACTTTGGCTTGCTCAGACGCCTCAATTTTTCCGTTGCGATCTATTAAGAAATGCACTTAAACAGGGGCTTTCTCAAGGCGCCAATATTACAGATGAAGCCTCTGCGATGGAACTTGCCGGATTTCAACCGCACTTAGTTGCAGGACGAAGTGATAATATTAAAGTTACACGTCCAGAAGATTTAGCTTTAGCCGAATTTTATTTAACAAGGAAAACACTATGATACGAATTGGACATGGGTTTGATGTTCATGCCTTTGGTGAAGACCGCCCTTTAATTATTGGTGGCGTTGAAGTGCCTTACCACACTGGGTTTATTGCCCATTCTGATGGTGATGTCGCCTTACATGCCTTAACAGATGCTTTATTAGGTGCAGTAGCATTAGGTGATATTGGTAAACTCTTCCCTGATACCGATATGCAATATAAGAATGCAGATAGCCGTGTTTTATTACGAGAAGCATTCCGCCAAGTACAAGCAAAAGGCTATAAGGTCGGTAATGTGGACGTGACCATTATTGCTCAAGCCCCTAAAATGCGTCCGCATATCGATGCAATGCGAGCGAAAATTGCGGAAGATTTACATTGTGATATTGAGCAAGTCAATGTGAAGGCAACTACAACAGAAAAACTTGGCTTTACAGGCCGAAGTGAAGGCATTGCTTGCGAGGCCGTCGCATTATTATTAAAAGCTTAAATTTTAGGTAAAAGAAAAGGTTGGTAAAATACCAACCTTTTTTATTTGGATTAAATTCTTATTGTTTTTTTAATAAATCGCGAATTTCAGTAAGTAATTCTTCTTGTGAAGGACCTTTTACTTCTTCTACTGGTTTTTTCACTTTGTTGATACCTTTGATCATCATGAAGATTGCGAATGCAATGATGATGAAATCAAAGACGTTTTGAATAAATACACCGTAGTTTAAGGTTACTGCTGGGGTTTCACCTACAGCTTGAGCTAACGTGATTTTCAAATCTTTGAAATCCACGCCACCAGTTAAAATACCTAATACAGGCATCACTACGTCACCGACAAGTGAACTTACGATTTTACCAAAAGCACCACCGATGATCACACCGACTGCCATATCTACTACGTTGCCGCGCATTGCGAATTCGCGGAATTCTTTAAGAAAGCTCATAAAATTTCCTTTTGTGTTGGTTTAAAAAATTAAAAGAGTGCGTATTATAGGTTTTCAGATTAAAAAGTAAACTGTTATTTAAATAAAAAATGCACTTGGTTGGAATAATTTTTCAATTTCTGACACAGATTTCTTGTCATTAATATAAACAATCACATTATCGCCTTCTTCAATAACAACCTGACGACGAGCAATGATTACTTCATTTTTACGTAAAATTGCCGCAATCATCGCCCCTACAGGCAGCTTAATATCGCCAATTTGTCTTCCTACCACATTGGATGTTGTCGCATCGCCATGTACAACAAGTTCAATGGCTTCTGCAGTACCATGACGCAAAGAGGCCACATTTTTGATATCCCCTTTACGTACATGGCCTAATAACGCTGAGATTGTCGCTTGTTGTGGTGAAACCGCAATATCAATGGTTCCGCCCTGAATCAAATTGATATATGCCATTCGTTGAATAAGCACCATGGCTTTTTTAGCCCCTAGGCGTTTTGCCAGTAACGCCGACATAATATTGGCTTCATCATCCGCACTTAGAGATAAAAAGACATCAACGCTCTCAATATGCTCTTCAAAAAGTAAATTTTGATCAGAAGCATCACCATGGAAAACCAGGGTTTTAGAGAGTCTTTCTGCTAAAACTTTCGCTTTTTCTCCATCACGCTCAATGAGTTTTACTTGATACTTATCTTCTAGCTGTTTTGCTACACCTGAGGCAATATTCCCGCTGCCAACAATCATGATACGCTTGTAGGTTTTCTCAAGGCGTTGCAACTCACTCATCACCGCTTTAATGTGCTCTGTCGCACAAATGAAGGTAATTTCGTCTCCCGCCTCAATAATGGTCGAACCTTGCGGGCGAATTAATTTATCATTACGTAAAATTGAAATGATACGGCAATCAATATGTGGCATATGCTCTTTAAAAGCGGATAACGCATAGCCTACTAATGGACCGCCGTAATACGCTTTTACGATCACAATGCTAATTCGATTATTGGCAAAATGCGCCACTTGCAACGCACCTGGATAAGCAATTAAGCGTGTAATCTCATCTGTAACTAAATTCTCTGGCGAAATCAGATGATCGATTGGTACGTTTTCATCATTAAATAATTTATCTTTCTCACGCAAATATTCCGCATTACGAATACGTGCAATACGGGTTGGTGTGTTGAAAAGTGTATATCCCAACTGGCAAGCAATCATATTAGTTTCATCAGATGCGGTTACGGCAACCATCAAGTCTGCATCTGCTGCCCCAGCATCTCGTAAAATCTTGGGTGAAGAAGGCGAACCTTTAACCACACGTAAATCATGCTTATCTTGCAAATTCTGCAAATGTTGAGATTCATTATCTACCAGTGTGATGTCGTTATCTTCACTCACTAAATTTGCCGCAAGTGTTGTGCCTACTTGCCCTGCACCTAAGATGATTATTTTCATTCTGTTCTCTCCACAACCAAAGGTCGGATGCCAATTTCAGCTGAATTTAGACCGCACTTTAATGCCTCAATACGGCGACAAATAGTCGATGTGACTTGTTCAGCTTCTGCCATTTTTTCGGCTGTAATCGCTGGATCTTGTTTACTAAATAACAGGCCATCGAGTAAACGCTCCGCATGCATGCCTTCACGACAAAAATGCAACACACCCACATCTTCAAATAAGGTCGCCACTTTTGCCGTTTTAGTGGTTGCAATGCCCAAGGCTCCATCTTCACCGCCGAGCTCTCGGAATAATTGATGTGTTGGAAATCCGCCACACGCTAAGAAAAAAGCTTTATTGAAAACGATATTTCCCCCGCAGGTCATGCGCATATATTGCCATGCCTGATCAAAATTAGGGTGTTCCGCATAACGTTGGGCTAAATTTATCGGTTTTAATGCTAATCTCACGACTGAAGTATCTGGCTGAAAATGAAAGGTTGCCGCAGCTACTTCTAATGCACCAGGTTCATATGCATCATCTGCATCTAAAAACGCGACAAAATCGACCGCACTTTTAGCCGAGAGCATCGCACCCCAATTTCGAGCCATTGCAACACCACTATTTTTCGGCATTTGCTCGATAGAGATTCTGTCAGGATATTGTTCTGCAAGCTGTAAGGCTAATGCAAATGTATTATCTGTCGATGCATCATCAATCAGCCAAAGGTGACCAAGATTATTTTGCTGCAACACAGACTCTACTGCACGAACAAGCGTGTGTTCAGTGTTATAGCAAGGAATGACGACATCAATTAAAGGCAAATTCATTTAAGCCGACCGTTTTCTCAATTTTGCATAATAGAACCCATCACCGCCATTCTCTTGTGGCAGGAATTGGATTCCAATCGTATTTTCCGTTTGTTCAAACGGCAATGGCATTAATTCTGCATCGGGTGTTTCAGCTAAAAAATGCTGTATTTGCTGACTGTTCTCATCAGGAAGCACCGAGCAAGTCGCATAAAGCAAAATACCATTAGGTTTTAATTTTGCCCACAGCGCTTTTAGAATTTGTCCTTGCAAAGCAACCAATTGAGCAATATCTGTTTCTTGACGTAACCATTTAATATCTGGATGACGACGAATCACGCCCGTTGCTGAGCAAGGTGCATCTAATAAAATACGATCAAAGGATGCTCCACTTAAACCTATTTCTGAGAGCCACTTTTCTGGCTCGGTCGCATCACCACAAACAATTGTCGCCTGCTGATTCAAACGGGCAAGATTTTCTTCAACACGTCTTAAGCGATGAGCCTCGACATCAAGCGCAATCACTTTCGCTTGTGGCGCCATTTCTAAAATATGCGTAGTTTTCCCACCTGGCGCCGCGCAAGCATCTAAAATTAATTCACCATTTTGTGGCTCAAGCAATAAAGCAGACCATTGGGCATTGAGATCCTGAACTGTCACTGCGCCTTGTTCAAAATTTGGTAGTTTTGAGACAGAAAGTGGTTGAGCTAAGCGCAGAGCATGTGGATTATCACATTCAAATGCTGCTATCTCTTGCTTTTCCAACAAAGTGCGGTAAGTTTTCGTGTTATTTTGCTGTTGATTGACCCGTAACCACATTGGTGGCTTTTGGTTATTCGCCTCAATAATTTCACGCCAATTCGGATAAGCTTTTTTGAGTTTATTCACAAACCATTCAGGATGAAGCGTTTGCCAATGCTTATCGACTACAGCAAGAATATCCTCTTGCTCCCGTAAGAAACGACGCAATACACCGTTAACTAAACCACGGAAACTGTCCGATTTTAATGATTTTGTGGCATTCACTACTTCATCCACTGCAGCATGAGCGGGCACACGCATATAAAGTAATTGGTACAATCCTACTAATAACAAGCAATGTACAATACGGGTCTTACCCTTCAATGGCTTATCTAATAGTTTTTTTATAATATTTTCTAAACGAGGTAATACGCGACAAATACCAAAGGTGATTTCCTGTAATAAAGGTAAATCCTGTGGTTTTACCTGCGATTGCACTTCAGGAAGCAACGTTGATAAGGACTTACCTTGATCTAAAACCTGTAAAATCACTTGAGCAGCAATAGCGCGTACCGAAAGTGCGGTCGATTTTTCCGTTTTTTTTCGTTGAAATACCATTAGTTTAGAACCTTACCAACCTGGAACCAATCTGCTCGACCATTGAGGAAGTCTTGCACAGACATAGGTTTCTTGCCTGCGGGCTGAAGTTGCAATAAATTTAAAACGCCTTCTTTCGTGGCAATTTGGATACCTTTTTTATCGACACTTAAAATCGTCCCAGCTGGTTTATCTACATGTGGCAACACGGCTGCAGCATAAACTTTTAAGGTTTGTTCATTACCCTGCTCATCAGTTAATTGTAGGAAACTAATCGGCCAAGGATTAAACGCGCGAATATTGCGTTCAAGCTGGGCTGCCGATAGCGACCAATCTAATTTAGCCTCTTCTTTGGAAAGTTTCTCTGCATAGTTACTTTGGCTATCATCTTGTTTTTCTGCAGTGAATTTCCCTTCTTCCAAATGATCCAAAACATCAATCAATGCAGCTGGCGCAATTTCAGCTAATTTATGGTAAAGCGAGGTTGAGGTTTCTTGTGCATCAATATCGCAATACACTTTGTGTAACATATCGCCAGTATCCAAACCCACATCCATTTGCATAATCGTCACACCGGTTTGTTGATCCCCTGCCCAAATAGACCGCTGAATAGGTGCAGCACCACGCCAACGTGGCAAGAGAGAACCATGCACATTTAAACAACCTAAACGAGGCATATCCAACACTGCTTGAGGTAAAATCAAACCATAAGCAACAACAACCATTACATCAGCATTTAACGCTTTAAGCTCTGCTTGTGCGTCTTCTTTACGTAAGGATTTTGGTTGATAAACAGGAATTTGATGCTGTTCAGCTAATTGCTTTACAGGACTCGCCTGTAATTTTTTACCTCGACCAGCCGGTTTATCTGGCTGCGTATAAACAGCAATAATATTGTGATGTGAATTTAAGAGTGCAGCAAGATGCTGTGCTGCGAAGTCCGGCGTACCGGCAAAGATGATATTCAATGGTTTCATAATGTTCTACGTTATGGCGTTGATAGGAAAAGTGCGGTCATTTTATACCGCACTTTTGATTATTGTTTTGCAATTTGTTTTTTATATTTCACTAATTTTTCTTTGATACGTTGACGTTTCAACGGTGAAAGATAATCCACAAATAAAATACCGTTCAAATGATCGATCTCATGTTGAATGCAGATCGCTAATAAACCATCTGCATCAAGCGTAAATTCTTTTCCATTACGGTCTAACGCTTTTACCGTGACTTTTTCTTTACGAGGAACTAAAGCCCGGAATCCAGGAATAGATAAACAACCTTCTTCAATGCCTGTTTCACCTTCAGAAGCCAAAATTTCTGGATTAATCAACACTAATTGATTTTGTTTGTCACCTTCAATATCAATCGTAATAATACGCTGCAAGATATCTACCTGTGGAGCGGCAAGACCAATGCCTTCTTCTTGGTACATCGTATCAAACATATCATCTACAATTTTGCGAATGTCATCATTGACTTCAGCAACTGGCTCACAAACAATCTTTAGGTGATCATCTGGATAAATTAATACATTAAGTGCGGTCATATTTTCTCTTGTTTTATTAAAATTACGGCGGTGATTGTATCATAGAATCAACGCTTTGCTAAAATATTGAAAACTCTATAAACAAAAAACCCCAAGCTATTTAGCTCGGGGTTCACATTCACTACCTGGCGGTGTCCTACTCTCACATGGGGAAACCCCACACTACCATCGGCGCATCGGCGTTTCACTTCTGAGTTCGGTATGGGGTCAGGTGGGACCACCGCTCTATCGCCGCCAGGATTATTCCTTTAATAACTTCTTCTATCTCTTTCTGCTCTCACTATCTCTAGTGTCTCACAACCAAACAAGCTGATTAAACTTCAAAACTTTCTCTTTCGTCTCTGAGTTTCGTCTTACAACACCCAAAACCCTTGAGCGTTGTATAGTTAAGCCTCTCGGGCAATTAGTATCTGTTAGCTCAACGGCTCGCACCGCTTACACACCAGACCTATCTACGTCTTAGTCTTAAACAACCCTTACTGTCTTAAAAACAGGGAGAACTCATCTCTTGGCAAGTTTCGTGCTTAGATGCTTTCAGCACTTATCTCTTCCGCACTTAGCTACCCGGCAATGCGTCTGGCGACACAACCGGAACACCAGTGGTGCGTCCACTCCGGTCCTCTCGTACTAGGAGCAGCCCCAATCAATTCTCCAACGCCCACGGCAGATAGGGACCGAACTGTCTCACGACGTTCTAAACCCAGCTCGCGTACCACTTTAAATGGCGAACAGCCATACCCTTGGGACCTACTTCAGCCCCAGGATGTGATGAGCCGACATCGAGGTGCCAAACACCGCCGTCGATATGAACTCTTGGGCGGTATCAGCCTGTTATCCCCGGAGTACCTTTTATCCGTTGAGCGATGGCCCTTCCATTCAGAACCACCGGATCACTATGACCTACTTTCGTACCTGCTCGACTTGTCTGTCTCGCAGTTAAGCTTGCTTATACCATTGCACTAACCTGACGATGTCCGACCGTCATTAGCAAACCTTCGTGCTCCTCCGTTACTCTTTGGGAGGAGACCGCCCCAGTCAAACTACCCACCAGACACTGTCCGAGACCACGTTTCGTAATCTTCGTTAGAACATCAAACGTTAAAGGGTGGTATTTCAAGGTCGACTCCATAATCACTGGCGTGACTACTTCTAAGTCTCCCACCTATCCTACACATCAAAATTCAATGTTCAGTGTCAAGCTATAGTAAAGGTTCACGGGGTCTTTCCGTCTAGCCGCGGGTACACCGCATCTTCACGGCGATTTCAATTTCACTGAGTCTCGGGTGGAGACAGCCTGGCCATCATTATGCCATTCGTGCAGGTCGGAACTTACCCGACAAGGAATTTCGCTACCTTAGGACCGTTATAGTTACGGCCGCCGTTTACTGGGGCTTCGATCAGGAGCTTCTCTTTCGATTACACCATCAATTAACCTTCCAGCACCGGGCAGGCATCACACCCTATACGTCCACTTTCGTGTTTGCAGAGTGCTGTGTTTTTAATAAACAGTTGCAGCCAGCTGGTATCTTCGACCGGTTCAACCTTCGCCCGCTAGGGACTACAATCTACGCCGGCGCACCTTCTCCCGAAGTTACGGTGCTATTTTGCCTAGTTCCTTCACCCGAGTTCTCTCAAGCGCCTGAGTATTCTCTACCTGACCACCTGTGTCGGTTTTCAGTACGGTTTAGATAAACCTGAAGCTTAGTGGCTTTTCCTGGAAGTGTGGTATCGGTTACTTCAGCTCCGTAGAGCCTCGTCATCATCTCTCGGTGTTAAAGAAGTCCGGATTTGCCTAAACTTCTCACCTACCAACTTAAACGCACATATCCAACAGTGCGATAACCTAACCTGCTCCGTCCCCACATCGCAGTTTATCCAAGTACGGGAATATTAACCCGTTTCCCATCGACTACGCTTTTCAGCCTCGCCTTAGGGGCCGACTCACCCTGCCCCGATTAACGTTGGACAGGAACCCTTGGTCTTCCGGCGAACGGGTTTTTCACCCGTTTTATCGTTACTTATGTCAGCATTCGCACTTCTGATACGTCCAGCAAACCTCTCGATTCACCTTCATCCGCTTACAGAACGCTCCCCTACCCAACAGACTTTCGTCTGATGCCGCAGCTTCGGTGCTATATTTGAGCCCCGTTACATCTTCCGCGCAGGCCGACTCGACTAGTGAGCTATTACGCTTTCTTTAAATGATGGCTGCTTCTAAGCCAACATCCTAGCTGTCTAAGCCTTCCCACTTCGTTTCCCACTTAATATAGACTTTGGGACCTTAGCTGGCGGTCTGGGTTGTTTCCCTCTCCACGACGGACGTTAGCACCCGCCGTGTGTCTCCTGAGTATCACTCTTCGGTATTCGTAGTTTGCATCGGGTTGGTAATCCGGGATGGACCCCTAGCCGAAACAGTGCTCTACCCCCGAAGGTGTCCGCTCAAGGCTCTACCTAAATAGATTTCGGGGAGAACCAGCTATCTCCCGGTTTGATTGGCCTTTCACCCCCAGCCACAAGTCATCCGCTAATTTTTCAACATTAGTCGGTTCGGTCCTCCAGTTAGTGTTACCCAACCTTCAACCTGCCCATGGCTAGATCACCGGGTTTCGGGTCTATACCTTGCAACTATTCGCCCAGTTAAGACTCGGTTTCCCTTCGGCTCCCCTATTCGGTTAACCTCGCTACAAAATATAAGTCGCTGACCCATTATACAAAAGGTACGCAGTCACCCTTAAAGGGCTCCCACTGCTTGTACGTACAAGGTTTCAGGTTCTATTTCACTCCCCTCACCGGGGTTCTTTTCGCCTTTCCTTCACAGTACTGGTTCACTATCGGTCAATCAGGAGTATTTAGCCTTGGAGGATGGTCCCCCCATCTTCAAACAGGATATCACGTGTCCCGCCCTACTTGTCGTTAGCTTAGTACCATGACCTGGACTTCGAGTACGGGGCTATCACCCTGTATCGCCAAGCTTCCCAGCTTGTTCCTCTGTCTCTGTCATTATCACTAACAGGCTCCTTCGCGTTCGCTCGCCGCTACTAACGAAATCTCGGTTGATTTCTTTTCCTCGGGGTACTTAGATGTTTCAGTTCTCCCGGTTTGCCTCACTTACCTATGGATTCAGTAAGTGATAGTAGATTCTTCATCTACTGGGTTTCCCCATTCGGACATCTTGGATTAAACGCCTCTTATCGACTCATCCAAGCTTTTCGCAGATTAGCACGTCCTTCGTCGCCTCTGATTGCCAAGGCATCCACCTTGTACGCTTAGTCACTTAACTATACAACCTCAAAAATTCTTGATGTTGTGTTTTCAACTAAACACTTGATTGCTTTTGTTCAATCAAGATTTTTTTCTTACTCAGACTTTTTCTTATCCTTTAAAAGGACTTGAAAGTCTCTTCAGTTTTTCAGCTTGTTTCCTGGTTGTTAAAGAACAGAAGATAATAAAGTTATCTTTATTTGGCGTCCCCACGGGGATTCGAACCCCGGTTACCGCCGTGAAAGGGCGATGTCCTAGGCCTCTAGACGATGGGGACAACAAATAAAGATACTCTATCTTACATTTTGCTTACGCACTTTTCTCTCTTCATTCATTTTCTACAATATATCAATCAATCTGTGTGGACACTTATTGTCTCTCGTTTTTGGTAAGGAGGTGATCCAACCGCAGGTTCCCCTACGGTTACCTTGTTACGACTTCACCCCAGTCATGAATCATACCGTGGTAAACGCCCCCCCGAAGGTTAAGCTATCTACTTCTGGTACAACCCACTCCCATGGTGTGACGGGCGGTGTGTACAAGGCCCGGGAACGTATTCACCGCAACATTCTGATTTGCGATTACTAGCGATTCCGACTTCATGGAGTCGAGTTGCAGACTCCAATCCGGACTTAGACGTACTTTGTGAGATTCGCTCCAGCTCGCACTCTCGCTTCCCTCTGTATACGCCATTGTAGCACGTGTGTAGCCCTACTCGTAAGGGCCATGATGACTTGACGTCATCCCCACCTTCCTCCGGTTTATCACCGGCAGTCTCCTTTGAGTTCCCGACCGAATCGCTGGCAACAAAGGATAAGGGTTGCGCTCGTTGCGGGACTTAACCCAACATTTCACAACACGAGCTGACGACAGCCATGCAGCACCTGTCTCAGAGTTCCCGAAGGCACCAATCCATCTCTGGAAAGTTCTCTGGATGTCAAGAGTAGGTAAGGTTCTTCGCGTTGCATCGAATTAAACCACATGCTCCACCGCTTGTGCGGGCCCCCGTCAATTCATTTGAGTTTTAACCTTGCGGCCGTACTCCCCAGGCGGTCGATTTATCACGTTAGCTACGGGCGCCAAGCTCAAAGCTCAACCCCCAAATCGACATCGTTTACAGCGTGGACTACCAGGGTATCTAATCCTGTTTGCTCCCCACGCTTTCGCACATGAGCGTCAGTACATTCCCAAGGGGCTGCCTTCGCCTTCGGTATTCCTCCACATCTCTACGCATTTCACCGCTACACGTGGAATTCTACCCCTCCCTAAAGTACTCTAGCGACCCAGTATGAAATGCAATTCCCAGGTTAAGCCCGGGGCTTTCACACCTCACTTAAGTCACCGCCTGCGTGCCCTTTACGCCCAGTTATTCCGATTAACGCTCGCACCCTCCGTATTACCGCGGCTGCTGGCACGGAGTTAGCCGGTGCTTCTTCTGTAGTTAACGTCAATCACCTAGTTTATTAAACTAAATGCCTTCCTCGCTACCGAAAGAACTTTACAACCCGAAGGCCTTCTTCATTCACGCGGCATGGCTGCGTCAGGGTTGCCCCCATTGCGCAATATTCCCCACTGCTGCCTCCCGTAGGAGTCTGGGCCGTGTCTCAGTCCCAGTGTGGCTGGTCATCCTCTCAGACCAGCTAGAGATCGTCGGCTTGGTGAGCCTTTACCTCACCAACTACCTAATCCCACTTGGGCTCATCCTATGGCATGTGGCCCGAAGGTCCCACACTTTCATCTCTCGATTCTACGCGGTATTAGCTACAGTTTCCCGTAGTTATCCCCCTCCATAAGCTAGATTCCCAAGCATTACTCACCCGTCCGCCACTCGTCATCAAAGAAGCAAGCTTCTTTATGTTACCGTTCGACTTGCATGTGTTAAGCCTGCCGCCAGCGTTCAATCTGAGCCATGATCAAACTCTTCAATTCAAGTTCAATCGCTCAATACTGCTGACATAAAATGTCACTACTTAAAAAGTATTATGAATTTCTAGTTAGCACCTATTAAGACTTCAAAATTAAAAAATATTTTTAAAACAAGTCAATCAACAAGTGCCCACACAGATTGTCTGATATATTGTTAAAGAGCAAAAAACAACGACGCACTGGTTTTGTTAAAGCTTCACAACAGCGCGTCGTTGTGTGGGGTGCATTATAGGGATTTTTGAAATCCACGCAAGCACTTTTTTAAGAAATTTCTTCGATAGACGATTTTTTAAGCGTTAACTCCTTTATATGAATGCTATTCAGCCTTTTTTAAGGTCCGCTTACAACGTCTAAACCCATTTGCAGAAAGTATTTCATTAAGTTTACTTAGGCCTCTTTCCTTCTCTTTTTCAGTATAAAACTCGCAATTACGGTTATCTAAAGCACCTCGAAGCCGCCAATAAAAAGCCTCTGTTGCCCCTATATCCGCTTTCTTCAAACGAACAATCGCATTTTCAGCACCTATTTGTCGTAA
This sequence comes from Haemophilus parainfluenzae, assembly GCF_014931375.1. Taxonomy (NCBI): domain Bacteria; kingdom Pseudomonadati; phylum Pseudomonadota; class Gammaproteobacteria; order Pasteurellales; family Pasteurellaceae; genus Parahaemophilus; species Parahaemophilus parainfluenzae. The sequence continues at coordinate 417,924 of NZ_CP063117.1, forward strand.
AATATCGACACTATCAATGCCGACTTTCTTTAATGCTCGTTCATATTTAACCGATAAATTCGGTAAATCACGAATCCGTCCAATCTTAGAGAGGGCGGAATCAAGTTTCTCCTTCCTTATTTGACTAATAGAAAGAATAAGCAAGTTTCTCATTAAAGCATTATCTTTTAAAATACTTTCAGTTAAAGCATAATAATCAGATAGCACAAAGCGTTTATTGAGTTCATTTGTTGCAAAAGGTTTACATCCTAATCCTTTTAGCTTTATCGAAAGCTCATGTTTTGCACGCAAGTAAATCTTATTGTTTGTCCAAACAGCAAACATATCTTTCTCTTTATGAAACAGGCCATATCCCGTAAATAGATTTTTACTTGTCACATCTCCAATGAGTTGATTTAACAAATTACATACTTTACTGATATGATCATTTGGGATTATGAGAGTTTTCATTTTAAAACTCCTCCTTATCAAAGGGTTAATCACATACGACTAAACCAACAAGTACTTCTCAAAGTAGTTATATCATAACCAACTAAGTGTGACGAATATAAAAAATCAAATTTGTGAGAGAGATCGCAAATGTAAAATTTATTTATTGATAAACAACAAGATAAATATAAATAAGTTTATAGTTTAATATTTATTCCACTAAAATTTTTTCAAATTCTAGGAGTAAAAATGACAGTAGGACTCGTTCTTGAGGGCGGTGGTATGAGAGGTATGTTTACCGCAGGCGTCCTTGATGCCCTCATGGAGCAAAACATTCAAATAGATAAAATTATTGGCATTTCTGCAGGTGCATTATTTGGCATCAATTATGCATCCAACCAAAAAGAAAGAGCGTTGAGATATAACCTAAAATATCTTAAAGATAAACGTTACATGGGATTTCATAGTCTTTTTACAACGGGTAATATTATCAATAAAGATTTCGCTTTTTATAATCTCCCCTTTAATCTCGACCCTTTTGATCAAAATGAATTCGAGAAATCTCACATTGATTTCTATTTAGCAGCCACAAACATCGAGAGCGGTAAAGCTGAATATTTCAAAATCAAAAATGTTTTCGAAGAAATGGAATACTTCAGAGCAACTTCAGCGATGCCTTTTGTCTCAAAGTTTGTAGAAATTAATGGACAAAAGTACCTAGATGGAGGAATTGCCGATAGTATTCCATTTGAAAAAGCACAAGAGCTCGGTTGTGATAAAATCATCGTTGTTTTAACTCAACCGATCGACTACCGTAAAACAAAATCTTCTTCTTTTTTATTCAAGCTTTTTTATCGCAACTATCCACACTTAGTTAAAACCTTAGAAAATCGCTACCGCACTTATAATGAACAAGTAGAAGAAATCATTCGCTTAGAAAAACAAAATAAAATCTTTGTGCTTCGTCCAAATGTATCACTCAATATAGGTCGATTAGAACGAGATGAAACCAAAATAAGAACTGTATATGGACTGGGTGAAAAAATTCTCGAAGCACAAATTCAAGATCTAAAAAAATACTTAAAAATTTGATTTTAAATAAACTATTTCTCAAGTTTGGAATCTAGTTCACATTTTTTCATCAAGGAAAAAATTTTCTCTTGATACTGTACATCAATACAGATATAATCTAGCCAAATTTAGATAACTCTATTCAAGAAGGTTTTATATGGCAACTCAAGAAGAAAAGCAAAAAGCACTCGCGGCAGCACTTGGTCAAATTGAAAAGCAATTCGGTAAAGGCTCAATTATGAAATTGGGCGATACTCAAGCCCTTGATGTTGAATCTGTTTCAACGGGTTCTTTAGGTCTTGATGTCGCTCTTGGTATTGGTGGTTTACCAATGGGGCGTATTGTTGAAATTTTTGGACCTGAATCTTCTGGTAAAACAACCTTAACTTTATCTGTTATCGCTCAAGCTCAAAAAGTGGGTAAAACTTGTGCGTTTATCGATGCGGAGCATGCACTTGATCCTATTTATGCAGCAAAACTTGGCGTTGATGTGAAAGAACTTTTAGTTTCCCAACCTGATAATGGTGAACAAGCACTTGAAATTTGTGATGCATTAGTTCGTTCTGGTGCCGTAGATGTGGTCATTGTGGACTCTGTTGCGGCTCTCACTCCGAAAGCTGAAATTGAAGGCGAAATGGGTGATTCACACATGGGTTTACAAGCGCGTTTAATGTCTCAAGCACTACGTAAATTAACTGGTCAAATCAAAAATGCAAACTGCCTTGTTATCTTCATTAACCAAATTCGCATGAAAATTGGTGTCATGTTTGGTAACCCTGAAACCACAACTGGTGGTAACGCGCTAAAATTCTACTCTTCTGTGCGTTTAGATATCCGTCGTACTGGTTCAGTTAAAGATGGAGATGAAATCATTGGTAACGAAACTCGTGTTAAAGTGGTTAAAAACAAATTAGCCGCACCTTTCCGTCAAGTGGATTTCCAAATTCTTTACGGAGAAGGGATTTCCAAAGCTGGAGAATTAATTGAACTTGGTGTTAAACACAAACTTGTTGAAAAATCCGGTGCATGGTATGCATATAACGGTGAAAAAATTGGTCAAGGTAAAGCTAATGCGATGAAATGGCTAAATGAAAACCCTGCAAAATCAGACGAACTTGAAGCGAAACTTCGTGCTGAATTAGTCGCTAACCCAGAACAAGCATTAATGGCTGATATTGAACAATCTAATGATGATGCAGAAAGCGATTTCTAATCACTAAAAGTGCGGTCAATTTTGACCGCACTTTTCATTTCAACCGTATTTAACCACAAGGAATTTATATGTCTTCTCTTGCCTTGAGCTATGTTGTTAATTTACTGGCTCGACGTGAATATAGCGAATTTGAACTACGCAATAAAATGCAGGAAAAAGCTTTTACAGAAGATGAGATCGATGAAACAATTGCTCACTGTCAGAAAAAAAACTGGCAAAATGATAAACGGTTTACTGAAAATTATTTACATGCACGTTCGCAACGTGGATATGGTGCAAATCGTATTAAACAAGAATTACGTCAACTAAAAGGTGTGTCTTCAGACGTCATAAATGAAGTCCTTGTAGAAAGTGAAATTAATTGGACTGAAATCGCAGAAAGGGTTCTACGTAAAAAGTTTCCTAATTATTCAGAACCACAACCAATTAAAAGCAAACAAAAAATTTGGCAGTATATGCTTTCTCATGGATTTTATTCTGAAGAATTTAGCGATTTTATCGGAAATGGAATAGAAGACTGATGAGCCTAAAGAAATAAATACCTAATACTGTAAAGATTAAACAACCAACTAAATGACTCACTAAAACGAACAATCCATTGCCCCATTCTTCTTTAAAAAAGAGTTCAATCACTTCGCCTGAAAAAGAGGAAAATGTGGTGAGCGCACCAAGAAATCCAGTCACTAAGAATAATCGCCATTCAGGACTGACTTGAGGGAAGGTCCAAAAGGCTGCTAGTAAAATCCCCATCAAAAAGCAGCCAATAAAATTAGCCACAAGTGTACCAAATGCAAGTGAACTAAACAGGGAATTAAGCCATAGACCTAATCCCCAGCGTAAAGAGGCTCCGATCGCTGCACCGGCACTAATCAGAAAAATTGACTGGAACATCTATTTAATACCAAAAATTTCTGCTAAATGTTTGGCCACTGCTTCGTCTTTATTGAACCCGATCTCTTCCAGTTCAGGACAAGCTTCTTTTAAACGAGAATCAGCATTTGCCATTACATAACCTTTACCAACCCAAGAAAGCATTTCAACATCATTCTGGCCATCGCCAAAAGCAATACAATCTTTTAATCCATAATTTCTATTTTCTAATAGATGAGCTAATGCATCACCTTTCGATACATTTTTGTTCATCACCTCTAAGCAAGTTACCGCTGAATAAACAATTGTGGTTTTATCTCCGAAATGTGTTCTAAGGTAATCTTCTAGTTCGATTAGATCTTTAGGATCATGAGCAATAAAAAATACTTTTTCAGTTCCTCTTCCATGATGCTTTGTAAAATCAACAACTTCGTACATAAAACCTGAATCCTTATGATATTTTGCTAATTCAGGCACATCTGTATTGATAAACCAACCATCATCTTGATAAGTATTGATACAAATTTTGGTGCGATCAAAAGGAATTTTATACAACTCAAGCACAATTTCTTCAGGAAGACTATTGCTATAAATACGATTACCTTTTAGGTCGCGTACTCTCGCACCATTAGAGGTTATCATTACAGCATGCTCCGTACCAATCTTATCTAAAATAGAAGCAACATCTGTATGATTACGACCCGTTGCTAAAATAATATCTACACCTTTTTGTTCTAATTTATTTAATATCTCAATTGTAAAATCACCAATTACATGATTAGCATTGAGTAATGTACCGTCAAGATCAGAAACAACGGCTTTAAATGGAAGTTGTTGCATAAAACCACCTGTATAAAAAATGAGTCTGTATCATACCAAAACAACACGATTTTTGACCGCACTTTCTATCATAAAAACGACATTCATTGATAAAAAACAAAAAGGCGCATCTTTCGATACGCCTTCTTAATCTAACTTATTACAGTTAATACATCAATTACTTGATGATTTTCGCAACAACGCCAGCACCTACTGTACGGCCACCTTCACGGATTGCGAAACGTAAACCTTGGTCCATCGCGATTGGGTGGATTAAGCTTACTGTCATTTTGATGTTATCACCAGGCATTACCATTTCCACGCCTTCTGGTAACTCGATTGTACCAGTTACGTCAGTTGTACGGAAATAGAACTGTGGACGGTAACCTTTGAAGAATGGAGTGTGACGACCACCTTCATCTTTTGATAATACGTAAACTTCTGATTCGAAATCAGTATGTGGAGTGATTGAACCTGGTTTCGCTAATACTTGACCACGTTCGATTTCTTCACGTTTTGTACCACGTAATAATGCACCGATGTTTTCACCTGCACGACCTTCGTCAAGTAATTTACGGAACATTTCAACACCAGTTACAGTGGTTTTCGCTGTTGGTCTGATACCAACGATTTCAACTTCATCACCAGTACGGATGATACCACGCTCAACACGACCTGTTACTACTGTACCACGACCTGAAATTGAGAATACGTCTTCGATTGGAAGAAGGAACGGTTGGTCAATTGCACGCTCTGGCTCAGGAATGTAAGTATCTAAGTGGTTTGCTAACTCAAGGATTTTTTCTTCCCATTCTGCAACGCCGTTTAATGCTTGTAATGCAGAACCACGTACGATTGGAGTATCGTCACCTGGGAAGTCATATTGAGAAAGAAGTTCACGAACTTCCATTTCTACTAATTCTAATAACTCTTCGTCATCTACCATGTCGCATTTGTTTAAGAATACGATGATGTAAGGTACACCTACTTGGCGACCTAATAAGATGTGCTCACGAGTTTGTGGCATTGGACCATCTGTCGCTGCTACTACTAAGATAGCACCGTCCATTTGCGCCGCACCGGTAATCATGTTTTTAACATAGTCCGCGTGTCCTGGGCAGTCAACGTGTGCATAGTGACGAGTTGGAGTATCGTATTCAACGTGTGATGTGTTGATGGTGATACCACGCGCTTTTTCTTCTGGCGCGTTATCGATTTGGTCGAATGCACGAGCTGCACCACCGTAGTGTTTTGCTAATACGGTTGTGATTGCTGCTGTTAAAGTTGTTTTACCGTGGTCAACGTGGCCGATTGTACCCACGTTTACGTGCGGTTTTGTACGTTCAAATTTTTCTTTAGACATTTAAAGAGTCCCTCTAAATAGACACGGTTATCGATGGGTAAATTAAACCACATTAACCAATAAAATCATTACTATTTAATAAAGGAAAGAGGAATTTGGAAGGCTGGTGCTGATAGGCGGATTTGAACCGCCGACCTCACCCTTACCAAGGGTGCGCTCTACCAACTGAGCTATATCAGCGTTTGGAGCGGGCAGCGGGAATCGAACCCGCATCATTAGCTTGGAAGGCTAAGGTAATAGCCATTATACGATGCCCGCAGTCCTAAATTCATCTGTCCCATCAGAATTCATTTAGAAAATGGTGGAGGGAGAAGGATTCGAACCTTCGAAGGCTGAGCCAACAGATTTACAGTCTGCCCCCTTTGGCCGCTCGGGAACCCCTCCACGCTAAATGAATACTTGTTTACTAAAGGATGGTGCCGACTACCGGAATCGAACTGGTGACCTACTGATTACAAGTCAGTTGCTCTACCTACTGAGCTAAGTCGGCGTGTTGTAAGCAAGTGAGGCGTATTATATGGAAAATTTTATGCCTGACAAGTTTTTTTTATGAAAAATGCGTTTTTTTTAACTATTCGTCTAATTTACAAGCAAAAAGCCTCATTCTTGCTTTAAAAGTCACCACTTTTAATAAAAAACGATGATCACAACGCATTTATAGGGTATATTTTGTCCAATTTTTTTCACTCTAGATATAAAGCACCGTGGAAATTACTGAACAACTAACGCCCTTTCTGAACTTTAGCCGTCAGCAATGGGCTGAATTAAGAAAATCTGTTCCGCTAAAATTAACGGAGCAAGATCTCAAACCACTTTTAGGTTTTAATGAAGAGCTTTCTCTCGATGAAGTGAGCACCATTTACTTGCCACTCGCACGTCTTATTAACTATTACATTGACGAAAACCTTCGCCGCCAAACCGTTTTGAATCGTTTTCTTGGCGGACAAAGCCCTAAAGTCCCTTACATCATTAGTATCGCGGGTAGTGTTGCGGTTGGGAAAAGTACATCGGCACGTATTTTGCAATCGCTACTAACTCATTGGCCTACTGAACGAAAAGTCGATTTAATCACTACCGATGGTTTCCTGTATCCATTAGAAAAACTGAAAAAAGATGATTTGCTACAGAAAAAAGGCTTCCCTATTTCTTATGATACGGCCAAATTAATTCGTTTTTTAGCTGATATCAAATCAGGCAAGCCATCGGTAAAGTCGCCTATTTATTCTCATCTGACTTACGATATCGTTCCTGATAAATTTGATATTGTCGATCAACCGGATATTTTAATTTTAGAAGGGTTAAATGTTCTCCAAACAGGTTCAAATAAAGCGAATCAAACCTTCGTATCTGATTTTGTGGACTTCTCCATTTATGTTGATGCTGACGAGAATTTACTTAAAGAATGGTACATCAAGCGATTTTTAAAATTCCGCCAAAGTGCTTTCACTAATCCAGATTCCTATTTTAAACATTATGCGAATCTCTCTGAGCAAGAAGCCATTGAAACAGCCAGCAACATTTGGGATAACATTAATGGATTGAATTTAAAACAAAACATTCTGCCAACTCGTGAACGCGCTAATCTGATTCTTAGAAAAGGTGAAAATCACGAAGTTGAGTTAGTGAAATTAAGAAAATAAAAAAGAGCGGTCAATTTGACCGCTCTTTTTCTCACTGCCTTACGACATTCTACCATTCTCAATGCCAATCACCTGATCACAAATAGCCATAGTCGATTGACGATGACTCACAAGAATAATCAATTTTTCTGCTTTCACATTCAATAACGATTTCAAAATCATCGCCTCGTTTAAGCTATCCAAATTACTGGTTGGTTCATCAAGTAAAATAATCGGTGCGTTGTGTAAGAATGCACGAGCAATACCGATACGTTGTTTTTCACCATCAGAGAGGTTACCGCCTAATTCCGTCATTTTCGTTTGATAGCCTTCTGGCAAGCTTAAAATGAAATCATGAATTGATGCTTTCTTCGCTGCTTCCATCATTTCTTCTAACGTGGCATCACGGCGCGCAAGGCGAATATTTTCCTCGATGGTTTCGTTGAAAATATAGGTTTGCTGAGTAATGTACGCTATATTGTCTCGCAAACTACGGGTGTTGATATTCGGTAAAGTTTCGCCGTTAATTTTAATGCTACCCGATTTAGGATCGTAAAAACGCATCAGCAGTTTTAACAGGGTACTTTTACCGCTACCACTTCTGCCGTGAATCCCTAGGATTTCACCCTTTTTCACAGATAAGCTGACATCCGATAAAATTTGTTCTTCACCATAAGCAAAACTTACGTTCTCTACATCAATGCGAGAAACATCTTTTAAATCGACCGCACTTTCTACGTCTTTTAATTCGGGTTCTTCTGCTAGCAAGCTCAATACACGCTCACCTGAAGCCAAGGTTTGTAACAAGTTGCTTGAAAGGTTACTTAACGCAATAACCGGGCCATAGCTCGACATCAATAAAATCACGCCAATTAAAAAGGCAGAAAAATCAATCTTATCTAGACTAAACAAAATTAAGCCGGTGAATAACATAATGATGTTAAACGCCGATACTGCCACTTCAGTGTAAACGCGAACTTTGGCTTCTTGGTCTTTAATGCGCTCAAAAGCCGTATCAATTTTTTGGCTGCGTTGTTGAATTTCATCTAAACGTTGTTTTGCGTAGCCGAAAAGTTGGATCTCTTTCATACCACGCACACTGTCGAGGAAGAAATCATTCATTTCGCCTACTAATTCACGATAGCGTCTACCATCTTCACGCGCTAATTTAGTGGTGATAATGGGTAAAATCACACCTACTGTTAAGTAAGCGGCTAATGCTACAAGTACAAACCAGCCTGAAAGATGCCCAAAAACCAACAATAAAATCGCAGAAGTAAAAAATGCGATCATAATTGGCGCGATGGTGTGCGCATAGAACACTTCGAGCAATTCGATATCATTAGTCACCAAGGACACTAATTGCCCCGCTTGTTTATCTTGCAATTTCACAAAAGCTAAGCGGCGTAAAGACGAAAACACTTTGTCACGCAATAATGCCAATAATTTAAAAGCAATATAGTGCCCTGACATTTGCTCTAAATAACGCAATGCGCCACGAGCCACCGCTAACACGATAAGTGCGATCAAAATTCCAGAAAAACTTAAATGGGTGTCAAAGTTTAATAAATTCACTAAACCCATCGCCCCAAGCACCATAATAAAGATAGCAGCAAGAAAACCGAGCGTTCCCATCGTGATAGTAAACGCCATGATATGCGCCAATGGAGTCACTAATTTCAACAAATGCCCCATCACAACAAAACCATTTTTACGCATTTGCCACCTCTCTAATTTGTTCTAAATCTTTTTGTTGTTGGAACATTTCAGCATACGCACCTTGTTTTTCCATGAGCTCTTTATGTGTGCCTTGCTCAATTAATTTGCCTTGTTCAAGCACATTAATGCAGTCGGCATTCACGGCATTCGCCAAGCGGTGAGAAATCATCACAATGGTTTTCTGTTGTTTAAATTGCTGAATGAACTGCAAAATAATTTCTTCGCTTTCCACATCAATGTTACTGGTCGCTTCGTCAAAAATATAAAGCGCCGCATTGTGTAATAACGCGCGTGCTAAAGCTAAACGTTGAATTTGACCGCCAGATAAATTTGCGCCACGACTTAATAATGGCATATCTAATCCACCATTATCTCGAACGAATTGCGCCAGATTGACTTGTTCTAAACACGCATAAATTTGTTCATCTGTAGCATCGATTTTCGCCATGGTCATATTTTCACGTAGCGTACCTTTAAACACATAACTGCTATGGCTCACCAAAGAGACTTTTTCATAAAACGAATGACGATTAATCTCTTGAATTTCTTGGCCGTTGAATAGAATTTTGCCTTGTAGCGCCTTATTAAAGCCCATTAGCAATGAAACCAAGGTAGATTTACCACAACCACTTTTACCCACAAAGACCGTAAGCTGATTTGGTAAGATGCTTAAATCTAAGCCAACAATCGCAGGCTTCTCTTCACTATAAGAAAAATGCAGATCTTGAATATCCACTTGAATAGCATTTTTCGCTGCAAAATCGACCGCTTGTGTTTGAGTTTCCACGGGCGTATCTAACAATGTGAATATCTTATCTGATGCCGCTTTACCATTCATCGCTACATGGAAGAAAGAACCCAATAAACGAAGCGGAATAAAGAATTCAGAAGAAAGTAGAATAAATAAAATGACGCCTAATACGGTTAATTGATCGGCTTGGAATTGCAACAACGCCGTTAAAATCCCGATTGCTGCCCCACCGTAAGCAAGTAAATCCATCAGCGATACCGAGTTAAGCTGCATGGTAAGCACTTTCATGGTAATTTTGCGGAAATGTTCTGCTTCCTCATCCATTGCTTTCGCTTTATAAGCATCATCTTGGTAGATTTTCAGCGTGATTAAACCTTGTAGGTTATCCAAGAAACTGCTGCCTAATCCCACATAAATGGACCAATATTTTGCCAGGAGTTTTTTCGCAATTTTATTCACCGCAATAATCGACATCGGGATCAACGGCACGCAAATCAACAAAATTACCGCTGTTTTAAAACTGAAAAAGATCAGGAAAGCAAAGAGTGTGAGCGGAGCAAGCAAGCTATAAAAAAGCTGAGGCAAATAACGCCCAAAGTAGATTTCAAGCTGCTCCACACCTTCTGAAGCCACTTGGATAATATTTGACGTAGATTGTTGATTCACTTGGTTAAGTGGCATTGAGGCTAATTTGCGATAGATGAGGCTACGCAGTTCATGTTTTACTTTCGTACTCGCAAAATAAGAAGACTGCACCGATTTTTTACCCGCAAAGGCACGCAACGCCAAAGCAGCAATTAAAACGATGCCCAAAATGACCGCACTTAGTGGACCCAATTCATTAAAATAAGCCGCCTGTAAAATATAAGAAAACACGACGGCACTAATAATCCCACCAATTAACGCCACCCAGTTCCATAACACCGTGATACCAATCCATTTTTTACTGTCGGCCACCGTGTTAATTAGGCGTTTATCTATCATCATAATGATTGCTCCTAAAAACAAAAAAGAAGTACGCACATTACTATGCGTACTTTGCTACCAATCTAACAACAAAAAACGAGTCTATTTCGTATCATTGTCCTTAAACGATAAAAATCGTGAAAATTATAGTAAAGAATACACACAAATAATAGATCTAATTGAAAATTATTTCTATTTCTAAATAAAATAAAAAAATACCGCACTCGGTTTTCCTAAGTGCGGTCATTCTCAGTGATATTTTTGAATATTAGACTAAACGTCTAAGTTTGCTCGCAACGCATTCATTTCGATGAATTCACGACGAGGCTCAACTTCATCCCCCATTAATGTGGTGAAGAGTTGGTCTGCAGCAACAGCATCTTTAATTGATACTTTTAACATACGACGAGCATTTGGATCCATGGTGGTTTCCCAAAGTTGCTCAGCGTTCATTTCACCTAACCCTTTATAACGTTGGATTTCTAAACCTCGGCGAGATTCTTTCATCAACCATTCAACAGCTTGTTCAAATGATTGAACTGGTTGAGTTTTTTCACCACGAGTGACATACGCCCCCTCTTCGAGCAAGCCATTGACTTGCTGGCCGAATGTCGAGATCTTCGCAAATTCATTGCCTGTCACAAAATCAAAGTTAATGAAGTAATCTGTATCAATACCATGTTTACGAACGGTAATGACGGCTTCATATACTTGGCGTTCGCTGTTAAATTGGGTTCTTGCTGAATATAAATGGGCTTCCGTTTCTTTTTCGGTTAAGTACGCAACAAAAGCATTCGCCCAATTTTCGACCGCACTTTCATTACGCATTAACTCAACGGTTAATTGTGGTTGGTAAACCAAGCCTTGTAACAATGGCTCTGGATAGTAACGACTTAAACGAGTAATTAATTTCTGAACATTGTTATATTCGCCTACTAATTTCTCAAACACTAAATCATTCATTGCTGGCGCATTAGCACTAATATGTAACGCTGCACCATCTAACGCAAGCATTAACTCATATTGCACCATTTCGTCGTTATCTTTGATATAACGCTCTTGTTTACCTTTTTTCACTTTATAAAGTGGCGGCTGAGCGATATACACGTAACCACGTTCAATTAATTCCGGCATTTGACGATAGAAGAAGGTCAACAATAAAGTACGAATATGTGAACCGTCCACGTCCGCATCAGTCATGATAATGATGTGATGATAACGTAATTTATCCGGATTATATTCATCACGGCCAATACCACAGCCTAACGCCGTAATTAATGTCCCCACTTCTTGAGAAGAAAGCATTTTGTCAAAACGTGCTTTTTCAACGTTAAGAATCTTCCCTTTTAACGGTAAAATTGCTTGAGTTTTACGATCACGACCTGATTTAGCCGAACCACCCGCAGAATCCCCCTCCACGAGGTAAAGTTCTGAAAGAGCTGGATCTTTTTCTTGGCAGTCAGCTAATTTACCCGGAAGACCAGCAATATCTAATGCGCCTTTGCGACGGGTCATTTCACGTGCTTTACGTGCAGCTTCACGTGCACGTGCAGCCGTAATAATTTGATTTACAATGATTTTTGCATCAGCTGGATTTTCTAATAGATATTCCTGCATGCGCTCATTCATGGCAGATTCAACCGCACTTTTCACTTCAGAAGACACTAATTTGTCTTTTGTTTGCGAAGAGAATTTAGGATCGGGCACTTTCACCGAAATAATCGCCACCAAACCTTCACGCGCATCGTCACCTGAAGTACTCACTTTCTCTTTTTTCAGTAACCCTTCGCTTTCCATATAGTTATTTAAGCTACGAGTTAATGCACCACGGAAACCGGCCAAGTGTGTACCACCATCACGCTGTGGAATGTTATTGGTAAAGCAATAAACGTTTTCGTTTACGCCATCATTCCATTGCAATGCAACTTCCACGCCAATACCGTCTTTTTCAGCTGAAAAATAGAATGGTTTTGGGTGAATTGGATTTTTATTTTTATTTAAATATTCAACGAACGCTTGAATACCACCTTCGTAATGGAAGTGATCTTCTGTGCCATCACGTTTATCGATTAAACGAATCGATACACCAGAGTTTAAGAATGAAAGCTCACGTAAACGTTTTGCTAAAATTTTGTAATCGAAAGTTGTAATTGCAAAGATTTCTGGACTTGGCCAGAAACGCACCGTTGTACCCGTCGCTTGCGTTTCACCGATAATAGTTAAAGGCCCTTGAGGCTCACCTAAGTGATAGAATTGCTCGTACACATGACCTTGGCGACGAATGGTTAATTGCAATTTATCAGAAAGTGCATTTACTACCGAAACACCCACGCCGTGCAAACCACCTGATACTTTATAAGAGTTATCATCGAATTTACCGCCCGCGTGAAGCACTGTCATGATTACTTCTGCTGCAGAAACACCTTCTTCCGGATGAATATCTACCGGGATACCACGACCGTCATCTTGCACGGAAACAGAATTATCATCATGAATAGTGACGATAATATCGGAACAATAGCCAGCAAGCGCCTCATCGATCGCGTTATCCACCACCTCAAACACCATATGGTGTAGGCCTGTTCCATCATCGGTATCCCCAATATACATGCCCGGACGTTTCCGAACCGCATCAAGCCCTTTTAAGACTTTAATACTTGATGCACCATAAGCATTTTCTGTAACCGGTGTTTCTGACATAGTTTTTCTCTATTTTGTAATGAAAATTGTGCGGAATTATAGCAAAAAACTGACTATTTTGCGAAATAAAAGTGCGGTCAAAATTTTCGCTGTTTAAAAACCAATAAACAAATACATAGCATATAAACAAAAAGACGAGTTTTTACCTAAACTCGTCTTTTTTATTGCATTAACACTTATTTCCAAATGTGGTTATTTAACCCGAGTTCTTTCACCATATCTGTGAAACCTTTGATACTCGAAATATAATCTCGAATAGTATTATCCTCCAATAAGGACTTTTCAAAGGATGGTTCAAAACTATTCCTGCCTAAATTAACCGCAACAATCACTTCTCGGTTACGAAGTACCATCGAAATAGGACAATTAAATTTCTCTTTCAAACCACAAAAGCTCTCCATTAACTTAGGTGATAAGGCATATCTAGCTAAGATTTGATCTTCCGTAAACACATCAAAGTAACGATTAAAAGATGGATTATCCATTAAGGCAATTTCACCTTCTTTTCTTAAACCCGCTTCCTTTTTATCGCAAACATAAACCCAATGAGCCAGCTCTTTAGGAAAAGTGGCTTTAAATAAAATGCCTTGAAAATTCTGAGTGCCTAATGCCCTAACTGATTTCTCTTTCAACGACATGTTAAATGCTGAAAAATCACAGATTTCAACTTCAGTTTGGTTAAACTCACCAAAAATTAAATCCTCACTACGGAATGTCGCGGTACCAGTATCATAAACGGTGAGGAAATCAGCAATATTCAGTCCTCTATCAGCGCTAAAGCGGAAACCAAATTCCTGGACAATCGTATTAATCACTCGAGTTTTAAATTCTGCAATAAAGCGCTTATATTTAAAAAATAAATGACGAAAAGAATAAATGAGCACACCAAGGATCAATGCTGTACTTAATAGATACCCATTCCCTATCGTTCCGATGAGAAAAAATAACCCAACGCATAGCATAATAATCCATTTATTGATGAGGGATTTTATGGCTAAACGTTCCTCATCTAATTTTTCCAATCCAAGAAAACGAATCCCTTCAATCTCTTTTGGTGTATTCATGGTTTTTTCACTTATTGTTTAAATAAATTACTCACATTAGGGACTTCAGCCTCATTCTGAGGAATATCGAAAAATGTTCCTTTCTGGAAATTAAACAAATTTGCGATTAAATTTGACGGGAACATTTCCACCGCATTGTTATACTCTTCAACTGCTGAATTATAAGTACGTCTAGCTGCAGAGATTTGCTCTTCTATATCGCTAAGTGTGGTCTGAATTTGCAAAAGATTTTGATTGGCTTTGAGATCCGGATAATTTTCTAGACGAACCTGTAAATGACGTAATACCCCCGAAATCTCATTATTGAGTTGGAATTTCTCACTTGTAGAATGGGCTGATTTAGCACTTTCGCGTAAAGTCACGATACGCTCAAGTAAGCTACGCTCATGCGACATATATTCCTTTGCAGTAGCAACAAGGTTTGGCAATAAATCATAACGACGCTTTAACTGAACATCCACACTGGCTTCAACACTACTCACCTGATTACGTTTTCTAATCAATTTGTTATACATTGAAATAGTGAAAGCTAAACCGAGAAGGACAATACCCACAACTATATTCATCATTGTTTCTCCATAGAAAAATTACCCTACTCAGTATAGGGAAAAGCGTAATAAAATCTATTCACTTAGACAATATTTTGTTGATAAAAATCAATAAAACCAAGAATTTAGTTTTGTCCCCCCCTCTCAGATCACACAAAAGTGCGGTTAATTTTTCACAAAGTTTTTGTGAGCCTAAATCCTAGCTTTTTTATTGTGATTTAGTGTACAAAAAATATACTCTAAGTGGATGCAATGCTAATAAATAACAATCATTCTCAACAATTAAGCAAAAACAATCACTTACCCACTTATTTTGTAAGAAAAATAAGGATATTTTTGATTACGATCAAATAAATTTCCCGCATCAGGGCATATCATGGTCAGATTAACCATACAAGTAACGTGCCAATTGGAGTGATTATATGCAACGAAGTGATGGATTATTTTCTGCTTTAGCAGAAGTTTCCCGTCGGGATTTTATGAAGTTATGTACCGCACTTGCGGCGACTATGGGGTTAAGTTCAAAGGCAGGTGCAGAAATGACCGCTGCTTTAACCGAACCTAAACGTCCACCAGTATTATGGATTGGTGCGCAAGAATGTACGGGTTGTACTGAATCCTTGCTACGCGCGACCCACCCAACAGTAGAAAACTTGGTATTGGAAATGATTTCCTTAGAATACCACGAAACTCTTTCTGCAGCCTTTGGGGAACAAGCTGAAGATAACAAACACAATGCAATTAAACAGTATTATGGAAAATATGTTTTAGTCGTAGATGGATCTATTCCGGTAAAAGACGGCGGCGTCTATTGTATGGTAGCAGGCAAACCGATTGTAGAACACATCCAAGAAGCAGCTAAAGGGGCTGCCGCAATTATTGCGATCGGTTCTTGTGCAGCATGGGGCGGCGTACCTTCTAGCGGTGGCAACCCAACTGGTGCAAGCAGCTTGTCTGAAGTATTACCAAAAGGCACTCCGGTGATTAATATTCCAGGTTGTCCACCAAATCCACACAACTTCCTTGCAACTGTCGCTTATATTCTTACTTATAAGAAACTACCCGCAATGGACAAATTAAATCGTCCATTATTCGCTTACGATCGCTTAATTCATGAAAACTGCTATCGTCGCCCGCACTTTGATGCAGGTCGCTTCGCTAAAGAATACGGCGATTATGGTCACCGCAACGGTTGGTGTTTGTATCATCTCGGTTGTAAAGGACCAGAAACTTACGGTAACTGCTCTACTTTGGAATTCTGTGATGTCGGCGGTAATAACTGGCCGGTTGGTATCGGGCACCCTTGCTATGGTTGTAACGAAAAAGGCGTCGGCTTTACCAAAGGTATTTTCCAATTAGCGGGCGTAGAAAACCCAACGCCACGTGTTGAAAAACCAGATGTTAATAATACCGAAGGTTCAGGTGCAACTATGACCGCTATTGGTTTATTAGGTGGTGCCGCTGCAATCCTAGCCGGTGTGAGTGTTGTGACCTTACGCGAATTAAGCGCTCAACATAAAGCCCGTTCTGAAGCTAAAGCAGCAGAGAAAGAACAACATACAGGTAAATAATAATGGATAGACGAAAATTTCTAAAAGCAGGTATGCTTGGCGGAATCGCTTCCTCCTTGCCTGTGTCGAGTGCGCAGGCAACGGAAACGGTTGAGCCCATTCCTGGCGCACTAGGAATGCTTTACGACTCTACCCTTTGCGTAGGTTGTCAAGCATGCGTGGCTGAATGTCAAAACGTAAACCACACACCCGTGAACCCAAAAGGTGATCAAACTTGGTCAAATAACGACAAACTCACCCCATTTACTCGTAACGTGATTCAAGTATGGAGTGATGGTGACGGCACAAATAAAGACAAAACAGAAAACGGCTATGCTTACGTGAAAAAACAATGTATGCATTGTGTTGACCCTAACTGTGTTGCGGTTTGCCCGGTTCAAGCACTTACCAAAGATCCAAAAACCGGTATCGTAAAATATGATCCCGATATCTGTACTGGGTGCCGTTATTGCATGGTAGGTTGTCCGTTTGATGTACCAAAATACGACTATGACAATCCATTCGGTGAAATCAGCAAATGTGAACTCTGTAACCAAAAAGGTGTTGAACGTTTAGATAAAGGCGAATTACCTGGTTGCTGTCATGTTTGTCCAACTGGCGCCATTATTTTTGGTACACGTGAAGAATTATTGGCTGAAGCTAAACGTCGTTTAAGCTTATTACGTGGTACTGAATATGATTACCCACGTCAACACGTAAATAGTACAGATAAATACCGTGCTACCGTACCGGCATATCAATATCATATCTACGGTGAAAAAGAAGGTGGTGGTACACAGGTGCTCGCCTTAAGTGGTGTACCTTTTGCTAATCTTGGTTTACCAGACTTAGATGAAGTTGCGACAGGTTCTCGTGCGGCGCATTTACAACACTTCTTGTATCGCGGTTTAGCCTTACCGTTAGTGGCACTTGCTGGTTTAACCTTTATGACTTACAAAAATATGCATGGCGATAAAATCGCTGAGCGTATTGCAGCACAAAAAGAAGCCATGCGTCAGGCACGCAAGGAAATGGAAGAAGCGGAGGATGAGCATCATGAGTAATCCACGTCCAGTAGGCGGTCGACTTGTTTCTGCCGCAATTCTCTTTTTTGCACCACTTGCCGTGCTTTGCGTTTTATTAATTTTAAAACGTTTAGTGTTTGGTATCGGTTCTGTAACCGCACTTAACGGCGGTTATCCTTGGGGTTTATGGATTGCCTTCGACTTACTTGTTGGTACAGGCTTTGCCTGTGGCGGTTGGGCATTAGCTTGGACCGTGTATATTTTCAATAAAGGGAAATATCACGCCCTTGTACGCCCAGCATTGCTTGCAAGTTTATTCGGTTATTCACTCGGTGGCCTATCTATCACCATTGATATGGGTCGTTATTGGCATTTACCTTATTTCTACATTCCAGGCCAGTTCAACACGAACTCTGTTCTATTTGAAACAGCATTTTGTATGACGGTGTATATCATCGTAGTGACCCTAGAATTTGCCCCTGTATGGCTTGGTTTCTTCGGCTTGAAAAAATGGTTTAATAAACTGAATAAAATCATGTTTTTCATTATTGCCTTGGGTGCCTTGTTACCAATGATGCACCAATCTTCAATGGGTTCCTTGATGATTGTAGCTGGTCACAAAGTCCATCCGGTATGGCAAAGCTATGAAGCACTACCAATTCTCTCCTTGCTGACTGCTTTCATTATGGGCTTCTCTATTGTGATTTTTGAGGGGTCTTTAGTTAAAGCGGGTCTTGCAGGAAAAACACCAGATGAACGTCATTTATTTACTCAATTAGCACGCGTTACCGCAGGATTAATTTTCTGTTTCTTAGCGGTGCGTTTTGGTGAGTTGATTTATCACGACAAACTGCAAATGGTTATGGGTTTCGATAAATTAACTAAATTTGAAGCATGGATGTTCTGGATGGAAGTTTGGTTGATGGTATTACCATTGCTGACCCTCTTCCTTGGGGAGAAAAAATCAGATTCCCGTTGGTTATTTATTTCGGCATTAAGCATGTTACTCGGTGCAGCATTATGGCGTATGAACTATTCGCTTATCATGTATAATCCGGGCAACGGCTATCAATATTTTCCATCTGCGGAAGAATTGCTTATTTCAATCGGTTTCGTATCTATTGAAGTATGTGCCTATATTTTAATCATTCGTTTATTCCCTGTATTACCGGTATTTAAAGAAAAACATACCGAAGACTCAGAAAAAATTATTGCCGAAAAAGCGGCATTCAGCCAAAAAGTTAGCGGAGCAGAATAATGTCAGAAAAAAAACGTATCTCAATTGACCCAATTACCCGTATTGAGGGTCATTTACGTATTGATTGCGAAATTGAAAACGGTGTTGTCACCAATGCTTGGTCATCCGGTACCATGTGGCGCGGTATGGAAAATATCGTAAAAGGTGCAGACCCACGTGATGCATGGATGATTATGCAACGTATTTGTGGTGTATGTACCACAGTACACGCGATTATCAGTGTGCGTGCTGTAGAAGATGCTATCGGTGCTAAAGTACCTGTCAATGCACAATACATTCGTAACATGATTCTAGCTGCACACAGCATTCACGACCATATCGTGCATTTCTATCAACTCTCTGCGATGGACTGGGTGGATATCACCGCTGCACTAAAAGCTGATCCTGAAAAAGCGGCAGATATGCTAAAAGGTGTCTCTACATGGTCATTAAACAGTGCTAACGAATTCCGCAACGTACAGAAAAAAATCCAAGCATTAGTGGATAGCGGACAACTTGGTATTTTCGCTAACGGTTACTTCGGTCATGCAGCAATGAAACTTCCACCAGAAGTAAACCTCATTGCCGTCGCACACTATTTGCAAGCCCTTGAATGTCAACGTGATGCTAACCGCGTGGTGGCATTACTTGGTAGTAAAACACCACATATTCAAAACTTGGCGATTGGTGGCGTAGCAAACCCAATTAACTTAGATTCCCAAGCGGTACTAAACCAAGAACGTCTCATGTTCGTGAAAGCTTGTATCGATCGCTTAACTGACTTCATTAACCAAGTGTATAAAGTAGATGCGGCAGTATTTGCGGCTTACTATCCTGAATGGTTAAGCTTAGGTAAAACATCAGGCAACTACTTATCTGTACCTGAATACCCAATTGATGCAGATAACTCTAAATTCATGTTGAAAGGTGGTTATATCGAAAACGGCGATTTATCAACTTTCCGTGCAATCGACCAACAAAAAGATGAGTTCGTTGTAAAAGGCATTAAAGAGAGTGGTAAACATGCTTGGTACGAAGATGATGAGCCATTAGAACCTTGGGCTGGCTTAACTCGCCCGAAATATACCGGCTGGCAAGATGATGGTAAATACTCTTGGGTAAAAGCACCAACCTTCTACGGTAAAGTTGTCGAAGTTGGTCCTCTCGCCTATTTAATGTGTGGTTTGGCTGCGAATGACACGCCAACTGTCAACCACTTCAATGAATTAAAAGGCATTTATGAAAAATTGACTGGTAACACGTTAACCACCGATCAATTACATTCTACCCTTGGACGTATTATCGGTCGTACAGTGCATTGCTGTGCGATCAACGACATTTTAAGCGCTCAATGGCAAATGCTCATTGATAATATCGCTAAAGGTGATATGACGGCGTATATCAAAACAGATATTCCAGCAAGCGGTGAATTCCGTGGTGTTGGTTTCGGTGAAGTACCACGTGGTATGCTTTCTCACTGGGTTGTCATCAAAGACGGTCGCATTGAAAACTACCAAGCAGTTGTACCATCTACATGGAATGCAGGTCCACGTAACGAACAAGACCAAATGGGCCCTTATGAGCTTTCCATTATTGGTACACCGGTGGCAGATCCAACTAAACCGTTAGAAGTGGTCAGAACCATTCACTCTTTCGACCCTTGTATGTCCTGTGCCGTGCATGTCGTTAATACCGAAAGCGGTGAAGTGACTGAAGTGAAGGTGTTGTAATGAAGCCATTAATTCTTGGCGTTGGCAATATTTTGTTAAGCGATGAAGGTGTCGGTGTGCGTGTTGTGCAGGAGCTTGAAAAACGCCCTGAAATTCAACCGCACTTTGACGTCATCGATGGTGGTACTTGTGGCATGGAATTACTGGATGCGATGGCAAATCGCGAGCATTTGATTATTGTCGATGCCGTGCTTGCTAATAAACAGCCAGGTGAGATTGTCGTGTTACATGACGAGCAAGTACCAACCTTTTTCTCTCGTAAAATTTCGCCACACCAACTCGGCATTTGTGATGTACTTTCTGCAATGAAATTAACGGACGAATTTCCCAAACACCTTTGTCTCATCGGCATCCAACCAGAGTCGCTAGAGTCTGGAATTGGTTTAACGGAAACGATAAAAAACGTGTTGCCAAAGGTTTTTGAAACGTTAAATCAAGTCATTAAGGAATACGGCTTAAATCTAGATTCCCCTCTTTAGAAAAGAGGGACTGGGGGAGATTTGACTTAATTAATCGAGACAAGTGTTAAATCTCCCCTAACCCCTCTTTACAAAAGAGGGGAATTTTCTTTAAGGTTTCGCCAGAATTCTTTAATCTTATTAATATTGAAAAATAAACCATGTATAGACACGAAAAAACACCTGAAAACTCTACCGCACTTTTAACCTCTGTTACTGGCTTTGAAGAAAACCCAACGGAGATTTTCCTTGCCGAAATGCAAAACATTGTACCTGAAATGCAAGATCTCCCTTTTTATCACAAAGGCGTCGAATGTTTCTGCCCTAAATTTGTTTTATTCGAAGACCAATGGATTGGCACAGTATTAACCCCGTGGATGATGAGTGTGGTGATTCTACCTGGCCCTCAACAACAATGGGAACCACGTGAATTAGGTGATAAACTCACTGTACAACTACCGTACAAAGCACTCACTTTCACCGTTAGTAGTGTTGAAAATGTACCGCAATATTTAAGTTGCTCTTTACATTCACCACTCGACCCGAATCTGACTAACGAACAAGCGGTTCAACTTACACAAGATTGTTTGCGTATGGTTTTATCCATCCCAACCGCACAGCCGACATTTAATTCTGATCGCCGTAATCTATTTAAGGCCATGATCAAATAAATGTTATCTGCAAACAGTTAATAAAAATGGGCAAAGTAAAATAACTTACTTTGCCCATTTTGCTTTGCATCCCGCACAAAGTGCGGTCAATTTTTGCTTAATTTTTCACATTAATACAGCACACGTGCTTTAATTGTGCCTTCAATCTCACGGAGTTTGGCTAACAATGGTGATGCATCATCTGTTTCAACATCTATCACAACATAACCAATTTTCGGATCGGTTTGCAGATATTGCGCTGCAATATTGAGATTGGCTTCGACGAAAATTTGGTTCAGTTTGTTTAATACACCTGGGCGGTTTTCGTGAATGTGAAGTAAACGTTTTGCACTGACGTGTTCTGGTAAAGAAACTTCTGGGAAATTCACGGAAGAAAGAGTTGAGCCGTTATCTGAATATTTCACAAATTTACCCGCGACTTCAAAACCAATGTTTTCTTGTGCTTCCGCGGTTGAACCACCGATATGCGGGGTTAAAATCACATTATCGAATTTACGTAATGGAGAAATAAACTCTTCATTGATTGAAGCAGGTTCAACAGGGAATACGTCAACCGCTGCACCACGAACTTTACCTTGCTCAAGCGCAGCTGCTAAAGCATCAATATCCACTACCGTACCACGTGCTGCATTGATTAAAATAGAATCTTGTTTTAATTGTGCAATACGTTCAGCACTCATTAAATTACGAGTTGAAGGTAAATCTGGTACATGAAGCGAAATCACATCACAAGAGCCCAATAACTCTTCAAGTGTATGTAATTGTTTTGCATTACCCAATGGTAATTTATTTTCAATATCGTAGAAATATACTTCCATCCCTAGAGATTCCGCAATAATACTTAATTGCGAACCGATATGGCCGTAACCCACAATACCGAGTTTTTTACCACGCACTTCATGAGACCCCACTGCCGATTTATTCCATAAACCACGATGCACATCTGCATTCGCTTGAGGAATATTGCGCATTAAGAGCAAAATCTCACCCAACACTAATTCAGCTACAGAACGTGTATTGGAGAACGGTGCATTAAATACTGGAATCCCACGCATTTTTGCTGCATTAAGATCCACTTGGTTGGTACCGATACAGAAACAGCCAATAGCAATAAGCTTCGGTGCAGCTTCAATCATTTCTGCAGTTAATTGGGTACGTGAACGTAAGCCAATAAAATGCGCATCTTTAATCGCTTCTTTTAGCTCATCACCATCTAAAGCTTTTTTGTAAAAGTCGATATTAGTGTAGCCCGCCGCATGCAAGGTATCTAATGCACTTTGGTGCACGCCTTCTAATAGCACAAATTTAATTTTTGATTTGTCGAGTGAGACTTTGTTTGTCATGTTTGCTTCCTTATTTTTATTAATCAATAATTTTTGCGCCGTCTGGTGTACCAACAATCACAATATCCGCCCCACGTAAGGCAAAAATACCATTTGTTACCACACCGGCTATGTTATTCAATTCTTTTTCCATTTCCACAGGATTTAAAATGGCGAAGTTATGTACATCTAAAATCACGTTACCGTTATCAGTCACCACGCCTTCACGATATTCTGGCGCGCCACCAAAAGAAACTAATTTACGACCAACTTGTGAACGAGCCATTGGAATCACTTCTACTGGCAATGGGAATGTGCTGCCTAACACATCCACTTGTTTACTAGAATCCACGATACAAATAAATTTTTTCGCTAAAGCGGCCACAATTTTTTCGCGCGTCAGAGCCGCACCGCCGCCTTTGATCATCATTTTTTGTGGATTGATTTCATCTGCGCCATCCACATAAATATCTAAACTGGATACATCGTTAGCACTAAACACTTCAATGCCCTGTTTACGTAATAATTCTTCTGAGGCTTTAGATGCCGCTACCGCGCCTTGAATTTGATCTTTTAATTCTCCTAAGGCTTCAATAAAACAATTCACTGTTGAACCACTTCCCACGCCAACAATGGTATCGGGCTTAACATATTTTAACGCCGCACGTGCCGCTAATTTTTTCATTTCTAATTGGTCCATTTTTCTCTCCCTTTTAAATCGTGGATACAACGTAAACGTTTGCTTTACTTTAATACGACACTATTAAATAAACAAGTGTAAAAATTTATTCATGATGATGAAAAAATTTTATTCATCTAAAAAAAGCGCTAACAGCTCATTCAAAAACAATTTGCCGTGTTCGGTGATCTGCCAAAAATCCAGTGTTTCCACGATATAATTTTGTTGAATAGCAAAATCAATTTGATTTTTGACCGCACTTTGCGAAAGTCCCGTGTAATACTCAAACTCTTGTTTAGGCACCGCTTCCAATAAACGAAAACGATTCATAAAGAACTCAAAAGCGCGGTCATTTTTTTCCACGTTTTTTTCTTCATAAAGGTATTCACCACGCAAGTAGCCTTTTGGATGCTTCGTTTTAGAAAAACGTAAAATATCGCCATCAGGAAAAGTGAGTTTTCCATGAGCACCGCAACCTATCGCCAAATAGTCCCCGAATCGCCAATAATTCAAATTATGCTGACATTGAAAACCCGGTTTTGCATAAGCAGATGTTTCATATTGTTGATAACCGGCTTCGGTTAAAAGTTGGTGGCCTTGCTCAAAAATATCCCAAAGTTCATCATCATCCGGCAACTTAGGTGGACGATAAGCAAACATGGTATTGGGTTCAATGGTGAGTTGATACCAAGAAAGGTGCGGCGGAGCAAGCTCAATGGCTTGTCGCAAATCATCTAGAGCTTCCTCAAGCATTTGATTTGGCAAGCCGTGCATTAAATCCAAATTGAAACTTTTCAAGCCTGAAACTTTCGCCAAACTGACCGCACTTTTAGCTTCCGCCGCATTATGAATACGCCCTAAACGTTGTAATTTATCATCATTAAAACTTTGAATGCCCATGGAAATACGTGTTACACCAGCATCCACATAACCTTTAAAACGCTCTGCTTCCACGGTGCCAGGATTGGCTTCCATGGTAATTTCTATATTCTCTGAAAAAGGAATGCGACGTTGAATTTCTGCCAATAACAACTTGATACTTTCCGCTGAAAATAAACTCGGCGTGCCCCCACCAATAAAAATTGAATGAAGTGGACGATTTTGAATACTAGCCTGATATTTCTCTAAGTCTGCCTCAAGATCGGCGATCAGATGTTGCACATATTCTTGTTCAGGAATTGCGCCTTTCTGTGCATGCGAATTGAAATCACAATAAGGGCATTTCTGCACACACCAAGGAATATGCACATAAAGGGAAAGAGGGGGAAATTTTTGCATAATTAAAAGTCAAAAGGGCTTGTTTTCACAAGCCCTAAAATGAGTCATTAATTGACCGCTCTTGCTGTTTTAGTCGCAGCTTTACGGCGTGGTGCTTTCGCTTTCGTTTCCACTTTCACGAATTCAATGCCTTCTGGTGGATTCTCTAAAGCTAAGCCTAACACTTCATCAATGGTTTCTACCGCATGAATTGCAAGATTTTCTTTTACGTTATCTGGAATTTCTTCCAAATCTTTCACATTATCTTTTGGAATCAATACAGTTTTAATACCACCACGATGTGCCGCAAGTAATTTTTCTTTTAATCCGCCAATTGGTAGCACTTTACCGCGTAGGCTGATTTCACCAGTCATCGCGACATCGGCACGCACTGGGTTACCCGTTAAGCAAGAAACCAATGCGGTACACATTGCGATACCTGCACTTGGACCATCTTTCGGTGTCGCACCATCTGGTACGTGAATGTGAATATCACGTTTTTCATGGAATTCAGAATTGATACCCAATTTCTCCGCGCGCGCACGGACCACGGTCATGGCTGCTTGAATAGATTCTTTCATCACATCGCCTAATGAACCAGTAAAGGTTAATTTGCCTTTACCCACCACTGACGCAGTTTCAATGGTTAGTAAGTCACCGCCCACTTCAGTCCACGCAAGGCCTGTTACTTCGCCCACACGGTTTTGGGTATCCGCTTTACCAAATTCAAAACGTTTCACACCAAGATAGTCATGCAAATTGTCTGAATTAACGGTAATGGATTTCACTTTTGGATTGACCAATAAATTCTTCACTGCTTTACGACAGATTTTAGAAATCTCACGCTCTAATCCGCGCACACCAGCTTCACGGGTGTAATAACGGATAATATCTAAAATGGCGTTTTCTTCGATGGTTAATTCGCCTTTTTTCAATCCATTGCGTTCAATTTGTTTTTGTAACAAATGTTGCATCGCAATATTGAGTTTTTCATCTTCGGTATAACCAGAAAGACGAATCACTTCCATACGATCTAACAATGGACCAGGAATATTCATGGAATTTGAGGTTGCCACAAACATCACATCAGACAAATCGTAATCTACTTCAAGATAATGATCGTTGAAGGTGGTATTTTGTTCAGGATCAAGCACTTCTAACAAGGCTGATGCTGGATCACCACGCATATCCGAAGACATTTTATCGATTTCATCAAGCAAGAAGAGCGGGTTTTTCACGCCAACTTTTGCCATTTTTTGAATCAATTTACCTGGCAATGCACCAATATAGGTTTTACGGTGGCCACGGATTTCTGCTTCATCTCGTACTCCGCCTAATGCCATACGCACATATTTACGACCTGTTGCATTGGCAATAGATTGACCTAGTGAGGTTTTACCTACCCCTGGTGGCCCGACTAAGCAAAGGATTGGACCTTTGATTTTGTTTAAACGTGCTTGCACCGCAAGGTATTCTAAAATGCGTTCTTTCACACGTTCTAAACCGTAGTGATCCGCATCCAAGACTTGTTGTGCTTTTGCGATATCTTTCTTCACTTTAGTGCGTTTATGCCATGGTACTTGAAGCATCCACTCAACATAGCTACGCACCACCGTTGCTTCCGCAGACATCGCTGACATCATTTTGAGTTTTTGTAACTCACTTTCTACTTTTTCACGCACATCTGCCGGCATACCTGCCGCTTCAACCTTTTGACGAAGTTGTTCAACTTCATCAATGGTATCTTCGCTTTCGCCTTCGTCCATTTCTTTGCGAATTGCTTTAATTTGTTCGCTAAGATAATAGTTACGCTGGCTTTTCTCCATTTGTTTTTTCACTCGGCCACGGATACGTTTTTCAACTTGAAGAATATCCGCTTCAGATTCCATCATGCCGAGCAAGTATTCCAAACGCTCTTGCACATCTGCCAGTTCTAACACGCTTTGTTTATGGCGAACGGTCACTGGAATATGCGCCGCCATGGTATCTGCTAAACGATCGGCATCATCAATGCGTTGAAGCGCACCTAAAACATCAGCAGGAATTTTTTTATTAAGTTGCAGATAGCTTTCAAATTCATTTAAAACGGCTGCCTTCACCACATCTAATTCTTTTTCATCGCCAAATGTGGTTTCAATCGGCGTGACTTCTGCAGAAAAATGGTCTTCACCATCATTTAATTGATTGATTTTTGCGCGTTGTTGACCTTCTACCAACACTTTCACTGTGCCGTCTGGCAATTTTAATAATTGAATAATATTGGCAATCGTCCCGACATCGAATACATCATCAACGGTAGGTTCTTCTAAATCAGCTTGTTTTTGTGACACCAATAATAATTGTTTGCCCTCATTCATGGCCTCATCAAGGGCACTAATGGATTTCGCGCGCCCAACAAAAAGTGGCATCACCATATAAGGGAAAACGACAACATCCCGTAATGGCAATACAGGAAGTGTACGTTGTTGAGTTCTTTTGGCGTTCATAGTTATCTCTCTTACATCAATTCTATAATTTCATTGAATATGGGGATGAGTTGCATAAATTCAAGGTAGGATTTGGCATATTAAGGAGAAATCGAAAAATAGGCAAGTAAAGAACCACCTTTATTGATGGTTAATTGGAAAAACCATGGAATACAGGTACAATAAGTGCGGTCAAAAATCAGCATGATTTTACCTAATAAAAACGTTTGAAAAAATAACCGCACTTTATCCATTATGACAGCAAAACAAACTATTACTTTCGCGACCTTTCAAGAATTACTACCCGATTCTTGTAATCATCCATTAAAAAAACAATTAAGGGATAAAGCCCGTTATTACGGACGCAAATTTTTATTTAAAAAACAATGTGATGCACTGGTTGATTTCTTAAATACTAACCAAACCTGGATTCCGCTGTTTCAACAAAATCCATATCGTTTTAATGCATTGCTCGCGACCTATTGTGACAAACGTTTTTCTGCCACAGAGCGACTCAATGCCATTACCAATAATCTGCTAATGCTTGAAGAAAAAATGGGCGTGGAATTTTGTAAGAAATTGCTACAAGAAAAATCCCTTTTATTAGCGCAATTAACGGATCAACTTGGTATCTATTTCAATATCAACCAGATTGACCCTTTTGAAGGTTATTTTTCCATTAACTTAAAAGACAATGATGGGCGTAGCATTTATGATGCTTCTTTCACCTTTTTAAAGCCAAATAAATTACTTATCGCCTCAATTCAAGGCCCTTCTTATGAAGAGGCGCAAGAAGCTGTGAAACAAGCCACAAAAGAATTACACGGTGTTCGTCCAATGTTTATGTTGATGAATGTTTTCCGCTTGTTAGCTGAAAAATGGCAATGTGAATTAATCGGTATCCCTCACACTTCACAAGGTAAATACCGTTTATCTGCTCGCAGTAAAATTCTATTCAACTATGATGAATTTTGGCAGGAAAACCAAGGGCAATTAAAAGGTCAATATTGGCAATTACCGCTTGAAAGTGCCCGCAAACCGCTGGAAGAAATCGCCAGCAAAAAACGTTCCATGTACCGAAAACGTTATGAAATGTTAGATGATTTGAGTGAAAAAATTACTCAATTTTCCTAAATAAAATAGACTTAAGCCAGGCTTAACCAGATCTAGGCTGGTTTAAGTAAACGATTGCCAACCTTGCTATTATTGCATTCTTTCAAAAATCACACTTTGCTTTTTTGCTCATTTTGTGTAGAATACGCGCTCGGCTTATTGATTAATCCGAACACAAGGAGTTCTCCATAATGGAAGCATCAAAGAAAAAGATGAAATTCCCTTCCGCATTTAGCATTCTCTTTATTATTCTTCTTATTGCTATTGGTCTTACTTGGCTTATTCCCTCAGGGTCCTACTCTAAACTTTCCTACGACACCACCGAAAATCATTTTATTGTCAAAACTCACGGAATTCCCGATCAAAGCTATCCAGCAACAGAACAAACCCTTAATCAACTCAATATCAAAATTCAACTTTCTCATTTCACCAACGGCATTATCAAAAAGCCAATTGCTATCCCCGATACCTATCAACGCATTGAACAACACGAAAAAGGCATTACCGATATGATTCACGCCATGGTGGATGGCACCATTGAAGTCGCGGATATTATGATTTTTATCTTCATACTCGGTGGAATGATTGGTGTGATAAACAAAACAGGAGCATTCAATGCCGGATTAATGTCTCTCACCAAAAAAACGAAAGGAAATGAATTCTCCGTTGTCTTTGCTGTCTGCGTGTTGATGCTGTTAGGCGGTACGGCTTGTGGTATTGAAGAAGAAGCGGTAGCCTTCTACCCAATTCTTGTTCCTGTCTTTTTAGCCTTAGGTTATGATTCTATTGTCTGTGTTGGTGCCATATTCCTTGCCGCATCAATGGGCACAGCCTTCTCAACAATCAATCCATTCTCTGTTGTTATTGCTTCAAACGCTGCAGGGATTCCATTCACTGAAGGGATGGGATTTCGCACACTGGGACTTATTCTTGGTGGAACCTGTGTAATAGCCTATATGTATTGGTACTGTAAAAAACTGCGTACCAATCCTGAATTTTCTTATACCTATGACGATCGCCAAGCCTTCTATGATCTCTATATGAAAGATATTGATCCGAATGCAACCGTTGAATTTACCTTTAGAAGAAAACTGATTCTGATTCTATTTAGTGGCGCCTTTCCTCTCATGGTATGGGGGGTGATGTTTGGTGGTTGGTGGTTCCCTCAAATGGCGGCTTCCTTCCTAGCCATTACCATCATTATTATGTTTATCAGTGGATTGCCTGAAAAAGATGTCGTAAATGGCTTTACTCATGGTGCTTCTGAATTAGTCGGCGTCGCATTGATTATCGGACTCGCTCGAGCAGTTAATATCATTCTAGAGCAAGGAATGATTTCTGACACTATTCTCGATTATATGACGCATCTTGTCGGTGGAATGAATGGTGGCGTCTTTATTATTGGTCAGCTCATTGTCTTCATTTTCTTAGGATTGGTTGTACCTTCCTCTTCAGGCCTTGCCGTACTCGCTATGCCAATTATGGCACCGCTGGCTGATACTGTTGGCATTCCAAGAGATATCGTCGTATCGGCTTATAACTGGGGACAATATATTATGTTATTCCTTGCGCCAACAGGATTAGTCCTTGTCACGCTACAAATGCTTGGTATTCCATTCAATAAATGGCTGAAATTTGTCATGCCAATCGTGGGCTGTCAATTTGTTATCTCATCGATACTTCTTCTCGTTCAAGTATTTATGTATGCACACTAAGCAATCAAATAAAAAGCCACGCAATCTAGCGTGGCTTCTTTTTATCATCTTATATTATTTGACAAACTCATCAAACTCTAACTCATAATCATCACCATCTCTGGTGTATTTGATATAACGTGGAAATTGTTCACCTGAGAATTTCTTCACCATAATATCCTTATTACCTGTTTTAAATGAATAAGTGATTTCCGTGACAGTTTGCTTGTTATATTGGATCTGTTTTTCCACTTTCTTCACATTCACATTTTCCATTGGGTAAAGTTTTTTACCGTTTGTAATTTGGAAACTGGTTGGCAATTTATCGTAATAGCTCAACTGAAATGCCATGGTGAATAAGTCAAAAGTCGGTAATGTTAACGGTTCGGTTTCTAACCCATTTTTCACTTTACCGTATTCAATTGTTGTTGGCGAAATTTTAGAAATAGCATAAGGCTTACCATTACGCACATCTTGATAATTCACCATTTTAAATTGGCTCGCAGTTTGCGAACCACGAGAAGTAAACACAATGTTGTACAACGGAATATTAATTTTCGCATTGACTGAATACTGTGAACCATCAGCCTTAAAATGCACATACGCCGGCATTAAATAATTGGAACTATATTTAATATTATAATCCACCGCAGACCATGCTGTTGGCACATAAGCAATTAATGCAGCAAAAAGGATTTTAAATAACTTCATTGGTTTTCCTTATATATAAAAATAGGTTGCCCTTTAGAGTATCACAGTGAGAAGAAGTTCCCCATTAAAAAAACCATCTTATCTGCAGACAAGATGGTTTTCATTTATGTTAGCTTAATGGGAGATTATAAAACTGCACCCGCCATTAAGAAACCGAATAATACAGATAAGCTGATTGCAATCACACCTGGCACTAAGAATGGGTGGTTGAATACATATTTACCGATACGAGTTGAACCGGTATCATCCATTTCTACTGCCGCAATTAAGGTTGGGTAAGTAGGAAGAATGAATAATGCTGATACTGCGGCAAATGCTGCAATCGCGGCTTCCGGAGAAACACCTAATAAAATTGCAGTTGGATATAATGCTTTCGCAGTTGCAGCTTGTGAGTAAAGTAAGGTACTTGCGAAGAACAAGATTACCGCTAAACTCCAAGGGTATTGTTGTAAGAACTCAGCTGATACCGCTTTAATTTGATCGATATGACCTTCAACAAAAGTATTACCTAACCATGCTACACCAAGCACACAAATTACCGCTGACATACCAGATTTAAAGGTTGCTGCATTAGTAATTTTTGCGGTATCCACTTTACATGCCATAGTGATAATGGCTGCAGTTGCAAGCATGAAAGAGATAATGGCGTTATCACGAGAAAGAATTGGGTTTTGAATTAAACCAACTGTTTTACTGATTGCAGTTGCATAAAGCATGACCACTAAAATCGCGATAAGGAAAATTGCGACAGAACGTTTTGCATAAGGTTTGATCTCAATTTGCATTTCACCACGCATAGTAATTAAACCTTTTGCTAGACGATCTTGGTAAACTTCATCATCTTTCAAATCTTTACCAAGGAAGTTACAAATCACCGCAGTAATCATACATGCTGCGTAAGTAGTTGGGATCCAAATACCTAATAATTGTAAGTAACTTAAACCAAAGTTTTTCTCTAATTCAGCAGAAAGGAATACCACCGCAGCAGAAATTGGAGAGGCTGTAATCGCAATTTGTGAAGCGATAACCGCAATAGAAAGTGGACGTGAAGGACGAATACCTTGTTCTTTTGCCACTTCAGCAATCACTGGAAGTGTTGAGAACGCTGTGTGGCCAGTACCCGCAAGTACAGTCATAAAATAAGTCACCGTTGGCGCAAGGAAAGTGATGTATTTGGGATTTTTACGTAGGATTTTTTCAGCCATTTTTACTAAGAAATCCATACCACCCGCAACTTGCATTGCCGCAATCGCCATGATTACAGACATGATAACTGAAATTACATCAAACGGAATGGCGCCAGGTTTTAAGCCAAGTAGTGAAAGTGCAACAACACCCATACCACCCATGAAACCGATACCAATACCGCCTAATCTAGCCCCTAGGTAAATAAAGAGTAGGACGACTAAAAGTTGAGCCCAAATCATAATATTTTCTCCATATTAATTTTAAAAATAATTCCGGAACATATATTAACAACAAACTAGTGCATTATCTATATTTATTAATTGGATTAGTCTATTTTATCTGAAAGTGCGGTTAAAATTTGATTCAAATTCTGACCGCACTTTCAATGACTTTCCTAGAAATCCTCGAAGTATTGTTGAATCACTTTTGGATCTTTTGTTTGTGTTAAGGCTAATTGTAATAACACACGTGCTTTTTGCGGATTCAATGTACCTGAAGCCACAAAACCATATTTAGAATCATCTACTTCAGCATCACGTGTTGTGTAACCGGTTGGCACACGAGATGAGCGTACCACCACAACACCATCTTTCGCCGCTTTTTCTAAACGTTCTAAATGTGCTGCATTCACGTTACCATTACCCACACCCGCAGAAACAATGCCTTGATAGCCCGCATCCAATAGTGAATTTAACGGCTCAATTGGAGCATTAGAATACGCATAAACAATGCCTACTTTCGGTAAGCTGTCTAATTTATCTACGTTAAATGGTGTGTTTACAGTATGTTTGCTTTCAGGTGAACGCTCGTAATCTACTTTACTGTTATGGATATAACCCAAGGTACCATAGTTTGGAGAATGGAACGTTTGCACCGCAGTGGTACTCATCTTGGTCACATCACGAGCACCTAATACTTCATCATTCATCGCCACTAATACACCGCGACCAGATGATTTTTTATCCGTTGCCACGACGACGGCGTTATAAAGGTTTAACGGACCATCCGCACTTTTTTCTGTCGCAGGACGCATTGCACCGACTAATACAATTGGTTTTTCACATTTCGCGGTAAGATCTAAGAAATAAGCGGTTTCTTCCATGGTATCGGTACCATGAGTAATCACGAAACCATCGGTATCTTTACACTGTGCATTAATCGCTTTCGCTAATTTTAACCACACATCATCGCTCATATCTTGTGAACCAATTTTTACAATTTGCTCACCTTTTATATTTGCAAGCTGCTTAATTTCGGGCACCGCATCAATTAGTGCATCAACATTGAGTTGCCCTGCTTTATAAGCAGAAGAAACTGCGGTTTCACCGCTTCCTGCAATGGTGCCGCCAGTCGCTAAAATCGTAATATTAGGTAATTCCGCAGCTTGTGCGACCGAAAAACCGAATCCGAGCATCATAAGTGCCGTTAATTTTTTTAATTTCATGCGCGTCTCCTTTCACGTTTAATCATCTAAGTTTGGCTATTCTCTACTTAATTAGGCGTAGAATAAACACAAAGATAGTATATTTATGATCCCGATCACATTTTTATTAATCCGATTGTATAAGCTTTCGCCAACGTTACGTTTCCTTGATAATTTTTTTGAAAGATAACTAAAGTGCGGTTATACTTAAAGCCTTATTTCATCTGAAGATAAACTCTTATTCATTATTAAAATTAAGTTGAGAACAACATGCAAGAATTTATACCTCAAGCAATTGAATTTGCTCAAAAACACACTTTTTTAACGATCGCATGGTTTGCTGTCCTTTTTATGACACTTTTCACCTTTTTTAAAAGTGCGACACAAAAATATCGCGTCATCACCAATCCTGAAGCCGTTCGCTTAATGAATGACGAAGAAGCAGTGGTGATTGATTTACGCCCTATTGATGAATTCCAACGCGGCCATATCATTGGTAGCGTAAACTTGCTTCCAACTGAAATTAAAAATCAAAATGTAGGCAAAATTGAACATCACAAAGAAAAACCGCTTATCATTGTGGATGTTAACGGTGTTTCTTCTGCTACGTCCGCAGAACTTTTAACCAAACAAGGCTTTGAAAAAGTTTATGTCTTAAAAGACGGTTTAGCGGCTTGGGCGGGTGCAAATTTACCATTAGTAAAAAAACATAAGTAAGGATCCTCTATGTCTGAACAAAATCAACAACCTGAAGTAGCGGCTGAAGAACAAGAAGCGGTACTTCAAATTCAACGTATTTATGTAAAAGATGTTTCTTTTGAAGCGCCAAATCTTCCTCATATTTTCCACCAAGAATGGAAACCAAAACTTGGCTTCGACTTAAGCACTGAAGCCGTTCAGGTAGGTGAAGATTTATACGAAGTCACGTTAAACATCAACGTAGAAACCACCATGGAAGACTCTGGTGATGTGGCGTTTATTTGTGAAGTGAAACAAGCTGGCGTATTTACAATCAGCGGTTTAGAAGATGTTCAAATGGCACACTGCTTAACATCTCAATGCCCAAATATGCTTTTCCCTTATGCACGTGAATTGATTTCTAACTTAGTGAATCGTGGTACATTCCCGGCATTAAATCTTTCTCCGGTAAACTTCGATGCGTTGTTCATTGATTACATGAACAAGCAGCAAGCAGCAGCCGAAGCGGAAGAAAATCAGGAAACCCAACATTAATTGTGATGAGGGCAGGCGATATCGCCTGCCCTTTTATTTTAAAGGTGATTGAAATGAACGCATCCCAATCTCCAATTACCATTCTTGGTTGCGGTTCTTATGGAACAGCGCTCGCTATCTCATTTTCTCGCAATGGTTCTCCAACCTATCTTTGGGGGCACAATCCCGATCACATTCATCAAATGCAACAGGAACGTCAAAATCGCCGTTTTCTGCCTGATATTGAATTTCCAGAAAGTTTGCATTTAGAATTAGATTTGAAAACTGCGCTTGATCAAGCTAAAGACATTTTAATTGTGGTGCCAAGCCATGCTTTTGGTGAAATTCTGTTAAAAATTCGACCGCACTTAAAACCTGATCATCGTTTAATTTGGGCAACCAAAGGATTAGAACGCAACACAGGCCGATTACTACAAGAAGTAGTGGAAGAAACCTTAGGTAAAGGAATTCCGACAGCAGTGCTTTCAGGTCCCACTTTTGCGAAAGAATTGGCTCAAGGTTTGCCTACGGCGATTACCCTTGCCTCTCGTAATGAAAAATTTGCCTTAGAATTTCAAGCTCGGATTCATTGCAGTCAGCATTTTCGGGTGTATGTAAACCAAGATATGATCGGCGTTCAATTAGGTGGCGCCATTAAAAACGTAATTGCGATTGGTGCAGGTATTTCAGATGGTATGGGATTTGGTGCCAATGCCAGAACAGCATTGATTACCCGTGGGATTGCGGAAATTACTCGCTTAGGCGTATCCATGGGGGCTAATACGCAAACCTTTATGGGTATGTCTGGTTTAGGGGATTTAGTGCTCACTTGTACCGATAACCAATCCCGTAATCGTCGGTTTGGTTTAATGCTTGGTAAAGGTACCGATAGCCAACAAGCCATGGATGAAATTGGTCAAGTGGTAGAAGGTTTTTATAACACCAAAGAAACCTATTTATTAGCGCAACGACAAGGCGTCGAAATGCCGATTACAGAACAAATTTACCAAATGCTCTTTTGTGGTAAAAGTGCACAAGAAGTCTCACTGAGCTTATTAGGTCGTGAACGAAAAGGCGAATAAGGAGAAAAAATGACGTTAGAAGTATGGCAACACATTCGCCAAGAGGCAAAAGAATTAGCAGAATGCGAACCAATGCTCGCCAGCTTTTTCCATTCCACCATTTTAAAACATCAAAATCTTGGCAGTGCCTTGAGTTATTTACTAGCGAATAAACTGGCTAACCCGATCATGCCGGCAATTTCGCTGCGTGAAATTATTGAAGAAGCCTATCAGGCCGAGCCAAATATCATTGATTGTGCTGCTTGTGATATTAAAGCCGTGCGCCACCGCGATCCTGCCGTGGAATTATGGTCTACCCCATTGCTTTATTTAAAAGGTTTTCACGCCATTCAAAGCTATCGCATTACCCATTATTTGTGGAACCAAAATCGAAAAGCACTCGCACTTTATTTACAAAATCAAATTTCAGTAGCTTTCGATGTGGATATTCACCCTGCCGCCAAAATTGGGCACGGCATTATGTTTGACCATGCTACCGGTATTGTCGTGGGCGAAACTTCGGTAATTGAAAATGATGTGTCTATCTTGCAAGGCGTCACCCTGGGTGGTACAGGTAAAGAATCCGGCGATCGCCATCCAAAAGTACGAGAAGGTGTGATGATTGGGGCGGGCGCAAAAATTCTCGGCAATATCGAAGTAGGCAAATATGCCAAAATCGGCGCCAATTCTGTTGTACTCCAACCTGTGCCTGAATATGCCACAGCAGCAGGTGTGCCTGCTCGTATTGTCGGCAAAGACAAAGCGGCAAAACCAGCTTTTGAAATGAATCAATATTTTATTGATGATGATATAAATTTGAATATTTAAGACCAAAATATGATTAACAAAGACACCCAACTTTGCATGTCTCTTTCTGGCAGACCGGGCAATTTTGGCACAACATTCCATAACTATCTGTATCAAAAATTAGGGCTTAATTTTATCTATAAAGCCTTTACCACCACAGATATTGAAAGCGCAGTCAAAGGTATTCGTGCACTTGGTATTCGAGGCTGTGCTGTTTCGATGCCATTTAAAGAAAGCTGTATGCCATTTTTAGATGAAATCTCTTCTTCTGCACAAGCCATTCAGTCTGTGAATACCATTGTGAATGATCGAGGTTTTCTTCGCGCTTACAACACAGACTATATTGCCATTGTTAAACTTATCAAAGAATATCAATTAGATAAAAAGAGTCGTGTGATTGTACGAGGCAGTGGTGGTATGGCTAAAGCGGTCGTTGCGGCCTTTAAAAACAGCGGACTTGAGCATCTGAAGATTTTTGCTCGAAATGAAAAAACAGGTAAAAATTTAGCCGCACTTTATGGCTATGAATATATCCCATCTTTAGACAATCAATCGGCAGACATTTTAGTCAACGTTACGCCAATTGGGATGAAAGGTGGAAAAGAAGAATTTGATCTTGCCTTTCCTGAAAATCTCATTCAACAAGCTCAAACCGCTTTTGATGTGGTGGCGATTCCTGCTGAAACACCGTTTATCCAATTTGCTCAACAGCAAGGCAAACAAACCATTTCTGGTGCAGAAGTAATTGTGCTACAAGCTGTCGAACAATTTGAGCTCTACACAGGTATTAGACCTGATGACCAATTAATCGCTGAAGCGGCTGCTTTTGCTAGGGCAAATAGTTAAGGTTCAATAAAAAAGGCGTTTTGAATTAAAACGCCTTTTTTGTTTATTGCATATTAAGAATTTTTTGCAAGCCACGGTGAGATAAATAGCAGAAAATAAAACACATCACCGCGCCACACATGATGGTATAGAATCCACTACTCCAACCAAATTTATCTACAACAAAACCAAACAATGTTGTACCAAATGTGGAGCCAACGATATAACTCATAAATCCACGTAACCCTACTGCAGATCCTAATGCAAAACTAGGAATAACTTCCATTGCTTGTACTGCAACCATAGATTGAGGAATATAGACCAAACACCCAACTATTGCAGAGAATAAAATAATGGCAAAAATAGATTCTGAGTTCATGTAGCCGAATACACAGAAGAAAACAATCGTCATACAAATCATTGGTAAATACATAATTTTTCCACGGAAAAATTTATCAATTAACCATCCAGCAATGAGCGTTGATGGAATAGCTGCCCATTCAAAAATCATAAATGCAGCGCCCATATCTGTTTTAGTAAGACCTTTTTCTTTAAGAAGATAAAGCGGAATCCAGGTTAACATACCAAAACGAACCATATAGGTGAAAATATCAACACCAACGAGATACCAAGAATTAGGGTTTTTAACGACAAATTTATAAAAAATTTGGAATGCAGTCATGTTTTCTGGCTTTTCAGATAAATGACCTTTTAATTTTGTATTAACCGTTTCTTCGTTATACATTTCCTCAACAGTTGGCAATCCTTCTTCAGCAGGACGGCGTTTCACAAAAAATAACACAAGGAAAACACCAATTAAGGCAATGATACTCGGTACAACATAAGTAGAAATTTCCCATTGTTCAGAACCGAGATAAGCAAGACTAGCACCTACAATAGGAGCCACAATACCACCACCTAAATTATGTGATACATTCCAAGTTGTACTTGCTCGCCCACGTTGGCTACGTGGATACCAATATCCAACTGTAATAATTGAAGGACCTACCCCCATTCCCTGGAATACCCCTAATAAAATGACTAATCCTACGAATAAATAGAAGCTTGTTGAGAACCCCATCATAATATTAATAAGAATACAAAGAAGAAGCCCTAAAGCCATAAAGTAGCGAGGATTAGCTTTATCTGCCAAGATACTCATTGCGCCTTTACTACACCCATATGTAATCAGCAAAGAGGATGTCAGTAAACCAATTTGTGTCTTAGAAAGCTCTAATTTTTCTGCCAGATAGGGAGTGGATAGAACGAAGTTATTACGGACAATGTAGTAACACATGTAACCAATAAAAACACCGATAAGAGAATGAAGTTGATATTTTAAATATTTACTTTTGATTTCAGTTGAATAACTACTATTCATACCATTCATTCTTGATGAAAGATTTGTTGTACTGCTCATAATGAATCCTTTCTAGTAAAGATAACGTTTAGAATTTTAATGAAAAAGGAGACTAAATTTTGTGACGTACATCACATTTTTGTAGCATTTTGAGAAAAATTTGAATATTGAGATAAAAATATTTTCAGAGGTGAGTAGAATTCACTTGTTTTAATATGATGAAAAAATAAAGGCGTTTTAATTAAAAACGCCTTTTACACATTACGCTAACAATTTTCTTGCTGCTTCCACCACCACAGATACTGCTTTTTCTTCCGTATCTTTCATGGTGGCTTCATTTGGAATTTCTTGTTGTGTACGGTTTACAATCACACCTGCCACCATACCTGATCGTAAGCCAAGGGCATTACACATCGTGAATAACGTCGCAGACTCCATCTCATAGTTCATCACATTGAGATCTTGCCATTGTTTTAACAAGCCTTGGTAATCACGATACACTTTGCCGCTATAAGTATCATAACGTTCTTGACCTGGATAGAACGTATCTGAAGAGGCTGTAATCCCTACAAATGGCTCAATGCCTTTTTCTTTAGCTGCATTGAAAAGTGCCGTAGTACATTCAAAATTTGCCACTGCTGGATATTCAATTGGCGCAAAATGACGGCTTGCACCATCAAGACGAACCGCACCCGTTGTAATAAGAATATCGCCCACATTAATATGTGGTTGAATCGCACCCGTTGTGCCAATACGTAAGAATGTACGCACGCCAAGTTGGGCTAGCTCCTCCACACAAATAGACGTAGAAGGGCCGCCAATACCGGTTGAACACACTACCACCGGTTGACCATTTAAATAGCCTAACCAAGAAGTGAACTCACGTGTACTTGCAAGAAACTCCGGGTTATCAAGTTTTTTAGCAATACGTTCGCTACGTGCAGGATCCCCTGGTACGATAGCGAGTGTAGCACCTTTCAGTTGTGCTTTAGTCAGGTTTAAGTGAAATACATCAGACATAACAATCTCCTTTTTATCATTCTTGCCGCAAAGTGCGGTCAAATTTTCGTTATTTTTTCAATGCGCCTAAAATACCACGCATGATTTGTTTGGTCACTTCATTACGAATATTGCGACCGACTGATTTTGCCACGCTATTCACAATTTGTTCTGTTGGCGAAAGTTTATCTCCGCGTTTTTGTGTTCCAAAAATCATACGGCTTAAGCTACCAAATAAACCGCTTTCTTCCTCTTGCTGCGCTTGTTCAGCTTGTTTTTGTTGTACTGCCGCTAAATCCGCTTGCGCATTTAATACTTCGAAAGCTGACTCATTATCCACGTAATCTTTATAGAATGCATAAAGATCATCGTCTTTCACCCAAGCTGCTCGCTCTTCTTCAGTAATCGGGGCAAGTTGGCTTTTCGGCGGATAAACATAAGCCACTTCAACGGGCGCTGGCATGCCTTTTTCATCTAAGAATGAAATCAATGCTTGGCCTACACCTAAAGTTGAAATGGTTTCCACCACATTGACAGCAGGATTTGAACGGAACGTTTCCGCTGCAGATTTCACTGCTTTTTGATCGCGTGGAGTGAAAGCTCGCAACGCGTGTTGTACACGGTTACCTAATTGGCCTAACACGGTATCCGGTAAATCTAATGGGTTTTGGGTTACAAAATAAATCCCCACCCCTTTAGAACGAATCAAGCGAACCACTTGTTCCACTTTGTCCACCAACACACTCGGTGCACCATCAAAGAGTAAGTGTGCTTCATCGAAGAACATCACAAATTTTGGTTTATCTGGATCGCCCACTTCCGGCAATTGCTCAAATAATTCAGACATCAACCAAAGCAAGAATGCGCTATACATTCTTGGGGAATTAATTAATTTTTCAGAATTTAACACATTGATCACACCACGACCATCACGGGTTTGTAACCAATCTTCAAGATTTAATGCCGGCTCACCAAAAAGATTGGTCGCCCCTTCATTTTCAAGGGTCAATAAAGCACGTTGAATCGCCCCTACACTCGCGGCTGAAACATTACCGTATTCTACTTGGAAGGTTTTTGCATTCTCTGCCACAAATTTAAGCATTGCACGTAAATCTTTTAAGTCGATGAGTAGCAAGCCTTTATCATCTGCCACACGGAATACAAGGTTTAATAAGCCTTCTTGGGTCGCATTTAAATTTAATAAACGAGAAAGTAATAATGGCCCCATTTCAGAAATCGTGGTGCGAAGTGGAATACCGGTTTCACCGAATACATCCCAAAATGACACAGGATAGCCATTTAAATAACTCTCGCCACCTAAATCAAATTGCTCAATGCGTTCCGCCACTTTGCCACTGAATGTGCCCGCTTTGACTAAACCGGACAAATCGCCTTTTACATCCGCTAAAAAGACCGGCACACCATCATCACTGAACGCTTCCGCCATTTTACGTAATGTTACGGTTTTCCCCGTCCCTGTCGCCCCTGCGATCAGGCCATGACGGTTTGCCATTTTTGCGGTAATGCCAAGGGTTTGACCTTGTTCGGTACGCGCGAGAGAATATTGCATAAAGATTCCTTTGTTTTGTTGGTTTTATTTAAACGAATAATAAGGAAAAAACGAAGTGCGGTCAAAATTTAAGTGATTTTACGGTATAATTTCTCAAAACTAACTCAAAGCAGGAAAAATAGATGTCAAACGCAAAAATTCTTATTATTAAAACAGGATTGATCGAAACCTTAATATTCCCTGATGGCAGCTCATATGAAAGTGCCATCCGTAAAAAACCGGTACCCATGGTAAAAGTGCACACGCTAGGTGCAGAAGGTAACGATGTAGGCTTAAAAGCCCATCACGGTGGTGTCGATAAAGCCTTGTTTTTTATGTCTGATGTATCTTTCCCTGCTTTAAACGTGCTACTTGGTGAAAAGTTTGATTTTCACGGTAGCGCGATTTATGGTGAAAACTTTGTGGTATCCGGCTTACATGAAGATAATGTTTGCGTAGGCGATCGTTACAAAATTGGCACGACGCTTTTAGAAGTGTCTCAACCACGTAAACCTTGCGAGCGTTTATCTCATAATACCAAGAATGAGAATACAAGAGAGGTAATTCGTCAGTCAGGCTGGACAGGTTGGTATGTTCGCGTGATCGAAGAAGGTGAAATTCATCAAGGCGATGAACTCATCTTGCAACATCGTCCTTATCCAGAATGGACAATTCGTCGTTTAAACACACTACTTTCTGCTCCTTCAAGTGTCTCAGAATTAGAAGAAGCCTTAGCCATTGAGGAATTAGCGCCAGCGTTTAAACGTTCTGTTAACTCACAATTACGTAATTTACAGCAGGCGGCCTAAAATGTCGGC
Source organism: Haemophilus parainfluenzae (assembly GCF_014931375.1). NCBI lineage: Bacteria > Pseudomonadati > Pseudomonadota > Gammaproteobacteria > Pasteurellales > Pasteurellaceae > Parahaemophilus > Parahaemophilus parainfluenzae. The sequence continues at coordinate 460,210 of NZ_CP063117.1, forward strand.
TAAAACGACCGCACTTTGTCCATGCCAATCTTCGCTTTCTTACGAAGATTGTTGCGGACGCTTTCACTTAGACAATCTGTTTCCAGAAACAGCGGAACAACTTATGCGTTCCCGCTATTCAGCGTTTGTACTCAAAAATATTCCTTATATCGTGCAAACCACTGTGCCAAGCCAACAAACCTTATTAGATGAAAAAGCCCTGCAAGATTGGGCTGATGAAACGCAATGGCTCGGTTTAGAGATTGTCAAAGCCGAAACCTTAACCAAAACACAAAGTGCGGTTGAATTTAAAGCACATTTTCAAGGCAGCGAACAGCCGCAAGTGCATCACGAATATTCTCTTTTTGTAAAAATTGATGGTCGTTGGTATTTTGTTGATCCCACTGTACCGCTCCCAAGCAATAAACAGCCTTGTGTTTGTGGCTCAGGGAAGAAATTTAAACATTGTTGCGGAGGCTTGCTCTAATGACCTTAACGTCTTTTCTCGCATTATTCTGGCAGCGTTCTCAAGAAAATAAATTAACGCAAGCCGCCGGTTCACTCACTTACAGCACCATGCTCGCTATCGTGCCATTAATTATGGTGGTGTTTTCAATTTTCTCCGCCTTTCCCGTTTTTAACGAAGTAACTGGCGCATTGAAAGAATTCATCTTCACCAATTTCGCTCCTTCCGCGAGTGATGTTGTGGGACAATATATTGATGAATTCGTCTATAATTCAAAGAAAATGAGCGCCGTGGGGATTGTGAGTTTGATTTTAGTGGCATTAATGCTGATTAACTCCATTGACCGTACACTCAATGGCATTTGGAAAGACACCAGTAATCGCCCAATTTTTACGTCATTTGCTATTTATTGGCTCATTTTAACGCTCGGTCCGCTTTTAATCGGTACTAGCATTGCGGCGAGTTCCTACGTCAAAGCTATGTTCGAGCAATCGGAAACGCTCTCTTTTGGCTTAAAACTCCTCAGTTTTGTGCCATTTCTTTCTACTTGGTTTATCTTCACGCTCATTTATATGGTCGTGCCAAATAAGAAAGTGAGCATCAAACACTCTGCAGCAGGCGCATTAATTGCGGCAATTTTCTTTACCTTAGGAAAACAAGCCTTTACTTGGTACATCGCCACCTTCCCGTCTTATCAATTAATTTATGGCGCCATGGCGACGTTGCCGATCATGTTATTGTGGATTCAAATCAGCTGGACAGTGGTGTTATTCGGTGCACAATTAGCCGCAGTACTTGCAGAAGTGCGGTCAACAAATCAAACAAATTTAGAGGAAGTAAAATGATCGCATTAATCCAGCGTGTAACACAGGCTAAAGTGGAAGTTGAAGGTCAAATTGTGGGACAAATCGGCAAGGGATTATTGGTCTTATTAGGCGTGGAAAAAGAAGATGACCAAGCCAAGGCGGATAAACTTGCCGAGAAAGTATTAAATTACCGTATTTTCAGCGATGAAAATGACAAAATGAATTTAAACGTGCAACAAATCGGTGGCGAAGTGCTTGTGGTATCCCAATTTACCCTAGCTGCAGACACACAAAAAGGGCTACGACCAAGTTTCTCAAAAGGTGCCGCGCCAGCATTGGCTAACGAATTGTATGAGTATTTTTCGCAAAAATGTGCAGAAAAAGTCACCGTTGCTAACGGACAATTTGCAGCAGATATGCAAGTAACGCTAACCAATGATGGCCCGGTTACATTTTGGTTAAATGTCTGAATAAAGAGAACAATCACTATTTTTTTCAAAGCAAAGGAAACTCTTTCTTTGATCGCATTGTCGTATTAACGCTCAAATGCATATAACAATTTCAAATCCCATCCATAATTGCGTTGGTAATCCACTTATTTTATGGGTAAACTAGGGCGGTTTGATGTGGACCTTCTTAAAGTTTAGCTTGTAATAAAATGAAAAAAATTTCGTTAAAAATAACCGCACTTTTGCTTGGATGGATGAGTTTTTCAGCCCTTGCAGAACAAACCGTAGATATTGAGATCCGCGGTATTAAGGGTGAACGCGCCATTCGCAATACTGACATGAATGTCAATCTCATTGATAAAGGCGAGATGGATGGCTCAGATCGGTATAAACAATTAGTTTCAGATGCTGTCGATAAAGGCCTTCGAGTCTTTGGTTATTATGGTTCTTCCGTGACCTTTGAATTGAAAAAACGTAAAGGTCAACGAGATTTACTTATTGCGAATGTCACCCCGGGTGAGCCAAGTAAAATTGCAGGAACAGACGTTGAAATTACAGGCGAAGCGGCAGAAGACGAAAACTTCACGGCACTCCGTAAAAACTTGCCAAAACAAGGTGAGTTAGTTGAGCATCAAAAATACGATGATTATAAAAGCAGCATTTCAAACCTTGCGCTAGCTCGTGGTTATCTTGACGGAAAATTCCAAATTTCTCGCTTAGAAATCAGCCCAGAAACGCATGAAGCATGGTGGCGTATGCTATTTGATAGTGGCGTACGTTATCATTATGGCAATATCACCTTCAACCATTCCCAAATTCGCGAAGATTATTTGCAAAACATGCTCAACATCAAATCGGGCGATCCTTATTTAGTCAGTGATTTATCTGAATTAACCAATAATTTTTCTTCCACCAACTGGTTTAGCTCCGTACTTTTACAACCGCATGTCCGCGAAGAAGAGAAATTAGTCGATATCGAACTTTTACTTTATCCACGTAAGAAAAACGCAATGGAGCTTGGGGTCGGTTTTGCGACTGATACAGGCCCTCATGTCCAAATTGGTTGGACAAAACCTTGGATCAATAGCCGAGGCCATAGTTTCCGTACCAATCTTTACGTCTCTGCGCCAAAGCAAAACTTTGAAGCCACCTATAAAATGCCATTGTTGAAAAATCCATTAAATTATTATTATGAATTTTCAACCGGTTATGAAAAAGAAAATAAAAACGATACGGATACCAAAGCCCTCACTTTCGCTGCATTACGTTATTGGAATAATAGCGAGGGTTGGCAATATTTTGCAGGTCTTCGTGTCCGTTATGACAGCTACACACAAGCTGATTTCACCGATAAAACCTTCCTGGTTTATCCAACTGGGGGCTTTAACCGTACCCGTTTAAGAGGTGGCCAATTCCCAACATGGGGAGATACCCAAAAAATCACAGTTGATTTAGGGAATAAGCTTTGGATGTCCGAGGCCAATTTCTTTAAAGTACAAGCTTCTACCGCCTGGATTCGTACTTATGCAGAAAATCACCGTTTTATTACCCGTGCAGAAATTGGTTATTTAAATACCGCGGATATTCGTAAAATTCCACCTGCATTACGTTTCTTTGCGGGGGGCGATCGCAGTGTGCGAGGTTATGGCTATAAGAAAATTTCACCGAAAAATAAAGACGGGAAATTAGTCGGCGGCTCTCGCTTAGTAACAGGTAGCCTTGAATATCAATATCAAGTTTACCCTAACTGGTGGGGTGCCGTGTTTGCAGATACAGGCTTGGCGGCTAACTCTTATAAAGCCACTGAGTTGCGTTATGGTGCGGGTGTCGGTGTACGTTGGGCATCGCCAATTGGCGCCATCAAATTTGATATTGCAACGCCAATTCGAGATAAAGATAACAGCAAAAACATTCAATTTTACATTGGCTTAGGGGCTGAAATTTAGGGTATGACTATGTCTGAACAAGAAAAACAACCAGATAACCAAACCACACAACCCGTTAAAAAGAAAAAGACCTGCCGTAAAATTTTATGTGTCGGAAGTGCGGTCATTTTTGTCCCTGTTTTAGGCTTAGTCACAGCACTTTCTTTTGATAGTGGACAACGTGCACTTATTCAACTCGCCGATAAAATGCTCGATAGCTTATCTATTGAGCAAGTCAGCGGTGGCTTACAAGATGGTTTAGTCTTAGAAAATTTACGTTTTCAAACAACCGGCGTAGATGTGGCGCTCCCTAAAACGCGATTACAACTGAATTTAGCTCGTTTACTTTCGGGTGATATTATTGTTGATGATCTCAGCTTAACGCAGCCGAAAATTGCCATTGATACCAGTGTAATGCCACCTTCTGAAGAGAAACAAACGGAAAGTGGTCCAATGGAAAAAATCCATTTACCGGTTTCTGTGCTAGTGAAAAATGTGGCGATTACTGACTTTGATATGAAACTCGATCAAAGCAATATTACGTTTTCGTCTTTTCAAAGTGCGATCAGTTTAAACAATGAATCTGGCCTTACCCTTGAGCCCACCACGCTTTCAGACGTGCTTTTCTCAACGGTCTCCCAAACTCAACCGAATCCCCCTCAGCCCGAGCAAAAAGAACCCGCTAAACCCGTTGATTGGGCGCAAATTGAGCAAACACTCACACCGGCTTTTTTAGGTAATTTAAATGCGGTGAACTTGCCTTTTGATATGCACATTCCAAGTTTTTTGGGTACAAACTGGCAATATCAATCGCTCAATGAAAAAGGCGAAGAAATCCAAAAAATCACTGTGCCTAAAGAGGAATTGCAAGCAGATGCCACCGATCATTTAGTGAAATTACAAAAACTCGACATTGACAGCTCTCTTGGTACACTTTCTAGCCAAGGGCAACTCCAGCTCAATGACGATTTTCCAGTTGATCTCACATTAAAATCTGATCTCCAGGCATTTAAATCAAAAGACAAAACCATTCTTCCTGCCAGCAAAGTTGATCTCAATGTATCGGGCTCCTTGAAAAAAACGACCGCATTTTCGTTAACCACACAGGGAGTGCTTGATGCCACCTTAACAGGTGATGTGAAACTGGCTGAAGATAAAATGCCATTAAATCTGCAATTAAAAGCGAAAAAAGGTCAATATGCTTTTACAGACAGCCTAGCGCCGCTCAAAATTAACGATGTCGATATCAAACTCACGGGCGATTTATTGAATTATCACGCAGAAGTTGTTGGTGGCGTTGAGGGTATGGATCATATCCCTCATACTCACGTTGATTTAAATGCAGACGGTAAACTCTACGAAGTCACCATCAACGAATTAAAACTTGCTGCCCTAGATGGTACGGCACGTTTAACGGGTTCATCAAACTGGAAAGATGGCGCGCAATGGGATGTGACCGCTGATTTAAACAAAATGAACATTCGCCCTTATGTGCCAGCCATGCCAGCCGTATTATCAGGCAAAGTGAGCTCACAAGGTTCCGCTGATTCCAATCATTGGAAAGTGGATGTGCCTACCGTGGATTTAACCGGTAGTCTTTCCTCTCGCACATTAAGCTTAAAAGGTAGTGTCTTTTTAAGTAATGAAACCTTATTAAACATTCCTGATCTATTGCTGAACTATGGCGATAACCGCATTGCAGCAAAAGGTACATTAGGTGATAAATCAAACCTAGATTTAGATATCAACGCACCAAGCTTACGTGGTCTGTGGCAAGATTTAGCGGGCTCAGTCGTTGGTAAAGCACAGATTTTAGGGAAGCTTACTGCGCCAAGCATTAATACCGATTTAACGGCACAAGGCTTGCACTTCCAAGGATTAGACTTATCCAAAGCCTTAATTAAAGGTAATGTTGTGAGTGAACCGCAAGTGAAAGGTGAACTTACCGTCAAAGCGGAAAACTTCCGCTATGGCGATAGCATCAAATTGCATAATATTGATTTGAATGCATCGGGTGATGAAAAACATCATACGCTCACCTTAAAATCAAAAGGTGAACCCGTTGCAGCTGATTTGCAAATCGCGGGGAATTTTGACCGCACTTCTCAGCAATGGAAAGGTAATTTAAGCCAAGTAAGCCTTAACTCACCTATCGGCGATTTTAAAGTGAATCAAACTATTCCGGTGACTTATGACAATAAAAAAATCCAAGCCACCATTGGTTCACACTGCTGGATTAACCAAGACTTAGATCTGTGTTTCCCTCAACAATTTACAGCAGGGAAAAACGGCGAAGTCCCTTTTGAGCTTAAACGTATTAATTTAGATTTAGTGAATAAATTGATGGAACAAGATACACTCAAAGGCCAGTTACAAAGCCGAGGTAAAGTGGCATGGTTCACGGATAAACCATTACAACTAAATGTGGCAGTGGAAGGAAATAACATTGGTGTGGCACAAAAATTAGACTACCGCACCTTTAAGCTGGATATTCCTAAATTAAGTGTGAATGCCGATATTCAAAATAACAATTTAACCTTGAAATCTGACATTAACGTTCAAAATCAAGGTCGAATCGGCACAGACTTAAAAATTCATGATTTAAGTAAAGGTCGTCAATTAGGCGGTACCTTTACCATTGAAGGTTTACGCTTATCCTTAGCCAATCAACTTTTCTCTAGCGGTGAAAGCATAGATGGTGAAGTGGTCTCTCGCTTAAGTTTCGGTGGTAATTTAGAAAAACCATTATTAAACGGCAATTTTGATATTCGAAATGTGAAAACGAAACTGAAAAGCCTGCCTTTTGATGTGACTGATGGCCAAGTGGCAATTCGCTTTAATGGCACCTCTTCAACCTTAAATGGCCATGTTCAAACACCAGATAGCAAGCTCAATATTAATGGACAAGCTAACTGGGCGCACATGAATAATTGGACGGCAGAAGTCAGAGCGCAAGCAGATAATTTCAAAGTCGATATTCCATCCATGGCGAAATTAAAAGTCAGCCCGAATGTGGTTGTCAAAGCCTCGCCAAAACTCTTAGATTTGAGTGGTAATGTGGATATCCCTTGGGCAAGAATTGCTATTGAAAGCTTACCGGACAATGCTGAACCAGTGAGTGAAGATGAAGTCATTTTAAATGGCCCAAGAAAAAGTAAAGAAGAACTCATTAATCGCCAATTTGCTTCAGAAACGAAATCTGGGATGCAAATTCAATCTGATTTAAAAATTAAAATCGGTGATGATGTGCATTTAGATGCCTATGGTTTAAAAACGAATTTGGATGGTTTACTTTCGGTGAAACAGGATAAAGGTAAGCTAGGATTATTTGGTCAAATTAACCTAAAAAATGGTCGTTATGCCTCTTTTGGACAGGATTTATTAATTCGTAAAGGACAAATCAGCTTCTCTGGTTTACCTTCACAGCCGATGTTGAATATTGAAGCGATTCGTAACCCTGAGGCTATGGAAGACAGTAAAGTGACCGCGGGGGTAAAAGTGATTGGTCTGGCGTCTAGCCCACAAGTCACGATTTTCTCTGATCCAGCCAAATCTCAAGACCAGGCACTTTCTTATTTATTAACCGGTCGCTCATTAGAAAACAGCGGTGAAGCAGGTTCCAGTGGTTCTGTGGGTGCGGCATTACTTGGCTTAGGTTTAGCGAAAAGTGGTAAAGTAGTCGGCGGTATTGGTGAAGCCTTTGGTATTCAAGACTTAAACTTAGGCACTGCCGGTGTTGGGGATAGCTCCAAAGTACAAGTTAGTGGTAATATTGGTAAACGCTTACAAGTGAAATATGGTGTAGGATTGTTTGATGGCTTAGCCGAAGTGACCTTACGTTACCGCTTAATGCCACAACTTTATTTCCAATCAGTAACCAGCACAAACCAAGTTTTTGATTTATTGTATAAATTTGAATTTTAGGAAAGGACATGCATAACGACAAGCAACTGGCTCAACTCGTAGAACCTCATCACCGAGGTGAGGCCCGGGAGATTGCCGCCATTGATTTAGGCTCAAACAGCTTCCACATGATTGTGGCGCGCATTATCAATGGCTCGATTCAGGTGCTGTCTCGTTTAAAACAAAAAGTGAGGCTCGCCGACGGCTTAGACGAGCACAATGTATTAAGCCAAGAAGCCATTGAGCGCGGTGTAAATTGCCTTGCACTTTTTGCTGAACGCTTACAAGGCTTTGCGCCAGAAGATGTGAATGTGGTGGGTACTTATACCTTACGAAGAGCGGTCAATAATGACGAATTTTTACGTCAGGCTGCCGCTGTCTTTCCTTATCCAATTAATATCATCAGCGGTCAAACAGAAGCCAAAACCATTTATGCGGGTGTTTGCCACACTCAACCTGAAAGCGGACGTAAACTGGTCATCGATATTGGTGGTGGCTCGACCGAAATGATCATCGGTGATGATTTCACCCCCTTAGTGGCAGAAAGTCGTCATATGGGTTGTGTGAGCTTTGCCAAAAAATTCTTCCCGAATGGCGAAATTTCAAAAGAAAACTTCGAGCAAGCTCGCCAAAGTGCGGTCAATAAAATTGAAGATTTAAGCTGGGAATATCGCAAGCTCGGGTGGCAATCAGTGTTAGGCTCATCGGGCACCATCAAAACCGTCTATCAAGTGATTACCGCAACCCTTGATCCTAACGGCATCATCACGGCTGAACGCTTACAAAATTTAATCGAGCGAACCTTACAAGCTTCCCATTTTGAAGAGCTCAATATTGCAGGATTAAACCCTGATCGCGTGGATGTATTTGTGCCAGGATTAGCCATTTTAAGCGCAGTTTTTGACGTTTTTGGCTTAGAAAATATGCGCTATTCTGACGGCGCTTTGCGTGAAGGGGTGATTTACAGCTTAGAAAAAAACTTCCAAGTTTCAGACATCCGTACACGTACTGCATTAGGACTTGCCGAACAATTTAACTTAGATTTAGTGCAAGCCGATCGCGTGGCCAATAGTGCGAAAACCTTAATTGACCAATACACCCATTGGCAAAAACCGCATCTTGCTGATGAAATGAAAAACCTGCTGATTTGGGCAGCGCGTTTATTGGAAGTTGGCATTGTCATAAATCATCGCAATGTGCAAAAACATTCCGCTTATATTCTGCAGAATATGGAATTACCGGGTTTTGATCGTGAACAACAACGCTTATTGGTAAATTTAGTTCGTTATCACACGGGTGCATTTAAAAATAATGATTTACCGATTTTTGCTCGTTATGCGGATGAAGATGTCCTTGTTTTACTGCTTCTTTTACGCATTTCGGTAATTTTAAATAAATCTCGTCAAGCGACAGACAGCACCGACAAAATTAATCTCAGAATTGACCGCTCTTTGCAGACTTGGGAACTGACTTTTGAGAAACATTACTTGGATAATAATCCGTTAGTATGGAATGATTTGCGCTTAGAAAGCAATTTACTCAAAGATTTAGAACTCAGTTTGATTTTTAACTGATAAAATAGGGGCTTTCGTGCCCTTATTTTTTATCTTGCTCCAACAGCAAGCTATAAATATTGGCGAGATAATAGCTCTGCTCGGCTTCGGGAATGTCTTGCGGAATAAAAGAAAGCAAATCGTGGTGAATTTCCAAAACATCAGGGAAAATGGCCGCACTTTGCATTTCATCATAAAAGGATTGATGAAGCGGGGAAACGCAACCCCCTCGTTTTAAGCGGGCAAGGCTGTTGGCAATATGCAATAAGAGTGTGATGACGGTCGGAATAGACACATCTATGCGCCAATGATGTTCTAGGCGACTTTGCAAAGTCAGAATAATATCAATAACGTCCTGATCAATCTGACCGCGAATTTTCCAACGGGTTAATTGTTTGAGTAACGACATAACATTCCTTTTTAAGATAGGATAACTTTACCGCGATTTCATAAAATTACCAGTGCACAGATCACAAAATTGAAACAAAGTGAAAAAATTTACGAACTAGGAAAGCAATAAATGATAGATAACAGACTTTTTGAAAAATATGACGGCCTTATTTTTGATATGGATGGCACTTTAATCGACACCATGCCAGTACACGCCCGTGCGTGGAACATGGTGGGGGAACAATTTGGTTATCGTTTTAACAGCCAAATTATGTATGATTTAGGTGGCGCAACTGTGAGCACTATCGCCTCTGCCATTATGCAAGATGCCGGTATGCCACAAGAACGTTTAAATGAAGTGATACAAGCAAAACGCAAACTTTCCTATGAATTGATTCCAACAGAATCAAAATTACTCCCAACCTTTGATGTGGTGCGTCATTACTATCAACAAAAGCCAATTGCGCTTGGCTCTGGTTCAAACCGCCAAATCATTGATATGTTGATGCAAAAATTAGATATCAAACATTACTTTAACGCCATTGTCAGTGCTGATGATGTGAAAGAACATAAACCGCATCCAGAAACCTTTTTACGCTGCGCAGAACTGGCAAAAGCCGAACCATCACGTTGCATCGTCTTTGAAGATGCCGATCTCGGCGTAAAAGCAGGATTAAATGCAGGGATGGATGTGTTTGATGTCAGAACGCGTGAGATTATTAGAGCCTAATGTGGGATATTTTCTCTTTCAGCTTTTGGGCTGATTTTTGGCAAACCCATGGTTTGTGGTTGATGTTTTTCAGCGCGTTCTTAAGTGCCACCATCTTGCCGGGCAATTCAGAAATTGTGTTTGTCTCCCTTGCTGTGCCAAAAGTATTGGTCGGGTCATTATTAAGTGCGGATATTTTTTGGCTTGTTTTTCTGGCAACCGCAGGCAATACACTTGGCAGCCTCACCACTTACTGGATTGGTCGATGGTTTCCGAAAATTGACAGCAAAAATGACCGCACTTTATGGGCAATAAACAAAATACAACGCTATGGTGCCATCACTCTATTATTGAGCTGGTTGCCTATTATCGGGGATGTATTTTGCGCGGTAGCCGGTTGGCTTCGATTGAATTGGCTAAGTTGTTTGATTTTTATGACGATTGGAAAAGGACTGCGTTATATTGCGTTACTCTTTTTCAGTTTACCTTTCGTGTCATAGCCGAGAATAGCCTTTGTGCATAACCTGGTTGTGGACTAGAATAAAGACGAATTGATATTCAACAGATAAAAAAACGCCCCTTATCGAGTAAGGGGCAAATAACCTAAGGAACCAATTTTATTAAAACAACTGCAAGTTGCTTGTTCTATAAGACCGACGCTAAAAAGAAAAGTTCAAAGAAATTGTAAAAAAATGTAAAAAAATTTACAAAAACTTGCAATTAATTTACAAATCACTGATTTTCAAGGAAATAAATATGCCATTACTCGACAGTTTTAAAGTGGATCACACCCGTATGAACGCACCTGCCGTGCGTGTTGCCAAAACGATGCGTACCCCAAAGGGCGATAACATCACCGTTTTTGATCTCCGTTTTTGCATTCCAAACAAAGAAATTCTCCCACCAAAAGGGATTCACACCCTTGAGCATTTATTTGCGGGCTTCATGCGTGACCATTTAAACAATGACAGCGTAGAAATCATCGATATTTCCCCAATGGGCTGTCGCACAGGTTTTTACATGTCATTAATCGGCACACCAAACGAGCAGCAAGTGGCTGATGCATGGTTAGCTTCCATGAAAGATATCTTAACCGTGCAAGATCAAAACCAAATTCCTGAATTAAACGAATACCAATGTGGAACTTACACCGAGCATTCTTTAGAAGAAGCGCATGAAATTGCTAAAAATGTGATTGCTCGCGGTGTAGGGATTAATAAAAATGACGATTTAGCGCTTGATGAATCTTTCTTAAAATAAGGACACAACATGACAACCCTAGGTACAGCATTAACCCCGAATGCCATCAAAGTGATGATGCTTGGTTCCGGTGAACTGGGCAAAGAGGTGGTGATTGAATTACAACGTTTAGGCGTGGAAGTGATTGCCGTCGATCGTTATGAAAACGCCCCAGCACAACAAGTGGCACATCGTGCTTATACGATTTCCATGCTAGATGGTGTCGCACTCAAAGCCTTAGTGGAAAAAGAGCGCCCAGATTACATCGTGCCGGAAGTAGAAGCCATCGCGACTGATACGCTGATTGAATTAGAACAAGCGGGTTTTAATGTTGTTCCTACCGCCAAAGCCACCAAGCTTACGATGAATCGCGAAGGTATTCGCCGTTTAGCTGCTGAAGAGCTTGGCCTACCAACCTCACCTTATCAATTTGTCGATAACTTTGCTGACTTCCAAAGTGCGGTTGAAAAAATCGGTATTCCTTGCGTAGTGAAACCGATTATGTCCTCTTCTGGCCACGGTCAAAGTATTTTAAAATCCAAAGACGACTTACAAAAAGCGTGGGATTACGCTCAACAAGGTGGTCGAGCAGGTGCGGGACGCGTGATTGTAGAAGGGTTTGTTAAATTCGATTATGAAATCACCTTGCTCACCGTTCGCCACATTAATGGCACCAGCTTCTTAGCGCCAATTGGTCATCGTCAAGAAGATGGCGACTATCGTGAATCTTGGCAGCCACAAGCCATGTCTGATGTAGCGTTGAAAAAAGCCCAAGATGTTGCCGAGAAAATTACCACTGCATTAGGTGGTCGTGGTATTTTCGGTGTGGAAATGTTTGTGTGTGGTGATGAGGTGATCTTCAATGAAGTCTCCCCTCGCCCACATGATACCGGAATGGTCACACTAATTTCTCAAGAATTATCTGAGTTCGCCTTACACGCCCGTGCGATTTTAGGCCTACCGATTCCAGAAATCACCTTAATTAGCCCATCGGCTTCCAAAGCCATTGTGGTGGAAGGTCAATCGAAAAACGTGCAATTTGGCAATATCGCTGAAGTGTTGGCAGAACCCCACACCAATATTCGCATTTTCGGCAAAGGCGAAGTCAATGGCCATCGCCGTTTAGGTGTCTTACTCGCCCGTGATATTTCCGTAGAAAAAGCATTAGAAAAAGTAGAGCTTGCTTACACTAAGTTGGATGTGAAATTATAAGATTGGCTTAAATATAAGTAGTTCTGAAAATACAAAAGTGCGGTCAAAATTGCTTATGTTTTTGACCGCACTTTAATGCTTATTCCCGACTTATCTACCAAACAGCGAAGCCCAAAATCCTTTTTTATTTTCAACTTTCTTTTGCTTTGCTTCTTCCATTCTTTGTTTGACATAATTTACCCAAACTTGATGGGGCGCATCAAAATCAAATGATTTCATAAAATCATAAGGAATTTTATATTCTGCTAATGGATTTATATCAATCAATTCTTTTGGCGCTATAGGGCTATCAATACCCAAATCAAAACCGTGGATTGCTGCGATTTTGGCATACATTAAAACTTGCGGTTGCAAGTAAAAATCAAAATGTAAAAGTGTGTCTTTTGCTGCTCGTTTAGCAAGCTTAAGTTCGAGTAATTTATCTAAAGCCTCTTGCATTCCTTTTATATTTTTATCTGCTAGTGCCACATAAAATTCATGATCGGGAATGCGCTTTAAATCGCTACGGGCTTTTTTCTCATCATTTAAGAACGTGAGTGCGCGCTCTTTTAATAATTGCCAATCGCCACTTAACGCCAATAAAGTGTTCGCATTAAAAAAAGGTCTCGTATCAGTTCGTTTATAGGGAACTGAAATATCCACAATTTCATCACGATGTTTAATTAAATAATCAATCAACTTTTGATTATCTGAAAGCAAAATCATAAAAAAGAAATTTGTATTAATCCCGTTGTAAGCCCATTGAAAATCATACTTAGATAAAATACCTAAGAAACCTGCAATAGAAGCATTTTCTTTAAATCCTGAAATATCATTTTCTAATAAATGCTTAGAGGCTAATGCACGATGAAAATCATTTAAATAATGAACTAAAGGAAATACATTTCCTGTAAAATTTTCTATAGGAATTAAAGTAGCAAATAATTCTTTATGATTGAAGTTAACATATTCCTCAACTCTAGCTAGAGTAAAATTCTTAGCTTCATCATAGGTTTTAGCAATCTCACTACCTAAAAAAACCTTATACTTTTCCATATTTACACCTCTTACGACTAATTCTTATTAGGAATCTTCACTGGTAATAACACAACTTTACTATTTGATTTATCTACACCAGCTATAATTGTTTTAACTGATTTACTATTCTGCTCCGCATTTTTTATTGCTAATTTAGTTGGATCATTATTAGGTAATTTATCCAAAACTGCATTTATCCATTCACTTGACAACTGATTGGTGTTTCCTACCCCCTTAGAACTCACCTGAATTGCCCCATTAGCTTTTATTTGTTTACTATCAATAATGACTACTGAACCATCTTTGCCCACTAACACATGATCAAAACCATTATTTGAGCCATATTTTCCGCCTTGTAATGGTTCATAACCTGAACGTTTTGCTAAACCATGAATTAACGACTCTGTTTTTCCGCCTTTAATATCACCATTTTTGACAATGTCATCGATTAAAGCTTGCTCAGCTTTACTAGTTGCTTTTATTTCACAACTTGCTCCACAAACTTTAGTGGCATTGATAAATCCTTTATCAGTTGATACAGCGATATTATCAACTTCATTAATTACTCGATTCAAAACAGTGTGATTAACTACTCTATTTACTTGATTTTTAGTAAAATCAACCACACCGTTTTTCAGTGCTCCCATTGGCTTAACTAACGCCAATCCCGCACCACTTAGCACCACTCCTCCAGTTGAAACACCTTTCATTTTACCTTGGCGGTAACCTTGCATTTCACCCGCGAGTTTTGGATTTTCTTGAAGGGCAAGCGCATAAGCCTCATCCCAATCTTTCAACGAGACCACAACATTATTATAGGTTTTCTCTGGATTTGAGATTGCTTCCCATAAAGATACAACGGTATCATCTAAATTAACAACCGCATCCGCTGTGTCTTTAACACTATCAATTTGACCCTGAGCTTCTGCAAGCTCTAGACCTTCTTGATATTCTTTAGCTTTATCCTCATCTCCATTGAATAAAACCTTGGCATACATTTCAATGTTTTGCTTACGCTCATCACTAGGATGAACGTCATCAGCCATGCCATTATTCTCTACCGCATCTTTCGCTGTCTTAGCCGCAATAATCGCCCCATCAGAGCTATCTGATAAACTACCACCAGCAATACCTGCTGCTACCTGACTTAAAGACGATACCGTACGTTTTTCTTCTTCACTAAGCTTTTCAGGTGATTTATTGTAAAGTGTCGAGGCAAGGAAATGAGCCGCTGCCTCTCCACCTGCTGCACCCGCCGCACCAGCAGCAACATTACGGTTGCCCGCATAAGCCTCTACCGCGCCCCAAAGTGCATGAGCAGTCAAATTGAGAGCGGTATTTACATTACCTTTTGCATCTGTGGTCGCTTTCTTAATTTGGTTATTCACCGCAGGTGATAATCCTGAAGCCACCACTTCCGCTGCCGGTCTGCCGGCTAAAGCTGTGCTGATAACATTTAATGCCGAATCAATGACAAGACGTTGACTTCCACCCGTTTCCCATTCTTTGGCTTCGCGACTCGCTGTCTCAAAATTATCTCGTGCTTGTTTGGCTAAAGCTTGGTTCGTTTCGTTGTTGTTTTCTGCCTTGGCTTTTTCTGCTTCTTCTAAGGCAATTGCGGCTGCATTACGCTTCGCCTTCGCTTCTTCGCCAAATTTATTAGCAAGCAAACTTCCAGCTTCCGCGACATTTGGTCCAAATTTCTCTGTCACCTCACGTTGGAAATCAAGTTCTTTTTGAACATCATCTTTATTAAAACGATTCTCTAATTTACCACTTTGACTTTGTGCACTCTCTGTAGTGATATCTGTTTTTATCGCAGCAATTTTATCTTGTACCGTTTTGCCTGTACGTTTTAATTGCTCTGCTTCATCTTTAATTATGATATTTTGTGTATTAATACCACTTTTTGTTGTGCTAGATTGGCTATCGGAATCTTTACCATACACCAATGCAGGGTTTAGGTTTAATAGTAATATTCACATTTTCGGCAAAAGAGAAATAAATGACCATCGCCGCTTAGGTATCTTACTCGCTCGTGATATTTCCATAGAAAAAGCATTGGAAAAAGTAGAGCGCGCTTACGCGAAGTTGGATGTGAAATTATAAGATTTGCTCAACTTAAGTATCGTTGAAAATAAAAAGTGCGGTCAATTTTGAGAGGTTTTAAAACTCTTTGAAAATTGACCGCACTTTTAACTTAAAATTCTAAGCGCTGTGTTAAGCCTTCTTCGGGTTCTTGACTTCGGAAAATCAGCCATAACCTCAACACATCAATCATAATTCCACGCGGTAAAGTGAGATAAAGTGATTCCTCTTCTTGGGCAAAAAGGAAATAAAAATTCACTTGATCGTTCATCACCTCAACGCCCCAAGAATTAGAGGAGATATCCGCTTCTTGAGTCATCTCATCTGTTAAGATTGACAATGAATGATCTAAAAAAGAGAAATAATTTGGACCACCCATTGGATCATTCAAATAGCCGGTTAGTGGATTTAGTTGATGATTTTCTTCTAAATAGCAAGTTGGAATAATTTGACCTTTATGCTGAATATACGTAAAAACAAGTTTCATCTTTACTCCTGCTCAGCACTTGGAAAAGCGGTGACGACAGGATAGGTATAACCTTCTATACGCACGCCTGAATTTGAAATGCCAACCCACATACCTTCAGCTTTACGAATAGGATCTAAATCATCTACTTGATTCATATAAGCAGAATTAATTTCTACTTTGATACGATCTGCCGTCCACGTTTGAGGAAACATCAAGGTCTCCCCATTATTGTTAGTTTTAGCAATATATTGATTAGTTTCACTATCAAAGGCGGAAATCTGTGCTAAATATACGCCATTTGGATAAGTGTATAATATCCGATCAACACGGATATTACCTAAGGTGGAATGGCCACCGATCATGACTGTCATTTATAAGCATCCTCTGAGTCGATAATTTCTTGGTAATCTGGCTGCTTTAACTCTACAGGTCTTTGAATGAAACTATACCACCGTCTAGCCAAATACGTTAATTCCTCTCTATCTACAATATAATACTTTTCCTCACTAGGATCATAATCTGCAGGTCTATCTTCAGGTAAATACAAGGAGAATCCCAAATATACCTTATCCTTATCTATTACTGCATCCATCACATCCGTACTAACATAATCTTTATCTATAGATAAATCGGCTAATGTAATACTACTATCAAAATTTAAAGTATCTAAATATATACGTACATATTCATCTCTCCAGGAGTGATTTTCATCATTTAAAAACACACAAGTTGATTTATAAAAACTTGAATCATCAAACTTAAATAATAATTTCATATACTTTTCCTAATTATAACTAGGAGCCTTAGGATAAATAGTGTCGATTTTTCCATTTTCCTTAACATACCAACGAACTTCAACTCCTGATTTTGTCACTCCTTTCCACTCAGACTTAGTACTAGGAACTTTGCTAGCATTTTTAAATGCATGCTCCAATTCAACTTTTAATCTATCCTGAGTCCAAGTTCTTGGAAACATTGTTGATACACTATCTTTTTCCTTACCAGATTTTTCTAAAAATGGCTTCGCATTTGGATCTTTTAAAGCCCTAGGATTTGGAATAGAAACTTTAGCCTCATAAACACCGTTTGCATATTCTTTAATTACTTTTTCCACTTTTACATTTCCGAGTGTGGTGTGTCCTCCTTTAAAGAAACTACCTTTTGGCTCACCATTAATAATATGTTTTTCTAACACTTTATCAGAAATTGGTAATTTAATATTTTTCGCCAACTCATTAGCTTCTCTATTTAAATTCTGTTCATTTAAATAAAAGTCTTTTTGGCGATTAGAAATCCTTTCATTTAATCCTTTATTTCGATTTACTCCTAGATTTGTATTATCCCTTGAATAATCCACATCTGGTGAACGAACCCACTTACCCCCAATCCATTTCATAGTTTTTCCAGCCACAGAGACCGTTGCAGCACCGGTTGTTAAACCAAAGAAGACCTCTCCCACATCTTGAGGATTTCCATCTGTCATCTCACGTAGCGCTTTCTCAACAGAATGCGCAGGGATATCTTGCTCAATCCATTCTTTTGGTAGACGAACAAGTTTCTCACCTATGCGCAAGGTATCATCTAATACCTCACCGAAAGATGTATTATCAATATAATCTTTCGCTGATTTTAAACTTTCCTTCGTTTTTTGTGGCCCTGAATTTGTTAAGCCATACCAAATTGAACGAAAATAGGCATCATCTGGATAATAATTTCTTGCTAGGGACTCAAAATCCTTACCTTCTGATACATGAGCCAAATAAGCATTAAGTTGTTCTTTAAAATGCTTATTCGCTTCCTGTGAATAGGCTAGATAACAATCTGAATTACCTGCACATTGTTGCTCTGCGCTGCGTTTTGCTGCGAGAAGCTCCCGCTCAAGGGATTGACGATATTCATCCAGTTCTTGATTCCGTTTTTTACTAAGCTCATTAGTTTCCTCGACCACTCTCATTTCGCAATCAGAATCACCTTTACAAGCTTTATATTTTCTTTCTGCTTCAACTAAATCAGATGGTTTTAAATAATTATTCTCCACCGCATCTTTCGCTGTCTTAGCTGCAATAATCGCCCCATCAGAGCTATCTGATAAACTACCACCAGCAATACCCGCTGCCACTTGGCTTAAAGACGATACAGTACGTTTTTCTTCTTCGCTAAGCTTTTCAGGTGATTTATCATAAAGTGTCGAGGAAAGAAAATGAGCTGCCGCCTCTCCACCTGCTGCACCTGCCGCACCCGCAGCAACATTACGATTGCCCGCATAAGCCTCTACCGCGCCCCAAAGTGCATGAGCAGTCAAATTGAGAGCCGTATTCACATTGCCTTTTGCATCTGTTGTCGCTTTCTTAATTTGATTATTCACCGCAGGTGATAATCCTGAAGCCACCACTTCCGCTGCCGGTCTGCCGGCTAAAGCTGTGCTGATAACATTTAATGCCGAATCAATGACAAGACGTTGACTTCCACCCGTTTCCCATTCTTTGGCTTCGCGACTCGCTGTCTCAAAATTATCTCGTGCTTGTTTGGCTAAAGCTTGGTTCGTTTCGTTGTTGTTTTCTGCCTTGGCTTTTTCTGCTTCTTCTAAGGCAATTGCGGCTGCATTACGCTTCGCCTTCGCTTCTTCGCCAAATTTATTAGCAAGCAAACTTCCAGCTTCCACGACATTTGGTCCAAATTTCTCTGTCACCTCACGTTGGAAATCAAGTTCTTTTTGAACATCATCTTTATTAAAACGATTCTCTAATTTACCACTTTGGCTTTGTGCACTCTCTGTAGTGATATCTGTTTTTATCGCAGCAATTTCTTCTTGTACCGTTTTGCCTGTACGTTTTAATTGCTCTGCTTCATCTTTAATAATGATATTTTGTGTATTAATACCACTTTTTGTTGTGCTAGATTGGCTATCTTAATCTTTACTATACACCAATGCAGGGTTTAGGTTTAATAGTAATATTCGCATTTTCGGTAAGGGCGAAGTCAATGGCCATCGCCGTTTAGGTGTCTTACTCGCTCGTGATATTTCTGTGGAAAAAGCATTAGAAAAAGTAGAGCGCGCTTACGCGAAGTTGGATTTGAAATTATAAATAAAGTTTACTTAGCATAAGTATCGTTGAAAATACAAAAGTGCGGTCAATTTTGAGAGATTTTAAAACGCTTTGAAAATTGACCGCACTTTATACTTCAGTATTTTAAATTATAGTTTATTTAAATACCAAACAGCCTACAAGCTACTAAAGGAGCTAACAGCAAAAATTAAACACTGACTCTCAGTTTTTAGATATAAGAATTGATAATCACTATTAATAGTGATTATCTAGAAAAATCATATAAGTTAAATGACAATACACCAATAACACACTTCATAGATACACTTCCAAACCTCACAATAAATTTGAACAATATAAATACGAACAGAGAATAACCTATAAATAAATCATTCTTGATATATTTCTAATGTTTTTTATCTTTGGTTCTCTTATGAAATTTTATTGCAAAATCAAGAAAACTAAGAGGTAAATACATAGCCAGTGTCGGACTCAATGCCTCTTTAAATGCATCTGAATTCCAATATACTTCATTAAATTTAAAATATATAAATAGAGAAAAAATTATATCTCTAGATATAAATAATAAATATAAAAAAGAAAATAACACTAGATTGCTAAACCATGAATTTTTCCTAAGCTTATTTAGCATATTTTTCCTCGAGAAATCTGTAGTATTGTTTCAGTTTTTCTGCATCACCTAAATATTCACTTGTAATAGCTGAACCAGTGGGAACAACCATTTTATTTATCGAAGGCGATATATTTACTTTCGACAATCCATTAGATACTGCAGCTGAACCTAAGGTTCCAGTAACAGCACTGATTGCATTCCAACCATAATCCTCTGGTTTTGTTGTGGCCATAACATTAAGCCCTATATTAATTGCGGTTTGTTGGCCTAGAGATTTGTTTCTATTGAACAATGTAGATAATTCTGCTTTTAATAAGTCATCCCCACTAAATTCTTTCTTTGATGACAGTTGATATCCTGTATTTATAACTCCAGAAACAACTAATTCAGAAAGTAAAGGATATTTCTCTGCAACCATGCCTACTCTAGGCAATACTTTTGAGGTGCCTTGAACAATTAATCCTTCAGCTGAAGATATTGCTTGCGCTCCCCTCAGGGCAAAAGGAGCAATGAAAGCTTCAGGGTATACCGATTCGAGAGGAATTTCTCGGTTAAAGTATTTATAACCACCTGTGAGATCAGTAAGATCAACCAAATTCTTGTACTTTGAAAGCCCTTCTCCAAACTCATACGCATTGCTTTTTTCCATTCTAACTGCTAATGTTGATTCATCCACTGCATCAATAAATTCTTTCCGTAAATTCTCATCAGATTTTAATTTTTTTAAAACTTTAGGATTCTTAGCCATGTCATTTAAATTATTAAGTGACTCATCACCTAAAAGTGCAACACTTGGTTCTTTTTTACTATCGGAATAACCTTGCTCTATACGCTGCCTTAACCATAATTCATTGCGCCCATCAAACATCGGTTTATAAAATTCTTGTACAGCATAGTCAACACCATCTCTAGCTTCTTCAGACATTGTTTGACATTTAGAAGAACTTCCGCCTAATTTACAAGCTGCCACTAAATCAGCATGTTTTTCAGAGTCAAGTTTTGCATATTTTTTATTAATATCCATTTGACACTGTTTATTTCCTTGGCAATTTTGAAGGTCTTTGCGATAATTATCCCAATCATCCTTAGAAAGATAATTATTCTCCACTGCATTCTTAGCCGTAGTTAGTCCTACGCCAATTCCTTGACTACTATTTGCTGCCGCTCCCCCCACTAAAGCACCGGCTGCTTGACTAACAGAAGATACGACTTCTTTTTCTTCTCGATTAAGTTGGTTCGGCTTTTTACCATAAAGCTCTTTTGCAATTACATCAGCCATCACCTCACTCGCTAAAGCACCACCAGCTCCCGCAGCTGCATTTTGATTTGCGGAGTAAGCTTCCACGGCACCCCAAACTGCATGGGCAACCTTATTAGCCATAGGGCTACCCTCAGTGGCTAGCTTAATTTGATGATTTATTTCTGGCGAAATTGCGGAGGTAGCAATACCCGCTGCTGGCAAACCACCCAATGCTGCAGAAATAGCATTCATGGCACCATCAATTTTTCGCTTATATTCTCCTCCAGTTTGCCACTTGTCCGCTTCATTATTAGCCGTTATCAGATTTTGATTTGCGGTATTTAATGCAGCTTCATTTTCTTTGCTTGGGTTAGCTTTATACGCACGGTCAGCAACTTCTTGAGCAGCTTGTGCTTCACGTTGTTTAGCAACAGCTTCTTCACCTAATTTATTTGCAATTGCATTCCCAGCTGCACTCGCTGTTTGAACAAACCCTTTTGTTGCCTCGACTTGTACATTAAGCTCTTTTTGTAAGGTATTCTTATCAAAACGATTTTCTAATTTACCACTTTGACTTTCAGCATTATCAGTATTGATATCGGTTTTAATTGCTGCAAGGGTCTCGGTGATGGATTTCCCTGTACGTGCTTGTTGTGCGTTTTCATTGCGGATTTCAATATTTTGAGTATTGATACCGCTTTTTATTGTGCTAGATTGGCTATCGGAACCTTTACTATACACCAATGCTGGCTTTAGGTTTAATAGTAATATTCGTATTTTCTGCAAAGGCGAAGTGAATGGCCATCGCCGTTTAGGTGTGTTACTTGCCCGTGATATTTCCGTAGAAAAAGCATTGAAAAAAGTAGAACGTGCTTACGCTAAATTGAATGTGAAATTATAAGGTTTACCTAATATAAGCATCGTTGAAAATACAAAAGTGCGGTCAATTTTTGAGAAGCTTTAAAACTCTTTGAAAATTGACCGCACTTTATATCTAGATATTTTAAATTATATACCTTTTCAGATAGCTAAAAATTTAAAAGCCACTAAAAACCTAACGTTAGAAAACTTAATCTTTTGGATATATTACTGAAATACATATCCATTAAAATTCAATGATCTATTTTTTCCCTACCTAAGATTCCTAATATAACAATAAAAAGTATATATAAATAAAATTTTTTTATAAAAGAGAAGAAATCCTGTACTCCTCCATATTCTATATATTCAAATAAATAAAAAATCGATGTAGCTAAAAAAGAAACTATAGCTACTTTTATTAGTGTAATAATAAATTTCATTATTCTCCTTTAGAAGGCTTATCTCTATTTATGCTTTCTTTATTATAATCAACAGCATTATTAACTGATGAAGATATAAATTTGGTCATTGTATCACTCAAGCCAAGTTTTTTACCTAACCCCTCAATGCTCATTGATATGCTATTAGATTTACCAGAATCATAAAAAGCATCGTTAGCACCTTTACCATCTTTAACAATCCCTTTCAATGTATCAAGTCCTAAAGATTGCAATGGGTTTGCCGTATAAAAAGCGGAATCACAAGCTGCATTTACACCAACATTATATACAGAGCCCAAAACATCTGCTGGATTAGATAAACTTTTCGAGCCATCCATATAATAAAACGACTCACCTGCGACCCCTGCACCAGTACTGACACCAAGTGCTGTCTTATATGGTTTAGGCATTGAAGCTATAGCTTTCCCAGTATCAACAACCAACTCAGCTGGTCGATAAGAATAATAAATCCCTTGACTCACTAATTCCCGAGTTCCTTCAATACCTTCTCGTGCCGCTATTTTAGCTGTATTAACTCCTTTCGCAATAGCATCCGCATACGCAAGCTGTCCGTTGATATAGGCATTTGCTGCTTCTGTTGAAGCGGTATTTGATGAGAGTTGTAACTGACCATCTTCTCCTTTCACATGGAAAAGTGCTTTACGAGCAAGTGTTGTTTCACTACGTTGGAAACCAGATAACGCTATATTTTCTGGTAAACTTCATTCGTGAGCTTGCCTCGGGATTTTGCTAACCCCAGAACTATAATAGATTGTAATGGCACAAGCGTGGACGCTTGCGCCATCAGAGGGGCGCTATCAAGGTGATATTCTTAAAGCACCTTTCATCTTCTTTTTAAATTATCTGAAATAAATATAGATAAAAAGAGTAAAGGAAATCCCTTACTAAACACATTAAAGAAAAATAAAACAATGTCTTTTATTTCACTTAAAGATATTTCTCCCCAATTTAATATATAGGATATAAGAATTAAAAATAACGAAAACCCAATAAAGCAAACTAAGGATGCAAAAAATGTAAAAATCAAGTACTGGAATAACCTACTTAGCATCATTCCCACCTTTTAACCAGCTATTTATTTTGGGCTCATTCTTCTCCAACTTATTATTTATATATTCACTAGACAATGAATCTCCAATAGTTCCTATTTTAGTAGGAATATATTTATATTCTTCATTTAAAAGATTATAAAATTTTTGATTTCTATATAATGGTTCATAATAATCTTTATTTCTACTAACATTACCAACCAGTACTCTAAATCCTAATTTTTCGATTCCTTTCCCTATACCTCCACCGACTAATGTTGCTATACCGGATGAAGCGGCTTTATAACCAGCATGTTTAACTGGCTCATCATTTTCTTCAAAATATCCCTGAACACCTCCGCTAACAGAGTTAATAGCTAATGTTGTTCCAAATTTTGTTCCTCCCGCAACAAAACCAGTTCCTGCACTCCATGCCAGATCGCTCATCGAAGTCTCTTTCCCACTTAATGAATTTCCAAGATAAGTAAATCCCATACTTGTACCCGAATTCACCACCTTTTCAGTCAAAATAGGGTGTGCTTTAGCAAAATCCCCAACTTTCGCTGTTGCAGAAACCACTTTGTTTGGTAAGTTCAATGTATTAACAGTTGCTGGCAATTTGCTTAATGCATTTGAAAGTACACCAACGCCATAAATCATCGAGGCTGACTCCAGCCCATCCTTAACTGAATAAGCTATTTTCCCATTCGCTGAATTTTTATAATTCTCAGGAGCATCAAGTTCGTTCTTGACAGTATAATACATCTCTTCATCACGAGAATGTTTTTCAGAACGCCATCCTAGCCAGTTCTTACTCTCTTCTGGCAAAGTATTCACTGCTTGCGATCTTTGCGCATCCGTACCTGCAAAAGGGAAATGACCATAATCTCGTTTTGGTACAGGATCGTTTATTAAATATTCTGATTCAAAACGATTTTGAGCATTAACCAGTGATGTTGGTGATGCCAATTTATAACCTGATGCGGTATTCCCCGTAACAGTTTCTATATAATAACGATCTACATAGCTTAAAAATGCCTCTCTTTCCTTGCTATTTAAGGAATTTGGATCTTTTCTAAATTTATCCAAGAGAATATCACTACGCTGATCTGATTCAATTAAATCTCTAAACTCCAATTTTTCTTTGTTTGTTAATTTTTCTCCACGATGATATTTTGTTTTTAACGCATTTAATCTCGCTCTTGATGCATCACTCAAGAAATTATTCTCCACCGCATTCTTAGCTGTAGTTAGTCCTACACCAATTCCTTGACTACTATTTGCTGCCACTCCACCCACTAAAGCACCGGCTGCTTGACTAACAGAAGATACGACTTCTTTTTCTTCTCGATTAAGTTGGCTCGGCTTTTTACCATAAAGCTCTTTTGCAATTACATCAGCCATCACCTCACTCGCTAAAGCACCACCAGCTCCCGCTGCAGCATTTTGATTTGCGGAGTAAGCTTCCACCGCACCCCAAACTGCATGGGCAACCTTATTAGCCATAGGGCTACCCTCAGTGGCTAGCTTAATTTGATGATTTATTTCTGGCGAAAGTGCGGAGGTAGCAATACCCGCTGCTGGCAAACCACCCAATGCTGCAGAAATGGCATTCATGGCACCATCAATTTTTCGCTTATATTCTCCTCCAGTTTGCCACTTGTCTGCTTCATTATTAGCCGTTATCAGATTTTGATTCGCGGTATTTAATGCGGTTTCATTTTCTTTGCTTGGGTTAGCTTTATACGCACGATCAGCAACTTCTTGAGCAGCTTGTGCTTCACGTTGTTTAGCAACAGCTTCTTCACCTAATTTATTTGCAATTGCATTCCCAGCAGCATTCGCAGTTTGAACAAATCCTTTTGTTGCCTCCACCTGTATATTAAGTTCTTTTTGTAAGGCATTCTTATCAAAACGATTTTCTAATTTACCACTTTGACTTTCTGCATTATCAGTACTGATATCGGTTTTAATTGCTGCAAGTGTCTCAGTGATGGATTGCCCTGTACGTGCTTGTTGTGCG
The DNA here is from genome assembly GCF_014931375.1 of Haemophilus parainfluenzae. Classification (NCBI taxonomy): domain Bacteria; kingdom Pseudomonadati; phylum Pseudomonadota; class Gammaproteobacteria; order Pasteurellales; family Pasteurellaceae; genus Parahaemophilus; species Parahaemophilus parainfluenzae. The sequence goes on from NZ_CP063117.1 coordinate 485,709, forward strand.
TTTTCATTACGAATTTCAATATTTTGAGTATTGATACCGCTTTTAGTCACGCTATTTTGATTATCACTTTCGCGACCATAACCTACACTACCAGAAATACCATTTTTCTCTTGACCAGTCCATCCGCCATTTGCATCTCCCTTAGCAGATATACCTATTGAAGAACCTTTATAAGATGAGTGGTTTTCAATATCACTATGGCTTAATGTACCAGTACTAAATTGATTTAATCCTAAGCTTTCAGCTTGTTGAGTTGAAGTAATGATCGCACCTTTTAAATCTGTGTGATTTTTTACATTCACATCATAGCCTTCATCACCCGCATAGATCCCAGCTTGTTCATTCACGCTTGCATGTTCAGAATTGATTTTTGATTTACTAAAACCGGCACTAGCTGAAAAGCCATAACCAATTGTGACACTACCTTGCATATTCATCTGTTTACCATGGTAGCTAGATTTATCTTGCAAGCTCTCGATATTGAGGTTTTCCGCATCCAATTCAACACGTTTACCCTTCACTTGACTGCCTGCAAGAGTGACATCACCACCTGCATTAATCACGGTTTTACTTTGACTATCACCTACATGGCTAGCAACATAAGTAGTTTCATCACCATTACCGTAACCTTTACCATAGTTTCCACCTACAGTTAATCCAGCTGAAACACCTTTTCCAATATCAATAGCAACCCCAGCGTTAAATCCACTGGATTTGTTAGTACTACGCTCTTGATGTGTTTGCTCTGCTGCTTTGATATTTACTTGATTATCAGCAATTAAAGTTGTTCCTTGTTTTCCCCATATATCAGATCCAACAACATCAATATTTGATGCTTTACCCGCTCCTGTAGCGATGATATTCACTTTACCGCCAGCATTGACTTGAGACTTAGCAGCAGTATTACCCACAGTATGTGTTCTGGATTCACTTTGTTGTTGACCATAAGTGATTGAAATTTTGAGCCCCGTAGAACCACCAGCGGCTTGCCCTGCACCACTAGCCGCACCAGCTAACTCACCTAGAGCTTGGCCTGCTTGAACCACGTTATATGCGCTATTCGCTGCTGTCATTGCATTTACTCGAGCATGTTTACTTTTCCCTATCATTTCAGCTGATTTAGCGACTCCCTGAATAGCTGAAATCACTGGAGAACTTAAGGAAATAGTAACGCCTTTTTGCTGAAAAGTTTGCTTAGTATTCGTTTCATATTTATTATCTGCTGCTTTAATTTCAGCTTTTTGAGCTAGAATATTTACATCACCTTCTATCGCTTTCACAGTACTCGCTGTTTGTGCGTATGATTGCTCAGCAATCATTGTAGTATTACCCTTGAGGCTACCAACTTGACTACTTTGGGCATAAAGCTTAGTTTGGTCACTTTCCGTGGTTTGTTTTTGGGTACCAAAAGCAACCCCTATACCAGCACCTAGCATCCCTGATTTTTTCTTGCTATAAAAATCATCAGAGTAAACTCGGTTCTCAGCCTCACGAATATCAATATTCTTACCCTTCACCGTCAAGCCATTACCTGCAGCCACATTTGAGCCCTGAATAGTGACATTACCTTTGCTTGAATGAAGATAAATCTTATCTGCATCTAAATTTGAGGCTTCCGCAACATCATAATCGTGTTTATGTCGATAAACTTCTGTCGTTGAGCTTGTTAAACCTCTAGATTTACTTTTGGATGCACTCGACAACTGCTCTTTATAACGTGCTTCTTGAATATTGATATTACCGTCAGAAAGTACATTCATGGTGCCATTACTGGTTACCGAAACACCTCGCATTTCAACCGCACTTTTACCTACAGCATCAAGATTTCCTGTAACATTTAACTGACTGCCAACTTCTTGTTTTTGATCAAGCTTATAGTAATTATCTGCATTTGGTACGTAATGCTCTTTATTTTCAGTTTCTACCGTACCAAAATTCAATGCTTTACCTGCAGAGAAAACCACATTTCCATTCACATCTACATTTGCACCTTTTACAGTAATATTTTCAGTCGCAATAAAGCTAGCACTGCCTTTTTTGTTATCATTGCCAACCTTTACAGATGCTTGTTGTGTTAGTGATTTTTGGTAAAAATCAGGTGTGTTTTCTGTTTCACTCGTGGTACTTTCAATATTAATATGCTTTCCTTGAGCAACTAAATGATCTGTTGCATTTAACTCTCCACCAAGATTATTGAGCATATTTTTAGCTACCAAATAAAGTTCTCGACCCTGTAAGCGACCACCTAAGTTCTCAATATTATTTGCGGCTAAGCCTGTTAGATTACGTCCAGAAATTACGCCACTATTTTGTACATCACCTTTGATATTCATAATGACATCATTGGCAGAAATCACTGCACCTCGACTATCAATATCGGTATTACGTCCAACAACGTAAACCTGTGGCACTAATACTTCTTTCTTAGAACCATCTTTTAAAGTCACTTCACGTTTTACCATCCAAACCATATCAGAAGTTAACTCTTTCATCTGAGAAGATGTCAAAGCAACGCCTGGTACTAAATTCATTTTTTGGGCGTAGTATGCCCCGTTATCCATCAAGGCTTTATATTGGTCATAATCGGAAGAGTAATTTTCTAGAAAACGTCTACCAGTGAGCTGATTAATTTGTTCGTTTACTAAACGTTGTTCATAAAAACCATCGCCCAAACGTTTAAGCATATTTTGTGGATCATTGCGCAACTGTTTGAACATATAATCAGAACTGAGCCATTTAGATTTCTGTGTAAAACGCGGATCTGTTTCAACCAAAAACTGTCCTGATACCTCAGGGTTGATTTTATAAAGGCTTGCCTGTGGCAATGAAATATCTGGTAAATGCGTTTTGATATCAAGGTTATCTTTATTTTTCATCACTCCAGACGTGATTGCTTCTAGATTAACGCGGTGAACATTTAAATCTGTATTTAAAGGTGTTTTCTCCGCTAATGAAATGCCTTGGAAATCTGATTTATCCCCAACAATTATGCCAGTAGACTCCACCGGCTCACCTATTTTTAAAAGTTCCAGCCCAAATTTGAACGGTTCGACAGGTAAGAGGCGGTCAATTTTTTGTTCATCTCCTCCATACACAGCCCAAACTTTTTTACCTCTCGAACCATGATGACGATGTTCTTTTTTAATATCTTTTTTCAAACCGATATCTCGACGATGAATTTCACCATCAACATCAATATTACTCAGTTTTAGTAATCCTTGACTTACTGTACTGACGGGTTCCTTAATCGCCTTATCCGCTAAATATAAGGTGTCACCAATCACAATTCGAGAGTGTTTATTCGTATACTCCCCCCCTTCCAAATGTAAAGATTGCCCGATAAGCAATTTACTGGGATCTTGGTGTTCAATGGTATTAGTATCTGTGGTTCGAATGTAATCTTGTTTCAGCCAATTTCGAGCTGCCACAGCTTTACGTCCATCATTGAAACGAAAATATTGATTGCTATTATGACGACTATTATTAACATGATCTAAATAACCCTCACCTTTTTCTCCTTCATTACTATAATAAGTCGCACTACTATCAAATGGGGAATAAGTAACAAAATGATTTTTAGTATATTTATGTCCTAACCTTAAATGTAAATCGTGGTTTAGCAGACGATTTGTTTTAATCCAACCACTTCCTAAAGCTTCAATGGTTGCACTACCGTTATCAATGCTATTTGCATAACCAGTTGCTTGATTATTGTCATTTAACTGTCCACCAATATAGATATTACCTAAACTCATAATAAGTGAATGGTTACGGTTTACTAAATTACTGACACCTAAATCAAGTCTCTCGCGAGCAGCGATAGTCGCTGCTGTTCCGTCAGTGTTCTCAAGATTATTTAAATTATTTGCTTGAATGGCAAGATGACTACCATAAATACGTGCAGTACCGATATTATTGACATCATTGGCTTTAATCACTGTGGTGTCACCATCTATTAAACCAAAGTTATCCAGTTTATTGGCTTGAATGCGAGTGTTTATCGAGGAAATTTCTGCATTAGCATTATTTTGAATAGTAGATCCTTCAACTGATGCTGAATTACCTACCACAAGGTTGGAATTATTAACAAAATCACCTTTTGTTTTAAAAGTAAGATTATTGCCTACACCAAAGGCTTTATTTAGGGTAAAGCTATCATTTAACTCAATACCCAAATCTCCTTTTGTTCTAATCGAACCTTCATCCGCTAATGTTTTGGCTTGTAATGTTGTGCCAATCACCGATTCAATTTTTCCTAGTGCATTATTTACAACCAAGGTTAAATCTGGATTTACAATATCAACTCGACCAGCCGATAAAATCTCACCTTGTTGGTTATCAAGAGATTGATTAACTGTAATATTTGCTGATTTTCGCAACATTAACACTGGAATGGGCTACATCAATCTTTCCATTTTTTAATTTGGCAATAGACTTAGCTATCGCCAATCCCGCACCACTTAGCACCACTCCTCCAGTTGAAACACCTTTCATTTGGCCTTGGCGGTAACCTTGCATTTCACCCGCGAGTTTTGGATTTTCTTGAAGAGCACGCGCATAAGCCTCATCCCAATCTTTCAACGAGACCACAACATTATTATAGGTTTTCTCTGGGTTTGAGATAGCTTCCCATAAAGAGACAACGGTATCATCTAAATTAACAACAGCATTCGCTGTTTCTTTAACACTATCAAGTTGCCCTTGAGCTTCTGCAATCTCTAGACCTTCTTGATATTCTTTAGCTTTATCTTCATCTCCATTGAATAAAACCTTGGCATACATTTCAATGTTTTGCTTACGCTCATCACTAGGATGAACGTCATCAGCCATGCTGTTATTCTCCACTGAATCTTTCGCTGTTTTAGCTGCAATAATTGCCCCATCAGAGCTATCCGATAAAGTACCACCAGCAATACCTGCTGCTACTTGGCTTAAAGACGATACCGTACGTTTTTCTTCTTCGCTAAGCTTTTCAGGTGATTTATTGTAAAGTGTCGAGGCAAGGAAATGAGCCGCCGTCTCACCACCAGCTGCACCCGCAGCACCAGCAGCAACATTACGGTTGCCTGCATAAGCCTCTACCGCGCCCCAAAGTGCATGAGCTGTCAAATTGAGCGCGGTATTCACATTGCCTTTTGCATCTGTTGTCGCTTTCTTAATTTGATTATTCACCGCAGGTGATAATCCTGAAGCCACCACTTCCGCTGCCGGTCTGCCAGCTAAAGCGGTACTGATAACATTTAATGCCGAATCAATGATAAGGCGTTTACTTCCACCCGTTTCCCATTCTTTAGCTTCGCGACTCGCTGTCTCAAAATTATCTCGTGCTTGTTTTACTAAAGTGCGGTTAGTTTCGTTGTTGTTTTCTGCCTTGGCTTTTTCTGCTTCTTCTAACGCAATTGCGGCTTCATGACGCTTCGCTTTCGCTTCTTCGCCAAATTTATTAGCAAGCAAACTTCCTGCTTCCGCGACATTTGGTCCAAATTTCTCTGTCACCTCACGTTGGAAATCAAGTTCTTTTTGAACATCATCTTTATTAAAACGGTTCTCTAATTTGCCACTTTTTGTCGTGCTAGATTGGCTATTGGAATCTTTACTATACACCAATGCAAGGTTTAGGTTTAATAGTAATATTCACCTTTTCGGCAAAGGCGAAGTCAATGCCCATCGCCGTTTAGGTGTCTTACTCGCTCGTGATATTTCCGTAGAAAAAGCATTAGAAAAAGTAGAACGTGCTTACGCGAAGTTGGATGTGAAATTATAAGGTTTTCTTAATATAAGCATCTTTGAAAATACAAAAGTGCGGTCAATTTTTGAGAGGTTTTAAAACTCTTTGAAAATTGACTGCACTTTGTATCTAAAGATTTTAAATTATATGCTTTTCAAATGTTGAAAGGCATATAAATCTATCGCCCCAAAGCAATATATTTTGGGAAGATATTTCAATGCTCTTGTAACTTATTCCCAAGGGTTAGCATACGGTTTGCAGTGTTTTTTTTCGCCATTGAACACAAAGAGGTTTATCCCACATTATTGTATTTCCACAGACAGGTCCGCCCTCTAAGCACCATTCTTTTTTTCGAAGCAAAGATTTACTTTCAGATCATCACTTTCACCAATGACAAAATCCATACCACAATCTTCCATATCTTTTTTTCTTCTTACTAAGATATTTATATGCGGCTTTAGGATCTGAGCTTAAAAATAGCATATTCTCATTATATAAACTCCAACCCAAATAAGGTGGCGCAGATTTAAATCAAACTAGTTATAAGAGCTACTATTTAAAAAATAAAATTTGTATAAGACAAACAATAATCCCTATAACAATACCTATTTTTATAGAAGGATTTCTAAGAAAATAAAAACCTTTTTCCTTTGTTGTATTTTTAAATAAATATTCATCATCAGAATGGATATATGTATCCTCTAAAGAGTTATATGTCTCCCCTTCATCTCCTCTAACTCTAGTACCATCATTTAACTTTTCAGCAATAGAAATTAGCTTTTCTATATGCTTATCATCCGTGGTATTAATGTAATATTCACCTTCAATACCTTCAGTATAAAAAATAGTAAAAGAAGGATCATCTTTATCATAATAAAACTCTAAAGCTCCATTTTTATTTATCTCTTCCTTCATGTTGAATTCTTTAAATAAAAACTCTCTAAACTTTTCTTTATTCATGATTAGTTTATAAGAAATATCTTTCTTATCCGTATTAACTAAAGAAACATGATAAGCCATCATTTATCCTCTTTTTTACTGTTATTACTATTTATAATCCCCAAGGCTTAGCATCAGGCTTGCTGTGTTTTTTTCGCCATTGGATACATGGAGGTCTATCCCACATTAGTGTATTTTCACAAACAGGTCCACCTTCTAAATACCAGCCTTTTTTCTCTAAACAAAGATTGACCTCTGGATTATCACTTTCTCCTGCCGCCCAATCTATAATACCGCAATCAGTCATATCTTTTTTTCTTCTGTCAACATATTTAGTTAAAACATCAGGATCTGATTCAGGGAATAATGCATCCGCATTATGCAAACGCCAATGATAGTATGGCGGTAGAGGTTGAAACCATCCACTACAGCTTGTAAGCAATAAGATTGAGGGTATTAAGAATAAAAATCTTATTTTCATTTTATTTCTCCTTCGCTTTATTTAATTCAAAAATAGTTCTTTCATTACCCATTTTAAGATCTCCTCCAGTTCTATATCCGTCAGTAATACATTGTCGTTGTCCTAAGCCATGGCAATTATGTACGGATAAACGTTCATCACTAAACATATCTGCTGTTCGCTGTAACCAGCTTTTATTCAGATTATTTTTAAAATTAAAAAAACCAAAATTTTTGACCGCACTCTATTTAAATAATAAATTCAATGCGTTATAAGTTACACTTTCCATTATCCCACTTAGGATCTTGATAGCCACATTCAGCGGGAGAAAGATATATATACCCCTTAGTATTCATACATTCATCAAGATTTTTATATCTTTTGTCATTTATTTGATAGTTTTGCGGATAGTAGTGTAGATTTATATCACCATACTTTCCTCCACAAGAAACAAGATCTTTCCATCGTTGTTTTGAGTTTGTATGTCCTAGTAGTTCTTTTTTTTGATACCCTGCAATTAATGGATATTCTTTCCCCTTATCAACACAATTAACCATTTGTGGAGTATAAAAACATCCGTTTGAATACCAACATCCGTTTAATATAAAACAAAGAATAAATAAGGTGTATTTCATTTTATTTACCTCCTATTTTCATCAAAAGTTCAAACATATCTGATGACATTACATCGGATAAAGCAAATGGTGCGGATACCGGTATTGCAATAACAGTTGTTACACCTGATGCTACACCAGTAAGTTTATTTTTTTCTGCAGTATTTCCTTGTTTATCATACCAGCCCCATGCTTGGCCTCCTAACAGGTCGTGAGTACCAGCAAAGGATTCTACCGCCATATCCGAGATAGAACCGATGCTATACGGAATTCTCTTAAAATGTAGATTCCACTCACCTTGAACAGGTTGAAAACCACCGGTTTCTCCATATAATCCACCCGCTTTTTTATTTTGTTGCGGATCAATAGCATCATCTAATGTATAGTCTTTATTACCTTTAAATGTGATTGAATTATCATCATTATAAGTACAAGTCCCCATGTTACTATTGCAAATAGCATCAACATCAATCCTTACACCACCTAATTTTACTCCATCAAAATAACCGCTATCATAACTATCATTACGAAGAATTTTCCCCGTCTTCGCATCTTTAATACCTTTAAATAATCTTGAATTAGCCAAAGTCTCCTCTCTCATCTTCGTTGCGGCTAATTGCAAAGTTCCTTGAGTGATTGCAACATCCGGTGAGCCGGCGGCAATGCCAACCACTGTTTCAAGCAAACGTTTTTGATACTGCAATTTATAAATTGCTCCATAAAGTGCGGTCTTTTCCTCTTCCGTTTTGGCTTCCTTGATTTGTTTTCTCAATTCAGCCTGTTTTGGAAGCACATAGTCATCAATCATTGAGAAGGCATTTTTACGAAAATCTTGAGTAACTTTCACTTGAATGTTGAGCTCTTTCATCACTTTATCTTTATCAAAATGATTTTCCAACTTGCCGGAATGCTGCTCTGCATTATCCGTAGTTACATCGGTTTTAATGCTATCTAGCGTTTGCTCAACCGTTTCACCGGTTTTCGCCAGTTGTTCCGCTTGGTCTCTAATTTCAATATTCGCAGTATTAATACCACTTTTTGTCACGCTACTTTGACTTTCTTTATCTCGCCCAATACCAAATCCTGTTGAGGTTTCTAAAGAATCCCAACCTGTAGCAAGTTGTTTTGCGTTGTCTTTACCCTGCGCATTTTTGGCTTCTGTGGTCAATTCTCCTCGGTCGTTTCTATAAATCAGATTGCCATCATCATCCACCGCCTGTTTACCACTTTGTGCTTGACCCTCTTTACCAAATGGTGTTTCAAAGTTAGCTGACACACTGCCACTTACACCAAAACTGCGGCCACTATAATTTGAGTGATTTTCAATATCTGAATGTGTAATGCTGCCGGTACTAAAATGGTTTTTACCATCTGCTTCTGCCTTTTGTGTAGAGGTAATCAATGCACCTTTAAGATCGGTATGCTTATTAACATTAATATCATAGCCTTCATCTCCGGCATAAATTCCTGCCTGTTCATTCACACTCGCATGATCAGCATTGATTTTTGATTTATTGAAACTGCCTCCAACGGATGCGCCATACCCCACTGTCACACTACCACTTACATTCATTTGTTTACCATGATAGCGAAATTTATCTTGCAAGCTCTCGATATTGAGGTTTTTCGCATCCAATTCAACACGTTTACCCTTCACTTGACTGCCTGCAAGAGTGACATCACCACCTGCATTAATCACGGTTTTACTTTGGCTATCACCTACATGGCTAGCAACATAAGTGGTTTCATCACCATTGCCATAGCCTTTTCCGGAATTACCGCCTAAAGTAACCCCAGCAGCCTCACCATTACTCACTTTAATGGCTACCCCAGCATTAAAACCACTCGATTTATTGGTACTACGTTCTTGGTGGTTTTGTTCTGCTGCTTTGATGTTTACTTGATTGTCTGCCATCAAAGTCGTGCCTTGTTTGCCTGAGATATCTGAACCTTCAATATTAATGTTGGAATCCTTTCCTGCACCCGTTGCCACTATATTTACTTTGCCGTCTGCATTCACTTGAGATTTGGCCGCGGTTTTGCCTTCAGTATGCGTGCGAGATTCATTTTTTTGTTGGCCATAAGTGATTTGTGCACCAATCACAGAATCTACATTTCCTGTGTTACTCATAAATTTTCCGACATCATTTGCAGCTTGTCCGACTGATTGAGCTGCCCGATAAGCATCAAAACCAGCATTAGCTGCTGCCATCGCATTCACACGACCATGCTTACTCTCACCTACTTGTCTAGTTGATTGCACTACGCCTTGTACTGCTTGAATAGCAGAAATAACAGGGGAGGTAATCGCAAGAGTTACACCTTTTTGTTCAAAGGTTTGTTTGGTATTGGTTTCATATTTGTCATCTGCAGCTTTAATATCGACTTTTTTCGCCAGAATATTCACATCGCCGTCTTTGATTGCACTCACCTTACTCGCAGTTTGAGTATAAGTGTTTTCCGCAATCATCGTAGTATTACCGTTCAAGCTACCTACTTGGCTACCTTTCGCATAAAGCTTAGTCTGATCACTTTCTGTGGTTTGTTTTTGAGAACCAAAGGTTACTCCAATACCACCTCCCAATATGCCTGATTTTTTCTTGCTGTAATAATCATCAGAGTAGACTCGGTTCTCAGCTTCGCGAATATCAATGTTTTTAGCCTTCACCGTCAAACCATTACCAGCTGCTACATTTGAGCCCTGAATAGTGACATTACCTTTGCTTGAATGAAGATAAATCTTATCTGCATCTAAATTTGAGGCTTCCGCAACGTCATAATCGTGTTTATGTCGATAAACTTCTGTCGTTGAGCTTGTTAAACCTCTAGATTTACTTTTGGAGGCACTCGACAACTGCTCTTTATAACGCGCTTCTTGAATATTGATATTACCGTCAGAAAGTACATTCATGGTGCCATTACTGGTTACAGAAACACCTCGCATGTCAACCGCACTTTTACCTACAGCATCAAGATTTCCTGTAACATTTAACTGACTGCCAACTTCTTGTTTTTGATCAAGCTTATAGTAATTATCTGCATTTGGTACGTAATGCTCTTTATTTTCAGTTTCTACCGTACCAAAATTCAATGCTTTACCTGCAGAGAAAACCGCATTTCCGTTCACATCTACATTTGCACCTTTTACAGTAATATTTTCAGTCGCAATAAAGCTAGCACTGCCTTTTTTGTTATCATTGCCAACCTTTACAGATGCTTGTTGTGTTAGTGATTTTTGGTAAAAATCAGGTGTATTTTCTGTTTCACTCGTGGTACTTTCAATATTAATATGCTTTCCTTGGGCAACTAAATTATCTGTTGCATTTAACTCTCCACCAAGATTATTAAGCATATTTTTAGCTACCAAATAAAGTTCTCGACCCTGTAAGCGACCACCTAAGTTCTCAATATTATTTGCGGCTAAGCCTGTTAGATTACGTCCAGAAATTACGCCACTATTTTGTACATCACCTTTGATATTCATAATGACATCATTGGCAGAAATCACTGCACCTCGACTATCAATATCGGTATTACGTCCAACAACGTAAACCTGTGGCACTAATACTTCTTTCTTAGAACCATCTTTTAAAGTCACTTCACGTTTTACCATCCAAACCATATCAGAAGTTAACTCTTTCATCTGAGAAGATGTCAAAGCAACGCCTGGTACTAAATTCATTTTTTTGGCGTAGTATGCCCCGTTATCCATCAAGGCTTTATATTGGTCATAATCGGAAGAGTAATTTTCTAGAAAACGTCTACCAGTGAGCTGATTAATTTGTTCGTTTACTAAACGTTGTTCATAAAAACCATCGCCCAAACGTTTAAGCATATTTTGTGGATCATTGCGCAACTGTTTGAACATATAATCAGAACTGAGCCATTTAGATTTCTGTGTAAAACGCGGATCTGTTTCAACCAAAAACTGTCCTGATACCTCAGGGTTGATTTTATAAAGGCTTGCCTGTGGCAATGAAATATCTGGTAAATGCGTTTTGATATCAAGGTTATCTTTATTTTTCATCACTCCAGACGTGATTGCTTCTAGATTAACGCGGTGAACATTTAAATCTGTATTTAAAGGTGTTTTCTCCGCTAATGAAATGCCTTGGAAATCTGATTTATCCCCAACAATTATGCCAGTAGACTCCACCGGCTCACCTATTTTTAAAAGTTCCAGCCCAAATTTGAACGGTTCGACAGGTAAGAGGCGGTCAATTTTTTGTTCATCTCCTCCATACACAGCCCAAACTTTTTTACCTCTCGAACCATGATGACGATGTTCTTTTTTAATATCTTTTTTCAAACCGATATCTCGACGATGAATTTCACCATCAACATCAATATTACTCAGTTTTAGTAATCCTTGACTTACTGTACTGACGGGTTCCTTAATCGCCTTATCCGCTAAATATAAGGTGTCACCAATCACAATTCGAGAGTGTTTATTCGTATACTCCCCCCCTTCCAAATGTAAAGATTGCCCGATAAGCAATTTACTGGGATCTTGGTGTTCAATGGTATTAGTATCTGTGGTTCGAATGTAATCTTGTTTCAGCCAATTTCGAGCTGCCACAGCTTTACGTCCATCATTGAAACGAAAATATTGATTGCTATTATGACGACTATTATTAACATGATCTAAATAACCCTCACCTTTTTCTCCTTCATTACTATAATAAGTCGCACTACTATCAAATGGGGAATAAGTAACAAAATGATTTTTAGTATATTTATGTCCTAACCTTAAATGTAAATCGTGGTTTAGCAGACGATTTGTTTTAATCCAACCACTTCCTAAAGCTTCAATGGTTGCACTACCGTTATCAATGCTATTTGCATAACCAGTTGCTTGATTATTGTCATTTAACTGTCCACCAATATAGATATTACCTAAACTCATAATAAGTGAATGGTTACGGTTTACTAAATTACTGACACCTAAATCAAGTCTCTCGCGAGCAGCGATAGTCGCTGCTGTTCCGTCAGTGTTCTCAAGATTATTTAAATTATTTGCTTGAATGGCAAGATGACTACCATAAATACGTGCAGTACCGATATTATTGACATCATTGGCTTTAATCACTGTGGTGTCACCATCTATTAAACCAAAGTTATCCAGTTTATTGGCTTGAATGCGAGTGTTTATCGAGGAAATTTCTGCATTAGCATTATTTTGAATAGTAGATCCTTCAACTGATGCTGAATTACCTACCACAAGGTTGGAATTATTAACAAAATCACCTTTTGTTTTAAAAGTAAGATTATTGCCTACACCAAAGGCTTTATTTAGGGTAAAGCTATCATTTAACTCAATACCCAAATCTCCTTTTGTTCTAATCGAACCTTCATCCGCTAATGTTTTGGCTTGTAATGTTGTGCCAATCACCGATTCAATTTTTCCTAGTGCATTATTTACAACCAAGGTTAAATCTGGATTTACAATATCAACTCGACCAGCCGATAAAATCTCACCTTGTTGGTTATCAAGAGATTGATTAACTGTAATATTTGCTGATTTTCCTGCATAAATACCACCAGATTGGTTTTCAATATGCTCTGCATTTATTACTAAATTAGTTGTTTGAATACCTTGAGTAGGGGTATCTTGTTTAGCTTTTGTATTTTTATTATTTACATTTGTAACATTTAACACTAAACGATTTGTTGCACTAACCAAAGAGCCTTTATCACCTTCAGACTGGTTATCCATCTTGGTCAAATTTAATGTTGCATTCACACTTTGAACAATGCCACCTTTGTTATTTAAATTTGTACCAGATAATGTTAAATCCTGAGATGAAATTACACCTTGTGCATTATTTATTGCAGCAGAAGAAATCGCTGCTGTTTTCGCTGAAATATCACCTTGTGTATTATTCAAATTTTGGGTTTGAATCGTTAAATCAGACTCTCCCTGAATCACTCCTTTAAGGTTATTTAAATCATTTGCAAGCAATGTCGCACGAGAAACAGATGAAATAATGCCATCTTGGTTGTGTAAATTTTCTGTCTTTAATGATAGTTCACCTTGGTTATAAACAATACCACGCTGATTATTAAATTGATTAACTGATAAATCTGCGCGATTTCCGACAATTAACTTCCCTTCCTCATTATTAACTTGCTGTGCAGCCAATAAAACCTGTCCACCTAACATTTCACCTTTTTGGTTATTCAAGGTTGAAGTACTAATATCAAGACTATTTTTTCCAAATAAATAACCAGATTGAGACTCTATATGTCCTGCATTTGTGTTAAGTTTCACACCTTGATTTGACCAAATCACACCTTGATTATTTTGAATTAATGGCGTTTGAACAGAAAGCGTACCTTCTGCGACAATTTTTCCTTCAGTATTGTCTAATCCCTTTTGTACATTTAATGCAAAAGCTTCGGCGCCACGTTGAATCCAACTGCCCTGATGATTATTAAGTTGAACACTATCCACCACAAAATGATCAGCATTCAAATGTGCATTTTCAGTTGAAATAAGATTTGGGTTGCTTAATGTTGTTTTTCCTTCGCTATATAGCGTTGTTTTATTCAGATTTAAAGCTGATTGAGCAGATTGGAGAGCGATGCGATCTCCACTTAATTGACTATCAGATAAATCAACCATTTCCGCTCTCACATTAATCTCACCACTCGCTAGATGTTTTGCTTTGGATGAAATGGTCTTTTCAGCTGAAAGAGTAAGATTTGCACCTTGTGCATGTTGAGTATCTAGAGAACGAATCTCACCTTGCGTAGTATCCTGTACCGTAACGCCAGCAGCAACTAAAGCACCACTTTTTACTTCAATATTTTTTGCCTGATACTGAATATCGCCCTTAGCAACAGTTTCACCGGTTTGAGTAACTTTATCCTTAGCTTGAACAAAGCTCCCCCCTTGATGTGAAACAATTGAACCATGCTGCTCTACTCGAGTTTGTGAGCGCAATGCAACATTCCCCTGTTTAGTTTCAACTTTACCTTTATTTTCAATAACCTTTTCTGCATTAAGATCAGCTTGGTGAGTTGCGCTAATTACCCCTTCATTAACAATACGTCCTTGACTATCAATCTTCACATCACCCGCTGATGCACCAATATGCCCCGCATTGCGTACACCAAGACCTTGGCCGTTATCCACTAAATGGATTTTTTCAGCATACATCCCACCTAATTGGCTCACATCCACACTGTAGCTTTGGTTTTCGCCTTGGGTATCGGAAGTGTGGTCGGTTTTATCGGTGATTTTATCGCCCACATACACAACTGAATCATTGGTGCGGTCAACGTTGTTTTTACCAGTGGTAACTTTAATGCCTTTCTTCGACCAAACACCACCATTGATTTCCGCTTTCTCAGCGATAATATCGGTGTAATCAGATTGGCTGTTATCCATCCCTTTTTGGCCAACAGTCACCTTACCGCCTTTTACGCGATAGCCTTTCAACTCACCATTTTCTACATCAGCTTTACCGGTTGTCAGCGTGGTACGTCCAGCATTAATCACACCACAACCATCACATTGGATACCGCTTGGGTTGGCAATCACCACATCTGCTTTTTTGCCTGCGACTTCTACATAACCTTTTAAACGGCTTGGATTCGCTGAATTGACCTCGTTAAGAATGACTTTCGCTTCACCGCGAGCAAGATTCGGGTTACCTTGCACCCATCCTGCCATTTGCGTTTGGGCTGCTTTGCGGGCATTGTTTAACACAGCGCCTTTTTCTGCCACATCAAATTGTGAATATTGGTTACGTGATACCCCACCTGCACTTGGTGTTTGAATATTTACCTGCGGTAAACCATTGCCGGTTTGAAGTACGGTAGGTTGTTGATTACCTGGTGCAGATTTATCAGCACGAATTGCCATATCTTCTGCATGAACAGAAGGCGATAAGAAGACAAAGCCTAATGCCAACATTAAGCTAAAATGAATAGGATTAAGTGAAAGTGCGGTTGAAAACAATCCTGTTTTTTCTTGTTCTGAGCTCACATTTTCACTTTGCGCTTTACCTTGAGATTTTGCCAACTCAGAGACCACCACAAGCTGGTTTAATACACGGCTAAAAATCACTTTATAATGACGTTTATTCATTTTTTAATTTCCTTTAAAGTTTTAAATTCTGTTTGGTTTTAATCAATTTATTCATCTAAAAGCGTGAGCATTAAAAACGGTAGCTCACATTAAATCCGGTTGTCACATGACTAGTTCTAAATCCTTCCGGTTTTTTAATTGGAACACCCACAAAATAATCATAGTTAATGCCCCATAATTTACCGCGAAGTCCAATTGCACCACCCATTAAGCTATCACCAATTTGAAGCTCTTCTTGACTAGAGTGCACCTTGCCTCGGTCTATTCCTAAATAAAGCTCATGTCCTTTATTGGCAATATTCCAACCGAGCTCATTTCGCCATAACCAACCTTTTTCACCGGAAAGTGATAGCTCACCATCAAATCCGCGTACGGTATAACGACCACCAATACTCAATTTATCTTGTTGGGTTAAAGGTGTGCCGTTCCATTGTCCATTCCAACTGGTGTTAAAGCGGAAAGGTTGATTGCCGATAGTGAAAGGATAGGTAAAATCAATGCCTGCAGTAAAAATCTGCATGCGAGAAGTGCCTTCACCAAATTCTTCTTCCGGTGCTGGTAAGGATTTATTCCCACCCGTACCACGTTTATAGTTCGCAAACAGTTGTAAAACAGTTTCACCAATGTATTGGGTGTGATTAAGCCCCACTTCCCAACCTGCTGTTCGACGACGTTGCACTTCAATTTCGGTGTCATTAATGTAGTTATGAGATTTTTTCGTCCATAACGCGGCATTCACATAGGTTTTATGAAGACTTCCACGAGTTAATAAGCGACTTAAATTCGCTTTCATTTGTTGGCTTTCACCCGAATAGGTGTAAGACTCAAATGCGCCCGCTACCGTTTGGTGATAAGAATATTTTGAACCGGAAAGCGTTAAGAGATAGTTCTTCCAAGGAATGGAATAATAGAGACTGACATTTTTACTGCCATAATCGCCTTCCGCATCATCGCTATCACGTTTAAAGCTACGTGTACCACTGATATAGAACATATCATTAAGTGTTAGCACGTTATCCCAAGAAAACGTAGCTGAACCTTGTAAACGACCCGTAGCTTTACTGCCTGAATCATCTAATCCTAAGGTTAAATGAAAAGGTAAGCTTTGCTTATAAGCAATCACCACGTCTGTTTCACCTACTGCATCCGTTGGCACAAGCTCCATATTCGCATCAGCACTCGGTACACGTTTTAAGTTTTCTAAACCTTGTTCAATATTGCGAATATTTAATATATCCCCCTGCGCCATTGGCATGGCAAACCATAAGGTACCACGGGTGGCAAACGGAATCGCACTTTGGTCTTGTAATTGAATACGACCTACTTTACCCGGAATCACAGTGAGTACGAGCATACCTGAACGTAAATCCTGTGGCTCCACCACCACGCGTGTCGTGACATAACCAAAATCAATTAAACGATTTTGAATACGGCGAAGTAAGACATTAATCCCCTCCGAGCCAATACAAGCCGGCAGCGCAAAATCACGCTCAGCATAAACTGACTTTAATGCCCAAGAGAATCGGCTTGGTTGGATTAATTTAAGAGAAGAGGCTGATGAATTTTCTTCTTCAGCTTGATAATCGGTCAGCACCAATTGATTGATAGGAAAACACTGTGCTTCATTTTTTGGAAAGCCAAGTGAGGCCTCTTTTTCACCCTCTAAACGCACATTCGCGGATTGCGTTTGCTGGGCTAAAATGGCTGCATCTTGTTCCGCTTGCTGTTTTTGTTGTTGGGCATCGATTTGTTTTTCTACATTTGCATTTGGTGAGCTGGGTGCCGCCAAAGCGAAAGAGGAAATAAATAATAAACTAGAAAGAAAAGAGCGAGATAAGTTCTTCATTATACTTCAGAGATTAAGTTATTGATAAAATTGCGATATGATATAAAAAGTTGTTTTAAAATTCTATAAACTAATATTCTCAATACAAAAGTGCGGTCTGTTTTTGAGAAGTTTTAAAACTCTTTTAAAATTGACCGCACTTTATCATTAATGAACTATAATAGCCCATATAACCTCAAATAAAACCCAGATTATCTAGGCTTTATTTCTTAACACGCTAATTACCAACTATCAAAATATCGATCCAACTTTAGGAACTCCTCATAGCATCCAAACTTAGGATAATTATAATAATTAGAATTAGTATTTATAATAACCTCATAACTATCAACAATATTAGACTCATAGTCCATTCTTTCTGAAAAAACGTGTCCATCCTCTAAAATTTTAAATTGATGTATAATAATAGGAGCCTTACTTACCCCATATTTTTTAGATGTAATAAAAGATAAAAATAATTTATCAGTTGTTAATTTACTAAATTTAAATTCATATGATAAAACCTCATTAATATTATCATCTAAAAAGTACACAATGACATAATCTTTCCCAATAACAATATAGGAATCAGGTCTACTAGAAGAATTGATTAAAACAGTATATTCCTCCTTTCCATGTCTCCTTAAGGCATCTTCGACAGAAAACTCCCCCCAAGATTTTTTTTTAACAAATGACCATCCTTTACTGTAAAAATATTTCTCCATACAACAACCTCTTGTAAATTAATAAACATTACCTTCACTATCACGAATAATTATTTTCAATTCATTAGCCTTATCTAATATCTTAGATGGAATAGGATTATACTGTTTAGGCACCTCTAAAATATATTCACCTCTTAATACTTGCCCACCTAAGATGCCATTAGAAGGAACATCCGAAATTCTACTTCCCACTGAGTATTTAATAGATTCTCTTACTACAAGACTAACCGTATTAAATTTACTATTTCCTAAAGAGTTATCAAGAAGAATAAGCTTTAGCTATATCGTACTTACCGTTATCTTTATACCAATCACTTACAATTCCTAAATCTGTAACAGAGATTATTGGCATACCTACCGTTGCTGATGATAAACCATCTGTATAAGGTATGATAACCATACACAAACAAAAATTCTAAATGAGTATGACATTATAAGTAAAACACCACAGATAACCTGCCGTTTTTTACAATATATTTGCTATAAAAAATAAGCGGTTATAGAATACCTATAGCAAGCTGAAATTAATGAGATTAAGTTGGTATGAATAACGTACAAAAGAAATATTTTATTGGCCTAACCCATTTTTTAGGAAATGTTCTCGGCCCTAAATACGAAGTCGTATTTCATTCTTTTGATAAGAATAAGGCTCATATGGAAGCCATTGCGAATAGCCACGTCAGTGGTCGAACGCTTTCTTCTCCGCTTAGCTCTTTTGGTTCTAGTTTGTTGCAGGATAAAGTGTATTTAGATAAGGATTTTGTCTTTAACTACAAAGCGGTGGCTGATTCCGAAAAGGTCATTCGAGGTGCAACTTATTTCATTAAAAACGGGGATAAATTAGAAGGCATCCTTTGTATTAATCATGATACTTCTGAGTTGGTTGATGTGATGACCAAATTAATTTCACTGGAAAACCTTGGAAACTTCGTCAATATTTTAGGTATTGATGCTGCCTTTGCTGACGTAGAAGAGGCCGAAATAATTAATAAAGAAAAACTCGAAAACTCCATCGAAGATATCCTTTGTGAATACCTTGATTTCACTCTATTACACTCCGATAAACCACTCAGCTTAAGACAACGGGAAAACGCCATTAAAGTCTTATTTGATAAAGGTATTTTCAATATCAAAGGTGCCATTCCAATGGTGGCGAAATATTTGAAAATCTCAGAACCTAGCGTATATCGATATCTTAAAGCAATCAAAGAGAAAGCATAAAAAAGTGCGGTCAATTTTCGAGAAGTTTTAAAACTCTTTGAAATTTGGCCGCACTTTATATCTCCAGGCTATAAAAGCAAACCTTCGCTAATTACCATTAAATAAAACCTCCATAAACTCAAAGAAATCTTTTTCCGATACTTCATCAGGAGAAATCATTTTGTTATATATAATATCTATATCTCTATTTTCTAATTTATATATTTCCAACCCTACCCAATGACTACTCCATAGCTCAATAGTTGCTGTTTTTTTATTTGAATATAAGTCAAATCTAGTTAAATAACCAAAATCTCCCTCTTTCTCAAAATCAACTTGAACAACTCCGAATTTTTCAATTACCCTAGGGTAAACAACATTTTCAAAAAAATTAAATATATCCATTATTTTTTCTAGCACTCTTATATTATTAATTTACCTATAAAAATAGACACAAATTTTGACTTTTATTTCATCTTTGATGTTTCCCAGTTGTTTAAAATATCATAAATAAACTCTACATATTCTTTTTCAGGATGTAATTCTAAAAAACGTTTGCATGCCTTTTTAAAATACATAAAGCAGATTTCTTCAGATACATGAATCTGGTATCTAGGATCACATAGGCCTCCAATCTCAAACCTTACCCCTTCGAAGTGATCTTCTGGAAACGGACTATTCATATCAGGGTAATAGCAATCTGCTCCCTCCTCACAGAATCCATCCTTTTCTACCAGAACAGAATAAATAGCTTTTAAAAAATCTCCCTCATAATATACAATATTAAAGTAGGTTTTTATACTAAACTCAGGCTCATCTAAACCACCTGTTCCACCATAAAAAAAATTTAAAGGGCTATAAGAATCCTCTCCTTTGGCTGTATATAAGGGAATACTATTCTGGGTGTACATTTGTTACTCCTTTAGTATCTTTATCAATATAATAACGAAATTTTTTCACTACCAATAGTAAAATGACACCTTTCCCTAGACTGATAATAAAATAAAAGTGCGGTTAAAAACACACTGATTTTTAACCGCACTTTTTTATTTTAATCGTGTTATTAACCCACTACTTCAGGTAATACACCTAATTTAATTAGGAATGGGATACTCACGATAATAATCCCTAGAATTGAGACAAAGAGTAGGAACCCTGAACCACCCGGCACACGATAAGGTAAGTTTGGATGTTGATGGCGAGCTTTCCAAACCAATGCTGCTGGCAATACCACTGCATAGAAAGCAAACATTTGTCCTGCATAACCTAATGCAAGGATGAAGCCTTCTGGATAGAAGAATGCAAAGAGCAATGGCGGAAGGAAGGTTAAAAAACCTAAACTTAAACGGTTTGCTGAAATATTGAAGGCGCGTTTTAACAAGTCGTCAATACATTCTAGTAAACCTAGTGCCACCCCTAAGAATGAGGTAATCAGTGCTAAGGCAGAGAAGATTTTCACGACAGCCGCAATAATGGTGCTGCCTGTAATCACTCGAACGGCTTCAATCAATCCATTTAATGTTGGATCTTGATTAAGGATTTCTAAGAATCGGCTTTGACTTAACACGCCGTGAGTAGAAAATTGCCATAAAAGATAACCCACTAATGTGATTGCAGAGCCCATAATAATAGAAAATCTTAAGGCTTTTACATCACCTTCTAAGTATTTATTTAAGCAAGGAATTGAGCCGTGGAAACCAAAAGCGGTAAAGAAAACTGGACTAGCCGAAATCAATAGCGCTTTATCAATAGGCATGGCCATTAAGTTATCGATTTTAATTTCTGGAATCATCAATCCAAGCACAATAAATAAAGCCGCAATCATCACGATAAATAAGAAACGATTTAAGGCATCCACAAAGCTTGTGCCAATTGCCACGAAGATACCAAAGAAGATCGTAAATGCTAGGATAGAACCTTTCATTTTGAGATCAGGTGTCGCAAAATCAGGTAAAGTTGAAGCAAGAATTGCACCACCACCGGTTACATAGGCGGAAAGTAATGCATAAAGGAAAATCATTAATACGCTGGTTGCGACAATTCGTCCTGGTCGACCAAAATACTGTGCGGCAAGCGTGCCAATACCGGCATCATGTTCAGCTGTTTGGTAAACCTCAACAAATAATAATGCGCTATAGGTGAGCAGAATCCATAAAAGAACAAGTAGAACAACTGTAAACGTGAAACCTATTCCTGCAGAGGTGAGAGGCATGGCAAGCATCCCTGCCCCAATCATCGTCCCTGAGGTAATCAAGGTACTTCCCAATGTTTTGTTCATAAGTTTTCTCCTTTCCGATTATCGTAGAAAGGCTAGTCACTTCCTTATTTGACAATACATCAAACTACAATGTCATTAGAATGTTTTCGCATTTTTCTCATTAACCAAATATTTTTTAGATACAAAAAGCCCTTACCCCGTTACTGAGGTAAGGGCGGTAGGCCTATTTTTGTTCAAAACGTGCTGTGAAGAAACGTAATTGTTTTGGTTCATACACGAAACGAAGCCCTTTAATATCCTCTTTATGTTTGAATAAGTGGATAATACCATCAGCAACTAAATCCATGTGTGCGTAGGTGTAAACACGACGCGGAATAGTAATACGTACAGTTTCAAGTTTTGGATGATGGTTTTCGCCAGTTTTGATATCACGACCAGCTGAAATAATACCACGTTCCATTGTACGCACACCGCATTCAACATAGATTGCTGCCGCTAATGCTTGTGCTGGGAAGTCTTCTTCTTGTTTCAAATGTGGACAGAAACGACGTGCATCTAAGAACACCGCATGACCACCAATTGGTTCTACAATCGGTACACCCGCTGCTTTTAATTTTTCACCGAGGTAACGTACTTGTTTAACACGGTGTTCAATGTACTCTTCCTGAGTCGCTTCTTTCAAACCGATCGCCATCGCTTCCATATCACGACCAGCCATACCACCGTAAGACGGCATACCTTCGAACACAACAACCAATTCTTTCGCTTTCATGAATAATTCTTCATCATTCATACATAAGAAACCACCGATATTGGTTAAGCAGTCTTTTTTACCACTCATTGTACAACCATCTGCATAGCTGAACATTTCTTGAACGATAGATTTGATTGAACGATCTTGATAGCCAGGTTCTTGTTCTTTAATAAAATAAGCATTTTCAATACAACGTGTTGCATCGTAGAACACTTTAATGCCGTGTTTTGCGGTTAATTCACGAACGGCTTTCATGTTTGCGATAGAAACCGGTTGACCACCAGCTAAGTTTACTGTTACTGCCAAGCACACATAAGCAATATTTTCAGCGCCTTTTTCGTTAATTAATTTTTCTAATTTTTTAACATCAATATCGCCTTTAAATGGCACATCTAATGTCGCATCATGCGCTTCATCACGAATAATATCGTAGAAAATACCGCCATTGGCTTCTTGGTGGAAACGAGTGGTTGTGAAATACATATTACCTGGTACGTATTGACCCGGTTTAATCGCGATACGAGAAAGGATATTTTCAGCACCACGACCTTGGTGAGTTGGCACAATATGTTTGAAACCAAATAAGTCTTGAACTGTTTCTTGTAAATGATAGAAGTTGCGGCTACCTGCATAAGCTTCATCACCCATCATAATACCGGCCCATTGACGGTCACTCATTGCATTCGTACCGCTATCGGTTAAAAGGTCGATATAAACATCTTTTGAATCAAGTAAGAAGGTATTGAAGCCTGCCGCTTTCATTGCTTTTTCACGTTCTGCTTTTGGTAAGATTGAAACAGGTTCAACACTTTTAATACGGAACGGTTCTGCTGGATAGTATGCCATAATAAATCTCCTATTATGTTAGGTTTAAAGTCCATGATTATTAACCCGCTACTAAAAACATCTATCATCGAGTTGCAAGCATAGTACTGAATTTTTTTCTGCAATACTGTGATCAAAGTCACAAATCAATAAAATTTTATCAAATTTGTGTAAAAATATTTTTATTTGATAATTTTGTATCAAAACATCATAAACATTCTGATTTTTAGAGCAAGTAAACAAGCGAGTTGGACTAACCAGTTTTCTCAATAGAACAAGTGGACATAGGAATGGTATTACAGGCGGGATTGCTATGAGAGGGGGATATTTCGGTAGAAGAAGCATCAAAAATATAAAAGTGCGGTCAGTTTTTGAGAGGTTTTAAAACTCTTTGAAATTGACCGCACTTAAATTATCAATGCTTCAATAACTTCTTCAGATGTATAGTTTTTTAGATAGATTCAAGCACACATCTGGAGATGCGTGATATCTAAGGGGTAGTCTTTAGCAACCTGAATTAATAGAAACTAAACCATCTTGATTAACCTTTTATTTATAAGTATCAGGAATATTTTTTAATTGCTCCAAAAAATTCCACTCTTTTTTTATACCTGTATCTAAAAACCAATTACATCCAGACACAATCCAACTTTCTCTATATTTTCTAATAGATGCTAAATCACTATCTTCATATCCAAACTCAACGCCACAACAAGGACAGATATTATAAGTTGGATAAATCCCCTTCTCCCATGTGATTTCATCATTTATATAGCCACATACTCTACATACATATTCATTTTGGGGCATCAAAATACTCCTTTTTTCAATTAGTTTAAATATTTCTATTTTTAACCAAAACAAGAGTTCCTTTTTATTAAAATTCTATTAATAAATCAGATAATTCATACTACAATATAGTGATAATTTAATTCACTCTCATTAAAAAATAGTTTTACTAATTTAATGATTTTTATTTTTTGTTTTATAAGATTTTATTGCAAAATCAATAAAACAAAGAGGTAAATACATAGCTAATGTTGGGATCAATGCTTCTTTAAATACATCTGAATTCCAATACACTTCATTAAACTTAAAATATATAAATAGAGAGAAAATTATATCTCTAGATATAAACAATAAATATAAAAGAGAAAATAACGCTAGATTGCTAAACCATGAGTTTTTTCTAATCTTATTAAGCATGTTTTCCTCGAGAAATTCAAATTATTGTTTTAAGCTGTTTAAACAAAAGATTCACGTGCGAATTAAATTATTAAACATGCATGGATTTTCAAATCAATGCACCCTACCTAGCTATTTTTCGTCATCAATACATTTTAATGTAGCAAGACTTGCTTTTCCCCTTTCCTCAGCTGTTCCTCTTGGTAAATTTTTAGTTTTCTCATAGCATAGATCAAATTTTTTCTCCTCCTCAGGAGTCATATCAGATATAACATCACCATTCCAGAATCGAACAAAATGACTATTAGAAGAAACACATGCTGTCAAAATACTACAAAGTAAAAAGAGACTGAGATTTATCTTTTTCATTTTTATCTCCAAAATATTTTTTCATTTCAACTACTCTAATCTCGCTTAAAAAAGAGAAGATATATCGGCAAAGCAACCACCTGAAATTTTAGAGACATAAGTAAAGCTTCTTTCATAAGAACTGCATATTGCAAATTATTCCTTCCCATATCGAACTGAACTATCACCATAAACAAGAAAAAAATGAATGCAACAGCTATAAAAAACTTTAATATTTTTAAAATCATTATGTTTATCTTCTGTTATACAGTACAACACCCGCAATAAATACACTAATAACTGACGATGAAATTAAAATAAATTCTACATCTTCAAAATTAATATAAAAGGAAATACCTAAATTAGTATGAATTAAAACATAAACATTTCTAACAACTAGAATAGATAAAAATAAAGCCATAGATATATAAATAAAAAATATAATAAAATTTATTAAAAACACCTTAATCATTTATATTTTCTCGCTTATTAAATTTTTTAGTAATAGTGCCGATAACTTATACTACAATCTAGTGATAATTAAACCACTCTCATTAAAAAATAGTTTTACTAATTTTAATGCTTTTTCCTGATAGAAACTCCTCCAACCATCCCATTCTTCAGGTCTTCCTACCATCTCCCACTCATCAAGGGCTAAGGCATTTAATATTTCCATATTAAGCCAGCTATCTAAATGACCATAATCTTTCTCCATTTTATGGACAAACTCGTTATAGAGAAAAATATGACTTGTAATATCTAATTCATTATCTTTCATAGGTAAAATTCATAAAAAATAAATATAAAACCACTACAACTTGGAATCACTAATTTTGTATTATTCATTTTTATTTTTCCTTGAGTATCAAGTTCTCTAAAACTAAAACAGAAAAAAGTCTGGAACTCTTTGTAAGATTTTTTCTGAAAAATCTATTAATTTAAGTTCAATGATCTATCTTCTCTTTAGCTAAAATCGCAAACACTGCAATAACAAAAGCATAAGGATAAACATCTTCTAGAAAATCTACAAAATTTTCTACATGCCCATACCAAACCCACTCGGTTATATATAAAATAATAACACAAGATAAGACAGCAATAGATAATTTAAATATTTCTATAATAAATTTCATTAAATATCCTTATTTTCTTCCTGTAAGAAGATAACTACCTAAAATTGCTGGTATGGGAATCAATAATGATAACAATATCTCAGCCTTTGAAGAAAAAACAACCTTTATAGAAAACTCACCATTGGCTAAAAAATCAAGTAACAAATTTATCGATAGTAATAGCAAAAAAATACAAGGAACTATTAATAAATAAAATTTTATTAGTTTCAATATCATTATTACTCTCCAATTTAATAGTATTCATCAGCAATCATACCAAAATTTGTTCATTCTTAAACCAATTAAACAAGGCATTTGAACTAACTAATTTTCCAAACAGTCAAAGCAATCGTAAAAGGAATGCTTTTACACGCCGGATTGCATAAGTGCTTAGACAAGCAATCCCGACAAAAATGAAGGAGTAGATTTATGAAATCTAAATTGATGAAAGGGTTAGTGATTGTTGCATTAGCAGGAAGCTTAACCGCTTGTGAAATGGACAGACAACAACGTCATACTGCAACAGGTGCAGCAATCGGCGGTGTAGCCGGTGGTTTATTAGGTGGTGATATTGCCACAACACTCGGCGGCGCAGCATTGGGTGGTGTAATCGGTAGTCAAGTGAATAAAGGCGGAGACTACGATGACAGAGAATATCGCCATCATAAAAAACATAAAAGACATCACCACCACAGAAAACATCGTGATTGGGATGACGACTGGGATGATTAATTCAAAATACAGATAAAAATGACCGCACTTTTGAGATACAAATCAAAGTGCGGTCGTTTTTTAGGGATTATTTATGAATTAATAAGGATTACCACCAGCCAAGGAGTTTCATCCATAATCCACCCACACCAAACCAAATCACTAATGAGAGGATGGAAACAATAAAGCTCACGCCCCACCATTGACCGGTTGAGTTATAACCTGAACCATATAAAGCAGGGCCAGGACCACCTGCGTATTGCGTTAAACTCATGGATAATGTTGAGGTGTAACCTAAACCAATTGCAGCAATGATTGGTGGTGTACCCACAGCAATAGCCGCAGCCACGAAAGCGAGATACATTGCGGAAATATGCGCCATGGCTGAAGCAAAGAAATAGCGGGTATAGAAATACACCAACACTAAAATAGTAAAGGCAACTGGCCAGCTGAAATCGCCCACAGATGCGGAAATGTGGGTGGAAATCCAAGTGATTGCACCGTATTTATTAAGTGCATTCGCCATCATGACCAATACCGCAAACCAGAACATCGTATCCCATGCGGTAGTTTCTGCCACGATATTTTTCCAGCTCATAATGTTGGTTAATAATAAAATCACTAAACCGATAAACGCTGAAATTGTTGCTGGGATATGGAAGACTAAATCACCCACAGTCCAAAGGAATAAAAGAAGGATAAAGTCTAGGGCAAGAATCCATTCCGCTTTACTCATTGGGCCCATGCTTTTTAATTCTTCACGTGCCATTTCTGCCATTTTAGGCGTATCTTTTAATTCTGGCGGATAAATTAAATACACGAAATAAGGCAAGACGATTAGGCTCACAATACCCGGTACGATCGCCCCTAAGAACCATGTCATCCAAGTGATTTCCACACCTTGGCTTTTCGCGAGTTCTGCAATTAACGGGTTACCCGCCATGGCGGTTAAGAACATGGTACAAATAATGGTATCGATTTGAGAGACCGCAATCGCTAAGAAAGCACCTGCACGACGAGCAGTTGGACCCGGTTTGGACTCATATGCATCAGCAATAGATTGCATAATAGGGTACATAATACCGCCCCCACGCGCAGAAGCCGAAGGAATACCCGGACCGATAACGACATCAGCCAACGCCATACCATAAGCCACACCCATCATTTTTTTACCAAAACGACCAACGAAGTACAGCGCGATACGTTTACCTAAACCTGTTTTAATCACCGCGCGAGATAAAAACATAGCAATAGCAATCAACCAAATTGTGCCGTTTGCAAAACCAGATAACATGCCGACATCACCTTGTTTTGGCGAAATTGGCGTAAGCCCAGTCAAGCCACTAATCACTAAGGCAACGAGCGTTGCAGCACCCATAGGCATTGCTTTAGCGATAATAGCCACAATGGTTGCCACAAACAGTGCTAGCATTCCCCATGCTTTTGCGGATAAGCCTTCTGGCGTTGGGATTAACCAAATCCCTAAACCAACGATGACGGCAATCAGCAGCCCCTGCCATTTAAAGCCAAGTTTGACTTCTACTGCTGGAATTTTACTTTCCATAGGATAACTCCTAGATAAATGAACAGAAAAATAATTCATCACGTATAACGACCGTGATGCAATCGATTAAATAAGCGGTTATAAAGATACCACTTATTTAGTACGAGTAAAGATTTAAGCGCATTTTTTTAATAGAATTGAGTAAAAATTTGATATAAATAAAAAAATAACCGCACTTTAAAAGTGCGGTCGTTTTTTTAATTAATTTTATACTGCTTGTTTCGGTTGTTTGAATACCGTCACTTCTGGTGCTTTGCCGGTAAATTTTTCAACCTGAACAATACAGGTATTTGGTGAGTTACCTTGTGCAAGTTTTGATGTACCTTCATCCCGCGTTAATACGTTCGGGCAACCATTTTTACACAACGGTTTTTCACTTTCGCCTAAGTCCATTGGGTCATACCATGCGCCTTCATGAAGAGCGACAGTGCCTTTGATGATATTTTCTGTGACAACCGCACCCGCTAGCACTTGACCACGTTTACTGTGAACACGAACAATATCACCGTCTTTAATGCCACGCGCAGCCGCATCTTCAGGATGAATCATCACTGGCTCACGATCGTTTACTGCATATTTTTGACGCAATGAAGTATGTGCTAATTGGCTGTGTAAACGATAGTAAGGATGTGGTGTCACTAAAGCTAACGGATATTCTTCCGTCACATTGCCCGCAAACTCTTCTGGTTCCATCCAGCTTGGATGACCTTTACAGTCGTTATAATGCATTTTCTCGATAACATCAGAGAAAATCTCAATTTTGCCTGACGGCGTACCGAGAGGGTTAAGCAATGGATCTTCACGGAACTCGCCATAACGCACCCATTTTTTCGCGGCTTCACCTGCTTCAAAACTTAATGGTTTATTTTCTGCCCAGAATTTATCAA
This sequence comes from Haemophilus parainfluenzae, assembly GCF_014931375.1. NCBI lineage: Bacteria > Pseudomonadati > Pseudomonadota > Gammaproteobacteria > Pasteurellales > Pasteurellaceae > Parahaemophilus > Parahaemophilus parainfluenzae. The sequence continues at coordinate 514,899 of NZ_CP063117.1, forward strand.
AACGTGGCATTGCAACACGGTTTGCACGAGCTGCAGTAAAGGCTGCATTGTAGAATTCTTCCAGCCATTCCATTTCAGTTTTACCTTCAGTGTATTGCTCTTCCACTCCGGCACGTTTAGCGAGTTCAGCGAAAATATCGTAGTCATTTTTCGCCTCAAATTGTGGTGGAACCACTTGTTTCATCGGGTAAATGCTCATCATGGAGTAATCGCCTGCCATGGTTAAGTCATTACGTTCATAACTGGTGGTTGCAGGCAATACAATATCTGCCATGCGTGCAGTCGGCGTCCAGTTCACTTCATTCACAATCACCACATCCGGTTGTTGGAAAGCCTTCACTAAGGTATTGGTATCTTGATGGTGAACAAATGGATTACCGCCCGCCCAATATACCGCTTTAATGTTCGGGTAAGTAATTTCAGTACCGTTATAGTGAATTTTTTTGCCTGGATGGAGCAACACATCTGAAATACGCGCCAATGGGAAAGCGGATTTAGAGGTATCATCCAACCATGTTTTTGCACCTGCTTTGCCTGATGGACTTGCGGTAATAGAGCCAATAATACCGCCTGTTGCTGTTGGCACTCCACCATTTGAATAGTGATAACTTAACCCGAAACCACCACCCGGCAAGCCAATTTGTCCTAACATAGAGGCTAGCGTTACTAACATCCAATGGGTTTGTTCGCCATGGCGTTGGCGTTGCATACCCCAGCCACCCATTAACATGGTACGTTTGCTAGAGAAATCGGCTGCAAGTTGCTTAATTGTTTCTGCCGGTACACCACAAATTTTTGCCGCCCATTCTGCTGTTTTTGGTTGGCCATCGGTTTTACCTAATAAATATTCCTCGAATTTAGCGTAACCCGACGTATATTTTTTCAAGAAATCCTTATCGTGCTTACCTTGTTCAACTAAAGTATGTGCAATACCCAGCATTAATGGCACATCCGTTGCGGTATTCACTGGAATCCATTCTGCGTTCAGCATTTGGCAAGTTTCACTTTTTTGTGGGTCGATACAAATAATACGTTTTCCACTTGCTTGGAATTTTTTGAAATATTCAATCCCTTTTTGGTCGGTGGACATCCAAGCAATACGCATGGTTGTGAGTGGGTTTGCAGACCAAAGCACAATAATATCGCTGTTTTCCAGCACAGATTCCCAGCTGGTTTGTTGTTCATAAACTTCAATAGTACCAAGCACATGCGGCATGATGACTTGCGCAGCACCCGTAGAGTAATCCCCTTTGTGGCCCACAAAACCACCGGTAGCGTTCATGTAGCGCTGTAATAATGTACGAGAAGCATGTAATGAACCACAACTAAACCAACCATAAGAACCGGCAAAAATGCCTGTTGGCCCATGTTCGTCACGAACACGTTTAAGTTGATTGTGTACTAAATCTAACGCCTCATCCCAAGAAACTCGCACCCATTCATCGCGACCACGCATGGTAGCATCGCTTTTTCCAGGGTTAGCTAAAAAGCCTTTACGCACCATTGGATATTTCACGCGAGTTTCGCTGTAGAGCTGATCAGCCACAACCGTTTGTAATTCGTTCGATACAGCGGGTTCAATAGCTGGACCGGATTTCACAACCTTGCCATCTTCCACAACCACACCAAGCGGTCCCCAGTGAGCCGCCGTAACCACGGTTTTCATTTCAGCTTCTTTTGCCACCGCACTTTTTGATACAACGCCCACCATACCACCAGAAAGGGCACTACCTGCCACGCCTAAAGATGTTTTTTTCAGAAAATCACGACGTTGTTCGTTTACGTTATTCTTTTTCATTTCAGCCTCGTTTTAGATAGTTAATTCATTATTGTTTTGCCATATCTTTGGCATTGCGTTGCAGATAAATAGTTAATGCACGTACTTCATCTTTATTCATTGATGTACGGTCTTTCATGGAATTCACCACACCAATCCATTGGTTAGCCGTGTAATGATCTGCACTAATTGCCGCGTGACAACCACTACATTGAGTTTGATTTAACTGATTACCGTATTGATTAAGTGCGGTCAAATCTGACGTCATTTTTTCTTTTGCAACATTCACCGCAACATTGATTTCTTTCCAGTCAGAATCCGTTACTGCATCATGTACTGTTTTTACGACTTGAACATGGTTACGTGCATCTTCATCCAGTAAAGCAAGTGTGATACGTTTACCTAACTCTTGATAAACAACCGCTTCAGCTCCCACTTGTTGCCAACCATGTAAGGTGCCTTGAACTTGATCGCCATTTACTTTCCATTGCATTAATTCTGCATAAGGCATTAAGCGAACCTCATTTCCTTTATCATTAGTTGCTTTCACCATTTCAGTGGCAAAAATCGCTGAGCCATCAGAGAGAGTACCGCCTTGTACAGCAGAAGATTTTTGCGCATTTTGGCCGCCATGTACTTCAGGAAGGAAGTGAACAATGCCTTTATGACAATCAATACAGGTTTGGCCGTTTGTTTGCGCATCTGTATGGGTTTGTTTTGCTAATTTAGTTTGTTTTGAAAGCTCCATTGCATCAAAACTGTGACAACTGCGACAGGTTTCTGAATCGTTGGCTTTCATATCATTCCATACCATTTGAGCAAGCTCGGCACGGTGGGCTTCATATTTTTCTTTATTTTCAATCTTGCCTTGTGCTTCATACCACAAATCTTTCAAAGCAATAAATTTAGCTTTGACATAATGCCAACCTTCTTTTGGAATATGACAGTCTGAACATTGTGCTCGCACGCCTTTTGCATTAGCAAAGTGGCTAGAACCTTCCCATTCTGCTTTTGGATAGCTCATTGAATGACAACTTTCACAAAACTCCGGTGTACTGGTTTTATGCATAACCCACTGTGTTCCCCACAATGCCACAGCGCCGACACCCGCCAAGCAAAGTGCGGTCACGATTTTCTTCATTTTTGACATAGACACTCCAACTATACAAATAATAAAAAAATATACCTATAAATAATTAGTACAGATTGTAGGGATATAGTGAGAGCAAAACTATGATCTTGCTCAATAAAAGGCTAAACATTCATAATATAAAAATAAAAAAACATTATATAAATCAATATATAATGTTTTTTATTTAATCTAATTAGGAAAATTTAAGAATGAAGAAATTGATTCACGCGTTCAAGCACCGCTTTTCTCACGTTATCCTTTTCAAAAAGGATTTCATGTTTTGCTTGAGGTACAAGCATGGATTCGGCATGCGGAAAAAGTGCGGTCAATTTTTCCAGATTTTTGTTATCCACAATTTTTTCCTTTTCTGCTTGTAGGATAAGTACAGGTGTTTCCACTCTTGGAATAATTTTAGGGAGCGCTTTAATTGCATTTAAACACAAATGTACCCAGCGGAAAGTCGGGCCGCCTAAGTGAATAGCAGCGCGTTTTCGATTAATACGGTTCATCCATTTCATTCGCGTTTTAGAATGGCTAAGTTCATTAAGATTTAAATCTGCCGGTTTGTAATGTCCTTTGCCGAAAACATAACGATGACCTTGACCAAATGCCATCATCGTTGCAATGATGACTTCATCTCGTAACGGATGTTTCATGGGAACGCCAAAGAAAGGCGAAGAAAGCACAGCTTTTTTAATATGATGATCGTAATTGGCCAGATAATAGGTGGAAATTAGAGCGCCGAGAGAGTGCGCGAGAATATATTGGGCTTGATAAGCATAAAGTGCGGTCGTTTTTTCAATGATTTTTGCCATATCATCGGTATAAAAACGAAACTCATCTAAATGCCCTTTTTGAGGAATAATACGCTGTGAATAACCTTGTCCTCGATGATCGAAAAGCAATACATCATAACCTTGTTGGTAGAAATCATAAGCCAACTCAGTCCATTTCAGCATATTTTCTGCTCGACCATTCACCAAAATCATCAATTTTCTGACCACACTTTCAGGCTGAACCAAATGACGATAAGCCAATTTGATATTTCGTTCGCCAGAAAGATATTGCGTCGGAAATTGCTCAAAAAAAGGCAATAACTCCGCAAGAGCAAATTGATGAAAATGAGGTTCTCTGATCATAATTTTCCAATGAAAAGGGCGTAGTGAATACGCCCTTTGTAATGAAAGTAAAAATTATGCCACCAATTGTTTTAAGATACGGCGAACTGGCTCTGCAGCACCCCATAATAATTGGTCACCTACAGTGAATGCCGCTAAGTATTCTGGACCCATTGCCAATTTACGTAAACGACCAACCGGTACGCTTAATGTACCTGTTACTTTAGCTGGGGTTAATTCACGTAATGTGATTTCTTTGTCATTTGGAATCACTTTCACCCATTCGTTGTGAGACGCTAAAATTTGTTCGATTTCTTCTAACGGTAAGTCTTTTTTCAGTTTGATAGTGAATGCTTGGCTGTGGCAGCGTAATGCACCGATACGCACACATAAACCATCAACAGGAATTGGATTATCGCTTAAACCTAAGATTTTGTTGGTTTCTGCATAGCCTTTCCATTCTTCTTTAGTTTGTCCTGTTTCTGGGAGAAGTTTGTCAATCCAAGGGATTAAGCTACCACCTAATGCCGCACCGAAGTTATCAGTTGGGAAACTATCAGAACGCATTTCTGCAGTCACTTTACGTTCAATATCTAAAATTGACGAAGCAGGGTCTTTTAATTCACTTGAAACCGCTTGTTCTAATAAACCCATTTGTGAAAGCAATTCACGCATATTTTTTGCGCCTGCACCTGAAGCCGCTTGGTAAGTTGCAACAGATACCCATTCCACTAAATCTTTTTCAAATAAACCACCAATAGCCATCAACATTAAGCTCACGGTACAGTTACCGCCCACGAAAGTTTTAATGCCTTTTTTCAAGCCTTCAGAAATCACGTGTTGGTTTACTGGATCAAGTACGATAATTGCATCATCTTTCATACGTAGTGCAGACGCTGCATCAACCCAATAACCATCCCAACCTGTTGCTTTTAATTTTGGATAAACTTCATTGGTATAGTCGCCACCTTGACAGGTCACGATAATGTCTAATTTTTTAAGTTCTTCAATGTCGAATGCATTTTTAAGCTCACCCGCTTCTTTGCCTGCGAATACAGGGGCTTTTTGACCTGCTTGAGAAGTGGTGAAGAAAACTGGATTAATATTGGCAAAATCTTGCTCTTGCACCATACGATCCATTAATACGGAACCGACCATTCCGCGCCAACCGATAAAACCGACGTTTTTCATGAGTTTTTCCTTATTTTATGTTGTGTTGAATGGGTCTATTAATTACAGGCTTTATGCCACAAAATCAAGTTTTTTTAGAAAAAATGAGGCTTTGTTTAATTTTTCTCAATAAAAAATCCCCTTTCGGGGATTTATTGATTATTTATCTGCTTTTTTCGTGGTTTTCTTTACCGTTTTTTTCGGCTCAGATTTACCTTCAGATTTGACCGCACTTTTCTTTGCTGTGGTAGATTTTGTTGTCTTCTCTTTTGTCGTAGCGGGTTTAGTCGCTTTTTTCTTTGGCTTTTCAGCTAAATTTGCCGCTTTCCATTCTTCAAATTTTTCAAGTAACACTTTACCCATTGGGCTTGGATCACCTGTAAATAAGGTTTGTAAGCCGTTATTTTCAATGATATGACGACGAAGTTCTAAACGTTCTTGATGGTTTTCTGCTAAACGAATTGCACGTTCAACATATTCATCTACCGTATTTGCAATTAACCATTCCGGTAAACCTAAACGTTTGAATAACCCTTCATCAATATGTTCATGCACTTCTGCACCGGTTTTACATACGCCCACTAAACCTAATGTCACCATATCAATAATGCCATTCGTGTTACCGAATGGGAATGGGTTTACCATCATATCGCAGTTATGCAAAATACGAAGATATTGATCATAAGGCGCATGTGGATGAGCTGTCGCATCATTGCCTAAATAAGATTTAATAAAACGCTCAACGTAAGGGTGTGTCACACCACTGGATTGACCTAAAGCAAAGTGGAAATGAACTTTAACATTCGCACGATCACGAATAGCCTTTAATGCTGCTAAGAAATATGGGTTAAGCTTCATTGTAGTAGAAGCAATACCAATATTCACCACTTCTGGATTTTCACGTAAGCGATATTCTACGTGTTGTGGAGCAAGCGCTGAAGGCACATAAGGTAAAGCATCTTTTGGTAAACGTAATAATTGCTCACTGAAACATTTTTCAGAACCCACATAATCATCTTCTACAATCACATATTCAATAAAATCAGAATGTGTCGTAGCAGGGTGGCCTAACGCAATCACTTGAACTGGCGCAAGACGCGTGTTACTTGCAAAAATGGTGGTTAAATCCATCCCGATACTTGGCATATAAAGAACGGCCGCACCATTTTTTTCACAAATCTCTTTTAACTCATTCAATTTACTAAAAATATTATCACCTTTTAATAAATGGAATTCATCAAACACTGCTTGGCCTGCTGCATCTACAGCTTCATTACCCACACCAATTAAATGAAAACGCTCACGTGCAGCAATCATTGAAGTGGAATGTGTACGATAAATTGAATGGGATGAATGGAAATGCTCCAATAATACGACCATGACAGGTTTGCCATCACGTTCACCTAATTTCGTGACATCGCGATCTGTCCATCCACCTTGCAATAAATGACGACGAATGACTTGGTTCAATGCTTTTTTCACCCAGTGTTTATTTTCAGCAATATCGTAGCTGCAATGCATATATACATCGTGTGAAATTGCACTCGGCACATTATTTAAGTTTTTAATCGTCGCTAATTTTTCAGGGAACCATTGTAAAAGTGTACCACGCTTAGAAAAAGCTTGATCAGTACCGATAAAACGTGGTGATTGCAATGCAAAACAAAGGGATGCACATAATTCAGGGTCTAAATTCCATAAAGCATCAAGATTAACATTCACATTAGATTCTGGCAGATAGAAAATACAGAATTTAATCAATGATGATCTCGCATTATCTAAATGGAAATCGGATAAATTAGTTTTATCTGGATTGCGGTTATAAGTTTGCAACACATGATCAGCATTCACAAAAGGTGATGATGCAAAAATCATATTAATCCAACGTTGTAAAGTAAAGAAACGTTGTGCTCCACCTTCAGAAATATCTAATTTAGGATCAGAAAATAGCTCGCTCATTGCTACCGCTACACGGGTACAAAAATGCTTAATTTTATCTTGTACTAATTCATCATTTAATTGGCTAGGATAATCAATTTCAATGCCTTCAATGCCACCAAAATTAGTATCAATTTTGCTTAAAATATCGAGCAATTCTACGCAAGCTGCTTCATAATTTTTTGCCGCAACTTCTTGTTCAAAACGGATAACACTGGGTTGTTTTTGTGTTTCTGCCATTTTTTAATTCCTTTGGTAAAAAATAAATAAGATTAATAATTAACAGGTTCCCCACAGATCGTATTCATCTGAATGAGTAATGGTTACTTTAATAAATTCACCTACTTTCACAGGCGAGCCACTTAGATTTTCAATATAAACTAAGCCATCAACTTCGGGTGCATCAGCTTTTGTACGCCCGATAATACCTTCGTCATCAATTTCATCCACAATTACATCAAGCGTTTGGCCAATTTTTTGTTTTAATCGTTCAGCCGAAATTTCTTGTTGTAACTGCATAAAGCGGTGGAAACGTTCTTCTTTTACATCTTCAGGTACTTGGTCGGCCATTTCAGTTGCAGGTGCGCCTTCTACCGGACTAAATTTGAAACAGCCCACGCGATCAAGTTGTGCTTCTTTTAAGAAATCCAATAACATTTGGAAGTCTTCTTCTGTTTCCCCCGGGAAACCTACGATAAAAGTTGAACGCAAGGTTAAATCAGGACAAATCTCACGCCATTGCTTGATACGCTCTAAAGTGCGGTCAATTTTTCCTGGTCTTTTCATCGCTTTTAAAATTTTTGGACTCGCATGTTGTAATGGAATATCCAAATAAGGCAACAATAAACCTTCCGCCATTAATGGAATTAAATCATCCACATGAGGATAAGGATAAACGTAATGTAAACGCACCCAAATACCTAATTTACCAAGCTGTTTACACAAGGTCATTAAGTCATTTTTAATTGGCATACCATTCCAGAAAGCCGTTTTCACACCACCTTCTTTACGTTGTGTATCCATTGCATAAGCAGAAGTATCTTGTGAAACGACCAATAACTCTTTCACGCCTGCATCAGCAAGACGTTTTGCTTCATCCAATACTTGCGTAATAGAACGGCTTTCTAAATCCCCACGTAATGAAGGGATTATACAGAATGTACAGCGATGATCACAGCCTTCTGAGATTTTCAAATAAGCATAGTGTTTAGGCGTTAATTTCACCCCTTGTTTTGGTACAAAGCTGGTGTAGGGATTATGCTCTGGTTTCGGTACATATTTGTGTACTTGTGCCATTACCGTTTCATAACTGTGCGGACCGCTCACTTCCAATACTTTTGGGTGAACTTGGCGAATTTGATCTTCCTTCGCCCCTAAACAGCCGGTCACAATCACGCGTCCGTTTTCTTCCAACGCCTCTCCAATGGCTTCTAGGGATTCCTGTACAGCGCTATCAATAAAACCGCAAGTATTCACAATAACCAAGTCCACATTTTCATAACTTGGCACAATGTTATACCCATCAGTACGTAATTCAGTCAGAATACGTTCAGAATCCACTAAATTTTTAGGACAACCTAAACTTACAAAGCCAATATTCGGCGTTGATTTTTGCATAAATTTATTCTCAGCTATCATCATCTTTCAAAGCTTGAGATTTTACTCAATTTCAAGCAGAAAGGCGATAAATTAAAGGTAAATTGATTGTAAATTTGCCCATTAAAGTCCTTTTTTCAGGTAGAATAATGCCCGTTTTTTATTTACTCATATTCATTATTAACATGGAAAATTCTTTTCTTTTTTCTACCGCTCTTGAACAGACGGCTTATTTACTTATCCTAGGGAAAATGCTACTCGCACTTGTACTTGGCGGGATTATTGGCTTAGAACGTGAACTTAAACACAAACCGGTTGGGGTCAAAACCTGCGCCATTATTGCGGTGACAACTTGTGTACTGACGATTGTCTCCATTCAAGCCGCGGAACATTATGCGCAAGTTTCAGATAATATCCGAACTGACCCTATGCGACTTGCCGCTCAAGTAATCAGTGGCATCGGTTTCTTAGGTGCAGGGGTAATTTTACACAAGAAAAATGATGCGATTTCAGGTTTAACCACTGCAGCAATAATCTGGGCTGCGGCAGCTATTGGTGTGGCAACAGGTGCTGGCTTTATTTTTGATGCGATTATTGCCACTTTAATGATTTTAATCGCCATCCGTATCAGCCCGATTGTGCAACGTTATGTTCGCCGTAAAACCTATAAAAAACGTACTCGCTTGGCTATTCAACTGAGTTCTGCAAACGGCATCAGTAAAGTGACCGATTTATTATTGAAACATGATTACCGCATTGAAAATATTTCGGTAAAAGATCAAGCTAGCGGCGAAGTTCGCTTGCAAGTCCGATGCTACAACATTGATAATGAAATGCTAAAAGATGTCTATACGCTGTTAAAAACAGAAGATGAAGTACTGAGTGTAGATGTAGAAAATTAAATTATTACTAATAGCTATTACCAACAAAAATAAACTGAATAAAAATTATTTATTAAGTGTCTATATTTAGAATATATTATATTACTAATAAAGGTTATTACTTTACCTTTAAATATTTTGTGACGAATATCACAAAATGATAAAATAAAAGATGACAAATTTGATTTTTAGATTATTCTGGTGGTGCTTCGCAGTTAGAAGCAAGTGTTAAGTTGTATTAAGTTTATCTTCTATTAAAAGGATTTTAATATGCTGAACTTGCTATCTCCTAACCAAACTTGGGTTATTATTGATCCAAGATTATCTTTTTATTTTCCCATAATTCATTAATCCTTTCTTATTAATTATCAAAGTATTTTCATTTTAGAAAATAAATTTTTTATTTAAACCAAGAAAATTAATTTTGGAGGATTTTTCTATGGAAAATTTTAAACATTTACCTGAGCCTTTCCGTATTCGTGTTATTGAACCAGTAAAAAGAACCTCTCGTGAATACCGTGAACAAGCGATCTTAAAATCAGGAATGAATCCATTTTTATTGGATAGTGAAGATATTTTCATTGACCTTCTAACTGATAGTGGTACTGGAGCTGTCACACAAGATATGCAATCTGCAATGTTGCGTGGAGATGAAGCTTACAGTGGTAGTCGCAGTTATTATGCGTTAGCTAAAGCTGTAAAAGATATTTTTGGTTATGAATATACAATCCCTACTCACCAAGGTCGTGGTGCTGAACAAATTTATATTCCTGTATTGATTGCTAAACGTGAACGTGAGAAAGGTTTAGATCGAAGCAAAATGGTTGTTTTCTCTAACTATTTCTTTGATACCACACAAGGGCATAGCCAAATTAATGGAGCAACAGTTCGCAATGTTTATATAAAAGAGGCATTTGATACAACAGCAAAATTTCCATTTAAAGGTAACTTTGATTTAGAAAAATTAGAAAAAGGTATTCAAGAAGCTGGGGCACATAATGTACCTTACATTGTATGTACCATTACTTGTAACTCTGCGGGTGGTCAACCAGTTTCTATTGCAAACTTAAAAGGCATGTATGAAATTGCCCGTAAATACGATATTCCAGTCATCATGGATTCAGCTCGTTTTGCCGAAAACGCCTATTTTATTCAACAACGTGAAGAAGCTTATAAAGACTGGACTATTGAACAAATTACTTACGAAAGCTATCGCTATGCTGATGCTTTAGCTATGTCCGCCAAAAAAGATGCTATGGTGCCAATGGGTGGTATTTTAGCATTTAAAGATAAATCAATGGAAGATGTCTATCACGAATGTAGAACTCTTTGTGTTGTTCAAGAAGGTTTCCCTACTTATGGTGGTTTAGAAGGTGGCGCAATGGAACGCTTGGCTGTTGGCTTACGTGACGGTATGCGCCAAGAATGGCTGGCTTATCGTATCGCGCAAATTGAATATTTGGTTGCAGGCTTAGAAAAAATTGGTGTACCTTGCCAACAACCGGGTGGGCACGCAGCGTTCGTAGATGCGGGTAAATTATTACCACATATTCCAGCCGACCAATTCCCAGCACAAGCTCTTTCTTGCGAACTTTATAAAGTTGCAGGTATAAGAGCGGTAGAAATTGGCTCATTTTTATTAGGACGGGATCCTAAGACTGGTAAACAACTACCATGTCCAGCAGAGCTTTTACGCTTAACTGTACCACGTGCAACTTATACACAAACCCATATGGATTTCATTATTGAGGCATTCCAAAAAGTGAAAGAAAATGCAGAGAATATTAAAGGTTTAACTTTTACTTATGAACCAAAAGTTCTCCGCCACTTTACGGCTCGTTTAAAAGAAGTTGAATAATATAACGAAAAATGCAGTTCATTTTGAACTGCATTTTTTATAAACAGCTAACTCAATAATTTGTTATTGATAAGGATGTTCTATGAAAAAACAACCTTCCATTTTTGGTGGCGCATGTATTATTGCTAGTGTTTGCGTTGGAGCTGGAATGCTTGGTTTACCAACATCTGGTGCTGGAGCTTGGACATTATGGTCAGCATTAGCAATTTGCTTAACGATGATAGTCATGACATTATCAGGCTGGTTATTACTTGAGGCCTATTCCACTTATGATTTAAGAGCATCATTTAGTACTGTAACTAAAGATATGCTCGGTTCAACCATCAATTCTGTTAATAACCTTGCAGTATATTTTGTAGGGGGTATTTTGCTTTATGCTTATACCACTGCATCAGGCGGTATACTAGAGAACCTTATTAAACCATGGATTGATTTAGGTTCATCCACATTGGCTATTTGCTCTACTGTATTTGTATTAGTCTTTTCCTTCTTTGTTTGGCATTCCACTCGCATTGTTGACAGAATATCTGTTTTATTGATTGTATTCATGGGGTTTACTTTCATTTTTAGTACTTATGGATTGGCAACTAATATTAGTTTAGACACTTTATTAGACATTGGTGGAAAAGATACAAACTATGCAAAATATGCTGTAGGGATGTTTCCTGTTGCATTAACATCTTTCGGTTACCATCATTCTGTTTGTACTATGCGAGCCTATTATGGAGACGAGAAAAAAGCTAAATATGCCATTTTAGGTGGAACAGCAATTGCTCTTACACTTTATTTACTTTGGATTTTTTCAATTTTCGGAAATTTGCCTCGTGATCAATTTGCTCCTGTAATAGCTAGCGATGGAAATTTAGATATATTACTTAACGCTTTAGGTGGAGTAATAGAATCTAACACGGTTAAACAAATGATTAATGCGTTTTCTATAGCCGCAATTTTATCATCTTTTATTGGCGTGGGATTAGGGATATTTGATTATTTGGCTGATTTCTTTAAATTTGATAATTCTAAAATTGGACGAACAAAGTCATGGGCTGTGACTTTCCTACCTCCATTAATTATGTCAATTTTATTTCCATTGGGTTTCTTAAAAGCCATTGGGTATGCCGGCGCAGTAGCGACAATTTGGACCTGTATAATTCCAGCTATTCTCGCTTATAAATCCCGCAAAATAAATGCAGCAGCAACATTCCGAGTTTGTGGTGGAAATAGCTTAATAATCTTTATTGCATTATTTGGTGTTTTTGTCGCTATTTTCCATTTTCTAGAAATGTTTAACTACTTGCCTGTCTTTAAAGGATAAATATAGACCTAAAGAGCGGTGAAAAATCTCAACAAATATTCACCGCTCTTTTTTATCTAGCTTTTTCCCCTTTTGGCTCCTAAAATAACTGCCACAAAACCTATCTTTATTAAGTTTCAAAGCAGGTAATTAGATGATTTCTGAAGAAAATTTCCAGCAGCATACGCCGATGATGCAGCAATATCTCAAGTTAAAAGCAGAAAATCCTGACATTTTATTATTTTATCGAATGGGGGATTTTTACGAGCTTTTTTATGATGATGCAAAAAAAGCGGCAGCGTTGTTAGATATTTCTTTAACGAAACGTGGACAATCAGCAGGTAATCCAATACCCATGGCTGGCGTACCTTATCATGCGGTAGAAGGTTATTTAGCAAAATTAGTACAATTAGGTGAACCTGTAGCTATTTGTGAGCAAGTGGGTGATCCTGCCACATCAAAAGGGCCGGTTGAGCGCAAAATTGTACGAATTGTGACACCAGGTACAGTGAGTGATGAAGCGCTTTTACCAGAACGCCAAGATAACTTAATTGTGGCCGTTTATCAGGAAAAAGAAAAATTCGGTCTAGCCACATTAGACATGACATCTGGACGCTTTCAGCTTTGTGAACCTCATTCAAAAGAAGCCTTGCAAGCTGAATTACAGCGTATTAATCCCGTAGAATTACTTTATTGTGAAGATTTTGCCGAAATGGCCATTATCGAGCATTATAAAGGCCTACGCCGTCGTCCAATTTGGGAATTTGAACTCAGTACGGCGATTTCTGAACTTAATCGTCAATTTGGTACAAAAGATTTACGTGCATTTGGTGTGGAAAAATCCCCTCTTGGCTTAGCTGCTGCAGGCTGTTTATTGCAGTATGCAAAAGAAACACAACGTGCTTCTCTTCCACATATTCAAAGCATCAGTGTTATTCAAAATAACGATAATATTCAATTAGATGCCGCAACACGCCGAAATTTAGAACTCACTCAAAATCTTGCGGGAGGCACAGAAAACACGCTGGCTTCGGTATTAGATAAATGTGTTACGCCAATGGGTAGCCGTTTGTTAAAACGCTGGATTCATCAGCCTATCCGTCAAACAGACATTCTATTAAAACGCCAAAAAACCATTGGTGAAATTATTGAGCAAGATTTGTATCACGAATTGCAGCCTTATTTGCAACAAGTGGGTGATATGGAACGTATTCTTGCTCGTGTAGCACTGCGTTCTGCACGTCCTCGCGATCTCACGCGTTTACGTACTGCATTAGAACAAATTGAACCGATAAAATCGCTAATTAATACAAAAACATCATCAAATTTGACCGCACTTTCCGCGCAAATTAGTGATTTTTCTGCGCAAATCGAGCTACTTCAAAAAGCAATTATTGAAACCCCTCCGTTATTAATTCGCGATGGTGGCGTTATTGCTGAAGGCTATAATGCCGAATTAGATGAATGGCGAACCCTTTCCGCTGGTGCTACGCAATATTTAGAAAATTTAGAACAACGCGAACGAGAAAGCACGGGCATTGATACCTTAAAAATTGGTTTTAATGCAGTGCATGGCTATTACATTCAAATTAGCCAAGGACAAGCTCATAAAGCACCAATTCATTATGTTCGCCGTCAAACTTTAAAAAATGCCGAACGTTACATTATTCCTGAATTAAAAGAATACGAAGATAAGGTTTTAAAATCAAAAGGCGCGGCGCTTGCTTTAGAAAAACAACTTTATGATGAATTATTTGATTTATTATTACCACATTTAGGTCAATTACAATTAGCCAGCTTGGCATTATCTGAATTAGATGTGTTAGTTAATCTCGCAGAACGAGCAGAAACCTTAAATTATGTTGCACCACAATTTAGCGATGAAATTGGCGTAAAAATTGAAAATGGTCGTCATCCTGTAGTGGAACAAGTCTTAAAAGACCCTTTTATTGCTAATCCAGTGAATCTCAATCAGCAACGTCATTTACTGATTATTACTGGCCCAAATATGGGCGGTAAAAGTACCTATATGCGTCAAACAGCTTTAATTACGTTAATGGCCTATATAGGCAGTTTTGTGCCGGCTGATAGCGCGGTTATAGGGCAAATTGATCGTATTTTTACTCGAATTGGTGCTTCTGACGATTTGGCATCCGGTCGTTCTACATTTATGGTGGAAATGACCGAAATGGCGAATATTCTTCATCAAGCCACTTCACAAAGTTTAGTGCTGATTGATGAAATTGGACGCGGTACTTCTACCTATGATGGGCTTTCTTTAGCTTGGGCTTGTGCTGAATGGTTAGCGAAGAAAACTCGTTCGCTTACGTTATTTGCGACCCATTATTTTGAACTCACTGCGCTTCCAGAACAAATTGAAGGTATTGCTAATATTCATTTAGATGCATTAGAACATAACAATACCATCGCCTTTATGCACGCGGTTCAAGACGGTGCGGCAAATAAAAGTTATGGTCTTGCTGTTGCAGCATTGGCTGGTGTACCACAATCTGTCATTAAACTGGCTAAGCAAAAATTACATCAATTAGAAAAATTGTCAGCACAAAATGGTGATCAACAAATTCAACATTTAAGAGCATTAAATCAACATCAAGGTGAATTGGCTTTTGAAGCAGAACCGGATGCTTTACGCGAAGCTATTGAGCAGCTTGATCCAGATGAATTAAGTCCAAAACAAGCATTAGCTTATTTGTATCAATTGAAGAAAATGCTGTAAGAAATAAAAAAGAGCGGTCAAAAAATTCATTGTTTTTTATGACCGCTCTTTTATTTTCACTAATTTCTTAAAATCTCATAGATTTCAGAATCTTTTCTATCGAGATAATGGATGGATTGGATTTTACGAATAGTGCGTGATTTACCACGGATTAATAAAGTTTCTGTGGTGGCCAAGTTACCACGACGAGAAATCCCTTTAAGCAATTCACCGTGCGTAATTCCCGTTGCAGCAAAAACAAGGTTATCATCACGTACTAAATCTTCTAATTTTAAGATTTCATTGACCTTCACACCTAAGGCTTCACAACGTTGAATTTCTTCAGCGGCAATTTTACGGTTTTCTTCTGTATCACCTTTCACTTCATTGCGTGGAATAAGACGAGCTTGCATATCTCCACCTAATGCACGAATTGCAGCAGCAGCTGCCACACCTTCAGGTGCACCGCCAATGCCATAAACCATATCCACTTCAGCATCCGGTAAACAGCATAAAACCGAAGCCGCCACATCACCATCTGGAATAGCCATCACGCGAATACCAAGATTATGCATTTGTTTAATCACTTCATCATGACGTGGTTTAGCGAGCACCATCACGGTTAAATCTGATAATGATTTACCTAAACGAGAAGCCACACGACGAAGGTTTTGTTCAATCGGTAAACTTAAATCGATCATGCCTTTCACTTCAGGGCCGACGACCAATTTTTCCATATACATATCGGGTGCTTTTAAGAAGGTACGTTTACCACCAGCTGCCAACACAGAAATGGCATTTGATTGGCCCATTGCGGTCATTCTTGTGCCATCAATCGGATCAACCGCAATAGAAACGAGTTCACCATTACCTGAGCCCACTTTTTCGCCAATATAAAGCATTGGTGCTTCGTCAATTTCCCCTTCACCAATCACAATTTCACCGTCCATATGGATTAAATTCAGCATATAACGCATGGCTTTGACTGCTGCCTCATCTGCCGCATTTTTATTACCACGACCAAGCCAAGTATAAGCTGCTAATGCTGCCGCTTCGGTTACTCTTGAAAATTCAATAGCTAATGCACGATTCATTTTTCTCTCCCAATGCAAAAAGTCTCGTTATTTTATCACTAAGCAAACGTTTGCATAATAAATTTTGACAAGAGGCTTTTAAAAATAGGATTAAGTCGGTAGAATAAAGCCGTTTCGGACTTATTTTAAAAAAGGAAATCACTATGTCTTTAGAAATTTTAGATCAGCTTGAAGAAAAAATTAGACAAGCAGTAGAAACCATTCAATTACTTCAACTTGAAGTAGAAGAATTAAAAGAACAAAAAAATCAATCTCAACAAGCGGTAGAAGCGTTGCAACATGAAAATGAGCAACTTAAAAATGAACACCGCAACTGGCAAGAACATATTCGTTCATTATTGGGTAAATTCGACAACGTATAATGACTATAAAGGCTTAGAAAATCTAAGCCTTTTTTCTTATTAGGAAACAATATGAATATTTGCGTGATTTCAGGCAGCACATTAGGCGGCGCTGAATATGTGGCAGAGCATTTAGAAGAGGTGTTAAAAACACAAAATTTTTCTACCGCACTTTTCCACGGACCAGAACTTGATGATGTGATTGATGAAAATATTTGGTTGATTGTCACTTCAACACATGGTGCAGGTGAATTGCCTGATAATTTGAAACCACTCTTTGAACAAATTGCGGCATCAGATAAAGATTTCTCTTCTCTCCGCTTTGCCGTTGTAGGCTTAGGCAATTCAGATTACGATACATTCTGTCATGCCGTGAATAAAGTTGAAACACAATTAAGTGAAAAAAGTGCGGTCAAAATTTGCAACAGTTTAAAAATCGATGTCTTGCATGTTGATGATCAAGAACAATTTGCTGAAGATTGGCTACCACAATTTATAAATGCACTTTAGTCATAATAAAGCGATAATTTGAGTTATCGCTTTTTCTTTATCCATTATCCTAAAAAATCACCTGTGGATAACTTTAATAAAACCTGTCAAAAACTTGTTCTTTTCCACTGAGTAAATATGATGATTGTTTTAACTGTGGATAAAATTGAAGGTTATACACAAGAAAAAACCTTCAAACTGACGACATTTCAACACTATCTAAAACGATCTAACTTCTTCATTTAAAAAAGGAAAAGGATCTTATTCACAAGATAAATGGATCCTAATAGTAACAATAATAAGATCTTTATATATAAATAGATCTTATCTTTATTACCTCTCGATCTTATCTCATCACAGATTGAATTCTTGCTTTCAAGCACACGTAATTTTCAGTAGAATAGCGCCTATTTTTAGATCGAAGATCAAATTGAAGACGAAGAGAGAGATATGTTTTACACCGAAAATTATGATGTGATCGTTGTTGGTGGCGGTCATGCCGGTACAGAAGCCGCATTGGCTCCGGCACGCATGGGATTAAAAACCCTGTTATTGACACATAATGTTGATACCCTTGGACAAATGTCATGTAACCCTGCTATTGGTGGTATTGGTAAAGGCCATTTAGTGAAAGAAGTGGATGCCATGGGTGGCTTAATGGCGCACGCTGCAGATAAGGCGGGGATTCAATTTCGTACTTTAAACAGCAGTAAAGGGCCTGCTGTACGTGCAACTCGTGCTCAAGCTGACCGCGTGTTATATCGCCAAGCCGTACGCATCGCACTAGAAAATCAACAGAATTTAGATATTTTCCAACAAGAAGTAACCGATATTTTAATTGAGCAAGATCGAGTTTGTGGTGTGGAAACCAAAATGGGACTTAAATTCCGTGCTAAATCGGTCATTTTAACTGCCGGTACTTTCTTAGCGGGTAAGATCCATATTGGTTTAGAACATTATGAAGGTGGTCGAGCTGGTGATCCGGCATCTGTTACACTTTCTCATCGTTTACGTGATCTGAATTTACGTGTAGATCGTTTAAAAACCGGTACGCCACCACGTATTGATGCACGCACGATCAATTTTGATATATTGGCTAAACAACATGGTGATGCCATATTACCTGTATTTTCTTTTATGGGATCGGTATCTGATCACCCTCAACAAATTCCTTGTTATATCACGCACACTAATGAACAAACTCATGAAGTGATCCGTAATAATTTGGATCGCAGTCCAATGTATACCGGTGTGATTGAAGGGATCGGTCCGCGTTATTGCCCATCTATTGAAGATAAAGTGATGCGTTTTGCAGATCGTAATTCACATCAAATTTATTTGGAACCGGAAGGCTTAACCAGTAACGAAGTGTATCCAAACGGGATCTCTACTAGTTTGCCGTTTGACGTGCAAATGGGCATTGTGAATTCCATGAAAGGTTTGGAAAAAGCGCGCATCATTAAACCGGGTTATGCCATTGAATATGATTATTTTGATCCGCGTGATTTAAAACCAACGTTAGAAACTAAATCGATTTCGGGTTTATTCTTTGCCGGTCAAATTAACGGTACAACGGGTTATGAAGAAGCGGCGGCACAAGGTTTATTGGCAGGGATTAACGCAGGACTTTACGTACAAGAGAAAGAAGCATGGTATCCACGTCGCGATCAATCTTATACAGGCGTATTGGTGGATGATCTTTGTACACTTGGTACCAAAGAACCATATCGCGTATTTACTTCTCGTGCTGAATACCGTTTGTTATTACGTGAAGATAATGCGGATATTCGTTTAACGCCAATAGCCCATGAATTAGGTTTGATTGATGAGGCTCGTTGGGCGCGCTTTAATCAAAAAATGGAAAATATTGAACAAGAACGCCAACGCTTACGCAGCATTTGGTTGCATCCGCGTTCTGAATATTTAGAAGAAGCCAATAAAGTACTTGGTAGTCCACTTGTGCGTGAAGCCAACGGTGAAGATTTATTACGCCGTCCAGAAATGACCTACGATATTTTGACTTCTTTAACGCCATATCAACCGGCAATGGAAGATAGAGAAGCCGTAGAACAAGTGGAAATTGCTATTAAGTATCAAGGCTATATTGAGCATCAACAAGAAGAAATTGAAAAACAAAAACGTCACGAAAATACGGCTATTCCGGCTAACTTTGATTACAGCAAAGTGTCTGGTTTATCTAATGAAGTACGTGCGAAATTGGAACAGCATCGTCCGATTTCCATTGGTCAAGCAAGCCGAATTTCAGGCGTTACTCCTGCAGCAATTTCAATTATTCTGGTGAATTTGAAAAAACAAGGCATGCTAAAACGTGGGGAGTAAACTTCTCAGGTATTGAAAGCAAAAGTGCGGTGAATTTTCATCGCACTTTTTTATATTACAAATTAAAAAAATGTAATTAGTAGGCTAAATTTTTGCTGAAATAAAAACACTAAGGATTTTAACCGCACTTTCAAGTAGAATGACGACAAACAGACAAGATAGATAGAAAAATGAAAGCAAAACTCGAAAATTTACTGGCTCAAGCTGAAATTCAATTAACCGATCTACAAAAAGATCAACTGATCCAGTTAGTACAATTACTCAATAAATGGAATAAAGCCTATAACTTAACCTCTGTGCGTGATCCACAGGAAATGTTAGTGAAACATATCTTGGATAGTATTGTTGTTAGTCCTTATTTACAAGGGGATCGTTTTATTGATGTAGGAACCGGTCCAGGCTTGCCAGGCCTGCCTTTAGCCATTATTAATCCTACCAAGCAATTTGTCTTGTTAGATAGTTTAGGTAAGCGTATTAGCTTTATTCGAAATGCAGTACGTGAGTTAGGACTAACAAATGTAGAACCTGTTCTTAGCCGCGTTGAGGAATACCAACCTGAACAAAAATTCGACGGTGTATTAAGTCGTGCATTTGCTTCGTTAAAAGATATGACAGATTGGTGTCATCATTTGCCAAAGAAAGATGGATATTTTTATGCCTTGAAAGGCATTTATCACGAAGATGAAGTTCAAGAATTAGACAAAAAATTCGAAGTAAAAGACGTAATAACTTTACATGTTCCTGAGCTTGTAGGTGAACGACATTTAATCGTTTTACGATAAAACACACTTTTTTTACGGCTATTTTGTTAATTATTTTTTAAAAGTGTGATTTGTTTAACATTTTTTAGTGGTTTAAAAGTTGAAACTCTTTGTAGCACGGGTATAATTAGATGGTTTTTGTATTTTAAAAAAATAAGATAATGTCTAAGGTTTTAACACAGGCTAAAAATCGATATCAAAAGGCGATAATCATTGAGTCGGTTTGTCTTGTTGTTTTTGGGGTATTCCTTGCAATTTGGCAAGGTGAAAGTGCGGTAGATTTCAGTTTAGGATTTATCAGTGCTTTTGTACCATTTTGTGCTTTTGCTTATATTGTTTTTTTTCGCAAACAAGATTTTTCAACAAAATTAAAGGCATTTTATCTTGCTGAAGTAGTTAAGTTTCTATTCACTATTTTGTTGGTTATAACCTTTTTTAAATGGTTTGAAATTACTAATTTTTTACTGTTTTTTAGCGGTTTTATGGTGGCATTATTATTGAATAATTTGCTTCCTTTTTTGTTTAGATAAAACAGCATCCATTTTATTATTTTTTATACAGGGTATTTATTATGTCAGGACAAACCTCGATTGAGTATATCCAGCACCATTTGACTTACCTAACCACAGGGGAAGGATTTTGGACCTTTAATTTAGATACATTTTTCTTTTCTATCGTTTGCGGTTTAGTTTTTATTGGTATTTTTTATAAAGTAGCTAAAAAAACGACAACCGGTGTTCCAGGAAAATTGCAGTGTGCAGTTGAAATGGCTGTAGAATGGATAGATGGTGTCGTTCGTGAAAACTATCATGGAAAACGAGGGGTTATTGCGCCATTAGCATTAACTATCTTCGTTTGGGTGTTTATCATGAATGCAATTGACCTTGTACCTGTTGATTACATCCCTCAACTTTTTGCTTTAATTAGCGGAGATCATCATATTCCTGTACGTGCCGTGCCTACTACAGATATGAACATGACCTTCGCAATGTCTATTTCTGTATTTATTCTAATTCTGTTTTATACCGTGAAATCTAAAGGTATTACAGGATTGGTTAAAGAATATACGTTACATCCTTTTAATCATTGGGCTTTTATTCCCGTAAACTTACTATTAGAGTCTGTTACTTTAATTTCAAAACCAGTCTCTCTTGCTTTACGTTTGTTCGGTAATATGTATGCTGGTGAGTTGATTTTCATTCTTATCGCAGTGATGTATTCAGCTAATGCTTTCGTTGCTGCTATGGGAGTGCCATTGCATTTAGTTTGGGCTATATTCCATATTTTGGTTATAACGTTGCAAGCCTTTGTTTTCATGATGTTAACTGTTGTTTATCTCAGTATCGCTTATAACAAAGCCGAACATTAATTAACTTTTTTATTAACAAACCGGGCGAAAGCCTTAACTCAACTTGGAGAAATCTTATGGAAACTGTAATTAGTGCAACAATTATTGCATCTGCGATTATGCTTGCTTTTGCTGCTTTAGGTACTGCAATTGGCTTCGGTCTTTTAGGTGGTAAATACCTAGAATCTGCAGCTCGCCAACCTGAATTAGCTAACTCACTACTTACAAAAATGTTTATCGTTGCAGGTCTATTGGATGCGATTGCTATGATTGCAGTTGGTATCGGCTTGTACTTTGCATTTGCAAACCCATTTGCCTCATTATTAGGTTAATAAACAACAAACAGCCTATTAAAGAAGGGGGTATGTTGTGAATATTAATGCAACATTAATTGGCCAAACTATAGCATTTATCATCTTTGTATGGTTTTGTGTTAAATATGTATGGCCACCAATTATTAAAGCAATTGAGGAACGTCAGAGCCAAATTGCGAACGCGTTAGCGTCAGCTGAAGCAGCGAAAAAAGAGCAAGCAGATACTAAAAATCTTGTGGAACAAGAACTTTTATCTGCAAAAGTACAAGCTCAAGAGATTTTAGATGCTGCGAATAAACGTCGCAATGAAGTGTTAGACGAAGTGAAGGCAGAAGCCGAAGAACTGAAAGCAAAAATTATTGCTCAAGGTTATGCTGAAGTAGAAGCAGAACGTAAACGTGTTCAAGAAGAATTACGTGTTAAAGTGGCTTCATTAGCAGTGGCTGGTGCTGAGAAAATTGTGGGTCGTTCTATTGATGAAGCGGCAAACAATGACATTATTGATAAATTAGTTGCAGAGTTATAAGAGGCTTAGCTTATGTCAGAATTAACTACAATAGCTCGCCCTTATGCAAAAGCTGCATTCGACTTTGCCATTGAACAAAGTGCGGTTGAAAAATGGACTGAAATGTTAGGTTTTGCTGCAGCCGTAGCTGAAGATGAAACGGTAAAAGCTTACTTAAGTAGTTCTCTTTCTGCACAGAAATTATCTGATACAGTAATTTCTATTTGTGGCGAACAATTGGATCAATATGGGCAAAATCTTATTCGGTTAATGGCTGAAAATAAGCGTTTGAGTGCGATTCCTACCGTGTTTGAAGAATTTAAACATTATGTGGAAGAACATCAAGCTATTGCAGAAGTTGAAGTAACTTCAGCACAACCATTGAATGCAACACAAATCGAAAAAATTGCAGCTGCAATGGAAAAAAGATTAGCTCGCAAAGTGAAATTAAATTGCAATGTAGATAGCTCACTGATTGCCGGTGTAGTGATTCGTACAGAAGATTTTGTAATTGACGGAAGTAGTCGTGGACAACTTGCTCGTCTCGCAAATGAGTTGCAATTATAAGAGGAATACAAGATGCAACTAAATTCAACTGAAATTAGTGAATTGATTAAAAAACGCATCGCTCAATTTGACGTGGTGAGCGAAGCCCGTAATACAGGGACAATTGTTTCTGTAAGCGACGGGATTATTCGTATTCATGGCTTAAGCGATGTGATGCAAGGCGAAATGATCGCCTTACCAGGCAACCGTTACGCAATGGCACTTAACCTTGAACGTGATTCTGTTGGTGCGGTAGTAATGGGTCCTTACGCAGATTTAGCGGAAGGTATGGAAGTACAATGTACTGGCCGTATTCTTGAAGTACCAGTTGGTCGTGGTTTATTAGGTCGTGTGGTAAATACACTTGGTCAACCAATTGATGGTAAAGGTGAAATTGAAAACGATGGTTTCTCTCCTGTTGAAGTCATTGCACCAGGTGTTATCGATCGTAAATCTGTTGATCAGCCTGTACAAACTGGTTATAAAGCGGTTGACTCAATGGTGCCAATCGGTCGTGGTCAACGTGAGTTAATCATCGGTGACCGTCAAACGGGTAAAACAGCATTAGCAATCGACGCAATCATTAACCAACGTGATTCAGGTATTAAATGTATCTATGTAGCGATCGGCCAAAAAGCGTCGACTATTGCAAACGTAGTACGTAAATTAGAAGAGCACGGTGCGCTTGAAAATACTATCGTTGTTGCGGCATCTGCATCTGAATCAGCTGCTTTACAATATTTAGCGCCTTATGCTGGTTGTGCAATGGGTGAATATTTCCGTGATCGCGGTGAAGATGCGTTAATCGTTTACGATGACTTATCAAAACAAGCCGTTGCTTATCGTCAAATTTCATTATTATTACGTCGTCCACCAGGTCGTGAAGCCTATCCAGGTGACGTATTCTATCTACACTCACGTTTACTTGAACGTGCAGCACGTGTAAACGAAGAATACGTAGAAAAATTCACTCAAGGTGCAGTAAAAGGAAAAACTGGTTCTTTAACCGCTCTTCCAATTATTGAAACTCAAGCAGGTGACGTTTCAGCATTCGTTCCAACCAACGTAATTTCGATTACCGATGGTCAGATTTTCTTAGAATCTAACTTGTTTAACTCTGGTATTCGTCCAGCGGTAAACCCTGGTATTTCGGTCTCTCGTGTGGGTGGTTCTGCACAAACTAAAGTAGTGAAAAAATTAGCTGGTGGTATTCGTACCGCATTAGCTCAATATCGTGAATTAGCGGCATTTGCTCAGTTCGCATCTGACCTTGACGATGCTACCCGCAAACAACTTTCTCACGGTGAAAAAGTCACTGAATTATTGAAACAAAAACAATATGTACCGCTTAGCGTAGCAGAGCAATCTGTGTTGCTTTTCGCGGTTGAGTTTGGCTATTTAGAAGATGTGGAATTGCAAAAAATTGCAAGTTTTGAAGCCGCACTTTTAGATTACGCTCGCCGTAACCACAGCGAGTTTATGGCTGAATTGACCAAAACCGGCAATTACAATGATGAAGTTAAAGCATCATTGAAATCGATTTTGGATAACTTTAAAGCCAACAGCGCGTGGTAAAAGTAACGGAGAAATAAGATGGCAGGTGCAAAAGAGATAAAAACCAAAATTGCCAGTGTACAAAGTACACAAAAAATTACAAAGGCAATGGAAATGGTGGCGACCTCGAAAATGCGTAAAACGCAGGATCGTATGTCGGCTTCTCGTCCGTATTCTGAAACAATACGAAATGTTATCAGCCACGTCTCTAAAGCAAGTGTTGGTTATAAACACCCATTTTTAATTCAACGCGAAGTGAAAAAAGTCGGGATCTTAGTGGTCTCGACTGACCGCGGAATGTGTGGTGGTTTGAACATTAACTTGTTTAAAACCGTCATGACAGAAATCAAACAATGGAAAGATAAAGGTGTTAATGTTGAATTGGGTTTAATTGGCTCAAAAGGCATTAGCTTCTTCCGTTCATTAGGATTACCTGTTCGTGCACAACTTTCCGGTTTGGGTGATAATCCGACAATGGAAGACTTAATTGGTGTTGCAAACGGTATGTTTGGTAGCTATAAAGACGAAGAAGTAGATGCAGTTTATATTGCCTACAATAAATTCGTTAATACAATGGCACAAAAACCTGTTTATCAACAATTAATACCATTACCGGCATTAGAAACCGATAATTTAGAGCAAAGACAAAGCACCTGGGATTACCTTTACGAGCCAGAGCCAAAAGTCTTATTAGACAGTTTGCTTACTCGTTATTTGGAATCACAAGTGTATCAATCTGTGGTAGATAACCTTGCTTCCGAGCAAGCTGCTAGAATGGTAGCAATGAAAGCGGCAACTGATAATGCAGGTAATTTAATCAATGACTTGCGATTAGTTTACAATAAAGCCCGTCAAGCAAGTATTACAAATGAATTAAACGAAATCGTCGCCGGCGCGGCAGCGATTTAATGAAAGAGGAACGGTAATGTCAGCAGGAAAAATTGTACAAATCATCGGTGCGGTGATTGACGTTGAATTCCCACAAGATGCAGTACCAAAAGTTTACGATGCATTAAAAGTTGAATCAGGTTTAACCCTTGAAGTTCAACAACAATTAGGTGGCGGTGTAGTTCGCTGTATCGCATTAGGTACATCTGACGGCTTAAAACGTGGCTTAAAAGTAGAAAATACGGGTAACCCGATTCAAGTTCCAGTAGGGACTAAAACGTTAGGCCGTATTATGAACGTATTAGGTGAACCAATCGATGAGCAAGGTGAAATTGGCGCGGAAGAAAATTGGTCTATTCACCGTCCGGCACCAAGCTATGAAGAACAATCTAACAGTACGGAATTATTAGAAACTGGTATCAAAGTTATCGACTTAATTTGTCCATTCGCAAAAGGTGGTAAAGTAGGTCTATTCGGTGGTGCGGGTGTAGGTAAAACCGTTAACATGATGGAATTAATCCGTAATATCGCGATTGAGCACTCAGGTTACTCCGTATTTGCGGGTGTAGGTGAGCGTACTCGTGAAGGTAACGACTTCTATCATGAAATGAAAGATTCTAACGTATTAGACAAAGTATCATTAGTTTACGGACAAATGAATGAGCCACCAGGTAACCGTTTACGTGTTGCGTTAACCGGTTTAACTATGGCAGAGAAATTCCGTGACGAAGGTCGTGATGTATTATTCTTCGTGGATAATATCTATCGTTATACCCTTGCTGGTACTGAAGTATCTGCGTTATTAGGTCGTATGCCATCTGCGGTAGGTTACCAACCAACATTAGCAGAAGAAATGGGTGTGTTACAAGAACGTATCACTTCAACCAAAACAGGTTCTATCACCTCTGTTCAAGCGGTATACGTACCTGCGGATGACTTAACTGACCCATCTCCGGCAACAACCTTCGCGCACTTAGACTCAACAGTTGTATTAAGTCGTCAAATTGCATCTTTAGGTATTTACCCTGCGGTTGACCCATTAGATTCAACTTCACGTCAATTAGATCCACTCGTTGTTGGTCAAGAGCACTATGATGTAGCGCGTGGCGTACAAGGTATCTTACAACGTTATAAAGAATTAAAAGATATTATCGCAATTCTTGGTATGGACGAGTTATCTGAAGATGACAAACTTGTGGTAGCACGTGCTCGTAAAATTGAACGTTTCTTATCACAACCGTTCTTCGTTGCTGAGGTATTTAACGGTACTCCAGGTAAATACGTTTCTTTAAAAGAAACTATCCGCGGCTTTAAAGGTATTTTAAACGGCGAATACGACCATATTCCAGAACAAGCGTTCTACATGGTCGGTACAATCGACGAAGCGCTAGAAAAAGCCAAAAATATGTAATCACTTCAAGTCATTTGAAGGAGAACAAAAATGGCGACATTTAACCTAATAATAGTCAGCGCAGAGCGAAAAATCTTTGAAGGTGCTGTGAAACAAATCCAAGCAACAGGTGTGGAAGGTGAACTTGGTATTTTACCAAACCACACCCCTTTGATGACGGCGATTAAGCCAGGGATTGTTAAATTCACCCTTGAAGATGGCAATGAAGAAGTTATCTATGTTTCAGGCGGCTTCTTAGAAGTTCAGCCTAAAGTAGTAACAGTGCTTGCCGATGTTGCAATTCGCGGTAGCGAATTAGATGCAGATCGTATTCGTGAAGCAAAACGTAAAGCAGAAGAAAATATTGTGAATCACGCTGTTGATGTGGATCATGATTTACTTGTAGCTAAACTTTCTAAAGAATTAGCGAAACTTCGTGCTTACGAACTTACAGAAAAACTCGTTAAATCAAAACGATAAGTTAATGATAATAAAAAAGAGCGGTTATTTTGACCGCTCTTTTTGTTTTTCTATCGTAAGAAATATCGATACGCTTTACTTTCACTCACATCTTCATAAACATAGCCAAGTTCTGCTAAAGCTTGTTCAAATGCTACGTTATCTTTTTCGCCTAATTGGAAAGCCGCAAGAATATTACCGTAATCAGCTCCATGTGCACGATAATGGAATAATGAAATATTCCAACGTTTACCCAAAATTTCTAAGAATTTAAGTAAAGCGCCTTTTTGTTCTGGAAATTCAAAGCTATAAAGTCTTTCATGATGATTAGAAACTCGTCCACCCATTAAATAACGCACGTGAGTTTTCGCAATATCATCATCAGACATATCTTCAACATCAAAACCATTTTTCGTTAAATCAGCAATAATTTCCGATTTTTCAGCTTCATTAGCCGTGCGCACACCAACGAAAATACAGGCTTTTTGATTATCTGCATAACGATAACTGAATTCTGTTACTGCACGATTACCGATGACATGGGCAAATTTTAAGAAGCTGCCTGGTTGTTCAGGCATGGTTACCGCCAGTAAAGCTTCACGGTTTTCACCAATTTCACAACGTTCCGATACGTAACGTAATGTATGGAAGTTGAGGTTGGCGCCGGATAAAATTGCAGCCATATTTTTGCCTTCCAGATTGTTTTGTTTTACGTATTTCTTCAAACCGGCCAATCCTAAGGCGCCAGATGGTTCTGCGACAGCACGCACGTTTTCGAATAAATCTTTCATTGCCGCACAAACTTCATCGCTATCTACTAGCACCATACCGTCTAAATATTTTTGACATAAACGGAATGTTTCATCACCAATACGTTTTACTGCTACGCCATCGGCAAATAGCCCAACATGTGATAAATCGGTAGGTTCACCTTTTTCTAAGGCGGCATTCAAACAAGCTGAATCTTTGGACTCGACACCAATGACTTTGATTTCCGGCATAAATTGCTTGAGCAAAATGGCTACGCCAGCGGCGAGACCACCGCCTCCGACTTGCACAAAGACATAATCTAAATCGGCAACTTGTTGTAGCATTTCCATTGCCAATGTGCCTTGACCAGCAATGACCAATGGATGATCAAATGGCGGGATAAATGTCATATGTTTCGATTTTGAAAGCTCAATGGCTTTAGCTTTTGCTTCATCAAAATTGGCTCCGTGTAACAGCACTTCGCCACCAAAACCACGAACAGCATCCACTTTAATGCTCGGTGTATTTTGTGGCATAACAATTAATGCTTTTAAGCCGAGTTGTTTAGCGGATAAAGCAACCCCCTGTGCATGGTTACCTGCGGAAGCGGCAATAACACCAGCCTGTTTTTGTTCATCAGAAAGGCTGGATATCATTGCATAGGCACCACGCAGCTTAAAGCTATTTACTGGCTGTCGGTCTTCACGCTTAATCCAAATATTATTATGTAGGCGATCAGATAATTTGCCCATTTTTTGTAGCGGGGTTACGGTAGCGGCTTCATATACTCTGGAGCCAAGTTTAACAATCGCATTAATGTAATCCGATTGAGAGGGTTGAGGATTGGTGAGTAGGTTTTTCATGATATTTGTTATTTATGATGAAGTGCGGTTAATTTTTTCTTTATTTTTATCCTCCTCTCATAAAAGAGAGGAGGAATGATTAGAGATTATTTTAATAGACTTTTATCACGCACAGCACCTTTATCCGCAGAAGTTGCGAAGTGACCGAATACTTTTAATGCAAAAGACACTTCACGTTCACGGTTAGCTGGTTGCCAGCCTTTGGCATCTTGTTCGGTACGGCGTTTTGCTAATTCTTCATCGCTGATTTTGAGATTAATCGCGCGATTTGGAATATCGATTTCGATAATATCGTCATCATGTACTAAGCCGATCGCACCGCCAGAAGCTGCTTCAGGAGAAGCATGGCCAATAGATAAACCAGATGTACCACCAGAGAAGCGACCATCTGTTAATAAAGCACATTTTTTACCTAGGCCCATCGATTTTAAATAGCTGGTTGGATATAACATTTCTTGCATACCCGGGCCGCCTTTTGGACCTTCGTAGCGAATTACCACCACATGGCCTTCTTTCACTTTGCCACCTAAAATACCGGCTACCGCATCTTCTTGGCTTTCAAATACGATTGCTCGGCCGGTAAATTTCCAGATAGATTCATCCACGCCCGCAGTTTTTACGATACAGCCGTCTTTAGCAATGTTACCGAACAATACTGCTAGACCACCTTCTTGAGAAATCGCATTTTCTTTGTTACGGATACAACCGCTTACACGGTCATCATCTACGCTATCCCAACGGCAATCTTGTGAGAAGGCTTGCGTGGTACGAATACCTGCCGGACCCGCACGGAAGAATTTATGTAATTCTTCGTCTTTGTTACGAATGATATCGTATTGATTTAATTGCTCTTCTAAAGTCATACCTAACACGGTTTTGGTATTACGGTGGATTAGACCTGCGCGATCTAGTTCACCTAATAAGCCCATAATGCCACCTGCACGGTGCACATCTTCCATGTGGTATTTATTGGTGTTTGGTGCGATTTTGCTTAAGCAAGGCACAACGCGTGATAAGCGGTCAATATCCGCCATTTTGAAATCGACACCCGCTTCTTGAGCAGCTGCTAATAAGTGTAAAACGGTATTACTTGAACCACCCATCGCAATATCTAAACTCATTGCATTTTCAAAGGCTTCAAAGGTGCCGATTGAACGTGGCAATACGCTTTCATCGTCTTGTTCATAATAGCGTTTGCAAAGTTCAACAATTTGACGACCTGCTTGTAAGAATAATTCTTTACGGTCAGCATGGGTCGCCAACATTGAGCCATTGCCTGGTAAAGATAAACCCAACGCTTCGGTTAAGCAGTTCATTGAGTTAGCAGTAAACATCCCTGAGCAAGAACCACAGGTTGGGCAAGCGCTGCGCTCAATGGCATCAACATCTTTGTCGCTGACATTCACATCAGCGCTTTGGATCATGGCATCAATTAAGTCTAATTTGATGAGCTGGTCGGAAAGTTTGGTTTTACCCGCTTCCATCGGACCGCCTGAAACGAATATGGTTGGAATATTTAAACGCATTGCTGCCATCAACATTCCCGGGGTGATTTTGTCACAGTTGGAAATACATACCATTGCATCTGCACAATGAGCATTAACCATATATTCCACGCTGTCTGCGATTAAATCACGGCTTGGTAAGGAATAAAGCATCCCGCCGTGGCCCATCGCGATACCATCATCTACTGCGATAGTATTGAATTCTTTTGCCACGCCGCCAGCTTTTTCAATTTCAGCTGCGACTAGTTGACCCATGTCTTTTAAATGAACATGCCCTGGTACAAATTGGGTGAATGAGTTCACCACCGCAATAATCGGTTTACCAAAGTCATTTTCTTTCATCCCTGTTGCACGCCATAAGGCACGTGCACCCGCCATATTACGACCTTGTGTACTGGTCGCTGAACGTAGTTTTGGCATAAATAATCTCTCCAAGTAAATTTTTGTTAAAGTTTGTTATGTTATTTAATTTCTTCGTTAATTGATACTGCCAAATCTCCCCTACCCCTCTTTGCTAAAGAGGGGGAAATCTTTAGTTAATCGGCAACAATTTTGTCACTTTCATTTTAGCGGTACTAAATTATTAACGCTAATATCAAATTTTATCTCATTTCAATCCCCTCTTTAGCAAAGAGGGGTAGGGGAGATTTGGCAGAAGATAATACGAAGAAATTATTCGATAAAATTAAGTTTATAAATGCAATTATTTAGATAAAGAGCCTATCGATTAAAATTTTTTAACCATATTTAAATTAAATTGATCCATTAGCTATATCTACACACTTGTAAACCATTTGTTTTGTATCGTATTGTCCTTCAAATTCTTTTTAAATAATATTTAAAACATCTGGCAATTTCGCCAACTGATTCACCAACAAATCAAAAGTGCGGTCAGATTTTACAGTGATTTTTATCTGAACTTTAGTTTCTACCAATGCCATCTCCATATTAGTCACAGTAAAGCCACGTAAACGAATAACGCGTAATATGCGTTCTAAAACCTCTGGACGATGTTGAGCAGTCAATTCAAAAGTATATTGATTCATCTTAAATTTCCTCCAACATATCAGCATTACACGCACCTGGTGGGACTAATGGCCATACGCATTCCTCCGGAGGAATGCATACTTGTAGTAAATAAGCGGTTTCGCTATTTAATAAGCGATTAAGTGCTTCATCCACCTCATCAGCACACTCAATGCGTTCAGCTGGAATATCAAAGGCTTTCGCCAGCATCACGAAATCAGGGTTATCTTCTAAAATGGTTTCTGAACGGCGTTTGTTCCAGAAAAGGTCTTGCCATTGACGCACCATACCAAGACGTTGGTTATCTAACAGCAAAATTTTTACGGGTAATTTGCCGCGTTTGATTGAACCTAATTCTTGAATGTTCATCATTAATGAACCATCACCTGTCACTAAAATCACTTCATCATGAGGGCGTGCTTTTTTCGCACCCACTGCTGCAGGTAAACCAAATCCCATGGTGCCGAAGCCCGCGGAGGTAATATAGTTTTCTGGTGCGAAATGGCGCATATGTTGCGCAGACCACATTTGATGTTGGCCCACATCGGTACAAATCACCGCATTTTGTGGTTTACGCTGAGAAAGCGTGTTGAGCAACGACCAAGGGTCAATAGGTCGGTTGCCTGCATTGTCAATATAAGTGAAATCGAGTTTGGCTTTCAATGCTTGAATGTGTGCTCGCCAATCATTAATCTCAAGCGGGATACTTAAAGCGTCTAAGGCCTGAATTAAATCACCTTGAAGGGCGACATTTGCCACACGGAGTTTGTTGATTTCCGACGCATCAATATCACAATGAATCACTTTCGCATGTGGTGCAAAACTGTCCAATTTACCGGTCACACGGTCATCAAAACGTGCACCGCACACTAACAATAAATCACATTCTTGTACGGCAATATTTGCGGCTCTTGTGCCATGCATACCAATCATGCCCATATAAACGGGATCGGTTGGGTCAATTGAGCCTAAACCTTTCAATGTTGAAACAGATGGCATTTGGGTAATTTGTAGGAATTTTTTGACCGCTTGTGTGGCTTTCGCCATACCTACACCACCACCTACATAAAGCACGGGTTTTTTCGCTTGTGTCAATAATGCTTTTGCTTCAGTTAATTTTAATTCTGAAAGTGCGGTTGGTTTTACGGTTGGTTTGACAATAGGTTTTACATGTTCAGGTACATCACTCACTTGGATGTTACGAGGTACATCGATGAGAACTGGACCAGGTCTGCCACTTTGTGCAATTTGGAAAGCAGAGGCAATAATTTCGGGGAGTTCTTCGATGGATTGCACAATGTAGCTGTGCTTGGTGCAAGCAAGAGATAAACCTAAAACATCGGCTTCTTGGAAAGCATCGGTACCGATAAGAGGTGCAGCCACTTGGCCAGTAAATGCCACGATTGGTACTGAATCAGCAAAGGCATCACCTAAACCGGTAATTAAATTGGTGGCACCCGGGCCTGAAGTTGCGACACATACGCCGACTTTTCCTGTAGAGCGTGCATAACCAATCGCAGCTATTGCAGCACCTTGTTCGTTACGGCAAAGAAGATGGTCAAGACCTGAGTCATAGATGGCATCATAGGTTGGCATGATTGCCCCGCCTGGGTAGCCGAAAAGATCGGTTACACCGTGCGCTTTTAAACATTCGATAATGAGTTGTGCGCCTGTCATGTTGCTTCCCGTTTTTATGATTATTAAATAATTTTATGAATATTGAAGTTTTGCATTGTAGCGGAATTTTTCGCCTTTGGTTAGGTTTTCGCGAAAAAACAAATGAAAAAAACACGATAACAGAGATTATCGTGTTTTTTGATAAGAAGTGCGGTCAGAAAACGCGATGTTTTCTACACAAAATTAGAAGCCTGCTTGTTTTTCTAATTGTTCAACAAGCGCATCATCTAAACCTAACGCTTGAGCTAAATTAGCTAAGAAAATGATTTCTTTGCGAGATAAGTCTTTGCTTACTAAACGTGCAGCTAAGTATACATTGCTTGCAAGTGCAGTATCGTTACCAACAAGACGTGCAATTTCATTGATAGAAATTGGATTTTGGATTTCTTGTTCAAGCCATTGCGCTAATTCAGGGTTGTTACCTGCTTCATTTGCGATAGTTTGTTTTTCATCTTCAGTGATTTCACCGTCTGCAGCCGCTGCAGCAATCATAGTACGTAAAATCAATTCACCCACATCAACATGGCTTGATGAATTTAATACATCAAACGCATTTTCTGAAATGTTTGGTTGGGTATTTTGTTGGGATTTTTGATAGTTTTGGTACGCTTGGTAAGCAAGGTTACCTAAAACGGCAAGTGAGCCTAATTTTGCTAAGCTTGCACCGCCGCTACGGCCTAAAATCATGGATAAAATACCGCCTAATGCTGCACCACCGCCTACTTTGGTGAGAGAGTCGATTGTTTGGTTGCCGGTTTCAAGTTTGCTTGCAGAGTTTTTAGCAACATCTAAAACTTGATTTAAAATGCTGTTGAGATCCATAAATGTTTCCTTTTGGTTGTTAATAGAGATTAAATTCGGCCTTTAGACAGTGATTTTTAAAAAAAATTCATTATTTTTAACCGCACTTTAAATCAAATTCTTGACTCGGTTTTAGAATTCATTATATTGAAATCTTTCTTCATTCAAAAGGAACTTAATATGACGCAGTCAAACGCAAAGCGTGAGACCTTTTCTGGTCGGAATGCATTTATTATGGCGGCGATTGGATCCGCTGTTGGCTTAGGAAACATCTGGCGTTTCCCTTATACCACTTATGAAAACGGGGGCGGTGCATTTATTATCCCTTACCTTATTGCACTTTTAACCGCCGGTATTCCATTGCTTTTCTTAGATTATGCAATTGGTCATCGCCATCGTGGTGGTGCACCGCTTTCTTATCGTCGCTTTAACCCACACTTTGAAGTGTTTGGTTGGTGGCAAGTAATGGTGAATGTTATCATTGGTCTTTACTACGCGGTAGTATTAGGTTGGGCGGCAAGCTATACCTATTTCTCACTTAATTCTGCTTGGGGCGACCAACCTATTGATTTCTTCCTACACGAATTCTTAAAAATGGGTGATATCAGTAACGGCGTGAGCTTCGAATTTGTCGGCATGGTAACTGGCCCATTAATTGCTGTATGGTTAGTGGCGTTAGGCGTGCTTTCTTTAGGTATTCAAAAAGGGATTTCTAAATCTTCAGATATCTTAATGCCTGTTTTAGTGGTGATGTTTGTGGCGTTGGTCGTTTATTCTTTATTCTTACCAGGTGCAGAAAAAGGCTTAAACGCACTATTTACACCAGACTGGTCAAAACTCTCTAATCCGAGCGTGTGGATTGCGGCTTACGGTCAAATCTTCTTCTCTCTTTCCATCTGTTTCGGGATTATGATTACGTATGCATCGTACTTGAAAAAAGATTCAGATTTAACTGGTAGCGGTTTAGTTGTTGGTTTTGCAAACTCAAGTTTTGAAGTGCTTGCTGGTATCGGTGTATTTGCGGCATTAGGTTTCATTGCAACCGCGCAAGGTGTAGAAGTGAGCGAAGTGGCAAAAGGTGGTATTGGTTTAGCCTTCTTTGCATTCCCAACTATTATTAACAAAGCACCATTCGGTGAAGTATTAGGGGTATTATTCTTCGGTTCATTAACCTTTGCGGCGTTAACCTCATTTATTTCTGTTATTGAAGTAATCATTTCAGCGATTCAAGATAAACTCCGTTTACGTCGAGCAAAAGCGACCTTTGTTGTTGGTTTACCAATGATGGTGGTATCAGTCATTTTATTTGGTACGACAACCGGCTTACCAATGCTTGATGTATTAGATAAATTCGTGAACTACTTTGGTATCGTTGCAGTTGCATTTGTTTCATTAATTGTGATTGTAGCAAATGAAAAATTAGGCTTATTAGGCAACCACTTAAATCAAAGCTCTTCATTCAAAGTCGGTTTCCTATGGCGTTTATGCATTGTAATCACCACGGGTATTCTTGCCTTTATGTTATTGAGTGAAGGTGCGAAGGTATTTACAGAAGGTTATGAAGGCTATCCAAGCTGGTTTGTAAATATCTTTGGTTGGGGGATGGCAATTTCGCTAGTGGTGGTTTCGTTCATTCTTTCTCGTTTAAAATGGAAAAATGAAGACAACTTCAAGCTTGAAGAAAAAGGAGAATAAAGATGACAAGTATTGCAATTACAATGATGATTGTGGCGCTTTTTGTGATTTGGGGCGGCTTGATCTTTTCCTTAATCAGACTTCCAAAAGAAGAAAAATAAGGTCAAAATTGACCGCACTTTGAAATAAGTAGGGCGTGCTGAGCACGCCCTTTTTTGTTATTTCGATAAATCGATTTGATATACCGCAAATCCAACTTCATCGGTGCCGACTTTCTTCATTGGGTATTGTGCATTGTCTTGAATAAATTTCGCAGCTTGCTCGCTTGGCGAGGTTTCAAAACGCACGTCTAATTTATCGTTACCTTTAATCGGTGCAAAGCGCCAGTTTTTATCTGCACTTGGGTTTACATGGCCATTTTTTTCGCTTTCTGCTTTGATGTAATCCGCAAGAATTTGGCGGTTTTCATCAGGAGAAGCGTAAACAATGTGCGCATCGCCAGTGCCTGGGAATTTATTACCGTAAGCGCGATAGTTGTTGGTTACAATTAAGAATTCTGCTTTTGGATCAACCGGTTTACCTTGGTAAGTTAAATTCACCACTCGGTGTGAGTTCGGGTTAATCAATTTACATTCGCCGTCATAACGCGGTGGTTGGGTCAGGTCGAATTCATAATTTACGCCGTCAATCACATCGTAGTTATAAGTACGGAAACCGTCCCAATCAAGTAAAGATTGTGGTTTGTCGCTGGTAGGATCGATTTGTTTGAACATCCCTGCGCTACATTCTAACCACTCTTTCAGTTCTTCACCGGTTGCTTTCACCACAACTAAGGTGTTTGGATAGAGGTATAAATCTGCTGCATTACGGAAGGTTAATTCACCTTTGTTCACTTCAGTATAGCCCGTTGGGTCATTTTTACGTCCGCCTGCTTTAAATGGTGCGCCTGCACTTAAAATTGGTAAGCCCGCCATTGCTGCAACACTTGGTGCTACTTTTTCAACGTAAGCTTTTTGTGCTTGGTTCACAATTTGAATGGTTGGGTCATCTTGCACTAGGGCTAAGTAGCTATACATGTTATCGGTCGCTTTACCGATTGGCTGTGCCACAAATTCACGGGTGGCTTCATGCACAGGTTTTAAAAGTGCGGTCAATTCGGCATCACTTTCTGTGGTCGCTTTTTTGTTTTCAGCATCATAAATTGGGCGAAGTACCGCTTTACCATCAGCCACTAACCATTTGCCGTTGTGTTGAGCAAGGGTTAAGTCGATTACACTGATGTTGTTTGCCCAGTAGCCAGCCATACTTTCAGGTACGCCTTTTACAGTACCTTTAGCAATATCTGCATTTGGTGATTTGGCGAACTCTTTGTTTGGGAATAGACGGTGAGAGTGACCGAAAACAATCGCGTCAATGTGTGGTACATCAGCAAGGTAGAATGCTGAGTTTTCTGCACCTTCTTGATATGGCTCATCTGATGGGCCTGTGTGAGCAAGTGCCACAATAATATCTGCGCCTTTTTGTTTCATTTCTGGCACATATTTTTGTGCAGTTTTCACGATATCGCGAGTTTCTACTTTGCCTTGTAAGTTTGCTTTATCCCATACCATAATTTGAGGTGGTACAAAACCGATATAACCAATGTTTAGTTTGTGCTTTTTACCTTGGCTATCTACCACTTCTTTGGTTTGAATCACATAAGGTGTGAAATAGGGCTCTTCGGTACCGACTTTTACTACGTTGGCATTGATGATTGGGAATTTCGCTTGTTTAATCGCATCGGCTAAATAATCTAAGCCATAGTTAAATTCGTGGTTACCTAATGTGCCCACTTCATAGTGCATTGCATTTAAGCAATCTACCGCTGGGTTTGATTTGCCTTCTTTGTAACCTTTAGCCGCTTGATAGTCAGCGATTGGGTTACCTTGGATTAAGTCACCGTTATCAACTAAAACGCTATTTTTCACCTCTTGACGAGCTTGACGAATCAAGCTTGCTGCACGAGTAAAACCGAATTTCTCAGTGGGTGCATCTTTGTAGTAATCGAAGTCAGTTAAAAAACTGTGAATATCGGTTGTTGCCACAATACGTAAATCGACTTGTGTGTCGCTTTTCGCAAAAGCAAAGCGGCTAGCACTTAACGCTAAAATGCTGCTTGCGCCAAGTTGGATGAAATTTCTTCTGTTGATCATATGAGCTCCTGTTGTATAAGAATCGGCAAGATTTTAAAGCTCTTTTATATATAAAGAAAGTGCAATATAAAGTTCTGAAATGAAGTGTGATATGCATCACAAAATAAGGGATTGAATTTGGTTGCAAAACTTCACGTTTGGGACAAAAATAGGGTATCCAATCCGCTAAAAATCACTTCACTCACAGTAAGGTAGCCATTTATTGATGGCATCCGATAAGGAGATCGCTATGGCTTTTAATCTTAAAAATAGACACCTATTGAGTCTTGTTCATCATTCAGAATACGAAATTAATTATTTGTTAGATTTATCGCGTGATTTGAAACGAGCGAAATATGCGGGAACTGAGCAACCTAAACTGCAAGGTAAAAATATCGCATTAATTTTTGAAAAAACCTCAACTCGTACTCGTTGTGCTTTTGAAGTCGCTGCTTATGATCAAGGTGCTAGAGTGACTTACATTGATCCAAATTCATCTCAGATTGGACATAAAGAAAGCATGAAGGATACGGCTCGAGTTCTTGGGAGGATGTATGATGCGATTGAATATCGGGGCTTTAAACAAAGTACTGTGCAAGAGCTTGCAGATTATGCTGGTGTCCCAGTGTTTAATGGTTTAACGGATGAGTTTCATCCTACACAAATGCTCGCGGATGTTCTCACGATGATTGAACATTGTGATAAGCCACTTCATCAAATAAGTTATGTGTATATTGGTGATGCGCGTAATAACATGGGAAATTCTCTTTTACTAATTGGGTCTAAACTTGGGATGGATGTGCGTATTTGCGGCCCTAAAGCCTTATTGCCAGAAGCTGGTTTTGTTGAAATGTGTGAAGGTTTTGCTAAAGAAAGTGGTGCACAGATTACTGTCACTGAAGATATCGACACAGCCGTAAGAGATGTTGATTTTGTGCATACCGATGTTTGGGTTTCAATGGGTGAGCCATTAGAAGCTTGGGGAGAACGTATTAAATTATTGCTACCTTATCAAGTAACACCTGAGTTAATGAAACGCACAGGTAATCCTAAAGTGAAATTCATGCACTGCTTACCCGCATTTCATAACAGTGAAACAAAAGTGGGTCGTCAAATTGCAGAAAAATACCCTGAATTAGCAAATGGCATTGAAGTGACTGAAGAGGTATTTGAGTCACCCATGAATATTGCGTTTGAGCAAGCTGAAAACCGGATGCATACAATTAAAGCGGTAATGGTTTCAAGTTTAGCTTAGTATTGAAAATTAGATAAAATGTGTATCGTTTTTTTAATTCTAAATTTTGAATGAATTCTTAAGTTGTTTGTTGTGATTTTTTATTATTTATGTGAAATTTTATGTTATTTTTTGATTATGATCACATTTTTCAAAAAATATTATTGACATAATATTTACACAAGCAGAGAATGTACCCAACAAAGGTTAGTTTATATAGAAAGAGGGACTTTTTCTATGCTACTTCGTACATATATACACAGATACGTCCATACGAAAGTATTGAGACTTTTACGGTTTAATCCGATAAAAGGTCGTTCTTTGATGGCGCACATCCGTCGTACACGCCATATTATGATGCCGTCGCATCGCTCTTGCTTCTCATACTCACTATTTGCTTCTCAAAACAAACCATCCAACACGGCTCTCTAAGCAGAGTTGTTCTCTCTGTTTAGAGAGTCTCCACAGATTAATTTCTGAATATTTTTGTATTGTCTAGAACAGGCAAAAAATATTTTTTGAAATTAACTTAATCTTATTTAATTTAAAATAAAAATTTCTTACTTTAGTTTTTTATATTAAAAAGCTAGAGCAGGTTGTTTTATTCTAAATAAATCTAGTGCGTTGTTAAAATTAATAGCGCAGGGTAACTTTACGTCAAAAAAATAAATAAAAGGAGTTTATTATGCCAAACTTAAAAATTGCATATAGTCCAAAAGTTGAACAATATTTCTCTACAAATAGAGAATTAGTTGAAATTACCAAAACAGACTTTACTGATGTTGCCGCTATTGTGTTGACAGCAGGAGATGTAGGTGAATACCTTGAACGTATTCAAGCAACAAATTTTGGTATCCCAGTATTTGTTGTTCAAACTGAAGAAGAACAAGTTGATCCGAAATTCTATGATGCTATTTATCATATTCAAGATTTAAATGGTTATGACATTAAGCTTTATAGCCGTCAAATCGAAACTGCAGCAAGACTTTATGAAGAAAAAATGTTACCTCCATTCTTCAAAATGTTAAGTGAATATGTAGAAATGGGTAATATTGCTTTTGACTGTCCGGGACACCAAGGTGGTCAATACTATCGTAAACACCCAGCAGGTCGTTTCCTTTATGACTTCTACGGTGAAAATATTTTCCGTTCAGATATTTGTAATGCTGACGTGAAATTAGGTGACTTGTTAATTCACGAAGGTGCAGCTTGTGATGCACAAAAATATGCGGCTCAAGTATTCAATGCAGATAAAACTTACTTCGTATTAAATGGTACATCTTCTTCAAACAAAGTTGCGTTAAACGCAGTACTTGCTCCGGGCGATTTAGTGTTATTTGACCGTAATAACCATAAATCAAACCACCATGGTGCATTAATTCAAGCGGGTGCAACCCCAATTTACTTAGAAACTGCACGTAACCCATTTGGTTTCATTGGTGGTATCGACAGTCACTGCTTCGAAGAAGATTATTTGAAATCATTAATTAAAGAAGTTGCACCTGAAAAATTAAATCAAAAACGTCCATTCCGTTTAGCGGTTATTCAATTAGGTACTTATGACGGTACAATTTATAACGCTCGTCAAGTGGTAGATAAAATTGGTCATCTTTGTGACTACATCTTATTCGACTCTGCATGGGTAGGTTATGAACAATTCATTCCAATGATGAAAGACTGTTCTCCATTATTGCTTGAATTAAATGAAAATGATCCAGGTATTTTAGTGACTCAATCTGTTCATAAACAACAAGCAGGTTTCTCACAAACTTCACAAATTCACAAAAAAGATAAACACATTAAAGGTCAAGATCGTTATGTAAACCACAAACGTTTCAATAATGCCTTTATGTTACATGCGTCAACCAGTCCGTTCTATCCATTATTTGCGGCATTAGATGTGAATGCGAAAATTCAAGGTAGTGAAGCAGGTCGTCGTTTATGGCATGAATGTGTGAAAGTAGGTATCGAAGCACGTAAATTAGTATTAAATCACTGTGAATTAATTCGTCCATTTATTCCAACCACAATTAAAGGTAAAAAATGGCAAGATTATGACACAGAAGAGATCGCAACTAATCTCGAATTCTTCAAATTCCACCCAACAGATACATGGCATAAATTTGAAGGCTATGCTGATGAACAATACTTCGTTGACCCATGTAAATTCTTGCTTACCACTCCAGGTATCAGCTTAGAAAATGGTGAATATGAAGACTTTGGTATTCCAGCAACCATTCTTGCAAACTACTTACGTGAAAACGGTATTATTCCGGAAAAATGTGACTTGAACTCTATCTTATTCTTGCTCACTCCGGCAGAAACTCTCACCAAAATGCAAACATTGGTAGCTCAAATTGCCTTGTTCGAAAAACACATTAAACAAAACTCTTTATTAAAAGATGTATTGCCAACCGTGTACAAAAACAACGAAGACCGCTACAAAGGCTACACAATCCGTCAATTATGCCAAGAAATGCATGATCTTTATGTCAGCCGCAATGTAAAACAACTTCAAAAAGACCTATTCCGTAAAGCAACATTACCGGAATATGCATTAAATCCACACGATGCGAATATTGAATTCGTTCGTAACAAAGTTGAACTTGTTGCATTAACTGACATTGTTGGTCGCGTAGCTGCGGAAGGTGCATTACCTTATCCTCCAGGTGTGTTATGTGTGGTTCCAGGGGAAAGATGGAGTCCGACTGCACAAAAATACTTCCTCGCATTAGAAGAAGGTATCAACACATTACCTGGTTTCGCACCTGAAATCCAAGGGGTTTACTTACA
This sequence comes from Haemophilus parainfluenzae, assembly GCF_014931375.1. NCBI lineage: Bacteria > Pseudomonadati > Pseudomonadota > Gammaproteobacteria > Pasteurellales > Pasteurellaceae > Parahaemophilus > Parahaemophilus parainfluenzae. Next base: position 556,863 of record NZ_CP063117.1, read on the forward strand.
AAAAGACCCTGATGGACGTACTCGTGCATATGGCTATGTTTTAACTGACTATTAATAAAGTGTGGTTATGAGGTTTTCCCTCATAACCCTCTCAGCACAAACAAAAAAAGTGCGGTTAAAAACATTTAATTTTTTGACCGCACTTTAAGGAGTATAAATTATGAGTGCTAAAAGTAATAAAATTGGTGTGGTTCAACTCACCATTCTGACCATGGTTAATATGATGGGTTCAGGTATCATTATGTTACCGACCAAATTAGCTGAAATTGGGACTATTTCTATCGTTTCTTGGCTTGTAACCGCAGTTGGTTCAACAGCCTTAGCTTATGCATTCGCACAATGCGGTATGTTTAGTAGAAAATCCGGTGGTATGGGTGGCTATGCTGAATACTCTTTCGGTAAAGCCGGTAACTTCATGGCAAACTATACTTATGGTGTGTCGTTAGTTATTGCGAATACTGCGATTGCGATTTCTGCTGTAGGTTATGGTTCAGAGTTCCTCGGTGCAACCCTTTCTCCACTTTCTATCGCATTATGGACAATCTTCACTCTTTGGCTTGCGACTATTCTTAACTTCGGTGGCGCAAGAATTACGGGTAACATCAGTTCATTCACCATTTGGGGTGTAATTATTCCTGTGGTGGGTATTTCAATCATCGGTTGGAAATGGTTTGATGGTTCAATGTATGTAAATTCTTGGAACCCACACAACGTGCCTACTTTTGAAGCGATCGGTGTATCTATTTCAATGACATTATGGGCATTCTTAGGGTTAGAGTCTGCTTGTGCGAACTCTGATGCGGTTGAAAATCCAGAGAAAAACGTACCAATCGCGGTACTTGGTGGTACTTTAGGTGCAGCGGTAATTTATATCGTTTCTACTAACGTTATCGCAGGTATTGTTCCTAACCTTGAACTTGCTAATTCAACAGCACCGTTCGGTTTAGCCTTTGCTCATATGTTTGATGAAACAATCGGTAAAGTCATCATGGGCTTAATGGTGATGTCTTGTTTCGGTTCATTATTAGGTTGGCAGTTCACTATTGCTCAAGTATTCAAATCTTCAGCGGAAGAAGGTTATTTCCCAGCATTCTTCAAAAAAGTTACTAGCAAAGATGCACCAATCGTTGGTATGGTAACTATCACTGCGTTACAAACATTACTATCATTAATGACAATCAGCCCATCATTAAATAAACAATTCAATGTGCTGGTGGATCTAGCGGTAGTAACAAACGTTATTCCATACTTGCTCTCAATGGCTGCACTTGCTGTATTGTTGAAAACTGAAAATGTTCCTCAACAAAAATACAAAAAAACTGTTCTTGTTGCCTTTATTGGTTCAGTCTATAGTATCTATGCGCTTTATGCTGCGGGTGAACAAGCGATGTTATACGGTTCAATTGTGACCTTTATCGGTTGGACATTGTATGGTTTTGTTTCTTACAAATTTGACCTTAAAAAATCTCAAGCTTAATTAAAAAAGAAAAGCCTACATCTTCATGTAGGCCTTTTGAGTAGTAATAAGCTTAAAGTATAAAAGAGCGGTTGAAAATTTAATTGTTTTCAACCGCTCTTTTTATTTAGGACAACACTCTCAACAAAACAGGCTGAAATTCCGTTTGTTGGCCGAGTTTGTGGGTATATCGTTTAACCATCACAAAGGAAAGAGCGGTCAACATAAAGATTAAAATCGCACGGATGAGCTCATTTTCACTGATATAGCTAGAAAGTAATGTTGCAACTAATAGAGTGAAAAGTGGCACGATATACATTAACAGTGCGGAGAAAAGCATGGATTTTTCTTCTAGACCGATTTCTACCATTTGGCCTGTGCGCAGTGGCGTGATGGTTTCTAATGTGAAGATATGTTCGCCTCGTTTTCCGTTAAGCTCAGAAAGGGAAGCTGTTCCACAGGCTTCTCTAGCCGAACAAGCTCCACAGGCGCTTTGTGATTGACATTTCACTTTAGCAAGACCCGTTTCTGCATCATAGCTCATCACTACTGCACTTTCTTTTAGCATTGTGCTTCTCCCATATAAATATCAAAGCGGTGGTTTTTGGTTTCACGACTAACATGGGGTGCTTTTTGCGCTAAAAATTCCGCATAATCAGGACGTTTTACCACCACACGTTTACGGGCTAATTGTAACGCAGGTGTCAAGAGCTCATCGGCATCTAAATCGGCACCAACCAAATGTTGGAATACACGCATTTCTTTTTTAACTAGGGCTGATTTTTGTTTGTGCGGATACATTGGATCCAAATACACCACATCGGCACTCTCGGTTTGTGGATTGAGTTCGGCAATATGATGAACATCTAGCAATTGCATATTTTGTTGCATCATTTCGCCTATTTCTACATCCTGATAAGCGCGGTTGAGCCCATCCTGTAATAATAAATACACCACAGGATGGCGCTCTACTAAGCGCACTTGGCAACCAATAGAAGCTAAAACAAAGGCATCTCGACCAAGTCCGGCTGTAGCATCAATTACGCTAGGTAATTCAGCACCCTTAATGCCTACAGCTTTGGCAACAGCTTCGCCACGTCCACCGCCGAATTTACGACGATGGGCCATTGCACCAGCTACGAAATCTACAAACACATCGCCCAATTTAGGCTCATCGAGTTTACGCAAGGCAAGATGGGTTTCAGTTCGCACCAATGCAAGCGGACTTTCAGTACAATGCTCGATACCAAGAGGGGAACAAAGTGCGGTCAATTCTGACAATGTTCCTGCTTCGGCAAGCAGTTGAATTTTTATTTTCTCACCAGCCATACGCCGCTTTCCATATGATCCGTGTAAGGGAATTGGTCAAACAGTGCCGCTTTTTCAATGCGGTAGGTTTGGCTTAGGGTCTGTAAGTTCTCGCAAAGCGTATGTGGATTACAGGAAATATACAAAATACGATCGTAATTCTGCACCAGTTTTACCGTGTCAGGGTCAAGCCCTGCTCGTGGTGGGTCAACAAAAATCGTATTGCATTGATAGGCTTTTAAATCAATGCCTTTTAAGCGATTAAACTCACGTACGCCATTCATGGCTTGGGTAAACTCTTCTGCGGACATACGGATAATTTGTAGATTATCTATACCATTTTCCGCAATATTAAATTGTGCGGCAGCCACGGATGGCTTGGCGATTTCGGTAGCAAGCACTTTACGGAAATTTTGTGCAAGGGCGATGGAGAAATTGCCATTACCACAGTACAGCTCTAATAAATCCCCTTGCGAACCTTGTGTGCAATTAATCGCCCACTCCAACATTTTGCAATTCACCGCTGCATTAGGCTGGGTAAAGCTGTTTTCCACTTGGCGATAAACATAATTGCGTCCTTTTACCGGTAACACTTCATCGACAAAATCCTGCTCTAAACAGATTTTTTGTTTACTCGCACGACCAATCAACTGCACATCAAAACCAAGTTGTTGTAATGCTTCTTTTAAGCGTGTAGCAGCGCTTTGCCATTCTTCTGTGAGTTGCTTGTGGTAAAGCAGGCTTACAATAATCTTATTGCTGAGCGTGCTCAAATAATCAATTTGAAACAGTTTTTTATGAAGCACTTCCTGCGTTTTTAACAACGGTAATAAGGCTTTCATCATGCGATTGATCAGTTCGCTGGCAATCGGGAACTCATCCACTCGATAGCGCTGCAAGGTGCTTTGATCAAACATAATGTGATAAAAATCGCCTTTATCATGCCAAATACGAAATTCTGCACGCATCCGATAATGGCTGGTTGGCGAATCAAACACGGCTATTTCTGGGGCGTTAAAAGGCTGCAAAAGTGCGGTCAGTTTTTCAGTCTTTTTTTGCAGGAGTTCGGTATATTGGGAAATGGGTAGTTGCATTGATGTTTACGTTTGAATGATAAATATCCCATAGCCCTTGGCAAGCATGGGGATTGAGTAAAAAAGCAAAAGGCAAGCTTCTGCCTGCCTTTTAAAATGTATTATTCGCCAGAATAATCTTCGCCGCCAGAAGCCGCTTCGCTCACATCACCTGATAAGGTGTAAACACGTTTTGTTGTGTTAATGCGAGTACGATATTTATTCCAGGTTTTTTCGAAGAAAGTTTCCGGTGCACGTTCACCACGGCAAAAAGCAACAAATTCTTTTTCTTCTTTTGTCGCTGGCTTGCGCTCGCTTGAATCTAATGCTTTAAACGCTTGACCATATTGCTCTAATACTTGGGATTCTTTGATTGTATAATCACCGTGACGGGAAAATCCGCGTGGGTAGTTTTTGTCGTCAAAAAAACGACGAGTAACACTGAAACTAGCAGCCATAATCATCTCTCTTCTTTATATTTAAAAACGGCAGGCATTAAACCAATTTTTTTTTATTTTTGCAATAAACCTTTCACGGTTTCTACATAATCTTTGACGAAATCATCGTAATTTAAGCCTTCAGGGTTTACACGATATTTGCCATTGACATAGAAATCAGGTACGCCATGTACTTTAAACTGCTCAGCTGCATTCACTTGTTTATTCACTAAACCGTTTACAGCAAAGCTGTTGATGTTGTTATCAAATTGTTCAGCAGTCACACCGTTATCAATGAAGATTTTACGAATATCGTCCATTGAGCTTAATTTATCTTGTTGTGCGGCTTCAAATAAAGGCGCTTTCACTTTGCTTTCTGCACCAAGTGCCATCGCTAATGCCCATGCACGAGTGAGGTTTTCAGATTGACGACCTAAGAAGTTAACGTGATATTGTTTAAATTCAGTGCCTTTTGGTAAGCTTTCTGCAACTTGTTTTGGAATGTGGTATTCCATTTCAAAGGCATAGCAATGCGGGCAGTAGAAAGAGAAAAATTCAATCACTTCAGGCTGTGCAGAAGCGGTTTGACCCACTTGAACGTATTGTTTACCTTCTTCTAGATTAGCTGCGAATGCGTTAAATGAAAATAAAGCACCGAGTAAAAATAAAACTTTTTTCATTTGTTTTCCTTATTTAATAATTCCGCGCGCTTTTAACAATGCGGTTTTAAAATCTTCTTCATAATCTTTTTTGATACCAGGAATTGGCTCAAGTTTATCTGTGCCGTGCATTTTTAAATGATAAATAATCACTTCATCAGATAATTCTGCTACGGGTTTATCAAAACCTGCTTCATCAGCAATTTTTTGCAAAATTTGTAACAAGCTCAGATCTGGGTCTTTAGACCAGTAAGGTTGTAAAAGTTCCAAAACTTCATTTAAACGCTTACATTTCATTGCTATTTCCTTTTAAATGGAGAAAAATAAGGCTAGATCATACTTCAAATAAGGCAATAAGAAAACATGGAATACACAATAAGTGCGGTTATTTTAGCGGGTGGAAAAGCACGGAGGATGAATGGGGCGGATAAAGGCTTGCAGCTTTTACAAAATAAACCATTAATTAGCCATGTGATTGAGCGCTTACAACCTCAAGTGATTGATATTTCAATTAATGCTAATCGCCACCATACGGAATATGCACAATGGGGTTTTCCCGTATTTTCAGATGAATTGCCTGATTTTCAGGGGCCGTTGAGCGGTATATTAACAGCACTTGAACAAGCTAAAACAGATTTTGTACTTTTTGTGCCTTGTGATAGCCCGTATTTTCCACAAAACTTATTAGAAAAATTAAAAAGTGCGGTTAAAAATGACCACACTTTAATGGCTTATGCAAAAGATATGGAGCGTGAACACCCGACATTTTGTTTGATGTCCGTTCAGCTTAAAGATAAGTTACGAGCTTATTTAAACGAAGGCGAACGTCGTTTATTACAATTTATGAACAAAAATGGCGCAGTTGCTGTCCAATTTGACGAACAAGAAGGGCGATTTGTAAATTTTAATACCTTAGAAGATTTACAATAAATTATTTGTTTAACCTTGAATTTTGTAAAAAATTCTCCATTATTGCAGTGTTTACTTTCTATTTTATTGAGGAACTTTATTATGATGCGAATCCTTTTATTTTTAGCCACTAACTTTGCTGTGATGCTTGTGTTAGGGATTATTTTAAATGTGACCGGTATTGCAGGAAATAGTACAGGTGGCATTTTAATTATGGCAATGCTTTTTGGTTTTGCTGGATCATTGATTTCATTATTCTTATCAAAAACCATGGCATTGCGCTCTGTGGGGGCTGAAGTAATTACCGAACCTCGTAATCAAGCGGAGCGTTGGTTAGTAGAAACTGTACGCCGTCAAGCGCAACAAGCAGGTATTCCAATGCCAGATGTGGCGATTTACCATTCTAATGATGCGAATGCTTTTGCTACAGGTGCGACTAAAAACAATTCTTTAGTGGCGATTAGTACAGGCTTATTAAACTCCATGACGGAAGAAGAAGCTGAAGCAGTATTGGCTCATGAGGTCTCACACATCGCGAACGGTGATATGGTGACCATGACTTTATTGCAGGGCGTATTGAATACCTTCGTGATTTTCTTATCTCGCGTGATCGCCAATGTGGTAGCAAGTTCTCGTAATGGCGATGAAGAAAGCCGTAGTTCAGGCATTTATTTCTTGGTTTCAATGGTGTTAGAAATTGTATTTGGTATTTTAGCGAGCATTATCGCGATGTGGTTCTCGCGCTATCGTGAATATCGTGCAGATGCAGGTTCTGCACAGCTTGTTGGAAAAGAAAAAATGATTGCGGCATTGCAACGTTTACAACAAATTCATGAGCCGCAAGAGATGGAAGGTTCACTTAATGCTTTTATGATTAACGGCAAACGTAGCGAACTCTTTATGAGCCATCCTCCGCTTGAAAAACGTATCGAAGCATTACGTAGTTTATAAAAGATAAAAAATAAAGGGCTAAATGTAATATTTAGCCCTTTTTATTTGTAGATTATTTAATATCCGCTAAGACTTTAGTGAGTAATTCCCAGTAAGTTTGTACTGTTGAAATTTGGACTTTTTCATCTGGCGAATGCGCATTACGAATAGTTGGCCCCACAGAAATCATATCAATATTTGGATAATGTTCTTTCAATAAGCCACATTCAAGCCCCGCGTGAATCACTTTAATCTCAGGCTCTTTGCCAAGCACTTCTGCATAATGTTTTTTCATTAAGGCTAAAATTGCAGTGTCGTTTACCGGTTTCCAACCAGGGTAAGAACCTGAGAATTCAACTGTTGCACCAGTGAGTTCAGCGAGTGAAGTTAAGGTTTCTTCTACATACTCTTTACCACTTTCAATAAGCGAACGAATAAGAATCGTACCTTTGATTTTGTCTTCAAGAGTTTTTAATACACCAATGCTCAATGAGCTTTCCACGACATTTTTGATTACATCACTGTTGCGGATCACGCCATTTGGTAAGACGTTCAGCAAATTAATCACTTTTTGAGTGCTTTCAAGCGTGAAGGTTTGTTTTGGATTTTCAACTTGCTCAAAGGTTAATGTTAAGTTCGGCTCAGCGATAGCAAGCTCTTCTTTCAATAAAATTTCAAAATTTTTGACCGCACTTTTTACGCTTTCTACATCATGATTGAAGCAAATGGTTGCAGCCGCTTCACGTGGAATCGCATTACGAATTGAGCCACCACGAATTTCTGCAAGGGCAAAGTGCGGTTGATTTTGTGTAAGTTTTGCTAATAAGCGTGCTAATACTTTAATTGCATTCGCACGTGTGGTGTGAATATCACAACCAGAGTGACCGCCTCGTAAACCTTTTAAGTTAATTTGCAAAGTGTGGTTGAATGAATTGGTTTCACGGTGAACAGGTAGCTCAACATTAGCATTCACACCACCAGCACAACCAATATAAATTTCACCGATTTCTTCGGTATCGGTATTAATTAAGATTTCTGATTTTAACCAGTTACGACGAAGGTGTACGGCACCATCCATGCCGGTTTCTTCAGTCATGGTGAGTAACACTTCAAGTGGTGGGTGTGCAATATCGGTACTTTCTAATACCGCTAAGGTCGAGGCTAAACCAATACCGTTATCCGCGCCAAGTGTCGTACCTTTTGCTTTTACCCAATCCCCATCAATATAAGGGCGAATAGGGTCTTGGGTAAAATTATGCGGATTGCCTTCATTGGCTTGTGGCACCATATCTAAATGTGCCTGTAAGACAACAGGTTGGCTGTTTTCCATCCCGGCTGTAGCCGGTTTACGAATTAATACATTGCCGGTCTCATCACGTTCTGCAAAGAATTGTTTTTCTTTCGCCCAGTTGACAATAAAAGTGGCGAGTGCATCTTCGTGATGAGAAGGATGTGGAATCGCACAAATTTGATCAAACCATTTCCAAAGTAATTGCGGTTGTAATGTGGTAATTTCTGACATAATGAACTCCTTTTTTCATTAAAATTTTTGCGGAAATCATAGCATAAAACGCCAATTCAGGTTAAAATTCTGCAATTTTTTTATTTAGCGACAAAGTTTAAGGTATTTGTTATGAGCGAAAAATATGTTGTGACTTGGGATATGTTCCAAATGCATGCCCGCAAATTAGCGGAACGTTTACTTCCTGCCACTCAGTGGAAAGGTATCATCGCAGTAAGTCGTGGTGGTTTATTCCCAGCAGCGGTACTTGCTCGCGAATTAAATATTCGTTTCGTAGAAACCGTGTGTATTGCGAGTTACGATCACGATGAACAAGGTGCATTAAAAGTATTACACCGAGCAGATGGTGATGGTGAAGGTATGATCGTGGTAGACGATTTGGTAGATACCGGCAACACTGCTCGTGCAATTCGTGAAATGTATCCGAAAGCAAAATTTGTCACAGTATTCGCAAAACCAGCAGGTGCTGAGTTAGTGGATGATTACGTGATTGATATTCCACAAAATACTTGGATTGAACAACCTTGGGATTTAGGTTTAACTTTTGTGCCACCATTAGCAAGAAAATAATAAAACCTAAATATAAAATTTTGTTACGCCGGTGCTTTTATAGTTCCGGCGTAATAATTATGACCAATTTATTTTGATTATGAATAATATGGACGCACAAAAAGCGCTAGAGCGATCTTACGTTTCCTCACTTGAAAATAAAGAATATGATGAAGCAGTCAAGCTGGCTGAAACGCTTTGCTTACTTGATCCTAATAATCCCGAATACTCTCATAAAATTGCTTATGTTTATTTGCAACAATTAAAATGGGAAGAGGCAATTGAGGCAGAATTAAAAACATTAAAAATAGATGCGCAATATATTCCGGCTTTAGATTTATTGGCACATGCTTATGGTGCACTAGATGATTGGGAGCGCTCAGGTTTTTATGGTAGTTTAGCCCTTGAGTTGAAAGATAAAGCTATTCCCGTTCCAACACAGGAAATGGTTCCTGCGTCTGCGCCTAAAAATGGTAAGCGAATTATCGCATTTTCTTTATTTGGTAATAACTCCAAATATATTGAGCCGGCTGTATTAAATACGCAAGTTTCTCCGATGTTATTCCCAGGTTGGGTATGCCGTTTTTATGTAGATGATTCAGTTTCTCCTGAAGCGATTCAACGATTAAAAAATAATGGTGCGGAAGTAGTTTATGTCACTTCACCTGTGAATAAATGGCCTGGTGCAATGTGGCGTTTTCTTGCAATTAATGATCCCGAAGCTGAGTATGTGATCTTCCGTGATGCTGACTCAGTAGTTTCTCACCGAGAAGCAGAAGCCGTGGCCGAATGGATTGAAAGTGGTCATTCATTCCATACAATGCGTGATTCTGGCTCCCATACCGCACTTATTTTAGCGGGGATGTGGGGGGCTAAAGCTGGTGCGGTGCCAGATATGGAAGCAAGAATTCAATGTTTTGTTGATAAGGGATATGACTCTCGCCATTTTGCCGATCAGGATTTCCTTGCTGAAGACTTGTGGGGTTATATTCGCCAAGATGTATTTTCGCATGATAGAGTATTTAACTTCTGTAATGCAAAACCTTTCCCTGGGGAGTTTTACCCTCATTACCAAATTGCGCATTGCGAAGGGGCAAGCAGTTTTGATGCGAAAACCTCTTTTGAAGAAGGAAGCAAAGTCAGATGGACGTTATATTCAAAAATATCGCCTATGGTGAATGTCGATTATTCCTTTATTCGTGTGCCTGAATTTAAAGTTTGCAGCTATGAAACTATCGTAGAGAATGGTCGATTTGAAGCATCAATACCAAGACGTTATGGATTCGCTTTTAAAGAAGGCTTAGCTAGAATAGATATTAAAAAAGCCTAAGTTATCTGTTTTAACTATCAACATAAGGATTATTCATGTCAACTCAACCGCGTTTTGTACATCTTCGTACACACACCGATTTTTCAATGATCGATGGTATTGTGAAAGTGAAACCATTGGTCAAAGCGTGTGCTGCAAACAATATGGTTGCGTTGGCATTAACGGATTTTACCAATTTCTGTGGTGTGGTGCGTTTTTATGGTGAAACCCTTTCTTCGGGAATTAAACCGATTATTGGCGCAGATGTTCATGTTAAAAGTGAGCTATGCGGTGAGGAATTATTCACCCTCACTTTACTTGCCAAGAACAATGAAGGCTATAAAAACATCACTTTACTGCTTTCAAAAGCCTATCAACGCGGCTATGTGGACTTGCCTTATATCGACCAGGAATGGTTGATTGAACACCGTGAGGGTGTAATTGTTTTATCAGGTGGCACACAAGGCGATATCGCAAAAAAACTCCTTAAAGAAAATATTTCCGAAGCGGAAAGTGCGGTCAGTTTTTATCAAGAATTTTTTCCTGACCATTTTTATCTTTCGCTTTCCAGAACAGGGCGTCCAGATGAAGAGCGTTATATTCAAGCCGCATTAAAATTGGCTGAGGAACATGATTTACCGCTTGTTGCAACCAACGATGTTGTCTTTCTCGCACCTGATGATTTTGAGGCACACGAAATTCGAGTTGCTATTCATGATGGCTATACCCTTGACGATCCGAAACGTCCAAAACGTTATACCGAGCAACAATATTTCCGCTCAGAAGAAGAGATGTGCGACTTATTTGCGGACATTCCTTCAGCACTTGAAAATACGGTATTAATAGCGCAACGCTGTAATGTGATTTTGCGTTTAGGGCAATATTTCCTCCCTCAATTTCCAACTGGCGAACTGAGTACGGAAGATTATTTGGTGATGAAATCTAAAGAGGGTTTAGAAGAGCGTTTGGCGTTTTTATTCCCTGATGAAAAAGTGCGGGCAGAAAGACGACCAGAATATGATGAGCGCCTTCAAGTTGAACTTGATGTGATCAACCAAATGGGTTTCCCGGGTTACTTCTTAATCGTCATGGAGTTTATCCAGTGGTCAAAAGACAATGATATTCCGGTAGGACCAGGACGTGGCTCTGGTGCTGGTTCATTGGTGGCTTATGCACTAAAAATTACCGATTTAGATCCCCTTGAATTCGATCTTCTTTTTGAGCGTTTCCTCAATCCAGAGCGTGTTTCTATGCCCGATTTCGACGTGGATTTCTGTATGGATGGACGGGATCGTGTTATCGATCATGTCGCAGAAACCTATGGTCGTGGTGCGGTATCACAAATTATTACCTTTGGTACCATGGCGGCCAAAGCGGTAATTCGAGATGTAGGTCGCGTATTAGGCCATCCTTATGGCTTCGTGGATCGTATTTCGAAAATGATTCCCCCTGATCCCGGCATGACTTTAGCCAAGGCTTTTGAGGCTGAACCACAGTTACAAGTGGCATATGATTCAGATGAAGAAGTCAAAGCCCTAATTGATATGGCGCGTAAGCTAGAAGGTGTCACTCGAAATGCAGGTAAACACGCGGGTGGCGTGGTAATTTCGCCTTCTTTGATTACAGACTTTGCGCCACTTTATTGTGACAATGAGGGGCTTCATCCGGTTACTCACTTCGATAAAAATGACGTGGAATATGCGGGTTTAGTGAAGTTTGACTTCTTAGGTTTGCGTACACTCACCATTATCAAATGGGCGTTGGATATGATTAACGCTCGCCTTGCTCGTGAAGGCAAACCGCCAGTTGATATTGCTGCTATTCCATTGGATGATCCAGAATCCTTTGATTTGCTGAAACGGTCTGAAACGACCGCCGTATTCCAGTTGGAATCGCGCGGAATGAAAGATTTGATTAAACGTCTTCAACCAGACTGTTTTGAAGATATTATCGCATTGGTAGCGTTATTCCGACCAGGTCCATTACAATCAGGCATGGTGGATAACTTTATTGACCGTAAACATGGTCGTGAGGAAGTGTCTTATCCTGATGCAAACTACCAACATGAAAGCCTTAAACCGATTCTAGAGCCAACTTACGGTATTATTTTGTATCAAGAGCAAGTCATGCAGATTGCTCAGGTGTTAGCGGGTTATACCCTCGGTGGTGCGGACTTATTACGTCGTGCGATGGGTAAGAAAAAGCCGGAAGAAATGGCGAAACAGCGCTCAGTGTTTAAAGAAGGCGCTGAAAAAAATGGCGTTGATGGCGAACTTTCCATGAAGATTTTCGACTTGGTGGAAAAATTTGCCGGCTATGGTTTCAATAAATCGCACTCTGCCGCTTACGCATTGGTATCTTACCAAACTCTTTGGCTGAAAACCCATTTCCCTGCTGAGTTTATGGCAGCAGTAATGACCTCGGAAATGGATAATACGGATAAAATTGTTGGCTTGTACGATGAATGTTTGCGTATGGGCTTAAAAGTTACCCCACCGGATATCAACGTAGGGAAACATCATTTCAGCGTGAATGAAAATGGTGAAATTGTTTACGGCATCGGTGCAATTAAAGGTGTAGGGGAAGGTCCGATTGAGGCATTGATTACCGCACGTAATGAAGGTGGGATTTTCAGAGATTTATTTGATTTATGTGCTCGCGTTGATTTGAAGAAAATTAACCGTCGTACCTTTGAAAGTCTGATCATGTCGGGCGCATTTGATAAGCTAGGACCACACCGTGCGGCGTTATCTAAGAATCTCGAAGATGCACTCAAAGCGTCAGATCAGCATGCAAAAGATGAGGCCATGGGACAAGCCGATATGTTCGGTGTACTGACAGAAACACATGAAGAAGTGGAAAATGCTTATGCCCATACGCCACCTTACACAGAAAAACAAATTTTAGATGGTGAGCGTGAAACCCTAGGCTTGTATTTAAGTAGCCATCCAGTGAGTCGTTATTTGAAAGAGCTTTCTCATTACAGCTCTACGCGATTAAAAGATCTCACGCCAAACCGCCGTGGGCAAATTAGTACGGCAGCAGGTTTGCTGGTATCAACTCGCTTCGCGACAACGAAAAAAGGCAATCGAATTGGTATCGCAACTATTGATGACCGTTCTGGGCGTTTAGACCTAACCCTATTCGGTGAAAGCTTAGACCAATTCGGCGAAAAACTGCAAAAAGATACAGTTGTGGTGGTATCTGGCCAAGTGAGTTTTGACGATTTTTCAGGCGGATTAAAAATGTCGGTACGGGATTTGATGACTTTGGATGAAGCACGTTCCCGTTATGCGAAATCCTTGGCAATAAGTTTGTCAGAGGAACAGATTAACCCAAGTTTTATTAAGAAACTGAAAGAAATGTTAGAGCCGGTTAGTGGTGGCACCTTACCGATTAACGTATATTATCAAAGCGCAAAAGGTCGTGCGTTATTGCGTTTAGGGATTCAATGGTCGATTACACCAACTGATGACATTCTAACAGAATTGGTGAATTTGCTCGGCGAAAATGCAGTAGAGCTAGAATTCGGTTAATATTCCAGTCAAAGTGCGGTCAAAAAATCAGTGTTTTTTTTAGCCGCACTTTAGTCGATATAAATAAAGCGAGAGATAAAATGGAAAAAATCATTATTGATGCAGACAGATTTTTACGTACCATTTCACGTATTTCCCATGAAATTATTGAAAAGCACCAAGATTTCGATAATGTGATTTTAGTTGGGGTGAAACGCCGTGGTGCTGAAATTGCCGAATTAATTCAACGTCGCATTGAAGAGTTGAATGGTGTGAGTCTTCCAATGATGGAATTGGATATCACATTTTACCGCGATGACTTAGAGTATGTTGAACCTGAAAATCCAACCCCTGTGTATAGCGGTGCCTCAAGTTATATGAATATTCAGGGTAAAGAAGTCATTTTGATCGATGACGTGCTCTTTACCGGGAGAACGATTCGTGCCGCGATGGATGCGTTAACAGATTTTGGTCGAGCTGCTAAAATTGAATTGGTGATTTTAGTGGATCGCGGACATCGTGAATTACCGATTCGGGCAGATTATGTAGGTAAAAATGTGCCGACTTCCCGTGATGAACAAGTTCAAGTGCGTACATTAAAATACGATGGTTGTTATGAAGTGGCATTATTGCCTAAATAACTATCAGCCTATTGTGAACCTTTGATAAAATTGATAATCTAACGAGCATTATCCTATTATTTTTTAAGACAACTAAAATGAAAAAATCAATGTTAAAATCTCTTTTATTTGCCATGATCGGTCTGTTTACTTTTTCTCAAGTACAAGCAGAAGAACGCGTTGTAGCGACCGTAAATGGTACACCAATTTTACAAAGCCAAGTGAATGCTGTAATGGGTAAAAAAGGTAGCCAACGTGCGGCATTAGATAAGATTATTGATGATATGCTGACTGATAAGGCTATCAAAGAATCAGGCGTAAAAGTAAACCAAGCGGAAGTAAACCGTATCGTAGAAGATATTGCGGCAAAAAATGGTTTAACTTATGGTCAATTCTTAGATGCGTTGGATTATCAAGGCATTTCCTTAAATGCATTTAAACAACAAATTTCTCGCCAAATGTTAATGGCGGGTGTGCGTAACCATGCTATTCAAAACAGCGTAGATGTGACTCGCGAGCAAGTGGATGCATTGGGTAAACAAATGCTCGATGAAGCGAAAGCAAAAGGTACCGCACAAAAAGTGATGGGTAAAGAGTATGAAGTTCGTCATATTTTATTAAAATTAAACCCATTACTGAACGATGCTCAAGCTAAAGCAGAATTAGAACGTATTCGTAGCGAGATTATTTCTGGCAAAATGACATTTGCTGATGCAGCATTAAAATATTCTAAAGATTATTTATCAGGTGCGAATGGCGGAAGCTTAGGCTATGCTTTCCCAGAAGCTTATGTAGGTCCATTTGCAAAAATGGTTGAAACCACACCACAAGGTACTATTTCTGCACCGTTTAAATCTGAATTTGGTTGGCATATTCTCGAAGTAACCGGTAGTCGTGATGGCGATAAAACAGAAGATGCCTATCGTCAAAAAGCTTACGAACAAATCGTGAATAGCCAATTACAAGATGCAACCAAAGACTGGGTGAAAGCATTACGTAAAAATGCTGATATTCAATATTTCGATAAGTAACAGAAACCGTTAGAATAAGGGGGCATTTTTGCCCCTTTTGTCGTTTTTATAAAATGAGTGACGCATGAAAAAATTTTTTGTCTTTTTACTGATTATCTTGCTAATTCTTGGCGGTGTTGGTTTTTGGGGTTATCAAAAATTAACTGAGTTTGTTCATACGCCGGTGAATGTCACGCAAGATCAATTGCTTACAATTGAGCGAGGCACTACTGGCAGTAAACTCGCCGCTTTATTAGAGCAAGAAAAAATTCTTGAACATGCCGATTTATTGCCTTGGTTATTGAAATTACAACCTCAGCTCAACAAAGTGAAAGCGGGGACTTATTCTTTAACGGGCGTGAAAACGTTACAAGATTTATTGGATATGCTCAATTCCGGCAAGGAAGCGCAATTTAGCGTGAAGTTTATTGAAGGTAAAACGTTCAAGGAATGGCGTAAAAACCTTGAAAGCGCACCGCACTTAAAACAAACCTTGCAAGGTAAAACGGATAAAGAGATCATGGCGTTATTGGATATTCCAGCCGTTGCAAAAGCCGTTTTCGAATGGAATAACATGGATGGATGGTTGTATCCAGATACCTATAATTACACGCCTAACTCGACGGATCTTGAATTATTAAAACGTTCAGCTACTCGCTTACAAAAAGCTTTAGATAAAGCGTGGAATGAACGTGATGAAAATCTCCCATTAGCAGATCCATATCAGATGCTAATTTTGGCTTCTATTGTGGAGAAAGAAACAGGAATTGCAGCGGAGCGTCCACAAGTGGCTTCCGTATTTATTAATCGTTTAAAAGCCAATATGAAACTGCAAACTGACCCAACCGTGATTTATGGAATGGGTGAGCGTTATACCGGCAATATTCGTAAAAAAGATTTGGAAACGATGACCCCTTACAATACCTATATGATTGAGGGGCTACCACCAACACCAATTGCGATGGTGAGTGAAAGTGCTTTGCAGGCCGTGGCTCATCCAGCAAAAACGGACTTTTATTATTTTGTTGCCGATGGAAGTGGCGGTCATAAATTTACTCGTAATCTGAACGAGCATAATAAAGCAGTGAAAGAATATTTACGTTGGTATCGTAGCCAACAAAAAGGAGCCAACTAATGCAAGGCAAATTTATCGTGATTGAAGGCTTGGAAGGTGCAGGTAAAAGTACCGCCATGCAAACGGTGGTGGATACATTAAAATCCCTTGGTGTAAATGATATCGTATTTACTCGTGAGCCAGGTGGTACTCCGCTAGCAGAAAAATTGCGCCATTTAATCAAGCATGAAACAGAAGAACCCGTTACGGATAAAGCGGAATTATTAATGCTTTATGCGGCACGAATTCAATTGGTAAAAAATGTGATTAAGCCAGCATTGGCAGAAGGTAAAATTGTGCTTGGCGATCGACATGATATGTCTTCACAGGCTTATCAAGGCGGTGGGCGTCAGTTTGACCAAACACTTATGGCGAATTTAAAAAATATGGTATTAGGCGATTTTGAGCCTGATTTTGTACTGTATTTAGACATTGATCCTGCAGAAGGGCTGGCTCGTGCTAGAGGTCGTGGTGAATTAGACCGCATTGAACAACAAGGACTCGATTTCTTCCATCGTACCCGCCAACGTTATTTGGAATTAGTACAGAACAACCCAAAAACCGCTGTTGTTAATGCAGGTCAGCCTTTGGAAAAAGTACAAGCAGACATACAAAGTGCGGTCAAAAATTGGTGGGTTTCACAAGCAAAATGAGCGAACTTTATCCTTGGTTAGTGCCTACTTATCACAAAATTAGCCAAACTTTTAGCGAAGGTTTGGGGCATCATGCATTATTGATTAAAGCTGATCAAGGTCTCGGTGCTGAAGGTTTGTTTGAGGCTTTGACAAAACACATTATGTGTCAAACGCCAGATAATGCACCTTGTGGCCATTGTCATGCTTGCCATTTAATGGCAGCGCACAGTCATCCTGATTTTCATGTTTTAGCCTCTCAAGAAGGCAAAGATATTGGTGTTGATCAGGTAAGGGCAATTAATGATGTTGTCAGCCAACACGCGCAACAAAATGGCAATAAATTAGTATATATCCAGGATGCAGAACGTCTTACGGAAGCGGCAGCGAATGCATTGCTCAAAACCTTGGAAGAGCCACGTCCAAACACGTATTTCTTATTACAAACAGAGCCTTCCTCTTCGTTGTTAGCGACTATTTACAGCCGTTGCCAAGTGTGGAATGTGCCTTTGCCAATGGAAATGGAAGCCCTAAATTGGCTTTCTTCTCAATTTCAGGCAGAAACATCAGAATTATTAACCGCACTTGCGATGAATTTGGGGCGTCCGCTGTTAGCATTGGAAACCCTCCAGCAAGGATTAATTGAACAACGGAAGAATTTCCTACGCCAATTTTGGCTTTTTTATCGTCGTCGTTCGCCTTTGGAAATTTTGCCTTTCTTTGAAAAAGAGCGCACCATACAACAAGTGGATTGGATTTTAGCGTTTTTAAGCGATGCCATTAAATACAAACTCGAAATACAAAGTGGCTGGCAAACACTTGATCTTAAAACAGGTGTAACTCAATTTGCAGATGAGCAAACAGCGCTTGGGTTATTAACCGCAAATAAAATTATGCAAAAAGTACGCTCGGATTTACTCACTATCAACGGCGTTAACACAGAATTAATGTTATTAGATGGTTTGACAAAGTTAATTACCGACGTATTTAAGGACTAAATAAATTATGTTTATCGTAGATTCCCATTGCCATTTAGATGCATTGGATTATGTAAATTTACACAAAGATATTGCTGATGTAGTGACTAAAGCCAATGCACGGGATGTGAAGCATTTACTCGCCATTGGCGTAACATTAAGCCGTTTTGAAAAAGCTTACCCTGAGTTAGCGAAATTCTCAAATGTGTCTTTAGCTTGCGGCGTGCATCCACTAGATCTTGAAGAAGAACCTTACGATGGCGAGCGTTTATTATGTTTATCCCAAGATAAAAAAGTGATCGCAATTGGCGAAATTGGTTTGGATTATTATTACAGTGCAGATAATAAGGCATTGCAGCAAACGGTTTTTGCGGATCAAATCAGAATTGCTAATGAAGTGGATAAACCCGTGATTATTCATACTCGTTCAGCACCAGAAGATACCATTGCCATGTTGCGTGAGCACCAGGCAGAAAAGTGCGGTGGATTAATTCATTGTTTTACAGAAACCTTGGACTTTGCGAAAAAGGCACTTGATTTAGGTTTTTATATTTCTTGTTCAGGCATTATAACCTTTAAAAATGCGGAAAGTATTCGCGAAGCCATTCGTTATGTACCGGCAGATCGTTTGTTAGTTGAAACGGATTCGCCTTACTTAGCACCCGTGCCTTATCGTGGTAAAGAGAACCAGCCTGCCTATACGCGAGAGGTGTGTGAATATGTGGCAGCGTTAAAAGGGCTGTCTATGGAAGAATTTGCACAAATTAGTACACAAAACTTCGAGCGTTTATTTAAAATTAATGTACAATAAATCATCGATTTAAATGAGGGAGTTTTATGCGTAAGTTTTTTAAGTACTTTTTATTTTTAGTAGTCTTTGTTTTCCACGGCTTTATGTTCGCGGTGGTAGACTACGTTTTCCCACACTATGATGTAACGCGAGTAACCGGTGTGGAAGTGAAACGTGTGGATAAAGATGGCCCGATTACAAAATCGAATCCGGCTGATGGTCCAACGCGCGATGTGTATTTTATCAATACACAAAATGATGATGGCAAAATCATGGTGTATCGTAATGAAGATACCCGTTGGGGTTTTCCATTCTACTTTAAATTTGGTTCAGCGAACTTACAGGCTCAAGTTCAAGCCTTGGGTAATGAAAACAAATTAGTGCAAATCAAGTATTACGGTTGGCGGATGACGATGTTCGATGAATATCGCAATGCCGTTGCAGTGAAAGAAATCAGTGGCGATGTGACACCAAGCCATCCGATTTTATCTTGGGTATTCTATGCTTTCTTATTAGTTACTCTTTTCCTTTCTATCCAATTTGTACGTGGCTGGTTCGACAGCGAAAATTAGCGTTTCTCAAATATGGGGCGTCATAGAACGCCCTCACAATTTAATAATAACATTTCTAACCTAAAAACCAGCGGTAAATTGACCGCACTTTAAAACCAATAAAGAGAACATTATGAGTTTATCTGCAGCGATTTTTATTTTAATCGTATTAATTATTGTCAGTGCAATCTTGTCATCAGCTGAGATTTCTCTCGCGGGTGCAAGACGCATTAAACTACAAGCGTTGGCCAATGAAGGCAATATCAAAGCGGAGAAAGTTTTAAAATTACAGGAACAGCCAGGGCGTTTCATTACTGTAGTACAAATTGGACTTAATATGGTTGCCGTACTCGGTGGTGTGATTGGTGAAGCAACCATTAGTCTTCACTTACAGAGTTTTTTACATGAATACACTACGGCAGAATGGGTTGAGCCAGCCTCCTCTTGGATTGCTTTTTTCATGGTAACCACAACATTTGTTTTATTAGCCGATTTAATTCCGAAACGTCTCGCATTGATTAATCCTGAAGGTGTGGCTTTACGGACTATTGGCATTATGCAAGTCTTCATTTTCTTCTTAAAACCTATTGTATGGTTTTTTGATGGTCTTTCTAATATCTTCTTCCATTTAATGGGGATATCCACTAAGCGCGAAGATAATATGACTCCAGAAGACATTGTGGCGATTGTGGAGGCTGGTGCCGAAGCGGGCGTACTAAAAACACAAGAACATTATTTGATTGAAAACATCTTTGAAATGCAAGAGCGTACCGTGTCTTCAACCATGACGACTCGTGAAAACATCGTGTTTTTAGACCGCACTTTTACTCGTCAGGAAGTGTTGAATACCTTATCGGCTGACTCTCATTCTAAATTAGTGATCTGTGATAATGGTTTGGATAAGATCTTGGGTTATGTGGAATCACATACCTTATTAACACTCTATCTTCAACAAGAAGTGGTAGATTTAACGGATAGCCGTTTATTGCGTAAAGCGTTATTTATCCCAGATACGCTGTCGCTATACGAAGTATTGGAATTGTTTAAATCTACGGGTGAAGATTTTGCCATTATCGTCAATGAGTATGCCCTGGTCGTAGGCTTGATCACTTTAAACGATGTGATGAGTATTGTGATGGGCGAATTGGTTTCTAACGAAGAAGAACAAATTGTCAGCCGTGATGAAAACTCTTGGTTGATTGATGGTGCGACCCCTCTTGAAGATGTGATGCGCGTTTTGGATATTGAATCTTTCCCTGATTCAGAAAATTACGAGACTATTAGTGGCTTTATGATGTATATGTTACGCAAAATTCCGAAAAAAACCGATTTTGTCGTATACGATAAATATAAATTTGAAGTTATTGATACCGAAAACTTCAAAATTGATCAAATTTTAGTTTCGATTGTCAAAGACAGCGGTGTGAGCAAAGAATCAGCGTAGTGCTAGGCGTTTCCTTGCTTAATCCCCCATTCTAAGTATAATTAACGGCGGTTTTAACCGCCTATAAATAAGGAAAATTTAATGTTTAAAAAAATCTCGGTATTCTTTGTAGCAGTAATGCTTGCAGGTTGTTCTTCAATTTCAGATATGACCTCTTACATTCCGTTTATGGGTAAAGACAAAAAGGTCATTGATTTAGATAAAGATAAAATCGACCAAAAATCTTACGCGGCAGCTTATGAAGCCACTGTGGCAACCTATAAAGATCGTGTAACAAAAAATTTCTTTGTGGATAATTTTGCAAGTGGTGCAAATGACTGGTATCTCGGTCGTATTGTTGTGCCAATCAAACAAATTCAAGATAAACTCTACACAGGTGGCCATGATTCTGATGTGTATGCTTACTACAGTGGTGTGTTGCATGCAGAAGCATTACAAACCAACTTCAGCCGCTTAAGCGCAAATTGTTGGCAAAAAGTGGATTCGCCAAGTGTGACGCAAGGGATCTACGATGCAATGCGTGATTTGCAAAAAGGCAAAGAGCGCGGTGAAAATGACGCCTACATTTCCCAAGGCAGCGAAATGCTACTCAAAGCCTGTACCGGCCAATAATCAATTTGAGCTGTTGATGAGTGATCTCATCAGCAGCTTTTCTTTTTTTAAATCATCAATGTGAAGGAGCAAGAATGTTAGAACTTTCGGAAAGCAACATTCATTTAAATGCTACGGCAACAAATAAGCTGCAAGCTATTGAAATGGCTGCAAGTGCGTTAGAGCAAGCTGGCAATGTTGAACAAGGCTATTTGCAAGGCATGCTTGGACGTGAACAGCAAACCTCCACTTTTTTAGGCAATGGGATTGCAATTCCACACGGTACATTAGAAACCCGTTCAATGGTGAAAAAAACCGGTGTGCAAGTTTTCCAATTTCCACAAGGTATTGAGTGGGGTGAAGGCAATATTGCCTATGTTGTAATTGGTATTGCTGCCCGTTCTGATGAGCATCTTGCTTTACTTCGTCAATTAACGCATGTTTTAGGTGATGAAGACACCGCAGCACAGTTAGCGACATTAACAGATGTTGAAAAATTTCGTGTGATTTTGTTGGGTGAAAGTGATTCTTTTAGTATTACTGAAGAAACATTAAGTTTAGATATTGAAACACAAAGTTTGCTCACCCTTACCGCCATCAATGCAGGTAAATTACAACAGCAAAGTGCGGTTGAAAATAGCTTTGTTTCTGAAGTGGTATCCAATTCTGCTCTGCCACTAGGTAAAGGTTTATGGATTACAGATGCCGTATCAGGTAATGTGAAAAATGCGTTGGCATTCAGTCGTGCGAAAACCATTTTTAATCATAATGGTAAAGCGGTGAAAGGCGTATTGACGATTTCGGCGGTTAACGATCAAATTAATGAGACATTAGCGCGTTTATTGGATGATGAAGTCCAAAATATTTTATTAAGTGGTAATACGCAGCAAATTTTGACCGCACTTAATGGCGGTAAAGTGCCTGTTGCAGCTGCTGCTCAATCTGAAGGTCAAATCGCTACGGGTGCAGTGATTGGCACCTTTACTGTTCGTAATGAGCATGGCTTGCACGCTCGCCCAAGTGCGGTGCTCGTCAATGAAGTTAAAAAATTCACCTCCAAGATTACGGTACAAAATCTTACTCGAGAAACCGCACCAGTTAGTGCAAAAAGTTTAATGAAAATCGTGGCATTGGGTGTGACTCAAGGTCATCGCTTACGTTTTGTTGCGGAAGGTGATGATGCGAAACAAGCTATTGAAGCCTTAGGTAAGATCATTGCGAGTGGACTTGGCGAAACAGTATCTGCCATACCACCGGCTGAACCGGATACCATTGAAGTAAGCAGCGAGCATGCACCACAAATCCACGAAGAAAACACGGGTTTACCAGCCGATGCCATTGAAGCCGTATTTATGATTCGTAATGAACACGGTTTACATGCTCGTCCAAGTGCGGTGCTTGTTAATGAAGTGAAAAAATACAATGCATCTGTTGCGGTACAAAACTTAGATCGTGACACCCAATTAGTCAGTGCGAAAAGTCTGATGAAAATTGTGGCGCTTGGTGTCGTGAAAGGTCATCGCTTACGTTTTGTAGCGAGCGGCGAAGAAGCCCAACAAGCGATTGAGGGTATTGGTGCAGTCATTGAAAGTGGTTTAGGCGAAGGTCGGGGGTAAGTGATGGCAAAAGTAGCAACAATTACCTTAAACGCCGCTTATGATTTAGTTGGGCGTTTGCCGCGTATTGAAATCGGTGAAGTGAATACCGTTGAAACACTTGGTCTTTTCCCTGCTGGCAAAGGCATCAATGTCGCTAAAGTATTAAAAGATTTGGGCGTAGAGGTGGCCGTTGGTGGCTTCTTAGGGGAAGACAACGTGGGTGATTTCGAAACCCTATTTAAAAAACAAGGCTTAGAAGACAAATTCCATCGTGTTGCAGGCAAAACCCGTATTAATGTAAAAATTACGGAAACCGAAGCCGATGTGACAGACCTTAATTTCTTAGGTTATCAAATTACTCCAGAAGCTTGGCAGCAATTTACAGCAGATTCATTAGCGTATTGTCAAAACTTTGACATTGTTGCGGTTTGCGGCAGTTTACCGCGTGGTGTCAGTCCTGAATTATTTGCGGATTGGCTTAATCAGTTGCATCAAGCTGGTGTGAAAGTCGTATTAGATAGCAGTAATGCCGCACTCACGGCTGGTTTGAAAGCGCATCCTTGGTTGGTGAAACCGAATCATCGCGAATTAGAAGCGTGGATTGGTCATCCGTTAAATTCTCTTGATGAAATTATTGTTGCGGCAAAAAAACTTAAAGCCGAAGGCATTGCTAATGTGATTATTTCGATGGGAGCAAACGGTTCTTTATGGCTGAGTGATCAAGCTGTTATTCAAGCTCAACCACCTAAATGTGAAAACGTGGTGAGCACCGTAGGGGCTGGTGATTCTATGGTGGCAGGCTTAATTTACGGTATCGAAAAAGGCTTATCTCAAGCGGAAACCTTAGCATTTGCGAGTGCGGTTTCTGCCTTTGCCGTTTCGCAAAGTAATGTGGGCGTGAGCGATATCGACTTGCTTGAGCCAATTCTGGCGAATGTCAAAATTTCTGTGATTGAAGGATAATGTAATGAATTTGTTTTTAACTCAATCCCCGCAAATTGGTGCGGCAAAATCCTATTTACTTCGCCAAGCATTGAGCATGGCAGCGAAAAAAGCCAATCATACTGTGGTTGAGCAAGCCAAAGATGCGGATTTAGTGATTGTTTTCGGATCTACTTTGCCAAACTCTGCTGAACTTGTGGGCAAAAAAGTCTTTTTAGCCAATGAAGATGCGGCGATCGCTTCCCCTGAAGTCACGCTGACGAATGCACTCAATCAAGCAGTGGACTATGTTCAACCCGCTCAAAGTGCGGTTGGATTTGGTGGCGTTTCTGACGTCAAAAATATTGTCGCGGTTACAGCTTGCCCGACGGGTGTTGCGCATACCTTTATGTCTGCTGAAGCCATTGAAACCTATGCAAAAAAACAAGGTTGGCAGGTAAAAGTCGAAACCCGTGGCCAAGTGGGCGCAGGTAATGAAATTACCCCAGAAGAAGTCGCTGCGGCAGATTTAGTCTTTGTTGCGGCCGATATTGATGTGCCGTTAGATAAATTCCAAGGTAAACCGATGTATCGTACGTCGACGGGTTTAGCGTTAAAGAAAACCGCACAGGAATTTGATAAGGCATTCAAAGAAGCTAAAATTTATGAAGGCGGCGCAGCAAAATCTTCTGCTAAATCAGAAGAAAGCGGCGAGAAAAAAGGCGTCTATAAACATTTGATGACGGGTGTATCGCACATGTTGCCGTTGGTGGTTGCTGGTGGTTTGCTAATCGCGATTTCCTTTATGTTTGGTATCGAAGCCTTCAAAGATGAAACAATTTTTCATGGTATTCCAAAAGCCTTAATGGATATCGGCGGTGGCGCAGCATTCCATCTGATGATTGCAGTATTTGCCGGCTATGTGGCCTTTTCTATCGCAGACCGTCCGGGGCTTGCGGTAGGTCTTATTGGCGGTATGTTAGCCACCACAGCCGGTGCAGGGATTTTAGGTGGGATTATCGCCGGTTTCTTAGCGGGTTATGTGGTGAAAGGATTAAATGCAACCATTAAATTGCCGGCAAGTTTAACCTCCTTAAAACCGATTTTAATTCTCCCGCTCTTTGGTACCTTGATTGTTGGTCTTGCGATGATTTATGTGATTAACCCACCAGTTTCACAAATTATGACGACCTTAAGCGATTGGTTAAAATCCATGGGCGAGGTTAATGCGATGGTATTGGGTGCGATTATCGGTGTCATGATGTGTATTGATATGGGTGGTCCAGTAAACAAAGCAGCTTATACGTTCTCCGTGGGAATGTTAGCCTCTCAAGTTCATACCCCAATGGCTGCCGCTATGGCTGCCGGAATGGTGCCGCCAATTGGTATGGCAATTGCAACTTGGATTGCTCGCAGTAAATTTACCAGTAATCAACGTGATGCAGGTAAAGCTTCTTTTGTCTTAGGCTTATGCTTTATCTCTGAAGGGGCATTGCCGTTTGTGGCTGCCGATCCATTGCGTGTGATTATTAGCTCGGTTATCGGTGGAGCAACTGCTGGTGCGATTTCAATGGCATTAAATATTTCTCTGCAAGCACCACATGGTGGTTTATTTGTGATTCCGTTTGTTTCTGAGCCATTACTCTACTTAGGTGCAATCGCAACGGGAGCATTATTAACCGGTGTGGTTTACGCGGTGATTAAGCCGAAGGCGACAGAATAATCGATTCTTTGATTAAAAAGTGCGGTAATTTTTAACCGCACTTTTCATTTATCAGGTATAATTACAATGATTTAGGGAGAAATTATGGATAAATACAATAAACTCCGCATTGAATGGGATTGTCGTCGAGGTATGCTTGAGCTGGATAAAATCATCATGCCTTTTTATAAAGCGCATTTTGACCAACTGACTAACGACAAAAAAGATATTTTTATTCGTTTACTTGCCGCCACGGATTTACAACTTTTTTCGTGGTTTTTTAATGGCAGTCAATCAGACGATGCCGAAGTGCAAGCGATGGTTGAATATATCCAAGATGTGCAGAAAACGAATGTCCGTTAATTTTTTTGAAATTTTTTATACATAAGGAACTTTTCAATTTTAACTCTGTCAGATAAAGCAACAATAGCTTGCTGTCTTGAATATATGAAGGCGTGTTAGACGTAGCATAGGAGATATATGGCTGAACAGCTAACAGATCAGGCTTTGGTAGAAAGAGTGCAGCAAGGCGATAAAAAAGCCTTTAATTTATTGGTTTCTCGTTATCAAAATAAAGTAGCCGGACTTTTAACCCGCTACATTTCTCATAACGACATTCCCGATGTTGTACAAGAATCCTTTATTAAGGCCTATCGTTCCATTGAATCCTTTCGGGGTGATAGTGCATTCTACACTTGGCTATATCGAATTGCCGTTAATACGGCAAAGAATTACTTAACGGCACAGGGGCGCCGTCCACCGAGCGAAGATATTTTGGCGGAAGATGCCGAAAGCTACGATGTGGGAACCCATCTACGTGATGTAGATACCCCTGAAAACGAAATGTTATCTAGCGAATTAGAAAAAGTGGTGTTTGATACCATTCACAGTTTGCCAGAAGATTTAAGAACCGCGATTACCTTGCGTGAGCTTGAAGGGTTAAGTTACGAAGAGATCGCAGAAATAATGGATTGCCCAGTAGGCACTGTACGTTCTCGCATTTTCCGTGCTCGGGAAGTGATTGAGAACAAAATACAACCGCTTATGCAACGTTAAAATAAAGTCGGAGTTTATAAAATGCAAAAAGAGTTACTTTCAGCCTATATGGATGGAGAAGAAGTCAGTGCCGAGTTGACGGAACAACTTTGTCAGGATAAAGATTCACAAGAATCTTGGGCGGCATATCACACCGTAAGAGCAGTTATGCGTAAAGAGTCACCAGTATTATTAGGTGCTGATTTTACCGCGAAAATGGCTGATTTAATTGAATTAGAAGAAGTAAAACACGTTGAGATTACTGTCTCTCAACCAACACCAGAAGAAGCTGACAGCTTACCATTCGTGCAAAAATTAAAAGCATTCTTTGCACCAATGACACAAATTGCGGTGGCTGCGGGGGTGTGTTTAGTGGCAGTAGTAGGTGTGCAATCATTTAATGCGAAAAGCACGTCGGTTACACCAGAAAACCCTGTTTTACAAACCTTACCATTTAACAGTTCAGTTCAAGAAGTAAGTTACAACGCTCCGACCAAAGATGTAGCCACTTCGGAACAGGTTGAACAAAAAAATCGCCGTATTGGTACGATGTTACAAAACTATGAATTACAGCGTCGTATGCATGCAGATAGCTTAAATGTGGGTAGCAACCAAGCGAAATAATTACAGCAATTAATCGATAATTCACCACCTTAGGCGTGGTGAATTTTTTTATGGATCAATTGATTTATTTATGAAAAAAACGTTTCTAAAATTAACCGCACTTTTAGGCTTATTCTTGTTGCCTTTCATGGCATTTGCAGAAGAGCCAATCCAGTCATTAAATAAAATGTCGCAAGCCATGCGAGATTTAAATTATGAGATTGCTTTTGTGCAAACGACACCAACGAATATGGACTCGTTCCGCTATCGCCATATTAAGCAAGGGCAAAAAGTGTATGCGCAGTTGGTGACATTAGATGGTGAACAGCAAGAAATCATCCAGCGCGGTAATTTAGTCAGCTATTTCCAGCCGGGTTCACGTGCTTTCACGATTAACAGTGGTGAGATTGTGGATGCGCTTCCGGCAGTGATTCGTACTGATTTTAGCAAGCTAAGTCAGAATTATGACTTTATTAAGCTTGGAAAAGACCGAATTGCAGGCCGATTCGTCGATACCATTCGAATTGTGCCAAAAGACGATTTTCGCTATCAATATCTCGTTTTCTTAGATGAAGAAAATGGTTTGTTATTGCGTGGCGATATGCTTGATCGAGAAGGCAAGTTACTTGATCAGTTCCGTGTGGTGACGTTATATATCGATGATCGTCTGCGTGGTTTAACGGATTACCTTAATAAGGTATCAGTGCCGCCACTTTTAAATGAAGGAAAGCAAGAATCATCGCTTTCAATCAATTGGAAAACTGATTGGTTACCACAAGGGTTTGATTTAATTCGCCAGAATCAAGATGTGATAGATGGTGAAGTGATTGAAAATGCGTTATTTAGTGATGGTCTTTTCACTTTTACACTTTATATCAATAAAGCTGATAGCACCGCTGCAAAAGAAAACACCTGGAGACAAGGGGCTTACACGATTTACAGTGAAGTCATAGGCGATAAAGAAATTACCTTTATCGGACAGCTTCCAATTGCTGCAGCGAAACGAATTGTACAAGGTGTAACATTCCTAAAATAATTCAGTAGCAGTGAGAAAGTTGCTATTTTGTTTCCCCTTGCTATACTTTCTTCACCTAATGGATTTTGATAGCTAAACCCCGTCCTGCGGGGTTTTGTTTTATCAAGTGCGGTCATTTTTTTAAGGTTTTTACGATGAATAATCCCCTTCCTCTTCTTGGCATTACAGGTTACAGCGGTAGTGGCAAAACCACATTGCTGGAAAAATTGCTTCCTCAATTAATTAAAAAAGGTCTACGTGTTTCAGTGATTAAACACAGCCATCACAACGCTCATGTGGACAAAGAAGGAAAAGACAGTTGGCGAATGAAAGAGGCGGGGTCTGCGCAAGTTATTATGGCTTGTGATACTCGCTGGGCATTGATGACAGAAACCCCTCAAGAACCAGTTTCATTAGCCTATTTAAGTCAACAATTTGATCGTCATTTAACGGATTTAATTTTGGTGGAAGGATTTAAACAAGAACCTATTCCAAAGATTTTGTTGCATCGACAAGAGATGACAAAACCGTTGCCGGAATTAGATGAAAACGTGTTGGCTTTAGCAATCGATTATTCGCTTGAAACTGACCGCACTTTATTAGATATTAATCACATTGAACAGATCGCTGAGTTTATTTATCAATGGTGGAAAAAGACACAGTAATAGAACGTCAGCATTATAAAGGGCTGGCTTGGGTGGCTTCCATGGCTTTGTTTATGCAAAGCTTGGATGCGACTATTTTAAATACTGCCTTACCCACCATCGCAACAGATCTACAAACCCCCGTCTTTGAAATGCAAATGGCGATTATCGCCTATTCTCTTGCCGTTGCTTTATTTATTCCTTTAACCGCTTGGGCGGCAGCTAAATTTGGTACGCTTACTGTTTTCCGTTCAGCTGTTTTTACCTTTGTATTCGGTTCAGTCGCTTGTGCGATGGCAACGTCTCTCGAGACTCTTGTGCTTGCACGGATTCTCCAGGGTATTGGCGGGGCATTTATGATGCCTGTCGCTCGCCTTGCGATTATTCAAACGGTACCGAAAAATCAATTAATTAATGCCTGGAATTTAATGGCGACAGCAGGACTCATCGGCCCGATTCTTGGCCCGATTTTAGGTGGTTGGCTTGTGGTGCATACGTCATGGCATTGGATTTTCTTAATCAATATTCCGATTGGCATGTTAGGCTTTTGGGCGGCGGCTAAAGTGATGGGAAATCATAAGGGTAATGCGAATAAGTTAGACTGGACAGGCTTTTTACTCTTTGCATTTGGTTTAGTCGGTTTAACGCTAGGGCTTGATTTACTGGGCGAAAGTCGCCGTGACAATATGACTACATATAGTGCATTGTCGATTGGTATTGCATTATTAGTGGCCTATTATTTTTATGCAAAAGGTAATGAACGCGCCATTTTACCGTTATCTCTTTTCAATACGAGAACATTCCGATTAGGCATTGCAGCCAATATCTTTATTCGTCTTTCCGGTTCGGCTGTGCCATTCTTATTGCCATTAATGTTCCAACTTTCTTTTGGCTGTTCAGCTGAAGAGTCAGGCTGGTTGCTTGCACCCATTGCGCTAATGTCTGTCGTATTTAAACGTTTTATTGGTCATATCTTAAATATCTTAGGTTATAAAACCACGTTAATTTTATCGTCACTTTTAATGGCAGGTTCAACGGTTTCTATGTCATGGCTTGATACCTCATCATCAACGACATGGATTATATGTAATCTGATGTGGTACGGTGCCTGTATGTCGATGATTTTTACCTCAATTAATACGCTTACCGTTGGTGACCTATCACAGGCTCAAAGCGGTGTAGGCTCAACGGTGCTGAGTATTGTACAACAAGTGGGGATCGGATTTGGTATCGCTGTGGCATCTATTATTTTAACGTTATATCGTCAATTTATTGGTAATGAAGATGAAGCGTTACAACATGCTTTCAGTTATACATTTCTGACCACGTCTGTTTTTGCCATCGCACTAGTTTGGATATTGAGTTATTTACGCAAAACAGATGGAGATCATTTGCGGAAAAAACGCTGATATTGAATGCCTTAGTTTAATTTGTTATAAGAAAGATCTTTTTCTTATTTCGTAAAAGTTTGATTTGCTTATATCTTAGGTAAAATTTTATATTTATGTTTGTGTGTTACACCCGATTAAAGAAGGAAAACTTATGAAATTAAAAGCGACCTTAACTCTTATTGCAGCCAGTTTGTTTTTAGCAGCTTGTGATCAATCTGGTTCTGCGGCAAAAGAAAATGCAAAAGCAGAAACAGCAAAACCTTCAGGCAATAACACCTTTGTGTACTGTACGGCAAAAGCACCACTTGGCTTTAGCCCGGCATTGGTAATGGAAGGCACATCTTACAATGCGAGTTCACAACAAGTGTATAACCGTTTGGTTGAATTCAAAAAAGGTTCAACTGACCTTGAGCCAGCATTGGCTGAAAGCTGGGAGATCAGTGATGATGGTTTAACTTATACGTTCCATTTGCGTAAAGGGGTGAAATTCCATACGACAAAAGAATTTACGCCAACACGTGATTTTAATGCGGATGATGTGATCTTTTCTTTCCAACGTCAGTTAGATCCTAACCACCCTTATCACAACGTATCGAAAGGGACTTATCCGTATTTCAAAGCGATGAAATTCCCAGATTTATTAAAATCAGTTGAGAAAGTGGATGACAACACCGTTCGTATTACTTTGAATAAAAAAGATGCGACTTTCTTAGCAAGCTTGGGTATGGACTTTATCTCTATTTATTCCGCTGAATATGCAGATGCGATGTTGAAAGCGGGTAAACCAGAAACAATCGATAACAAACCGGTTGGGACAGGTCCGTTTATTTTTGTGGATTACAAAACTGACCAAGCGGCACAATATGTAGCAAATGAAACCTATTGGAAAGGTCGTACACCGCTTGACCGTTTAGTCATCAGCATTGTGCCAGATGCGACCACGCGTTATGCGAAGTTACAAGCGGGTTCTTGTGATTTAATTCTCTTCCCGAACGTGGCGGATTTAGCCAAAATGAAGACTGATCCAAAAGTACAGCTTTTGGAACAAAAAGGTTTGAACGTGGCATATATCGCATTCAATACGGAAAAAGCACCGTTTGATAACGTGAAAGTGCGTCAAGCATTAAACTATGCTGTAGATAAAAAAGCCATTATTGAAGCGGTTTATCAAGGTGCAGGTACTGCAGCGAAAAACCCATTACCACCAACAATTTGGAGTTATAACGACGAAATCCAAGATTATCCGTATGATCCAGAGAAAGCGAAACAGCTTTTAGCGGAAGCAGGTTATCCAAACGGTTTTGAAACGGACTTCTGGATTCAACCAGTGGTGCGTGCGTCTAACCCAAATCCAAAACGTATGGCTGAACTTGTGATGGCTGACTGGGCAAAAGTTGGTGTAAAAGCAAATCCAGTAACGTTTGAATGGGCAGACTATCAAAAACGTGCTAAAGCAGGTGAATTAACGGCAGGTATCTTCGGTTGGTCAGGCGATAACGGTGATCCAGATAACTTCCTTTCTCCATTACTTGCAAGTGCTAACGCGGGCAACTCAAACTTTGCTCGTTTCAAAAATGCAGAATTTGATGCCTTATTAGATAAAGCGATTGGTTTAACTAATAAAGATGAACGTGCAGCGCTTTATAAACAAGCACAAGTGATTTTCCATGATCAAGCACCATGGATTCCAGTTGCACACTCTGTTGGTTTCGCACCACTTAGCCCTCGCGTAAAAGGCTACGTACAAAGCCCATTTGGCTACGAT
Source organism: Haemophilus parainfluenzae (assembly GCF_014931375.1). NCBI lineage: Bacteria > Pseudomonadati > Pseudomonadota > Gammaproteobacteria > Pasteurellales > Pasteurellaceae > Parahaemophilus > Parahaemophilus parainfluenzae. The sequence goes on from NZ_CP063117.1 coordinate 588,933, forward strand.
GCGTTTTATGGCGTGAGTGTTGATGGTAAATAATTAACGGACTATACTAGCCCTTGCAGTTGCAAGGGCTTTTTGTTTTCAAGCAAAAGGAGAAAGAAAATGGACTTACATGATATTCGTGAGGATTATTGCAAACAGGCGCTTTCTCAGCATGATTGCGATCCCAATCCAATAAAACAATTTGAAAAATGGCTCAACGAGGCCATTACCGCCAAAGTAAATGAGCCAACAGGTGTTAATGTTGCGACGGTCAATGAAGATGGTCGACCAACAAGCCGTATGGTGCTGTTAAAAGAAGTGAACGAACAAGGTTTTGTCTTTTTCACGAACTATCACAGCCGAAAAGGCCGCGCCATAGAACATAATCCTTTCGTCGCCCTGACATTCTTTTGGCCTGAATTAGAACGTTCTGTTCGTATTGAGGGCAAAGCCGAAAAAATCTCGCCTGAACAATCAGATGAATATTTTGCGACTCGACCTTACACCAGCCGAATTGGCGCTTGGGCCAGTGAGCAAAGTGCGGTCATTTCTAGCCACAAATCTTTATTAGCGAAAGCGGCACTGATTGCAGCAAAACACCCATTAAATGTCCCACGACCACCATATTGGGGCGGTTATCTTGTGATTCCTGATCGCATTGAATTCTGGCAAGGTCGCCCAAGTCGCTTACATGACCGAATTTGTTATTTATTCAATGAGGGGAAATGGGAAAGAGAGCGGTTATCGCCGTAAACAACAAACACTCTAAAAAACAACCGCACTCTTTGTAAGTGCGGTTGGATATTAAAGATATTTAGATACCAATTCTATAGCTTGCTTTTCTAATTCTGGAAACAATATTTGAGTACTAACTCCGAATAATTCAAGTTCTTTTAGAATATTTTGTTTATTTCTTACTATAAATTTTTGTTTTTTTGTTTTTCTGAACCATTCTTCAGGGATTGGGGGATGAGATAATTTATCTTCATTCATTCCATATAACAAAAAACACCCTTGCTGCCTTGTAATTCTTGCATTATTTAATTTTGCTTTGACACAAAGAATTCGATTCAAATCTTCACTATTAATGATTGGTTGAAAACTTGGTTTGTCTGCTCTAATATCATGAATTAATGCTACGATTTCTTTTTGTTCATTAAAAGAATGCAAGAAGGCATTTTGACCAGCCTCAGGGAACCCAGAAGCAATTAGATTTTTATAGTCGTTTTTAGTCATATTAAATAACTTCCCGAGACCAGATTCTTCAAAATTATTAATATTTTTATCATTAAAATTACTTGCAATATATGAAAGTTCTTTTAGTTGTTTATGTATTGATGCGTTTCTTATACACTTTGTGATATTGAAATCATTAGATTGTACGCTAATTGCAGTTAATACTGATACAGTGTCGCTATCTGAATATTTAATATGTTCATTTGGAATGTCTAATATAATTAATTCACCATCTTTATGATGATGTGATTTTTCTACACAGGAAAAATATAATGCAACTAATGCATTACTAGTCAAATCAAGCAATCTTGTTTTGCAACCATAGTGTTGTAATTTAACTAATTTCTCGAAAAGAGTATCATTTGGAGAAAAATCATCTGGACAGTTTGTTAATAAGTCCTTGATGATTCTATGTTCATTTTCTATGAGTTTTTTATTGCGAAATATACTTGGCTCGATAATCCAATTTTTATCTGCTTGACCTCTGAAGAACCTAGTCTTACCAACATCAGGGATTCCTAGTTTATTAAGTATTTTTATCAGGTCACTCACATTACTAATGATATGTTCTATCATATTTATCCTTTATTAAAGAACTTTTTAGTGATAATAAATAAACCGCACTTTTATTGACCAGTCAAAGTGCGGTTTATTTTTACATTATTTTTTATTTACCGATGATTTCGGCTAAATCAACTTTGCGGTTTTCGTAACGAGAACGAGTACATGCATCGGCAGTGGCGATAGCAGCACGAGCAGCTTCACCGGTGAGTAATTTTACAAATTCCTCTGTTGGTTCCATTCCATGAAGAATATCGTTTAAATAACGCATTTCTTTTTTCATGATAGAACTTAACCAGAGCGGTGTGCGTTTACCCGGTTTACCGTATTGAATCGCACCGTCCATTTCTGTGCTGTTGTAAATACGGGTACGGTCATCATCTTCTTCTTGGGTTTCGTGAATGAGGAAATAGGTGTCTTTTCCATCCACACGAAGGGTACCTTTGGTATTGTACATATCAAGTTTGATCGCGCCTTTTTCCCCTTGAATTAATACATAATGCTCACCCCAACGGAAAGCGGAACCCCATTCTAGAACTGCGAAGCGATTATCATCATATTCCATGGTGACAAAAATCATATCGTCTTCATCACCAAATTTTTCGCCTTTGTGTGCAACATTGGCGGCTGCCATGGTAACGGTTTTTGGCATGCCACCCATAATGAATTGTACGCAGTCTAATTCGTGAATATGGTGGTATAAGTGACCGCCAGATTTTTCACGGATTTTTTTCCATGAAATGGTTGGTTGTTGTTCTTCCCAGCCATTACGTGCGGTGTGGCAATAAAGCACTTTACCGATCACGCCTTGATTGATTAATTCTTTGGCGTGGTGAACACCGTTAAAGAAGTTCATCACATGGCCAGCCATGAAGGTAACGCCATTTTCTTCGCAAGCGCGGACCATGTCGTCACAGTCTTGATAGCTTAAGGCAATAGGTTTTTCACAGAAAACATGTTTTTTGTTTTTCGCCGCAAGAATGACCGGTTCTTTGTGTAAGTAGTTTGGAGTGGCAACAATCACACAATCCACCTCAGGTGAAGTGACCAATTCTTCAAGAGATTTTGCCGCTACGCATTGTAATTCTTGAGCAATGGTTTCACCATTTTCAGGGTCATATACCATGGTAATCTGTGCATCATCAAATTCATTCATGAAGCGTGCTAGATCTGCACCAAAATAGCCAACGCCAACAACACCATATCGCATCATAATAAACTCCTTATTTTTTCACTGAGATTTGTTTTTCCGTTACCATGGATTGTTTCGCTGCTTCTGCAACTTCGATGGCTTCAGTTAAACATAGACTTAATGGGCTGGTTTTTCCTTGCGTTAAGTGCTCTACCACGCTTTGTACTTCGATTTCAGCCGCTCGGCTTAACCAAAGTTGGCAAGGTGCGTGGGTGACATTATATTGCTGTGTGCCTTTGGCACTTTCACGTAAAGATAAATCAGCCTCAAATTCATCAAATAAATCAACGTGTTCTATTTTTCCATCTAGATAATTAAATGTGACACTTGAGGTAAAGAAATTAACTTCGATCACACCATGTTCACCATGAATTTGAATGCCCCATTGGTGTAATCGATAAGCCGTGCCCATTTCGAGCGAACCTAACACGCCATTTTCAAAACGTAGTAACAGTTGCAACACATCACGACTATCTGGTGTATCGTGATGCGCTTGGTTAGCCGCTTGAGCAAAGACCGCCTCAATATCGCCTAGTAACCAACAGAGTAAATCCAGTTCATGAATGAGGTGGAAAAGCTCGCCGCCCGTAAGATTGGCATCTAATTTCCACCATTCTTTGTTTGGCAGATTTTCAATCCAACGCTGACGCATAGCTCGTGCGACCGTAATTCTGCCTAATTTCCCTTGTTCTAAAGCCACTTTGACTTTCAACATGCCTGGTAACGTACGTTCTAGATGACCCACAAAAATGAATTTGCCTTTTTCTTCGGCAAGACGGCGTAAATGTTGGCCTTGGGAAGAACTTAAGGTAAAAGGTGTTTCAATAAAGACATGACAGCTGGCATTTAACGCCAAAATAGCCGGAGAATAATGAGCATAGTTTGGTGTGGCGATGACCACTAAATCAGGTTTGGTTTCAGCTAACATTTCTTCCACACTAAAAAAGGCTTGGCTGCCGTATTGATCTGCAAGTTTTTGTGCAAGAGAAGGGTTGATATCGGTCACCGCAATTAAGTTTGCTTGGGCTTTATCAAATGCTGAAGCCAACTGAACGCCAAAAAAGCCGCAGCCGATTAAGGCAATGTTTAATCCATTAGTTTGCATCATGCCCTCCTTGTTGTAAGCGTTGGCGAATACTTTGGAAATATTGCAAGATCGCGCGTTGCATCCGTACCAAATCATGTGCTTCTACCGCATCAATTAATTCACGGTGTTGTATGGCTAATTTTTCAGGCGAAAGTATTGGTGGCGGTAAGCCTTTTTCTACTTGCTGATAAATTTGCCAAAACGCATCTAAATATTGAATCAGTAACGGGTTATTTAATGGCTCATAAAGTTTTAAATGAATGTGGTATTCATCTTTAGGTGAAAATTTTTGCTCACGGGCATTTTTTTCCATATTGGCCACTGATTTTTGCAAAAGTGCGGTCTGTTCTTGGCTAATTTTTCCCAACACCATAGGGGCAAAACCGTATTCCAAAATTTCCCGAATATCCAAAATATTAATCAGCTGATTATGATCATTATGCAAATTCAGTTGAGTGTGAAAACCTAGTCCGCGAATCATTGGTACAAGAGAGGATTCACTCACAAAGGTGCCGACGCCATGGCGAATATCTAAAATATGTAGCGCCTCTAAAGATTTAATGGCTTCACGCAAACTGGAACGGCTCACTCCGAGCTGTTCAATCAGCTCATTTTCTGTTGGCATCAAATCGCCAGATTTAAGATTTTGTTTAATGATGAGCGATTTGATTTTATCCTGCAAAACGAGACTTGCTTCTTTTTTACTTGTTTTTTTCATTTCTGTTCTCATTTCTAATCTATTTTCTGAATTTGTGATCCAGCTCTCATTCTCTCTAATTGACATAAGACATCATACGTCTTATCTTTATTTATGCAAGCAGAAATTAGCAGTGATTTTAAATTCTGTGATCTATACCACAAAATTCTCAAATACAAGGAAGGGAGGTTGTTATGGCAACATCATTACCATGGTATAAAGAAGTCAGTCCTACGCAAAAGAAAGCGTTATTTGCGGCTTGGTTAGGTTATGTTTTTGATGGCTTCGATTATATGCTTATCACTTATGTGCTTTTGGATATTCAAAAGGAATTCGCCATGAGCACAACGGAAACATCCACATTATTACTTGCAGCGTTCGTCGCACGTCCATTAGGTGGGGCGATTTTTGGTAGTTTTGCCGATAAATATGGTCGTCGTTTGGCGATGATTGTTTCCATTATTACGTATTCCGTTGGCACATTCTTGTGCGGTTTATCCACCAGTTATATTTGGCTTTTCATCTTCCGTATGATTATCGGTATGGGGATGGCGGGTGAATATGCTTGTTCTTCCTCTTATGCCATTGAAAGCTGGCCAAAACATTTGCGTACAAAAGCCAGTGCATTTTTAGTGAGTGGCTTTTCTATCGGTAATATTCTTGCTTCTCAAGTGATTCCTTGGGTTGCACAAGCTTATGGCTGGCGTATGGCTTTCTTCATTGGTTTAGCACCAGTCGCTTTAGTACTCTATGTTCGTCGACATGCCCCTGAAAGTGAAGAATGGGCTCAAGCGAAAGCAGCGGGTAAAGTGAATAAAGTTCCACTTACTGACCTATTCACTAAAAAACAATTACCAATCACCTTAATTATTTTCTTAGTTTGTTATTCAATTTTCTCCGTAAACTGGCCAGTAGTGGGCTTACTTCCACTTTACCTCAAAGAAAACGGTTATGCTGAAAATGTGAAATCACTGATGTTCTGGGCAGGCTTTGGTATCCTCATCGGTACCTTAATTGCTGGCTTTATCGGGGATAAATTGGGTGAGAAGAAAACCTTTGTATATAGCTTATTGTTATCACTTTTCTTCCTCTTCCCAGTATTCTATTTGCCAGAAAATAATGTATTAGCACTTGGTGCGTTGCTCTTCTTCTTACTTGCAACAAACTTAGGGATTGCCGGTTTAGTGCCAAAATATATGGCGACTTTCTTCCCGGCTGAAATGCGAAGCACAGGTATCGGTTTCATCTATAACTTCGCTGCGATCGGTGGTGGGGTGTCTCCTGTGATTGCCGCTGCACTTAGCGAAAGAGTGGGACTTGGTTCAGCCCTTGTGTATGTCACCTTATTCTGGACAATTGTCCTTGTTGCTCTCGTTGGATTAAGATTGCCAGAACGTATTCAAGCTCGTATGCAACAATAAAAAACGAAAGCAAAACAGACCGCACTTTTAGGTGCGGTTTGTTGTTTATACAAAAATAGTTTGAAGCGTGTCACAAATTTGTTAAAAATATGTTTCAATTTTTTCGGTTAAATGCTAATTAATAATCTCCCCTATCGTTTTGTAGGAGATTTATATGCAAACTCAACAAACCTTTCTCTCTAAATATAAAAGTCTCATCATTCTTGCCCTAGACTTTGTCTTCATGTTGGTGTTAATCAAAATATTGCCATTTTCTGCTCAAGAGAATCGCGGATTAGCCTTGCTGATTTTCATTGGCATTTTATGGTTAACGGAAGCCTTTAATATTACCGTGACATCCCTTATGGTGCCCGTTGTGGCCATAGGATTAGGCTTGATTAATACGCAAAAAGCCCTTGCCCCATTCTCCACGCCAATTATTTATATGTTCTTTGGGGGATTTGTGGTGGCTGCGGTGTTACAAATTCAGAATCTAGATAAGATTATTGCGAATTACATTATCCGTTTGGCCAAAGGAAACTTAAAACTTTCTATCACCTATCTGTTTACTGCAACCACATTCCTTTCCATGTGGATTAACAACACCGCTGTGGCAGCCATGATGTTACCGCTCACTATGGGGATGTTAAAAGGTATCAATGCGGAGAAAAACCATCGGTTGTATGCCTTTGTATTGCTAGGCATGGCATTTAGTGCCAGTATCGGTGGTATTGGTACATTAGTGGGAAGTGCGCCAAATGCGATTTTGGCATCTCAAATTCAGGTGACTTTCACTGAATGGCTAAGTTACGGTTTCCCAGTAATGATCTTACTTGTGCCTTCAATGATTTTTTCTTTATGGGTGATTTTACGTCCAGACTTTTCTGTGGATTTTAATCCATCACTTGAGAAAGTCAGCTTTAATCGAAAAAATATCATTACCTTAGTGATCTTTATCGGTATGGCGATTATGTTACTTTTCAGCTCTCTCTTAAACCCATGGATTACGGCTTTCCTTGAATTGCCGAAAAAAATTGAAAACTTTGATACCGTGATTGCACTATGCGTTGTGATCTTTATTTGTGTTTCAGGTGTCGCGAGTTGGAAAGAAATTCAAGAGCGTGTTGAATGGGGCGTGCTCGTTTTATTCGGTGGTGGTTTAACACTCAGTATCGTGATGAAAGATTCTGGTGCCAGTAAGATTATGGCGGATAGTATCGTTCAGTTTGTGCAAACCAAACCACTTTGGGTACTTTGCTTTGTGATGACGGCATTTATTATTTTCTTAACGGAATTTACATCGAATACCGCCAGTGCAGCGTTGATTATGCCAATTGTGATTTCAGTGGCACAATCTATGAATTTACCGCCTATCGCTTTAGCCGCAATTATCGCTTGTGGGGCAAGTTGTGCATTTATGTTGCCAATCGCTACACCGCCAAATGCTATTGTGTTTGCAACAGGCAATGTGAAACAACTTGATATGGCCAAAGTCGGCTTGATTCTCAATCTATTCTGTATCGCCATCATAGGCAGTATGACTTATTTTGTTTGGTTGTAAATGTGGTTAAAACTGACCGCACTTTATTAGCCTATAAAAGTAAACCGCACGTTAAAGTGCGGTTTATTGTTTATCTCGAAATAACCTCTTTTGTGAAGGCTTCCATTTCGGCTTTACGCCATGGTGTTGAGAAGAAAATGGTATCTTTCAAACCAGATTCACTATTTAGTGGACGAACACCGAATTCTTGGTTTAATTTCTGTTGTACTTCAGGTGAGGTAATCCAATGCACGAAAACAAGTGATGCGGCTGGGTTCGGCGCATTTTTTGCTACGGTTACAACATTACCACCACCAGGCATCCCAAATTTTGGTACATAGAATTTTAAACGGTCAGTAATTGCACCTTGTTTTTGCAAGCTGAACAAGTGATCTTGCCATGCGGAGACAATTACTAACTCACCATCGTTTAAACGGGTTAGACTATCAGCATTTGAAGCGGTACGGATTAGCGCATCTTTTTTACTGCTGAACCAATCCCAGGTTTTCTTCCAATTAGCAATCTGTGCTTCATCGATTTTATCGGTACGATAATCATAATCACCATTGATGTACACTAAAGCTCGTTGAATGAAGGCATTACCGGAGCTACCACCATTTGGATCTGAATAGCCGAATTTTTTTGGATTTTTATCAATATAGCTTTCCATGTCTGCCCAAGATTGTGGCAATTCCTCTTCTTTGATTCGCATAGGATCATAAGCTAGACCGGTTTGGTTTCCCCAATAACCTACTGCCATATCGCCCAATTCAACACCTTGTAAGTAGTGATTTAATTTATCGAAATTTGGTAAGTTATTGAGTTTTACAAGAATGTCATTTTTCGCTACGTTGCCTAAACGGTCAGCATTTAACACAACCACATCCATTTTGCCGGTTTCTAGATTTTTTTCAGCGATCAGTTTATTGATATTACCGTCCAAGGTGCCTTCAGGTACTTTGACTTTAATACCGTATTGATTTTCAAATTCTTTGACAAAATTACGGAATTGCGGCTGCAAATACCAAACGCTAACTGTCAATTTCCCTTCTTTTTTAGCGAGTTCTTCGATTTCACTCCAAGATTTATCACTTAAGTCTGTGGAAGCCGAGGCGAAAGTGCTGACAGCCAAGGCGGCAGCGGTAAGACCAATGGATAGAAGTTTACGGATATTTTTTTGCATAAGATGCTCCTTGTGAAAATTATGCTTTTCCTGTGGATTGAGAGAGATAATTCCCTTTCAACAATTTTTCGATAATCATCATCAAAATAATGTTTGGTACCAACAAAATAATCGATACAACGGCCGCATTCGGACGAATAAAAGAATAACCGAGGAAAGAATATAAAATGGTTGGCACGGTAATAAAGTCAGGTGAGCCGATAACGAAAGCGATAGCAAACTCTTCAATACTTTTCACTAAACAGAAAATAATTGATGCTAAAAAACTGGGTTTTAACATCGGCATATATACGTCTTTGAAAACGGTAAATTTAGATGCACCCAAGTCACGGCTAGCATCAATAAGGTCTTGCGGTACAGAAGAAAAGCCTGCGGATAAAATCCGAATAGCATAAGGTAACGTGAGTACAACATGCCCAATAACAATGCCGATGAATGGATTATTAATATTTAAATCCAATAACATACGGCTAAAGAATAGGGCAATAATCATGCCTGGAATAACCAATGGAATCAGTGTTAATAATTCTGCTAATTTTTTACCTCTAAACTCCATACGTCCAAATGCATAAGCTGTTGGGAGAGAGAGTAAAATAGTGATCAGAGAAACCGTAGGCGCAATGGTATAGCTATTAAACATTGCTTCAGGTAAAGAGGTGGTTTCCCAGACGATTTTCCAACGCTCAAAAGATAATGATTGAGGGAAAATATCTGGATAACTCCACGGTTTAGCGGGATCTACCAATGACCATAAACCAGCCATCAAAAATGGCAAGAACAACCAAATAAAATTAGCAAGAATAAAGAAAGTTAAGGAAATTCGTGCGATTAATCGACCATTTTTCGTTGTGATTTGTACGGAACTACTCATTTGACTTCTCCACGTTTGACGGCTAATGGTTTAATCAATAATGACACTAGGATGGAGAAGAAGGCAGAGGTCAACATAATAGTTAATGCCATGACCGCACTTTGATTCCACTCTTCAAATTCATAGGCGGACATTTGCATTAAACGTGCTAAAGAATAGGTACTACGAGGACCTGCAATACTATAAAAGGCGAAATCACCGAGTGCACCGATAAATATTAAAATAAAGGAAACTTGTACCGCACCTAAGGTTAGAGGGAATATCACATAACAAAAACGTTGCCAAGGACTCGAACCTAAATTAGCTGCCGCATCTAATAAATCAGTTTTCAGTGAATTGACCGCGCCACCAATAAGAATTAAAGCAAAGGGAATGTTTTTCCACATTTGTAAAATCACTACCCCCCAACCAAATTCATCATTTTGTAAGGTTTTCGGTTCGTCCCAAATGCCTAAATAAACAAATACCTCATTAAGAATGCCGTGGTAAGAGATCATATTGACGAACAAGAAGGCTGCAACTAATCCTGGTACCAACATAGGCGCCCGCAAGATAGTTATAATTGTTACCTTGGCTGGTAATTTTTTACGTAACCACATGGCAATGGGATAAGCCACGATGATGGATAAAATCGCCCCTAATAAAGACACTTTTACGGAATAAATAAACGAATTTTGGAATACTGGGCTATTTAATACGGCTTGCCAATACTCTAAACTAAATTGACTTTCTTCCCCGCCCATACTGTATAAACCAAGGCTTTGAGAGACGACAATGTAGAACGTGGACCCCATTAAAAATAGGATCGTACCTAAACCGCTACATAGCAATAACCATGCTTTTACATCATTTTTGAGACTTTTCATTTTACGGACTCCAAGAATTTAATCGCATAGCGGGGAACCGTAAAGGTGAGTTTATCGCTCAAATTCGGACATTTTGTTAGTTGCAGGCGTAATTTTTTCTCTTCATCATTACGTTTAATGACTCCTTGCACTTCCGTGATATTGCCCATAAAAGCGGTGTTGATGATATCTACTGTAATTTGGTTTTCCGCTTCCGTTTGTGCGTTTGGTAACAATTCAATGTCTTCCGGTCGAAAGCAAATATAAATTCGTTCTGATTCCGGTTTTTTCTCAGAAAATACGGTGAAATCGCCAAAAATAGAACTAACAGCATAAAGGTTATCGCCGATGTTTTTTACATTGGCTTCCGTGATATTGGCAATGCCAATAAAATCTGCCACAAAGCGGTTTTTAGGATGATGGTAAATATCTTGAGGAGAGCCAATTTGCTCAATAGCACCTTTATTTAACACAATAATTTTATCTGACATGGTCAGGGCTTCAGCCTGATCGTGAGTCACATAAATACTAGTCAAATTGTATTGTTTTGAGAGTTGCTTAATTTCAAAACGTACACTTTCGCGTAATTTGGCATCTAAGTTGGAAAGCGGTTCATCAAATAAAATTACATCTGGACGAGTGACCATGGCTCTGGCTAATGCGACACGTTGCTGTTGACCACCAGAAAGCTCATTGGGTAATTTCAATTTATGAAATTCTAAATCCATTTGTTTCAATGCAAGATTTAAACGCTGTTTTTGTTCTTCAATATCAATTTTACGTTGCTTTAAACCATAGCAAATATTGTGAGAAACGTTGAGGTGAGGGAAAAGGGCATAGGATTGGAAACACATGGCTGTATTGCGTTTTTCTGGAGGAACATTGTTAACATTTTTTCCTCCGATAAGGATTTCACCTTCATCTGCCACGTGAAATCCAGCGATTAATTTTAATAAGGAGGTTTTACCACAGCCGCTTGGTCCTAATAAGGTGACAAACTCGCCTTCTTCAGCGGTAAAAGTAATATTATTTGCTGCGTAAAAGTCACCAAATTTTTTTGTAATATTTTTTATTTCTAACTTTGCCATTTTTACATCCTCTATTTGGCTATACAACTATAGGGGTAACCATAAAAACACTTAGTTATTTTTTCAATAAAATAAAAATATTTTTTATGAATTTGTGATGAAGATCACGCATTTAGATAAAATATGGTTTTATTACATTTTAATAATGCGGAGGCGGCGTTTCTTCTGCTTGGCTGGCAATATTAGAAGGTTGCATATCTTTTAATTTGCCAGCGAGATAGCGGAGTTGAAGTTGAATTTTATCCATATCAAACTGTTGTTGAACTAATGCTTGGTTGAGTTCGTCTAAAAGTTGTTCTTGAAAAGCAATTTTCATTTCAAGTTCGGCGATGCGATCTTCTAAAATTTGTTGATTTTGCATAAAATTTCTCTAATTTTTAAAAAAATGTTGTGAATTTGGTCAATCCGATTTAACCTATTCGCTATTCCGTTTCTATTATAAAGGATCAAGCAAAATGTTGAAAATTCAAAAGCTTTCTCTTGCTGCACTTATGGTAAGTGCGGTTGTTTCAGGTTCTGTTTTTGCAGAAGATAAAGAAGCGCCAAGCGCAAGTGATGCGTCTTATGCTGTAGGTGCATTAATGGGTAACCAAGTAAAAGATTTAGTGGATGCTCAAAAAGAAGTGATTCAATACGATAATGCGCGTATTTTAGATGGCTTAAAAGATGCATTAGAAGGTAAAGTTGATGTTCGTAAAGACGAAAAAATTCAACAAACCTTAGATGGTATTCAAGAGCAATTAGTGTCTGCAGCGAAAGCAAAAGTAGAACAACAAGCGAAAGCTGCAAAAGAAGAAGGCGATAAATACCGCGCTGAATTTGCGAAAAAAGACGGTGTGAAAAGCACTAAAGATGGCTTACTTTACAAAATTACTGAAGCAGGTAAAGGTGATGCGATTAAAGCAACGGATACTGTGAAAGTACATTACACCGGTAAATTACCAGATGGTAAAGTATTTGATAGCTCTGTTGAACGTGGTCAACCGGTTGAGTTTAAATTAAACCAAGTGATCAAAGGTTGGACTGAAGGTCTTCAGTTAGTGAAGAAAGGCGGTAAAATCGAATTAGTGATTCCACCTGAATTAGCTTATGGCAAACAAGGTGCAGGCGATTCAATTCCACCTGATGCAACGCTTTACTTCGACGTTGAAGTATTAGACGTTAATCCTAAAAAATAATCCTTAATTCAACCGCACTTTGTCCAAAGTGCGGTCATTTTCCCTACCAGATTTGAAAAATGATACTAACCGATAGACAACCTTTCACTGATGAAGATCGTGCTATTCTGATTTCCTATAAAGCGGTAGTTGATGGCGTGAGCGCGTTGATTGGCAAGCATTGTGAAATCGTATTGCACTCTTTGGAAGATATTGAGCATTCCGCCATTTGTATCGCCAATGGGCATAATACCAATCGCCAGGTAGGTTCCCCGATTACGGATTTAGCCCTGAAATCCTTGCGTAATATGCAAAGTGAGAGTGTGTCTAAGCCTTATTTCACGCGTGCGAAAGGCAATGTGTTGATGAAGTCCGTGACCATCGCTATTCGAAATGGCAAACAACGCATTATTGGTTTACTTTGTATCAATATTAATTTGGATGTGCCGGTCTCTCAATTTATGCAGACCTTTATGCCAACGCAGGAACAAAATGAAACCTCTTCCGTCAATTTTGCAAGTTCAGTGGAAGAATTGGTGGCACAAACGGTAGAAAAAACCATTGAAGAAGTGAATGCAGATCGCTCGGTTTCGAATAATAATAAGAACCGTCAGATTGTGATTTCACTTTACGAAAAAGGCATTTTTGATATTAAAGATGCCATCAATTTAGTGGCTGATCGCCTCGCGATTTCTCGCCACACCGTGTATTTGTATATTCGTCAAATCAAACAAGAGCAAGAGTAATGAACTATGTTCTCGCCGTGAAAAGTCCTGTTTATGGAAAAGAAGGGGCTTTTCTTGCCTATCAATTAGCCCAAGCTTTACTTGAAAAAGGGCATGTCATTAACCAAATTTTCTTTTTCCAAGACGGTGTGAGTAATGGCAATGGTTTTGTTTATCCTGCCAATGATGAATGTAATCTCACGCAAGCTTGGCAAGCCTTTTCAGCGCAGCATCATATTCCTTTGCATTTATGTGTAGCCGCTTCACAACGTCGTGGCGTAGTGGATGCACTTACGGCAAAAGATACGGATCAAACGAATCTGGCAGAAGGTTTTGAGATTACAGGCTTAGGCGAGTTTATGGCGATGGCATTAAAAGCAGATCGGGTAGTGACATTATGAAGCTAGCATTCTTATTTCGTACCGCACCGCATGGAAACGCGATTTCTCGTGAAGGTTTAGATGCTTTGCTTGCTGCAACAGCATTTTGTGATGAAGAGGAAATCGGTGTCTTTTTTATCGATGATGGTGTATTAAATCTACTCGATGGACAAAATCCTGAGTTATTGTTACAAAAAGACTTTATTCGTACCTTTAAATTATTGGATTTATACGATATTGAACAGCGCTTTGTCTGCGCCGATTCGCTCGACCAATACCATTTGCAAACAGAACAACTCATTATTTCTGCTGAAAAAATTGACCGCACTTCGCTGATCAATAAACTCAGCCAAGCAGAAAAAGTGTTTACGTTTTAAGGAATATTATGCTTTATACCTTTTCTCAAGCTCATTATTCTGAGACAGAACTTCAACGTTATTTGACAGAAATCACGGAAAATGATGCGGTGGTTTTATGGCAAGATGGCGTGTTGCTAGCGGTAAAGTATGGGGAAATGTTTACTCAATGCAAAGGACAATGTTTTGTGTTGGAGCAGGATGTTTTAGCCCGAAATTTAACCGCACTTTTGCCAGAAAACAATCAAGTGCGGTCAATTTCATTAGCAGATTTGGTGGGTTTAACTGCTCAATATTCGCCTCAAATCGCCTTATAGCGGGCGTTCTTTAGGTAACAAGAGCGGTAATACCATAACAGAATAAAGCGCCAAACCTGCGGCCATTAAGCAGGTAATTTCTAATCCTCCTGCACGTAACCATTCGCCAAATCCCATATCATTTACTAGCGTTGCATAAAAGATCCCCGCTACGACGGTATAACAAAATCCAATTAGTACCGAAATTAATGCGATAGCTTTTACGTGATAACTCGCATAACGGTGAAATGCTGCCCAAAGTGTAATGAGAAAAGTCGGTACCGCAGCCACGATAAAGACGGTAATCGCTGAAGATTGAAATCCATCGGCATCATTGTTTGCGAACATTAGGCCAATAGTGCCAATAATTTGAATAATCAACGGTAAAAGAATAAATGCTTTAAGATATTTTTTCATGAGATGTCCAATTAATAGAAAAACGGAAGCATTGTATCAATCAAATGAAAGACAACCAATCTTTTCTCTATTCGGTTTTTATTACATCCACTAATGTGGGCTGAACGATTGAGGCATAATCTTGTGTATTGAGAATAATAGAGCGTTCTAACGTACCTGCATTAAACGCTAATTCATCATAACGAGACAGTAAGCTAGGATCGGCAATTAATAACAAATTAGGATGAAAGCTAAAAGGCGGAATTGCACCAAATACACAGTCAGTTAGGGTATCTACTTCTGCAGGACTAGCAAGCGAGGCTTTCGTGCCGCCTAAATAGGCTGCAACTTTGCTTAAATCAGATTGTTGATCAGCCGGCAATATAACTAACACTGCTTGTTTTACGCCATTTCCTTTCACTTTGCATACTAGAGCTTTTGCCCCTTGCCCTAATTCTGTACCACGAATTTTAGCCACTTCTTCTGATTTTCCTGCTGTGGGGTGTTCAACGACACGATAGCGTGCTTGATGTTTATCTAAAAGTGCGGTCAATTTTTCAAATGTTTTGACAGACATGCGGGTTCCTTCAATAACGATATTTTTAATGAGTTTAACAAAGGTTGATTTATGTGAAAATCAAAGAAAAATAATTAATCTTTTGGGGCGTATTTATTATGAGATAGACAAATACCTTTACGCCCCGTACTATGTTCCTTTTTATTTGGTATCGATTATGACTCGAATTAATCTTGTTCCGCCAGCGGAGCTTTGTGATCAGCATCTTTTAGCGGAGCATCGCGAATTAACCCGCATTCCTAACGCCGTGGCGAAAGGTAAATTTCATTTGAAAGGACAGCCTACGGAATATAAATTAGGTGAAGGGCATGTGCGCTTTTTCTTTAATAAATTGGCGTTTTTAAAGAAACGGTATGATGCATTGCATGCGGAATGTAAGGCGCGAGGCTTTAACGTGCAGTATATTTGGAATGAAACGTTACCCGATGATCCAAGTTTATGGTTGGACTATGAAGCCACAGAGGCGGCGTTACAGATTAATCGGGAACGTATTCAGGAAAGAATGCCATTAAAGGCGAGATTTACACCGCATCTTCCAAAGAGCGGTCAAAAATAAAGGAGTTTTCACTTATGAAAGGCAGTGAGAATATAAAAAAGGTGAGCATCGCTCACCTTATGAATTGTTTAATCTTTCAATTTAATAAAAAATGTACCACTAGGTATGATAGGCAAATAGTTTTTATGGAAATCCATAAAGGTTTTTTGTGGGTCTATGTCTTCAAAAAGTTTTGGGTAAAGTGCTTTTGCCATAAATTGAGCGGCTGCTAGATCACTTAGTGAGCGAGAAGCCGTATGATAAATACCGTAAACACGGTGGTTTTTAACTGCAGGTAAATCTTGCCACCCTGCACGGGTTAAGAAACCTTTTAGGCGTTTTTGTGCATCCTGTTCATTGATGTTTATTCCCATCGCCATCATTTCATCGTTAGTTTCATGCCCCATTTCTGTGCCAGAAATCATAATAACTTCAGGTTGTGCGGCAAGAAGTTGTTCTGGATTAATTGGTCCCCAATTTTCGACAAAAGGCGCGCTTACGTTATCCCCGCCAACAGTTTCAGCAATAGCACCCCACATATTTTTACCAAAGGTAAAGCTATATTCACTAGGACCTTTATTGCCAAATTCTACATAGATTTTAGGTTTAGGTAGGTTAGCCTCTTTTACACGTTTTTGAATATCAGTAATGCCTTGAGCATATTCATCTGCAATTTTATTTGCTCGTTCTTCGGTACCTGCAAGTTGCCCAAAAATCTTTGCGCTTTGGGTGTGTCGTTCTACACTTTGAGCATTAAAATCGACAACAATAATTGGAACGCCAGCTTGTTCTAACTTTGGTAGTTCGGAACCAATAGTTTGATATTGCCATTCTGCAAGAATCAATACATCAGGTTTTAATGCCAAGGTTTTTTCGGTTGAGAAAGTTCCTGTATTTACATTACCAATATCAGCAATATTTTTGAGTTCAGGCATTTTTTCAGAAAACAATGCCCAACTTCCTGGATTAAATTTTTCCCAAAATTCACGTGAGATACCTTTAACATATTTAAAATTTTCAACACCCGTAACAGCAATGTAATCAGGATAGTAAAAGCCTAACACGGCATTTTTTACGGGCACATCAACGTTAACTTCTCGTCCTAATACATCTTTGATTGTTTTTATTTCTGCTTGAGTAGTGATACCAAAAGTCAGTAATAGAACGGCCAAAATTAAACGAATTGTTGATTTTTTTTGCATATAAACTCCTGTCTGAATAAAACATCAGAATATTGCCATAAATAAGAATCATTATCAAATTTAGATGTTATAAAGTGATAATACAAGAAATGCTGTTGAAGGGTAAAATAGGCATATATCTAGAAAAAACATATTTCGCATTTAAAATTGGAAGTGCGGTCAAAACTTAGTAAGTTTTCACTTCTCCTTGAGTTGGACTAAAGGAGAAGTGAATGGGGTTAAATTATTTATATTCAACCACGATATCGCTTTCGCTGACGGTATCACCATAAACTGGCAATAAGGTTTTTTCATAAGCTTGTTTTAAACGCCCATCTTTGCCTAAGGTTTGGATTTCGTTATTTAACCAATTTAACAATTCAGGTGCATCTTTGCGAACAGCTGGTGCAATAACATCTTGATCGCCAAAGTTTTTTACGCCCACGGTATAACCTGGATTTTGTTTTGCCCAAGCGAATAAGAAGGTATTGTCATTAGATAATGCATCACCACGGCCATCACGTAAGGCTTCAAAGGTTTCGGTATTTTGTTCGAATTTCAATAACTTCACATCTGGATAGTTTTTGGTGAAGAAAATATCAGCAGTAGTGCCTTTATCCACGATCAAGGTTTTGCCTTTTAATTGTTCAAGATCAGTAATGACTGAGCCATCTTTTGATACGACACCGAGTGCCACTTTCATATATGGATTCGCAAAATCTACCACTTCTTTACGAGCTGGTGTTACAGTGAAGTTGGCGAGAATGATATCAACTTTCTTAGAAAGTAAGTATTCAGCACGGTTTGCGGCATCCACTAAAACAAATTCCACTTTGTTTTCGTCACCTAATAAATCTTTACCGATCGCTTTACCAATTTCGACATCAAAGCCTTGGCTTTTACCTTGCGCATCTACATAACCAAATGGTGGTTTATCGCTAAATACACCAATGCGCACTTTGCCATCTTTTTGTATTTGCTCAAGGCTTGAAACCGTTTTTGCTCCGTCTTTAGCCGGTTCTTTATCATTACACGCGGTTAAGCCAAATGCTAATGTAGCTGTGGCGAAAAGTGCGGTCAATGTTTTAAATGTTTTCTTCATAGTTTGTCCCTCTCGGTTCATAATTTAAGATATTTAAGAATGTTTTCGCACGATCCGTGGTTGGATTCGTGAAGAAATCTTCCGGTTTTGCTTGTTCAATAATTTGCCCTTTATCCATAAACACAATGCGATTGGCTACTTGGCGGGCGAAGTTCATTTCGTGGGTAACGATGAGCATCGTCATACCGTCTTTAGCGAGGCCTAAAATTACATCAAGTACTTCACGTACCATTTCAGGGTCAAGGGCAGCGGTTACTTCATCGAACAGAATAATTTCAGGGTTCATGCATAGTGAACGCACAATAGCAATTCGCTGTTTTTGCCCACCTGATAATTCTCGCGGATAAGCATTTTTTCGGTCATATAGACCTACACGTTTAAGTAACTCATCGGCTTGTTTTTCAGCTTCTGCGCGATCGCGTTTTTGTACTTTTAAAGGGCCAAGTAAAATATTGTCAATCACTGATAAATGAGCGAATAGTTCATAACTTTGGAATACCATCCCAATGCGTTGGCGCGCTTTGACCCAAGGAATGTCTTTGCCTAATTCGCCTGCATTTTGCAGCAAAATCTGACCGCGCTTTATTTCCTCTAGCCCATTTAGGCAGCGTAAAAAAGTACTTTTACCACAACCCGATGGACCTAAAATAACGACAACTTCGCCTTTCTCTATAGAAAGATTGATGCCTTTGAGTGCTTCTACATCACCGTAATTTTTGACGAGGTTTTTAATTTCTAATAACGCCATGTGTTTTCCTAATAAAAATTAACTTTCCCAACGGGTTTCTAAATAACGGGAAAATAAGGATAGCGGGTAACAAATCACAAAATATAAACCGAAAATGACACCGTAAATCCAAAGCGCCGCCGATTGATTACTAAATAATGAATGCTCGATAATTTGTTGACCGACTTTAATCACTTCGACTACACCAATTAACATCGCCAAAGAGCTGGTTTTTACCATGCGAGTAAAGAGGTTAATAGCACTTGGTGTCACACGTTTTAAACTTTGCGGAAGTAAAATATACACAAAGGTTTGAAACGGCGTTAAACCTAAAGCGTAGGCGGATTCCACTTGATGTTTTTCAATGGAAGTTAATGCACCACGCACTAAATCGCCCATTTCTGCTGTTCCCCAGAAAATAAACACCAAAATACATACAGAAATGCCATCTAAGTGAATATCAAACCATTTTGCTAAACCGAAATAAGCGAGAAAAAGTAACGCTAATAATGGAATGATGCGTACAAATTCTAAATAAAAGCGACAAATGGCTTTGATAATGGGATTTCTGCTTGTCATGATTACGCCAAAAATCACACCTAAAATACAGGCGAAGAAGACAGAAACGAATGCAATTTCAGCCGTTACCCATAAACCGTTGAGCAAGCGTTCAATGTTGCTGCCTTGGAATAATAACTCAAGCCCCATATTTTGCTCTCCGAGTACGGCGTTCTAAGTAACTGATGAAAAGAGACATCGGTAATAGAATGATCAAATAAAACACCACTAATAAAAATAAGGCTTCATTGGTTTTGTAATCGAGCCCGATGACTTCTTTTGCGACAAACATGAGTTCAGCAACAGCAACGGCACTGATCACTGAGGTTTCTTTCATTAAGAATAAGCAATTTGCGCCAATTGCAGGTGTCGCAATCGCAAAGGCTTGTGGGAAAATGACATAGCGAAAAGCTTGATAAGGAGTTAGGCCGATACTTAAGGCTGATTCAATTTGTCCTTTTGATACCGCTTCCAAACCACCACGAAAGGCTTCTGCCATATAGCTTCCACCTAAAAATGCCAGGCCGATAATGCCGCAAGTAAAACCATCTAATTTCAGGCCAATTTTAGACAGCCCAAAATAGAGAAAAAATACTTGAATTAATAAAGGCGTATTACGAGAAAGCTCAATATAGCCTTTTACTAGCCAAGTTAATGATTTGACTTTGTAGGTGGTAATCACCGCACAAATCACACCAATCACCAGCGACAATAAAATGCCCCAAAAGGCGAGATGAAGCGTCATCAGCGTGGCATGAATAAAACGTGGTGTGACACTTAAAATATAATCCCAATTCATTTTTCATGATTTAATCGTTTGTGTGGCGATATAGTAAAAAATTTTTAATCGGTGAGAAAAGAATGGAAATTTATTACTTATAAAGAAATGTAATAAGAAGTGGGTTTTAAATAAAATAAGTGGCGGTGGGGAATGAAAAAACGGGGCTTTATTCAGCCCCGTCGTTGTTTATTTTAATCACGTTTTGCGATAAGTGCGGTTGGTTCTTCATCTGTTTTTGGTTCAGTCTGCTGTTCAGCTGGTTTGTCTTGAATAGACATGGCTGATTTTAAACTGTCCTGACGAATTTTTTCTGCAGCTTCTTTGTCACCAGCTTGTTCGAATACATAAGACGCCATCATGACATCATTTGGTTGGAGCTGGGTTGGGCAAGCAGTAACTTCTTTAAATGCTTCTGCTGCTTTAGCGAAGTCATTATTACGCACATAAAGATAGCCTAATGCACGATTGAGACAACAACGTTGGCTTTCATCCGCACGTTTTGCACGTTTTTCCACTAGTTTGAGCAGTTTGCTGTTATCTTCTGCTTGTAAACGAGTGATTTGCGTGCAAAGTTCAGGACTAATTGGGGTGTTATCACCCAATTTTTTCATGATTTCAAGCGTGAATTCATAAGCTGACTCATGATCGTTACAATCAATTAAACGCTGAATTAAAGCTGTTTTTAACTCTAAGTCATTGCGACGACGGCGTGGTTGAGCTTCCCACCATGCAAGCAGACCTTCAACGCCTTCTTCATTCATTTTTTCATCTAACAAGCCATTTTCTGTTTCTTGTTGAAGCGCTTTAAATTCTTCTGCTGAGAATAAGCCTGAACCTTCGATTAAATCTAAGATTTCATCTAAAGCTTGATAAGCTTTGGAGCGGCTATAAATTTCAGCAGCAAGTTTTAATACTTCTTTGTTGCGATCTGACATTTCAAGCAAACTGTCAACGGAACTGCGCGCAGCCGGTAATTTATTTTGTTGTAATAAAATACGGGTGCGAGCAATTTCGACAACTAGGTTATCTGAACCTGCAAGTTCAGTCGCCTCAATTAAATAACGGTTTGCGCTGAATTCATCACCGCGTTGCTGTGCAGCTTCAGCCGCTTTAATCAGATTTAATACTGGCTCTGCAGAATGTTTCGCATTTTTACCAATCAGTTTTTCTGCTTTGGCATAATCGCCTTCATTCATCTTCATCAAGCCTTCAAGGGTTTGACGCTGTGCTTTCACACGTTTACGGCGAGAGAACCAGTTATAGGTATTGCT
The DNA here is from genome assembly GCF_014931375.1 of Haemophilus parainfluenzae. Lineage (NCBI taxonomy): Bacteria > Pseudomonadati > Pseudomonadota > Gammaproteobacteria > Pasteurellales > Pasteurellaceae > Parahaemophilus > Parahaemophilus parainfluenzae. The sequence continues at coordinate 610,654 of NZ_CP063117.1, forward strand.
ACTTAAGCGGAAGAAACGGGTCACCAACCACTCTAACGAATAAATCACTGCAAGCGTGACCACAAAGAGAATCACTAATGTGGTGAGTGACATTTCATATACGGTGTTTGCCGTTTCAACTCTGACATAACCTTGCTGACCGGAGAGGTAAGGCCCTGCAATCAATCCGGCAAGTAAGGCGATCATTAAAAAGAGAACTCTAAACATTATCTATCCTTATTGTTGGGGTTCAGTTGCCGGTTGTGCAGCTGGTGCTTCAGCGGGTTTTTCTTCAGCTTTTGGCTCTTCCGCTTTCGCTTCAGGTGCTGGTTTTACTTCTTCTTTTCTTGGTGAATTATCAACCGCTTTTTCTGCTTCAATTTCCACTTTCTGCACATCTAAAGGTGTACGATTTAAGTACTTATCAAGCATACTTAAGCTTTGTAATTGGCTTGGCACATCCACATAGATGGATACTTCAGATAATTCATCCACTGATTTTAAGAAACTTTGAGTCACTTCAGCATTGGTATCAAAATAACTACGAATCCAAGATGCAACAGCTTCTAAAGATTGTTTATAAAGTTCGTTTTGCTGACGAGGCACTGCCATAATCGCTAATTGTAAGCGTAAACGAATGTTTTCACGCAAATAGATATCTTGGTTTGGCGCTAATAATTCTTTGCGATCCGCACCATGTTTCGGTGAAATACGAATAAAGTGATTTAGGAATGAGGTTGCACTTTTTTCTGCATTTTCCGCCCAGTCAGACAGGGAATCAGATAATTTTGTTGCATTTTGATCATCACCGAAATTCACATCTAATACCGGTAATTCATCAACCGTATTGGCTAATTGCGATAATTTTTGCATGACCGCATTTTGATCCACGCCAGCTACGGAGAGAAGTTGTTTCAGATCTTGATTGATTGCACTACGAATAGCTGCTGATTGTGAGTTATTCACTTTAGCAAGAGTTTCATCAGCGAGTTTTAAGAGTGAAACCGCTGTATCCACATCATTATCTAACACTAATTTACGCAATGCATTGTTGAGCAAGAAATCTGCTTCTGAGAATAACCAATCAGTAGGCTGTTGAGCATTAGCTTGTGCGCTCACTTTATTGATTTGTGATTGTAAGCCAACTAACTCATGTGATTTGGCATTGATTAGCTCTTCTACTTGCGCAATTTTGTTTTGCGTTGCTTTATTCGCAGACTCTAACTGAGCAAGCTGTGTAGTATCAAATTTTACTTCTTGAGCAGGTGCTGAAACCACGGTTTTATTATTGATTTGAGCTTCAAGTGCGGTCAATTTTTGTTGGAATTCATCCACCTGTTGTTGGCCAAAATAATAACCTGCACCACCCACGCCAAGTGCAATGAGAATAGCCAATAAACTTAATCCAGTACCACTTTTCTTCACAACGGTTTGTGTACGTGGCGCAACAGGCTCGCGATCTTCAGTTTGAATTTCCACTGCATCTGTTTCTTGGATTTCATCTGTCGTTTCAGGGGTTAATTTCTCTTTCGCCATATCTTTTCCTTAGTGAGAAAGGGGAGTTACTTCATTAAGTAAGGTATTAAGTAAACTTTGATTGTCCGCACCAGCGGAAACCACCACATTATGCCAACCTTGTTGTATTGCGACATCCGCAATGCGTTGACTTACCGTGACTAAACAGCAATTTTTTAGCCAATTTTGTTCATTTTCAGGCACAAATTTGATTAACGCCTGCAAAATTTCAAGGCTTGTGACCACAAGGGTTTGCACACCAGAACGAATACAAATACTGGTTTGCTCTTCGTTATTATAACTAATCGGCGTGCGTTGGTAACATTCGACTGTCTCAACAGTTGCACCGCGTAGTGTGGTCTGTTCACGTAGTAATTCTCGTCCACCGTTGCCACGTAAAATTAACAAGTTTTTATCTGTTAATTTTGCCATTTGCGGTAAATTTAATACACCTTCAGTATTTTCCGACGTGATTGGATAGCGAACAGTACATTCAGTTTGACAGGAAAAATGCTGCGCCGTTCTATGTCCAACTGTAAAGTATTGTAAATCTTGACGCCAGCTAAAGCCAATATCTTTCAGGGTTTTATCCGCAAAATCGACAGTACTTTTTGAAACCAAAAACACATAATCACCACTTTTTAGCTGATTAAGTTTCGTCGGTAATTGAGCCAACTCAGCACCCGCTTCAATAGAAAGTAAAGGCAAATGCAAGGCAACCACACCGGCTTGATTCAGCTGGTCAACTAGGGCTTTTCCTCGTTCATCCGGGCGAGTAACTAGTACGGCCATGGTGATTTCCTATGCTGAGTAAATCTTCGCCAGAATCTTATCTGCGCCCTGTGCTAGAAGTTGTTCAGCAATGGTCACGCCTAATGCTTCGGCATTTTCAACCGCACTTTTACCTTCCGCACGAATAATCGCAGAGCCATCAGTTTCTCCGACGAGTGCTCGTAAGAAAACTTCACCATCTTGCTCAATAGCATAACCACCGATTGGTACTTGGCAGCCGCCTTGTAAGCGGGTATTCATTGCACGCTCAGCTAAAACACAAGTCGTCGTGGTGGCATCTGAAAGTGGAGCAAGTAATGCTTTTACTTCTTCATCATCAACACGGCACTCAATGCCTACCGCGCCTTGTCCGGCAGCCGGTAACGACTGTTCTACTTCAATAAATGAGGCAATACGTTCCGCTAGCCCTAAACGAATTAAGCCAGCTGAGGCTAAAATAATGGCATCGTATTCGCCATTGTCTAATTTACTTAATCGGGTTCCTACATTGCCACGTAAGGAGCGGATATCAAGATCAGGGCGTAATTGTTTTAATTGGCATTGACGACGCAAGCTTGATGTTCCAACAATAGCATCTTGTGGCAATTCATCTAATGAACGGTATGTATTAGACACGAAAGCATCACGTGGATCCTCACGTTTACAGATCACACTTAAGCCTAGACCTTCAGGAAATTCCATAGGCACATCTTTCATTGAATGGACGGCAATATCAGCACGTTTTTCAAGTAAAGCGTTTTCTAACTCTTTAACAAATAAGCCTTTTCCACCAATTTTAGCTAAAGGAGAATCTAAGATTACATCACCTTTTGTCACCATCGGAACTAATTCAACAGAAAGTGTTGGGTGAAATTTTTCTAATTGATCTTTTACAAAATTCGCCTGCCAAAGCGCTAAAGGGCTTTGACGGGTCGCAATTTTTAAGGTTTTAAGTGCTGCCATAAATACCGCTGATTTTAAATAGAAATATGGCCTATGCTACCATTTTTAGGGCAAAAAGTCAGATCATTTAAATTTTTGATTTCCGACTAGGTAAGTGGTACATTAACGCCAATTATTTGGTCATAGGTAGGAAGCCTTGAAATACGATTTCACTCAAGCCCGAAAATGTATTGAAACATTAGACAAGCGTCGTTTTGATCGAGCATTATTGGGCTCAGGTGATGCATTCCGACACATCGTCTCTTTAGTGCCGCTGTTGTTGCATCTTAATCATCCTGCTCTGCCGGGTTATGTGGAAGATGCCCCAGCAGGCATTGCCGATTTTACTCTTTCCAATTATCAGCAAAATTTTCTCTCAAAAGAACATCCCGAACTTGTCGAAGACGTGCAAAGTGCGGTCAATTCTGATGCTGTTTTTGCACCGATCTTCGGTATTTATGTGATGGGGAGTTTTGGCTCCATTAGCCAAACTTCAGCTTCGGATTTGGATATTTGGATCTGCCATCAAGATGATTTATCTGAACAAGAACAGCAGCGCTTAGCGGAAAAAACGAAGAAAATTAGCCAATGGGCATCCACATATCATGTGGAAATGCATTTCTATTTGATGACACAACAACGTTTCCGTAACGAACGTTATTCCGATCCATTAACTAAAGAAAACAGTGGTTCTGCCCAATATATGTTGTTATTGGAAGAATTTTATCGTTCCGCTGTACGTCTTGCGGGTAAACCATTGTTGTGGCCTCACTTGTGGGTGGAAGATGAAAAGCAATATGAGGCCGAAGTTGCGCGTTTAGTCGCGGCTGGTGAGCTTAATCCAAATGATTGGGTAGATTTTGGTGGATTAGGACAATTCTCAGCCAGTGAATATTTTGGTGCGAGCTTATGGCAACTTTATAAAGGTATTGATTCACCTTATAAGTCGGTGATGAAAATCTTGTTGTTGGAAACCTATGCCCAAGAATACCCAAATGCCCAGTTAATTGCTCGCCAATTTAAAGAGGATTTGCTTTCTGGTCACAGCACGGCTATACATCATTTCGATCCTTATATTGCGATTTTAGAGAGAATTAGCCAATATTTGACCGCACATTCAGAATTTAAGCGTCTTGATTTTGTACGTTCTTGTTTTTACGTGAAAGCCACAGAAGACTTTGCGTTATATCACGCCTCAAACTGGCGTATTTCTTATATGAAAATGATGGCCCAAGAATGGGGTTGGTCAAAAGAACGTATTGAAGAATTAGATCTGCGTCCAAATTGGAAAATTAAACGGGTGAAAGAAAGTCACAATAATTTGGTGAATTTCTTGATGATGAGTTATCGAAATCTAGTGGATTTTGCACGCAAACATAAAATTAATTCTAGCGTGATCCCGCAAGATATTACGGTGCTTTCTCGCAAACTTTATACTGCCTTTGAAGAATTGCCGGGTAAAATTACGTTACTAAACTCACAAATTTCCTATAACTTAACAGAAGAACACCTCACATTTATCGAAGTTCTCGGCAATAAGAATTTTAAGGATGGGTGGTATATGGTGAATCAGCCACCACATCATATGATGTTCTCGAAAGAACGTGTGATTGAATACGGTGAAAGTTTAAATAAAGTCGTCGCATGGGCTTATTTTAATCGCTTGTTGACCGCTGAAACTCATTTGCACTTAATCAGTCAAAATATCGACCAACTCACTTTACGTAATTTTGTCGCCGATTTACGGTTGTTTTTCCCGCATACAAATGGTCAAGCTCCAACAAATGAGGCGCTTTCGTCCCAATGTGAAATCCGCGATCTATTTATTGCAGTGAACTTAGTTAATGACCCAACTGCCCAAGTCGAAGAACTTAAATCCAATATTTCACCAAGTGATTTATTTAGTTTTGGTCAGTTAGAACAGAGTTTGGTCGGCAGCATTGATTTCACTTACCGTAATGTGTGGAATGAAATTCGAACTTTACATTTTGAAGGGCAGAATGCGATTTTGCTTGCCTTAAAAGTGCTTTCTAATAAAATTGATCAAGGTGTGAATCAGCCCCGTTCTATACAGGTTTTCTGTTACAGTAAACACTACAACCGCACATTGCGAAACTTAGTGAGCGTACTTGTAAACCGTTGTATCAGTATTCAATTAGGCGACAGTCGCCCAACAACGCACTCCCGTTTACGTGTGGCAGGGAAAAACTGGCAATTCTTCTTTGAAGAAAAAGGGATCAGTTTGCAACCTATTGATGGTGGAAAAGAAAGTGCGGTCAATTTTGAGGACGTTTTACCGACTCAGTTGGAAGAAAAAGAAATTATTCCAGAGGCCCGTCGATATCCGCCTGAAATTGATTTGTTTGCCAGTGAAGGTTTTTTACAATTCTTCTTTGAGGATAATGCCGATAATAGCTTTAACGTTTATTTGTTAGATGAAAAGAATCGTCTCGAAATTTATCGTCAATGTGAAGGTTCAAAAGATGATAAAGTGCGTGAAGTGAATCAGATTTATCAATCACTCGGCTCGAAAGATTGTAAAAATCCGTATAAAATGGTGCAACGGAATTTTAATTATCCTCAATTTTATCAATTGCATCCGACAGAAAGTGGCATGCGTATTATGCCGTTCAAATTTAAAAGCAAAAGGACTTGCGAATAGCTCAATCAAAACAAGCATTGTTTGAGGTAAATCAAATTTATCTGCAAATTATGCATTGGAAGATAGGCAAAATCCCGATAGAATCCTTCGTTCGAAAATCTATTGAGAAATAATCTAAGGCTGTGGACGTTTTCGCCTTCAGGCGATAGAATGTTTGTCCGCTTATCTCTTGGAGAATATTATGCAAGAAAAGTTAAAAGTATTAATTATCGACGACCATCCATTAATGCGTCGTGGTATCAAACAATTAGTTGAATTAGAAGAGAATTTTGAAGTCGTTGCCGATGTAGGAAGCGGTACAGAAGGCATTTCCATTGCGATTCAAGAATCCCCGGATTTAATCATTTTAGATCTGAATATGAAAGGTCTTTCTGGTTTAGATACCCTTAAAGGCTTGCGTGCAGAAGGTGTTGATGCACGAATTTTGATCTTAACTGTGTCTGATGCGAAAAATGATATTTTCACTCTCATCGATGCGGGTGCTGATGGCTATTTATTGAAAGATACTGAGCCAGATGTGCTACTTGAGCAAATTAAACGTATTGCACAAGGTGAAGTGATTTTAAGTGATTCGATTAAAAATCTTCTTTTAGAACGCAAACATACTGTTGATCCAATGGATTCTCTCACCGATCGTGAAATGGATGTATTACGTTTAATCGCAACAGGTTTATCTAATAAACAAATTGCGGGCCAACTTTTCATTTCGGAAGAAACAGTTAAAGTCCATATTCGTAATTTACTTCGTAAACTTAACGTGCATTCACGTGTTGCAGCAACCGTCTTGTTCTTTGAACGAAATGGTCGATAGGCAAGTTTCAAATCATAAAAAAGAGCGGTTTTTTAACCGCTCTTTTTGTTATCTCGGTACGCCTCGCAATAAAGGGATTGGCTCAAATGGCTCAACTGAGGTTGGTGCAGGAATATCATTAAAAATTAGGATAAATGGTTTAGGTGGCAAGATTTTTTCATTTCGCCATAAACTGCCCATACTCACTAATTGAATATCATCGGGTAAATTTTTTATTCCCGCTTTTAATACAGCCACAGTATTTGGGCGAGGGTGTCCAATAGCAATGGCTGTGCCATGTTTACGCGCATATTGAATTGCACTTTGAAATTGGCGTTGAACATCTGCCAAATTATCACTGTCATCTAAAAACACATGGCGATCTAATACACGTACGCCTTGTTCTTTTGCTATTTTTCCCGCGACTGATTTTCCGATAGTACGGCTATCTAAAAAGAATAAATGTTGCTCGTGAAGTGCGGTCATTAAATAGGTCATTAATGTGGCATCAGCAGTGGCTGCACTGCCCATATGATTATTCATTCCAATGGCATTTGGCACAATAGCTTTCGCTTTTTGCACTCGATCATTCACTTGCGCTTCAGACAAGCCTAAAGTCAAACCACCTTCTTCAATTTTAATATTGCTGACCGGTTGCATCGGCATATGAATGAGAATATCGTGATTTTGTGCTTTTGCTTCTTGATTGCGTATTTTGGCATAGGGTGCAGCTGGAATAATCGCAACGGAGATTTCTTTTGGCATGGCTAAAACTTCGGCATCTTCTTTCGGATGATAGCCAATGTCATCAATCACAATAGCCAGTTTGCCTTGTGCAAAAGTAAAAGCAGAGAAAAGTGCGGTTGAAAAAATAATCGTATTTTTGACCGCACTTTGAAAGAACCTTGCCATTATTTAATCCACCCAGCCGGATTCATAGGCACCCCTTTACGGCTAATACCAAAGTAAAGTGCCGGTTTAGAGAGTTCACCCGTATTACCCACTTGTGCGATGGTTTGTCCCGCAGATACCAGCTGACCTTGTTTTACAAATACCGCTTGGTTGAAACCATACAAACTCAAATCGCTGTCACCGTGTTTAACAATCACCATATAACCATAGCCATTAAGATGACCCGCTAGAATAACACGACCACTTGCAATGGCTTTTACCGCTGTACCTGTTGGTGCACCGATAACCATACCTTTCCAGCGCACTTCACCCGCTTGGATTGAACCAAAAGAATACAACGTCGGGCCCGAAACTGGACGACTGTATTGACGTGCAGCCGTACCTAAACCACTGGTACTATTAATCAACTTACGCTCTTGATCGGTTGGTTGATAAGGTTTTGAGGTCCGTTTTTCTTCTGCTTGTTTTTTCTGCGCAAGGGCTTCACGCTCACGTTGTTCTTGTTGGCGAGCGGCTTGTTCTGCACGTTGAATTTCTTGGCGAAGGGCATTTTCATTCGCTTTCAACGTTTCCAGCTTATTCTGATCTTTCGTTAAGTTTTTGTTGAGTTCATTTAACGTAGATTGACGTTCTTGTTGCGCTTTTTGTAATTCTTGCTGCTGTTTCTTTTGCGTAGAAAGTTGATCGCGATGATTTTTTTGTTGGCCTGAAATCGCTTCGCGTTGTTTTGCTAAATTTTCTTGTGTCGCTTTCAGATTGTTAATCATATCAATGCGAACTTGGTTTAAGTGCTGATAATACACTTTCATGCGTTCCGCTTTTTTCGCATCTTCTGAAAGCATTCTTTCCAAGGTAGAAGGATTTACACCTGAACGATAGATGGCATCTACTTGCTTTGCGAGCTTCGCTTTTTGCACACGCTCTTGCTTTTCTAATTGTTTGATTTGCTTTTCGGTTTCCGCCATTTGCTTGCGAATTTCTTTTAAGCTTAATTCTGTTTCACGTAATTCACCGACAACGCTATTAATTTTGCTTTCTTGATCTTTAAGACTGGCTTGGAGTTTAGCTTGTGCGCGTTTTTGCTCGGCGATCTTCGATTCTTGTTGTTTAATTTGTTTTTGAATCTGGTTGAGATCGTTGCCTTGCGCGAAAGATGAAAAGCCAAGCAGACCACAAGCAAAAAGTGCGGTCAGTTTTGATAAGATTTTTTTTCTACAATTGCTTTGCTGCATACATCTAAACTTGAGAGAAATTAAGAGACGAATAAAGCTTAAATACTAGCATTATTTTTAAGTGGCTAAAAGTTTACAGACGTTTTTTTGCGAAAGATCAGTAAATGCCGCCTTTTTACTTTTAAACATAACGATTTTTTGCTATAACAGAGCCATTCATTTTTTATTAATACTTAGGAGATCCTTATGGAATTAGTATTCATTCGTCACGGTTTCAGTGAGTGGAACGCAAAAAATTTATTCACCGGTTGGCGTGATGTGAATTTAACCGAGCGCGGCGTAGAAGAAGCAAAAGCAGCGGGTAAAAAATTGTTCGAGAAAGGCTATGAATTTGATATTGCCTTCACTTCTGTTTTAACTCGTGCAATCAAAACCTGTAACATCGTGTTAGAAGAATCTCACCAATTATGGATTCCTCAAGTGAAAAACTGGCGTTTAAATGAGCGTCACTACGGTGCATTACAAGGCTTAGATAAAAAAGAAACAGCAGAAAAATACGGTGACGAACAAGTTCATATCTGGCGCCGTTCTTATGATATTTCCCCTCCAGATTTAGATCCGAAAGATCCAAACTCTGCTCATAACGACCGTCGTTATGCAAACATCCCATCTGATGTTGTACCAAACGCAGAAAATTTAAAATTAACCTTAGAACGTGCATTACCATTCTGGGAAGATCAAATTGCTCCAGCAATGCTTTCTGGTAAACGTGTTTTAGTGGTGGCGCACGGTAACTCACTTCGTGCATTAGCAAAACACATTATCGGTATTTCTGATGCGGAAATCATGGATTTTGAAATCCCAACCGGTCAACCGTTAGTGTTAAAACTTGATGATAAATTAAACTACGTAGAACACTACTATCTTTAATTTATAAATGATTTCAAAGTGCGGTTAATTTTGACCGCACTTTTTGTTTAAGGAGAATAACGGATGAAAAAATTACTCGCGGTGATTTTTGCCTTGTTGCCTGTTTTGGCCTTTGCTGCATCGCCAAATCATACGGCAAAATCAACTCAAACTAAGTCAGTGAAAACGGCAGTTAAAAAAGTAGAAGCAAAAAAAGCCACTACGTCTAAAACTGTAGCTAAAACAGCTAAAAAGAAAGCAGATGCCAAAAAAGCAGAAGCGAAAAAGCCAGCTAAAATTGTCGAAGCGAAAAAAGCGGTAACGAAAAAAGAAAAAATAAAAAATAAAACGATAAATAAAGCCGCTAAAGCAGAGCCGACAAAAACGAAAAGCAAACAGCCAGTAGAAAAAACGAAGCAAACTGCACTAAAAGACAAAAAGACGGTAGTGAAAAGCAAACAAAGTGCAGTTAAAGAATCAGCTAAACCTGAAAAAATGATTGCTAAAAAAACACCAGCGGTTAAAACAGAAGTGAAGAAAGCGGAACCAAAAGCCGTTGAAAAAGCGACTGAAAATAGCGTGGAAACTGTTGCACAAAAAACAGCGAATACTGTGACAAAATCCGTCGTTGTGCCAAGATGTAATGATTCAAAAGTTTTTGCGGTATTATCTGATGCCTTTAAAAAACAAGGTGCAGCTACTAACACCCAAATGACAGTGAAACAAATTACGCAAGCCCGAGAAACACAATCTTATCCACAACAAGGCATTCGTAGCTGTAATGCGATAGTGGAAACCAACGGCATTAAATATGTTACCGATTACAGCATTATCTTGAATGATAAAGGCTTTTTCGTGCAAGTTGAAAACGCACAACCTGCTCAACGTTTCTAATCTTAACGTGCGTTATTTAAATGAAGTTGTTTGAATAACGCACGCATTTCTTCTTCATTCAAACGGCGATATTCGCCATTACTTAGTCCATCAAGTGTTAAATGGCTCATTTGGTAACGAATGAGTCGTAATGTCGGAAAGCCGATATGTGCCGTCATTCGACGCACTTGTCGATTACGCCCTTCACTAATTTTGATTTCCAACCAGCTCGTTGGAATACTTTGACGTTCACGAATAGGTGGATTGCGAGGCCATAGAAAATCTGGTTCTGAAATCAACCGCACTTTTGCCGGCTTTGTCATTCCATCTTTCAATTCAACGCCTTTGCGGAGTTTGTCTAAGTCCGTTTCTTCAGGAATACCTTCCACTTGCACAAAATACGTTTTTTCTGTTTTAAACTTAGGATCCGCCAAACGATGTTGCACTTCACCATTATTCGTTAAAATCAGTAACCCTTCGCTATCACGATCCAATCGCCCTGCCGCATACACATTGGGAATATTAATAAAATCTTTTAATGCCGCTCGGCCATTTTCATCGGTGAATTGTGTCAGCACATCAAAAGGTTTGTTAAATAAAACAACGATTGTTTGTTCTAATGTAAGTGGCTTCGCTTTAGGCTTAAATGAACGAGTGGATTTTGCCGTTCGTTTGGTTGTAAATGAGTGAGAAGGGAAAGGTTTTGACATATTATTTATTGAGTAAAAAAGAAAAAAAGGGCGGATTTTAACCCGCCCTCTTATATTACCATTGATAGCGATAAACTGCTTGAATTGCATAAGGTTTGTCGAAGTTTTTACCGTCAGCACGGCTTACTTCTAAACCAAAACGATGATTTGCAAATCCAGCATTTAAACCGACCGCACTTTCAAAACGTCCACGGCTGCTTGCAACATCAAGCGCGCTGTTTGCGTAATGAATTTTGCTGCTACGGTTTTTACTCGTAATCGCATTCACTTCTGCGTAAGGTTGTAAATTCCAACCATTACTTAATGCAAAGCCTTTCGCTACACGTAAACCAATTCGAGAATACACAGAAGATAAGCTATCTTCATTCTCTTGTGATGAAATATGTGTCCACGCTAATTGTGCTTGCGGAGTAATTGTCCAATCATTCGCAAGGCTAAAGCGTTTACCTAATTCACTCGAAATCGTATAAGCATTGTAATGACGTTTTTCGGTGAGATCTGAGTTAGCGTGTAAACGGCTGTATTTCACAATGTTATCTACATAAATACCGTTATCTCCAAGGTAAGCTGCATATAAGCCCACGCTGTTGCTTCTTACTTTGCCATCACCGTAATGACCATTGAAATCAACGTTAGCTTGGCTACGACCAACAAATCCACCAACACGGAGATTATCTGTTACAGCAGCATCAGCGCCCACTTGTACGCTATGTACGTTTTGTTTAAAGCCAGAAGTTTCACTCTCACCAGTCGAAAGTGCGGCTAATTTTTGGCGAGAATTCACATTGCGAACCCACACATTGCCTTTTTCACCATTTTTCACTTCACCTAGACGTTGATGAATGCCACTTAAGTCATCTTCTACTACAAGCAATTGTGCTTGGCGAAGAGAAACTTGAGCATTCGCTAAGGATGAAAGTAATGGTGTGCTTGGCAATACTGGAGCATTTGATGTGACTGCATTTTTAGAATGTGCTAATACCCAATTATTTCCTTCTTTTGTTAAGAAGTATTGGTAAGCCCCTAAATCTACGCGGTTGTTTGGGTTGGTTAAGCTAAACGCTGCATTACCACCATTGGTTTCTACAAGAGTTACTTTACCGTCAGCAACATTCGCGCCTTGATTAGTTACACCAATTTTATGATTACCTTCGGCAGTACCTTTAACAACAATTCTATCGCTTTTGTTTTCAGCGATATTCGTGTTTAGATTGAATGTGCCTGAGCCAGTGAGGTTGCCACGAATAATGATACCTTGGTAGTTATCATTGGCTAAATTTACTACGCCATTATTAAGATCTAAATTAGTTAAGCTTGTTGTTTGAACCACGCCATCTTCATCAGTGAAAGCTTTCGTTGTCCAATTGCTATTATTTAAGTTTAAATTGAGTGCACTGTTGCTATCGGTAGTAGTAACTCCAGAAACAGTAGAATTATTGAAGGTTAGTTGGATATTTTCTGTAATGCTCTCTGCATCATTAAATTTAACATTTTCACCACTAGCAAGCATACCTCCATTTATTGTTGAGTTATTAAAGGTCGCAGAGAAGTGACTGTTGATAACTTCGCCAACCCCAGATCTTAAAGCAATGATTCCACCTTGAGGAATTGAAACATTGGAATTATTAACGATCAATTCTGGCCGAGCTTGATTCTCCGCTTCATATACAAAAATAGAACTATCATTGTTTGATGTTACATTCACATTGTTTAATGTTAATTTACTCTTCTGATTCAGAGCAAATGCCTCTAATATGGAGTCTTGGTTGTTATCACCCATCAAGACTTTTGAGTTATGCATGGTTACCGTTGAATTATTTAACTCAAATAAATAACCATTAGCATCTGCATTGTTAGGATTAGTAATACTATAGGTTCCACCATTGATTTCAGTTGTGGAATTAGTGATATTCATTACCACAAAAGAACTGTGTCTATTTGCTGGAATAGATAGTGAAGCATTAACATTATTTAATTGTCCGCTTGAGTTTGTCATTTTTACAGCAGAGAGAGACCCCCATTCAGGACCATTTGTTGGACTGGTTGGATTAATCGAACATTGATTCAACACAGCTCCACTTTGTCCTGTAATAGTCACACCACTACTATTACAAGCTACGTCAGCTGCTAGCGCTGAATTTACCAATCCAAGAGCTGCAGTGACTAAACTTATTTTAAAAGTGCGGTTAAAAATTTTATTATTTTTCATATGAATTCCTTTGGATTATAAAAAAGCCAACTTATTGAATAAGTTGGCTTGAATTTTACTGATTTAATCATTAACCTGCAACTGCGATACGTTTCATATCTGTCATATAACCACGTAACTCTTGACCGATTAATTCAACCGGGTGGTTACGGATTGCATCATTTACATCGCGTAAAGTGATGTTGTCGATAGCAACTGCTGGTGTAGGTTCACCTAAGTCACCTTTTTGTAAGGTTGGGATGATTTCTTTTGCAAGAATTGGGGTTGCTACGTTAGAGAATAAGTAGTTACCGTATTCTGCAGTATCAGAAATTACTACGTTCATTTCGTATAAGCGTTTACGTGCGATGGTGTTAGCGATTAACGGTAATTCGTGAAGTGATTCATAGTAAGCTGATTCTTCATAGATACCGCTTGCTACCATTGCATCAAAGGCTAATTCAACACCCGCTTTCACCATTGCTACCATTAATACGCCGTTATCAAAGTATTCTTGTTCAGAAATTTTGATGCCGTCTGATTTTGGTGCGTTTTCAAAGGCAGTTTTGCCGGTTGCTTCACGCCATGCGAATAAGTCTTTATCACCGTTTGCCCAGTCAGCCATCATAGTCGCAGAGAAGTGACCGCTGATGATGTCATCCATGTGTTTGTAATATAAGAAACCAAGGCTTTCTTTGATTTGCTCAGCGAGTTCAAATGCACGTAATTTTGCGCTGTTTGATAAGCGATCCATCATTAATGTGATACCGCCTTGTTTTAAGGCTTCAGTAATCGTTTCCCAACCGTATTGGATTAATTTACCTGCGTATGCTGGATCTTTACCGTCTGCAACTAATTTGTCGTAACATACGATAGAACCTGCTTGTAACATACCGCAAAGAATGGTTTGTTCACCCATTAAGTCAGATTTTACTTCTGCGACGAATGAAGATTCTAATACGCCCGCACGGTCACCACCGGTTGCAGCAGCCCATGCTTTTGCAATTGCCATACCTTCACCACGTGGATCATTTGCTGGGTGAACCGCGATTAATGTTGGTACACCGAAACCACGTTTATATTCTTCACGCACTTCAGTACCTGGACATTTTGGTGCACTCATCACCACAGTGATGTCTTCACGGATTTGCTCACCTACTTCAACGATGTTGAAACCGTGTGAGTAACCGAACGCAGAATCTTTTTTCATTAATGGCATCACATCAGCCACCACTTTAGAGTGTTGTTTGTCTGGTGTTAAGTTAATCACTAAGTCTGCTGTTGGAATTAATTCTTGGTAAGTGCCCACTTTAAAGCCGTTTTCGGTTGCACGTTGGAATGATGCACGTTTTTCTGCAATCGCTTCAGGGCGTAATGCATAAGCAATATCTAAGCCAGAGTCACGCATATTTAGACCTTGGTTTAAACCTTGTGCGCCACAACCTACGATAACGATTTTTTTGCCTTTTAAGTAGTTGCAACCGTCAGCAAATTCGCTGCGATCCATAAAACGACAACGACCTAATTGGTCTAATTTTTCGCGTAAATTTAATGTGTTGAAATAGTTAGCCATTTTTCACCCTTTCTATGATGTTGATTAATGTGTATGAGGTTGTGTTTGAATATAGTTTTTTGTTGTGAAGTGGATTATAAGGTTTTTAGTTGTTGCGTAAAGTGATATTATTTGCACTTAGTGTTGCAATTTTTGCAATGTCATTTACTTTTACCGATACATATGAACTTTCAAGACCTTCAAATATTTCTTCATCTTGCGGATACACAAAATTTTGCAAAAACCGCTACGCAAAATTATATGTCACCCTCTACGCTCTCACGTCAAATTCAACGCATGGAAGAAGAATTAGAACAGCCTTTATTTATTCGTGATAATCGACAAGTGCGTTTAACCGAACAAGGTGAGAAATTTTTGCAATTTGCGAAAACAGAATGGCAAAACTGGCAACAGTTTAAGCGTCAGCTTCGGGATAACTCAGCGGAATTGAGCGGAGAGTTACGTTTATTTTGTTCGGTAACGGCTTCATATAGCCACTTGCCACAGGTATTAGCCAAGTTTCGCTCTCGTTATCCAAAGGTTGAAATTCAACTAACCACAGGTGACCCCGCTTCAGCGGTGCAATTTATCCAATCGGAACAAGTCGATCTCGCTTTAGCTGGGAAACCGAATAATCTGCCGACGGGAGTAGCGTTTTATAAGATCGATGATATTTCCCTTTCATTGATTGCGCCTCGCGTGGCTTGTTTGGCGACACAATTATTACAGGAAGAACCGATCAATTGGCAGCAAATGCCTTTTATTTTGCCATTGGATGGGATGGCACGGCATCGTATTGAACAATGGTTACGTAGCAAACACATTAAACATCCGAAAATCTATGCCACCGTAGCAGGACACGAAGGGATCGTGCCGATGGTGGCGCTCGGTTTTGGACTAGCCATGTTGCCCGATGTAGTGATTGATAATAACCCGATGGCAAAAGAAGTTTCCCGTTTAAATTTGGATAATCCGGTAGAAGCATTTGATTTGGGCGTTTGTGTGCAAAAAAGAAATTTGGCAAACCCCTTAATTCGTGCATTTTGGGAGATGTTAGACTAGAATAATAAGTAGAATTAACCTAAGGATTATTATGTTAAGAGGCGTACTCATTTCACTTTTAGCCTCATTTTTATTTGGCTATATGTATTATTTTTCCACGCTGCTGAAACCACTTAGCGGCACGGATATTTTCGGCTATCGAATGCTATTTACATTCCCTTTCGTTGCCCTTTCCGTCATCATGTTTAAGCAAAAACAGGCATTAGTGGAACATATAAAACGCATCAAAAAACAACCGCTCTTTGCCCTTTCCTATATCACCTGTGGCGCATTAATGGGTTATCAAATGTGGCTCTTTTTGTGGGCACCCAATAATGGCAGCTCCTTAAGTGTTTCTTTCGGTTATTTATTGTTACCAATTGTGATGGTGGCCGCAGGACGGATCATTTTTAAAGAACGAATTTCAACATTGAAATTTATTGCTGTGTTAATTGCGGCTGTAGGGGTGATTTCTAACATCGTTTTAAAAGGCGGATTATCTTGGGAAGCCATTGTTATCTGTGTGGGTTACACCACCTATTTCTCCATACGAAAAGCTTTAAAAAATACCGATCTTGGTGCCTTTTGCTTAGAAATGATCGCATTATTGCCGATTAGCGTTTACTTTGCTCTTCAAACCGATTTTGCCACCGTGCAGGAATCGAATCCTAATATTTGGGGGTTATTGGTATTGCTCGGGCTCATTAGTGGTTCAGCATTAATTGCTTACGTGATCGCCAGCAATATGCTGCCAATGAATTTACTTGGCCTTCTAGGCTACGTTGAAACCATTTTGATGGTGATTATTTCATTTTTAATTGGAGAGAAAATGGATGCGGACAGCTACCCATTATTCATTTGTTTAGTATTGGCGATGAGCCTGATTATTTTTGATGGCGTGTATAAACAGCGCGCAAAAGGAACAAACCATGTCGTTTAAAGAAATTACCCCGGAACAAGCGTGGGAAATGGTGCAAAATGGTGCCATGCTTGCAGACATTCGGGATCCACAACGTTTCACCTATTCTCATGCGAAAGGGGCGTTTCATTTAACCAACCAAAGCTTTTTACAATTTGAAGAACAGGTGGACTTTGACTCCCCGATTATCGTGAGTTGTTATCATGGCGTGAGCAGCCGAAGTGTGGCAACTTTCCTTGTTGAGCAAGGCTATGAAAATGTGTTTAGCGTCATTGGTGGGTTTGATGGCTGGGAGAAAGCCGGTTTACCAATAGAAACGGCTTATTAATATTTTTTGATTTAAAGTGCGGTGAAATTCACCGCACTTTTCTTTTTGTCTCGCTATTGTTTATCCACAATCGCTTTCAACATCGTGTAAGATTGGGCTTGCTTTTGCTCATCAAAAATATAGCTCACTGCCATAATTTCATCAAAATGTACTCGTTCACGTAATTGCTTGAGTTGAAAATCCACGCTTTCAGGACTACCGATAAGCGAACAAGCAGTCATTTGTTCCACTACTGCACGCTCTTGGTTGTAAATCGGGATTTCCTCGAAATCGACTGGGCCAAAGTGTGGTTTCTTTTGGGCGTGCATTTGAGTTTTCCAAACATCTTCTTCTGAAGCCATAGGCGGTTGTAAATTTTGTTGTGCGTTAGTCACCACGCTTAAGAAAAATAGTGTTTGTGTTGTCGCCAGTTGTTTCGCTTCTTTATCGGTTTCAGCAACAATCGCGTTCACACCTAAGATGACATAAGGTTCAGCAAGATAGGTAGAAGGTTTGAAGTTTTTGCGGTAAATCTCCACCGCCATTTCCATCATGCGTGGCGCAAAGTGTGAAGCAAAGGCATAAGGCAAGCCAAGCTCTGCCGCAAGATACGCACTTTCGGTGCTAGATCCTAAAATGTAAAACGGTATATTCAAGCCAGCGGAAGGATAAGCCGAAACAGGGTTGGAATCTTTAAAGTAACCGCGAAGTTCTGCAATTTCCGCAGGGAAATCCAGACTGTTTCGTCCACGACGAAGTGCTGCAGCCGTTTGCATATCAGTTCCTGGTGCACGGCCTAAACCGAGTTCAACACGGTTTGGATAAAGCGTCTCCAGTGTGCCATATTGCTCAGCGACTACATACGGCGAATGATTCGGTAACATCACACCACCTGACCCCACGCGCAAAGTTTTCGTATTGGCTAGCGTATGTTGAATTAAAAGTGCGGTCGCTGAACTCACCAAATTTTTCATATTATGATGCTCAGCAATCCAATAGCGTTCAATGCCGATATTTTCAGAATGTTTTGCAAGACTTACCATAGACTCAACGGCTTGCAAATAAGTTTGTCCTTCTCGAACAGGGGCGAGATTAAGAATAGAGAGCTTCATTTTATTTCCTCATGATTGATTTGTTGAGCGTCATTATACACGTTTTTTTCTGGCAGAAACATCGATAAAATTGGAATAGACAGTTCCGATAAAAGGAAAAATATTGCAAAATAGGCACAAATTCAGATGTATTCGAAAAAATGATTGTATTTAATAATATTTCCCTAAAGCGCGGGCAAACCGAATTGCTCGAAAATGCCACGGCAACCATCAATCCGAAACAAAAAGTCGGCTTGGTGGGGAAGAATGGTTGCGGTAAGTCGTCTCTTTTTGCCCTATTAAAAAAAGAATTAACGCCAGAGGGCGGCGAAGTCACTTATCCATCCAACTGGCGGGTATCTTGGGTGAATCAAGAAACGCCGGCATTGGATATTCCCGCCATTGATTATGTAATTCAAGGGGATCGCGAATATTGCCGTTTGCAGCAGGAACTTAATGAAGCCAATGAACGTAATGATGGCCATGCGATTGCGCGCATTCACGGGCAATTAGAAACCTTGGATGCTTGGACAATTCAATCTCGCGCGGCTTCCTTATTGCATGGTTTAGGTTTTAACCAAGAAGAAATCGCTCAACCAGTGAAATCCTTCTCTGGTGGTTGGCGAATGCGCTTGAATTTGGCGCAAGCATTGCTTTGTCCATCGGATTTATTATTGCTGGATGAGCCGACCAACCATTTAGATTTAGATGCGGTTATTTGGTTAGAACGTTGGTTAGTGCAATATCAAGGCACCTTGGTATTAATTTCCCACGACCGTGATTTTCTCGATCCGATTGTGACGAAAATTCTTCATATCGAAAATCAGAAGCTTAACGAATACACGGGCGATTATTCTTCCTTTGAAGTGCAGCGGGCAACCAAATTGGCACAACAAACAGCGATGTATCGTCAGCAACAACAAAAGATCTCTCATTTACAAAAATATATCGACCGCTTTAAAGCCAAAGCGACCAAAGCCAAACAAGCACAAAGCCGCATGAAAGCCTTAGAGCGTATGGAACTGATTGCACCGGCTTATGTGGATAATCCTTTTACTTTTGAATTCCGTCCACCACTATCCTTGCCGAATCCTTTAGTGATGATTGAGCAGGCGAGCGCAGGTTATGGCAACGGTGAAAGTGCGGTAGAAATTTTAAGTAAAATTAAGCTGAATTTAGTACCGGGTTCACGCATTGGTTTGCTCGGGAAAAATGGTGCAGGAAAATCAACCTTAATCAAATTGTTAGCTGGCGAGCTCACCGCTCTTTCCGGTACAGTACAATTAGCTAAAGGCGTGCAACTCGGTTATTTTGCTCAGCATCAGCTTGATACCTTACATGCAGATGAATCCGCTCTCTGGCACATGCAGAAACTCGCACCGGAGCAAACGGAGCAACAGGTACGGGATTATCTTGGGAGTTTTGCGTTCCATGGTGACAAAGTTAACCAAGCAGTGAAAGCCTTTTCCGGTGGAGAAAAAGCTCGTTTGGTACTTGCGCTAATTGTTTGGCAACGTCCAAACTTATTACTGCTTGATGAACCAACTAACCATTTGGATTTGGATATGCGTCAGGCATTGACCGAAGCGCTGGTGGATTACGAGGGATCTTTGGTGGTGGTTTCTCACGATCGCCACTTACTACGTAATACCGTAGAAGAATTCTATTTGGTACACGATAAAAAAGTGGAAGAATTCAAAGGTGATTTAGAGGATTATCAAAAATGGCTGAATGAACAAAATTGCGCACCAGAAAATAAATCCTCGGAGAAAAATGACGACAATGAAAATTCCATGCAAAACCGCAAGGAACAAAAACGTCGTGAGGCCGAACTTCGCCAACAAACCGCACCTCTTCGTAAACAAATTTCTCAATTGGAGGAAAAAATGAATAAGCAAGCCTCCAAACTTGCGGAGATTGAAAACCAATTGGCTGATTCCGAGCTATACAGTGCGGAAAATAAAGAAAGATTGACCGCACTTTTGGCACAGCAAGTAGAGGTGAAGAAAGCATTGGAAGAAGTCGAAATGGATTGGTTAGCGGCCCAGGAAGAATTGGAAGCAATGCTACAAGCATAGGGACAGCGTATGAGTCAAAGTCTTTTCCAACACACAAAACACGAAGAATATTGCCCACAATGCGGCTCGCCTTTGCAAATGAAACAGGGTAAAAAAGGACTGTTTTTAGGTTGTACAGCCTATCCCGCCTGTGATTATTTGCGTCCTCTACATAAGGTGGAGAATAAGGTATTGAAGGAGCTTGATGAGGCCTGTCCTCAATGTGGTAATCCACTCCAACTCAAACAAGGTGCCTTTGGGATGTTTATTGGCTGTAGCCATTATCCCGATTGTGATTTTGTGGTACATGAGCAACAGGATGATGAACAATCCATTGACTGCCCAGAGTGCCATAAAGGACATTTAGTTGCTCGTCGCGGACGACAAGGGAAAATCTTTTATGGCTGCGATAACTTTCCCCATTGCAAATTTTCCTTGCCCGCAAAACCCTATGTCATGCCTTGTCCACAATGCCATTTTCCACTCGCTCTACTAAAAAGTGAAAATGCCGAACACCAAGTGTGGCAATGTGCAAATAAAAGCTGTCGACATATTTTTGAGAACGAAAAATGAATGTACAACAAATTGCCGCCTGTTTAATGCAAGATGAAGTGGTTGCCTATCCTACTGAGGCAGTATTCGGTTTGGGCTGTAATCCGCTAAGTGAAAGTGCGGTCAGAAAATTGCTCGATTTAAAACAGCGTCCGATTGAAAAAGGTCTTATTTTGGTCGCACCGAGCTTGCATTTTTTACAGCCATTTATCGATTTTTCCCATTTATCAGACGAACGACTTGCGCGCTTACAGGAACAATATGAGCATCCGATCACCTGGGTGGTGCCGGCAAAGACAGAGGTGCCACATTTCCTGACGGGGCAATTTAATAGCATTGCGGTGCGTTTATGTACTCATCCAGCCGTCAAAGCCTTGTGCGAAAAAACAGGCTTTGCCCTCACCTCGACCAGTGCGAACTTAACCGGTCAATCACCTTGCCGCAGCGCAGATGCCGTGCGTTCCCAATTTGGGGCAGATTTTCCCGTGCTTGATGATGCAGTCGGCCAAGCACAAAATCCATCGGAAATTCGTGATTTGCTCACAAACCAACTCTTCAGACAAGGATAAGATATGCAGCACTATGCCGTTTGGGGCAATCCAATTGCTCAAAGTAAATCCCCGTTAATTCACCGCTTATTTGCCAAGCAAACCCAGCAAACGATGGAATATGTTGCCAAATTAGGTGATCTTGAGGATTTTGAGCAGCAATTACAGACCTTTTTTTATGAAGGGGCACAAGGTTGCAATATCACTGCACCATTCAAAGAACGCGCCTATGCGCTTGCTGAAGAACATAGCGAACGGGCGAAACTGGCAGAAGCTTGTAATACATTAAAAAAATTATCTAACGGCAAACTCTATGCGGACAATACCGATGGCATTGGTTTAGTGACGGATTTACAACGCTTAGGTTGGATTCAGCCTCAACAACGCATTTTAATTTTAGGTGCTGGTGGGGCAACCAAAGGGGTATTACTGCCTTTATTAGAAGCACAACAGCAGATTGTCTTGGCTAACCGCACGCTAGAAAAAGCGCAACAACTGGCAGATAAGTTCAAGCCTTACGGCACAATTGAAGCTGTCGCGATGGATGCGATTCCCGCGCAAACCTACGATTTAGTGATCAATGCAACTTCGGCCGGATTAAGCGGACATACCGCCGCTGTTGATGGATCAATCTTATCGTTGTCCCGCGCCTGTTATGACATGCAATATGCCAAAGGTAGTGACACGCCTTTTATTGCCTACTGCAAATCCTTAGGTCTGAATAATGTCAGCGATGGTTTTGGTATGTTGGTGGCGCAAGCTGCCCATTCATTCCATTTGTGGCGCGGGGTGATGCCTGATTTTATCGCAATCTATGAACAACTCAAAAAGGATATGGCATGAGTACAAGATGCCCTTGGGTGGGCGAACTTCCGATTTATATCGACTACCACGATAAGGAATGGGGTAAACCACAATTTGATAGCCAAAAACTGTTTGAGAAAATCTGTTTAGAAGGACAACAGGCGGGGCTTTCCTGGATTACTGTATTGAAAAAACGTGAAGCCTATCGGGCTGCATTCCATCAATTTGATCCTGCCAAAATCGCGCAAATGACCGAACAGGATATTGATCGTTGTATGGAAAATGCCGGACTTATTCGCCATCGGGCAAAACTGGAAGCCATTGTAAAAAATGCTAAAGCCTATCTAGCCATGGAAAAGTGCGGTGAAAATTTCAGTGATTTTGTGTGGTCGTTTGTGAATCATCAACCGATTATCAATGATGTCCCCGATATTTCTGTGGTGCCCGCTAGAACTGAAATCTCAAAAGCAATGTCAAAAGCGTTGAAGAAACGTGGTTTTATCTTTGTTGGGGAAACCACATGTTATGCCTTTATGCAATCTATGGGGTTAGTTAACGACCATATAAATGGCTGTTGTTGTAAGTGATATTCCAGTATAATCCCCCTAATTTCATCTGAATAAGAACTGAATTATGAATAAAAAATATACCTTAATTTCAATCTCAATTCTGACCGCACTTTATAGTCAACAAAGTTTGGCCGATCTGCATTCTCAATGTTTGCTTGGTGTGCCTCATTTTACTGGTGAGGTCGTGAAAGGTGATGCCAATAATTTGCCAGTTTATATTGAAGCAGATAAAGCAGAGATTAATCAGCCAACTCAGGCAATTTATCAAGGCAATGTGGATTTGAAACAAGGAAACCGCCATTTGGTAGGGAATTCAGTTGAAGTCAAGCAAACAGGTGAGGGCAATCAAACTCAACGCTGGGCTTATTTGCGAGGCGGATTTGATTACAAAGATAATCAAATTAATCTATTAGGTAATGATGCGAGTTTTAATTTAGATAGCAAAAACGGTAACGTCACCGATGCTGACTACCAACTTGTAGGACGTCAAGGTCGCGGTAAAGCACAAGAAATTGAGTTAGGTGATAATTATCGCGTAATGAAAAACGCGACATTTACCTCTTGTTTGCCAGATGATAATGCCTGGGCGGTGGATGCCTCTGAGATCCGTCAGCACATCAAAGAAGAATATGCTGAATTTTGGCATGCACGTTTTAAAGTATTAGGTGTGCCAGTATTCTATACTCCTTATCTACAATTACCGATTGGTGATCGTCGTCGTTCAGGTTTATTAATGCCAACAGTCGGTCATTCTAGCCGTGATGGTTATTGGTATAAACAACCAATTTATTGGAACATTGCACCAAATTACGATGCCACATTTGCACCAAAATATATGTCTCGTCGTGGCTGGCAATTAAATGGTGAATTCCGTTATTTAACACCTGTTGGTGAAGGTAAACTTGCGGGAGAATATTTAGGACGTGATCGTTATGATGAATATACTAGCGATAGCCGTAAGCGTCATTTATTCTATTGGAACCATACTTCCTCTTTTCTTGAAAATTGGCGTTTAAATGTTGATTACACTAAGGTAAGTGATAAACGTTATTTTACTGATTTTGATTCCGATTATGGTAGCAGTACTGATGGTTACGCGAACCAATATGCTCGTATTGCTTACTATAAACCAAATTACAACTTTGCGATTTCTGCGCGTCAATTCCAAATTTTTGATGAAGTTTCTGTGGGGCCTTACCGTGCAATGCCACAAATCGACTTTAATTATTACAAAAATGATTTGGCGAACGGTTGGGTAGATTTCAAGTTGTTCTCACAAGCAGTACGTTTTGATAATGATAGTACCTTGATGCCGACAGCATGGCGTTTTCATGTTGAACCAAGCTTGTCTACAGCAATGTCAAATAAATACGGAAACTTGAATATTGAAACCAAACTTTATGCAACGCATTACAATCAGAAGAAAGGCTCTTCTTCTGCTGCAGAAGAGGTACAAAAATCCGTAAATCGTGTATTGCCACAATTAAAAGTAGATTTACAAACAGTTTTAGTCACCAACAAAACTTTATTTGATGGCTATACACAAACACTGGAACCACGCGCACAATACTTATATCGACCATATAAGGATCAAAGCAATATTGGTTCTAAGTTAGTTAATGACTATCTTGGCTTTGGTTATGATTCCGCTTTAGTTCAGCAAGATTATTATTCATTATTCCGCGATCGTCGTTATAGTGGTTTAGACCGTATTTCATCTGCTAACCAGATAACGCTTGGTGGTACAACTCGTCTTTATGATAAAAATGCCGATGAGCGTTTTAATTTCTCAGCAGGGCAAATTTATTATTTAACCGCCTCCAGAATTGATGATAATCCAAGTAATCGTACGCCAAAATCCTCTTCTTCTTGGGCCTTGGAGTCTAACTGGAAAATTAGCGATAAATGGAATTGGCGCGGTAGCTACCAATACGATACATTGCTAGATAAAGCCTCCTTAGCAAATAGTAGTTTGGAATTTAACCCGATGAAGAATAATCTGATTCAGTTAAATTATCGTTATGCGAGCAAAGAGTACATCAACCAAAACTTGGGTGCTTCTGCTAACCGTTACCAACAAGACATTAAACAGATTGGCGTTGTGGCTGCATGGGAAGTCTCAGATAATTGGGCGCTTGTGGGAAAATATTATCAAGATATTGCGTTGAAAAAGCCAGTTGAGCAATATGTAGGTGTGCAATATAACTCGTGCTGTTGGTCTGTTGGCGTAGGGGCGAGACGTTATGTGACGAGTCGCCAAAACCAACGTAATGACCAAGTGGTTTATGACAACAGCGTTGGTGTCACCTTCGAATTACGTGGTTTAGGTGAAAATGACCATCAAAGCGGTATTGAAGATATGCTGAAGAAAGGTAAACTGCCTTATATTCAAGCGTTTAGCTTATAGTGAAATGAATAAAGGCTACCAGAAGGTAGCCTTTTTGTTTAGAAGTGCGGTTAAAAAAGACGATGATTTTTGACCGCACTTTGTTTATTTTTTTCGTTTTGCTCGAGGATGGGCTTGATCATACACTTCTGCAAGATGTTGGAAATTTAAATGCGTATAAATTTGCGTGGTGGACAAATTGCTGTGTCCTAAAAGCTCTTGAACAGCCCGCAAATCTGAACTCGCTTCCAACATGTGAGTGGCAAAAGAGTGACGCAGTTTATGCGGATTGAGATGGCTGTTTAATCCTTGTCGAATGCCCCAGGTTTCCATTCGTTTTTGAATAGAGCGATGAGTAAGGCGATTTCCCTGTTGGCTCACAAAAAGGGCGTCATCCTTTGGATTAAATAAAGGGCGTACTTTCAACCATTGCTGAATTGCATGAGAAGCATAGCGTCCAAAAGGCACAATACGTTCTTTGTTTCCTTTACCAATCACTCTTACTTCACGTACACGGGTGTTAATGCTATTGAGATTTAAGCCTTGCAATTCAGATAAGCGAAGCCCTGAACTATACATCAATTCCATCATGGCACGATCACGCAAATCAATGGGATCTTTGCTGTCATTTGAAAGCAATTTTTGGACCTGTTCAGCATCAATATTTTTCGGTAAATGCTTGCCTTGTTTCGGTGCTGAAATACCCGTTGCCGGATTCACTTTCATTTGCCCTTGTTGTACAAGATAGCTGAAAAACTGACGAAGAGCAGATAAGCGTAATGCCAAGCTCTTTTCTTTTAAACCTTGCTTACGGCTTTCCGCCAAAATAAGGCGAACCACGCTTGGATTTACTTGCTGCCAGTGCTGAATACCTTTTTCAGCGAGAATCGCTAAAATGGCATCCAGTTGATGTTGATAATTAGTGAGGGTATGTGGGCTTACTTGGCGTTCAATTCGCAAGTAATCCCAATATTGATTGAGGAGCGTATGCATTAGAGAGTTAATTCAAACAAACTTTTTTTCGTGTTTAGCTTAAATCCTTCGCGTTCTAAAATACTCTGTTGAGCTTGGCTTAATTCCGCTACTAAACGGTTAGATTGTGTATAACGGACAAACTCTTTTGCTTTAGAAATAAGCGCTGCATAAATCTCGGCTTGATGTTTATCTTCTTTGACAAAAATATCAGTTAATTGCCAATAGCGTTGTAGTTGTAAAGAAGATAAGCGAGGATAAAGTTGAACAAAGCCAATCGCTTGTGCATTTTCGTTTACAGCAATAAAAAACATGCTTTCATTAAAACGCATACGATTTGTTAGAAAGGTTAAAGTGCGGTCAGGATTTTCACTCATTCCGTTGGCAAGTCGATAGGCTTCAAAGAGTGGAGCAAGCACTTCTATATTCCATTGTTCGGCTTTGAAAATTTTCATTGTTACCAGACCTATTTTCCGTTTATTTATAAAATTGGTTATTTTTTATCGGTTCCGTACAGTAGATTGTAGCTTTTTAGCACAAAATAATCATCATTTCCCCAAAAAAATTTTCAAAATGTGATTTTGCACAAAGAAATCTGTTCAAAGTTTGGTATAGTAAACATACTTTTTATTTATTCAATATGGAGAAACAAAAAATGGCACGTCGTCCTTTAGTGATGGGTAACTGGAAATTAAACGGTTCCAAAGCCTTTACCAAAGAATTAATCGAAGGATTAAAAGCTGAATTACAAGGTGTAACAGGTTGTGATGTGGCAATTGCCCCACCTGTTATGTACTTAGGTACAGCTGAAGCGGCACTTGCAGGCAGCCAAATTGCTTTAGGTGCACAAAACGTTGATGTGAATGTTAAAGGTGCTTTCACCGGCGATATTTCAACTGAAATGTTAAAAGATTTTGGTGCAAAATACATCATTATCGGTCACTCTGAGCGTCGTACTTACCATAAAGAAAGCGACGAATTCGTAGCGAAAAAATTTGGTGCATTAAAAGAAGCAGGTTTAGTGCCAGTATTATGTATCGGTGAAACTGAAGCTGAAAACGAAGCTGGCAAAACGGAAGAAGTATGTGCGCGTCAAATTGATGCAGTGATCAACGCATTAGGTGTAGAAGCATTTAATGGTGCCGTGATTGCTTATGAACCAATTTGGGCAATCGGCACGGGGAAATCAGCAACTCCAGCACAAGCTCAAGCTGTTCACGCATTTATCCGTGGCCACATCGCAGCAAAATCACAAGCTGTAGCAGATCAAGTGATCATTCAATACGGTGGTTCAGTAAATGATGCTAACGCAGCAGAATTATTCACTCAACCAGATATCGATGGTGCGTTAGTGGGCGGAGCTTCACTTAAAGCGCCTGCGTTTGCAGTAATCGTGAAAGCAGCGGCAGCAGCGAAAAACTAATTTTCTTGTCCTAAAAGAGATAAAAAAAGTGCGATTAAAATTAACCGCACTTTTTGTTTTTGATTAATGTTGATTGCGTTCCCACAAATCAGCATATTTCACAAAGGTGGAGTGGGCAGAAAGTACTGCAAGCAGAAAACCTTGTTTCCCATCTAAGAAACCGGCTTTTAAAATGTACATTTTGACAAAGCAACCAATCGCATGGCTAATACCTTGCCATAACGTCGCTTTTTTCCCTTTGGTTTGGCGTTGGTCTGCCCAAGCTTTGGCGTAGCCTGCAGATTTCACCAAATAGTGATGGATGCTTTTATAGGTGAAATGCTCTAGATCGCCAGTTAATTTCTGTACTTTCGTGTTTTCAGGATAAACTACTTTTTCATGTACCAGAGAATCGTTATATCCCGCATAATTTGTGCGATATAAACGCACCACATAATCCGGATACCAACCAGAATGACGAATCTCACGCCCAAACACTTCACTCACACGAGGAATATCATAAACCGTATTTGGCGTATCTTGTTGAACTGCTTGTTGAATGGATTCACGAAGTTTCGGAGTGACGCGTTCATCGGCATCTAACCATAAAACATAATCACAGGTGACATATTGTTGTGCACGTTGGCGTTGTTTGCCAAAGCCTGGCCAATCAGGATGCGAATAAAATTTTGCACCATATTGTTCTGCGATTTCTTGGGTATTATCAGTACTGCCTGAATCGACGATAATGATTTCATCTACCCAATCTTTTACCGTATCGAGACATTGAGCGAGATCTGCCGCTTCATTTTTGACAATCATGGCAACGCTAATTGTTGGCATATTTTGATCCTTTTTTTGCTATACTAGCCGAAATTTTTGTAAGTATAACCGAATTTATTTTATGTGGCGTTTTTTTTATACCTGCCTGATGTATCTGATTCAGCCTTTTGTCTTGTTCTTCATGTTGCTACGAAGTCTCAAGGCGCCGAATTATCGTAAGCGTTTAGGCGAGCGATATGGTATTTATGCGACTCTTGCTAAGCCCGTGCAAGATGGGATCGTCATTCATGCTGCATCAGTCGGTGAAGTGATTGCAGCCACACCGCTAGTAAAACGTATTCAGAAGGAATATCCACATTTACCAATCACGTTTACAACGGTTACACCAACAGGCTCTGAACGCGTAAAAGCCGCATTCGGGGAAAGTGTGACGCATTGTTATTTGCCTTACGATTTACCTTGTGTCATCAATCGTTTTATTGATTTTATTCAACCTAAAGTATTCATCGTGATTGAAACGGAGCTTTGGCCAAATTTGATTGATTGTTTGGCTCATCGAAATATTCCTTTCATTGTGGCGAATGCTCGTCTTTCTGCGCGTTCAGCGAGACGTTATGGCAAAGTTAAACAACATCTACAACGAATGTTTTCTCAAATCAGCTTGATTGCACCGCAAGATAGTATTAGCGGAAAGCGTTATTTAGAGTTAGGTTATGAAAAAGAACGCCTTCAATTAACCGGCAATATTAAATATGATCTTGTGGTCAGTGACGAATTACTCAAAGACATTGCAACACTTCATGAAAGCTGGGCGAAAGATCGTCAGATTTGGATTGCGGCGAGTACCCATGAAGGGGAAGAAGAGCTTATTTTACAAGCGCATCATTTGCTACTGAAAAAACATCCAAACTTGCTGTTATTGCTTGTACCTCGTCATCCTGAGCGTTTTAATCCTGTGGCTGATTTAATTGAAAAAGCCCACTTTAACTTTATCCGCCGTTCAACGGGTGAGATTCCTTCAGATAATACTCAAGTGATTCTAGGCGATACCATGGGTGAATTGATGTTGATGTATGGTATTTCTGATATTGCATTTGTCGGTGGAAGTTTGGTCAAACATGGGGGACATAATCCTCTAGAGCCTCTAGCCTTTAAATTACCCGTTGTGAGCGGAAAGTATACTTTCAATTTCCCTGAAGTCTTTACTTCGTTGCTAGAAGTACAAGGTGTATTGCAAATCAACTCAACAGAAAAAGCATTGGCAGATATTATTGATAAGTTATTGAATTCAAAAGAAGCGCGTCATCGTTTAGGCAATGCAGGCTATGAGGTGTTAATTGAAAATCGTGGTGCATTACAGCGACTTTTAGATTTGCTTCATCCTTATTTAACCAATATTTCGGAGAACCATAAATGACAAGCGTAATTTACCCCGGCACGTTCGACCCGATTACCAACGGGCATTTAGATATCATTGCGCGAAGTGCGGTCATTTTTCCGAAAGTTTTTGTCGCGGTGGCGAATAGTCCGAGCAAAAAGCCATTGTTCTCATTGGAAGAACGCGTTGAGCTCGTGCGTCAATCGGTCGCTCATTTGTCCAATGTGGAAGTATTTGGCTTCTCTGATTTACTCGCGAATGAAATCAAAACGAAAAAGATTACCGCCATTATTCGTGGCGTGCGTACAACGACTGACTTCGAATATGAATTACAACTGGCCGCGTTAAACCGTTTATTAACTGATGGTGTGGATAGTTTGTTCTTCCCCCCAACAGAAAAATGGGCGTTTGTGTCTTCCACGATTGTACGAGAAATTTATTTGCATCATGGCAATGTAAAAGAACTGGTGCCGGAAGCCGTCTATTTAGCTTTACAAGCACGTCGTGAATGAAAAAAACACTTCTAATTTTAACCGCATTTTTAGTGTTAACGGGTTGTGGTACGGTGGTGAAATTAATTGACCCATCGGAGAAATACACGCCTTACGCGGGTGCGGCTTATGATTTAGAGATGGCACAAAAATGGGGCTTACCTATTTTAGATTTGCCACTGTCATTTTTATTAGATACCGCATTATTGCCTTATGCGTGGTCAAATTAATTTGCATTAAGATATGAAACTCAATCCTCAACAACAACAGGCTGTCGAATATGTCAGCGGACCTTGTTTGGTGCTAGCTGGCGCAGGCTCAGGCAAAACTCGCGTGATCATCAATAAGATTGCTCATTTGATTGAACATTGCGGTTATTTACCTAAACAGATCGCCGCCGTAACTTTTACCAACAAAGCCGCTCGTGAAATGAAAGAGCGTGTAGCCCATTCGATTGGTAAAGAAAAATCCAAAGGATTGATTGTTTCCACTTTCCATACCTTAGGTTTCGACATTATCAAACGGGAATATAAAGCGTTAGGCTTTAAATCCAATATGACCTTGTTTGATGAGCACGATCAACTTGCCTTACTCAAAGAGCTGACGGCAGATATGCTGCAGGAAGATAAAGACTTACTGCGTGAATTAATTTCCGTTATTTCCAATTGGAAGAATGATTTGGTTTCGCCAAAACAGGCTTATGCCTTAGCGAAAGATGCTAAATATCAAACCTTTGCTAAATGTTATGAGCGTTATGCGGCGCAAATTCGTGCTTATAATGCGTTGGATTTTGATGATTTGATTATGTTACCGACCTTGCTTTTCAAACAGAACGAAGAAGTGCGGTCAAAATGGCAGGAGAAAATCCGTTATTTGTTGGTGGATGAATATCAAGATACCAATACTAGCCAATATGAACTCATCAAACTACTCGTTGGTGAGAGAGCTTGCTTTACGGTGGTAGGAGATGACGACCAATCCATTTATTCTTGGCGAGGTGCTCGACCGCAAAATATGGTGCGCTTACGTGATGATTTTCCGCGTTTGCAAGTCATCAAATTAGAACAAAATTACCGTTCCACTCATCGTATTTTGCATTGTGCTAACATTTTAATTGATA
The DNA here is from genome assembly GCF_014931375.1 of Haemophilus parainfluenzae. Taxonomy (NCBI): domain Bacteria; kingdom Pseudomonadati; phylum Pseudomonadota; class Gammaproteobacteria; order Pasteurellales; family Pasteurellaceae; genus Parahaemophilus; species Parahaemophilus parainfluenzae. Next base: position 642,049 of record NZ_CP063117.1, read on the forward strand.
ACAACGAGCACGTGTTCGATAAAAAACTGTTTTCTAACTTGGGCGAAGGTGAAAAACTGCAAGTCATTGAAGCGAAAAATGAAGAGCATGAAGCCGAACGGATTGTGGCAGAATTAATTGCTCATCGTTTTAGCCGTAAAACCAAATTTAAGGATTATGCGATTTTATATCGCGGTAATCATCAATCTCGTCTATTGGAAAAAGTGCTGATGCAAAACCGCATTCCGTACAAAATTTCTGGTGGCACGTCTTTTTTCTCTCGTGCTGAAATTAAGGACATGATGGCTTACCTGCGTTTAGTGGTAAATCAAGACGATGATGCGGCTTTCTTGCGTATTGTGAATACACCGAGAAGGGAAATTGGTACCGCAACATTGCAAAAACTAGGCGAGTTGGCACAGGAAAAACATATCAGCTTATTTGAGGCGATTTTTGAGTTTGAACTCATGCAACGTGTTACACCGAAAGCCTATGATGCTTTGCAAAAATTTGGTCGTTGGATTGTGGAGTTAAACGATCAAAGTTTACGTTCCGATCCTGAAACGGCTGTGCGTTCTTTACTTTCTTCATTGCATTACGAAGAATATTTGTATGAGTATGCCACCAGCCCGAAAGCTGCCGAAATGCAAAGTAAAAACGTGGCAACCTTATTTAGCTGGGTAGAGGATATGCTCAAAGGCGATGAAGTGAATGAACCAATAAATTTAAATCAAGTGGTCACTCGTTTAACCTTGCGCGACATGATGGAACGTGGCGAAGACGATGACGAGAGCGATCAAGTGCAATTGATGACGCTGCATGCCTCTAAAGGTTTAGAGTTTCCCCATGTGTATTTAATTGGTATGGAAGAGGGGATTTTGCCGCATCAAACCAGTATTGATGAAGACAATGTGGAAGAAGAACGCCGTCTAGCTTATGTGGGCATTACGCGAGCACAACAAACGCTGACTTTTTCTCTTTGTCGTGAACGGCGTCAGTTTGGCGAGTTAATTCGCCCAGAACCTAGTCGTTTCTTGGCTGAGTTGCCACAAGATGATGTGCAATGGGAAAAAGATAAGCCAAAATTAACGGCAGAGCAGAAGCAACAACAAACGTCTAGTCAGCTTGATCGTCTGCGGGCAATTTTAAAAGGCTAGAGATGATAAAAATTAAAGTGCGGTGAGAAATATATTTGTTTTTTCAACCGCACTTTATTTATGCAAAATGTAGATAAATCAAGCAACCAACATCGCTTTTTCAAAAAATGATTTGACATATTTTCAAAAAAACGTATTATACCGCCCACACACCGAATGTGGTGAGATGGCCGAGTAGGCTGAAGGCGCTCCCCTGCTAAGGGAGTATGGGGTCAAAAACTCCATCGAGGGTTCGAATCCCTCTCTCACCGCCATTTGTTGTTAGTTTTATTTATTCTGCACCCGTAGCTCAGCTGGATAGAGTACTCGGCTACGAACCGAGCGGTCAGAGGTTCGAATCCTCTCGGGTGCGCCATTTTAAATCGGCTCTATCAGTTAAAATGGTTACGAATAATAAAACATCACTACGCACCCGTAGCTCAGCTGGATAGAGTACTCGGCTACGAACCGAGCGGTCAAAGGTTCGAATCCTTTCGGGTGCGCCATCTTCTCTCTTCAAACTTTTCTTTTTATTAAAAACAATTAACAACTAACTCAGTTATTTTTCTCTATCATCAATCATTTTTAATAAATAATTTCCGTGTGCATCAGTAACACTTCTAAAACCGACATTCGTGATTTTATAAGGGAAATTTGTCTTGTACTCGACATTATCGTGGTGATGACCATGGAAAACGTGTCTTACCCCTAATTTTTCTGCGAGTTGATTAATCACACGAAATCCCATGGGATGGGGTTTAGGTGCTTCATGGCAAATTAAAATATCGGCTTGTTCATTTTCAATGGCTTCGATATCAGAAGGGAAAATAGACGTGCGATGACGCAATGGTACACCGCCACGCCAAATTTTTTCTTGTGGACTATATTGGCAATAGTGGATGGGATCAAAATACATTGGCTTATTGGGTGGCATCCAGATTTGCCCACGGAATACTCCTCCTAAGCCTGCAATGCGTTGTCCTTGAATTTCAATAACACGATTATGCAAATTACGCGATTTCCAATGAGTGCCCCAAATCGAATCAAATGCGGCGACGGTTTTGCTATCGTGGTTGCCGTGAATAAACCAAATATCACAATGTTGTGCGAGTTTATCTAATTCATCAGGCGAAGAAAGTTGCAAGTCGCCCAAAATAATCAGGGCAACGTTATCATTTTCTTGCACGAAAGGATAAAGATGTTCATAACTTCCGTGTGGATCGCCTGCGAATAAAAGCATTTTATTTCTCGGTGGTTAATATGCGTTTAGTATGTGGTAAACCTTCAAGTTCTTCATCATTTAACACTTTTTCCACAACAGATTTGACCTGGTTATAACGATCCAAATAACTTGGCGATTCAATTTCAATGTAAGGCACTTTGTATTTATCTAACAATTTCTTCAATAACTGTTGGAATTGTTGACGTTGTTTTTGGCTGCCTAGACTACGTAAGCCATCATCCACCCATTTTGTGTTGTTTTTCAATAAGATTGTTACATCAAATGGGTATTCTTTGATCATGGAATCGAGGAAAGGATGCGCTTTGCCTTCGTATTGAATACAAAAAGCCTGCGTGGTAATAAAATCGGTATCAATAATCGCTACTTTATGGGCATGACGCACCGCATAATCAATATAGCGTTGATGACCTAATGCCATTTGTGGATAGTCAGAATATTGCATGGCTTGCTCATCGCCACCTAATTTTTCGAAGACATATTCACGACCATATTCCCAGGCGGAAGTGGTGTTAAATACGGCAGCTAGTTTGCTGACTAACACGCTTTTACCGCTACTTTCGCCACCCAAAATGGCAATGGTTTTCGCAAAGAACGGACGGACTTCTTTCGGAATGAATTTCCAATATTGGAAAGGAGTAGTACGAATTTTCGTTGCAGATACGTTAAAGAAAGATCGGTCAGGATCCACTAAAGAAACTTCGAGACCCAAGTATTTTTCGTATGGTGCTTTGTCTTGTGGTTCACTACTAAAAACCATCGTCGGGGTAAATTGTTTTTCTTCAAAGAGATTTTTTACCGCTTCACTCCAAGCTTGCCAACCATTCGGATAACTTGGAATGCCATCCTCAACTAAATGATGAATGAAAATTTGATTTTTTTGATATTTAAAGATTTGCTGCATCCAGCGAAGACGATCTTGTACCGTCGGCATACGCTTCATTTTACTATCATAAAACAGCTTTAAATCGCGTTCGGTATCGCTACAGACAATCACGTGAAGCTCATCCACTTTACTGAATGCTTCATAAATCATATTAATATGGCCGGTGTGAACAGGGTAGAATTTTCCAAAAATCACACCCATTTTTTTATCGTGTTTGTTCGACATAATGTATCCTTCGCTAAATCGCCACCGCATAGTGACAGTGTAGCCCTATTTTATGCAATCTTTGTGCAAATAAAAACATTTTTCATTGAATGATTTTTTACCGCGACATTTTGCGTTATACTACAGCCTGCATTCTCAGGGCAGGGTGAAATTCCCTACCGGTGGTGACAGCCCACGAGCACTTAAAAGTGCGGTCAATTTTGATTAAGTTTTTACAAAATTGTTTCGCTTTGTCCTTTTAAGGTTAGCAGATTTGGTGAAATTCCAAAGCCGACAGTATAGTCTGGATGAAAGAGAATAAAACGGATTGGGTTCCCAATTCCGTCCTATTTATTTGCATTTCTCAGCCCTGATTCTGGTTAATTTTAACGTAACAACAAAGGAAATTACGATGAATCAGTCAATTTTATCTGCATTTGGTGCGACCGGTGAAGAACGGGTAATTAACGCATTGAACGCATTCAAACAAGGCAATGGCGTATTAGTATTGGATGATGAAGATCGCGAAAATGAAGGCGATTTAATTTTCCCTGCAGAAACCATTACGCCAGAACAAATGGCAAAACTTATCCGTTATGGCAGCGGTATTGTGTGTTTATGTATCACCGATGAACAATGCAAACAGCTTGATTTGCCACCAATGGTTGAGCATAACAATAGCGTGAATAAAACCGCGTTTACTGTGACGATTGAAGCGGCAGAAGGTGTGTCAACAGGTGTATCGGCACAAGATCGTGTTACCACAATCAAAGCGGCAATTGCAGATCAGGCGAAACCGACAGATCTTCACCGTCCAGGACATGTTTTCCCATTACGTGCGGCAGAAGGTGGTGTTTTAACGCGTCGCGGTCATACTGAAGCCTCAGTTGATTTAGCGCGTTTAAGTGGTTTTAAACCGGCAGGGGTGATTTGTGAAATTATGAATGATGATGGCACTATGGCTCGCGCACCAGAAATTATCGAATTTGCGAAAAAATTTGGTTATGTAGTGTTAACAATTGAAGATTTAGTGGCGTATCGTCAAAAACATCATTGCTAATTAAATACTCAGAAAAAAAAGTGCGGTCAGAAAATCTGTTAAATTCTGACCGCACTTTACATTTTATAGATTTAATGGGTTTCCACAAAGCTTAATGCCGTTTCAACCACTTCAATGCCCGCGCCTTGTTTAAAGGCATTTTCACTTAGATAGCGTCGCCATTGTCTTGCCCCTTTGCAGTTTTGGAATGCACCGAGCATATGTCGAACGATATGATTTAAATAAACGCCTTGGCTCAGTTGTTTTTCAATATAAGGGAACATGGCTTCCACCGCTTGTCTTGGTGTGACGATATCCGCATTAGCATCAAAAAGCATTTGATCAACATAGCCCAATAACGACGGATTCTGATAGGCCTCACGCCCAACCATCACGCCATCAACAAATTGTAAATGATGTTTCATTTCTTCGATGGTTTTAATGCCGCCATTAATAGCAATGGTTAATTGTGGGAAGTCTTTCTTCAATTGATAAACACGATCATAATCCAAAGGGGGAATTTCTCGATTCTCTTTTGGGCTTAATCCTGAAAGCCAGGCTTTTCGGGCATGAACAATAAATTCTTGGCAGCCTGCATGATGGACTTTTTCGATAAAGTCGCAGAGAAATTCATAGCTATCCAAATCATCAATGCCAATACGCGTTTTCACAGTGACAGGAATATTCACGACATTTCGCATTTCAGCAATACATTCAGCTACTAAATCTGCTTTTGCCATCAAACACGCACCAAACATGCCATTTTGCACGCGATCGGAAGGACAGCCCACATTCAGATTAATTTCATGATAGCCTCTTTCTTCGGCTAATTTAGCACAATGTTTAAGCTGTGCGGGATCGCTTCCGCCGAGTTGTAGGGCAACCGTGTTTTCTTGCAAATCAAAATCTAAATGATCGTATTTGGCATGAATAATGGCAGGAGCCGTAACCATTTCGGTATAAAGCAACGCATTTTTACTAAATTGACGATGAAAATAGCGGCAATGGCGTGTCGTCCAATCTAACATTGGCGCAACGGAAAAGCGTCCACGATAAAAGTGCGGTTGGTTTTCTGACATATATTATTTCTCTTGAATCTCGTTACGGCGCAGATCTTCTGCTTGTTGTTCCTGCATTCGTTGACGGAAACGTCCAGCCGCAAAGTGGTAAAAAGGTTTTGGACTAAATTGGCGCGAAATTATGGAGGCAATGATACTGGAAATCAAGAGCCAAATCAGCACAGGTTGAGCCCCCGTCATTTCCATCACTACTACGCTTGCTGTTACAGGGGATTGTGTTCCACCGGCTAAAAAGGCCGCCATACATAAAATGACGAGGAAACGTTGATCAACCATGCCATTGCTGATTTCCCATAACATGGTGCCGATACCTGCACCGGTAGTGAGGGATGGCGTAAAGATTCCGCCCGCGATACCATTCCAATACGTCGTAACTGTTGCGAAGAGTTTTAGTATCCCCACTTCAGGCGAAACAAGTTGTCCTTCCAATGCTCTTGCGACCACATTATAACCTGTTCCATAAGTTTGCCCTTCGCTGTAGGTTCCCATCGCGGCAAGTACTAAACCGAGTAATAAGGCAACGTAAATGGGATGTTTGCGGATCCAATCACGCCATTTGAGTGGAGACAGTCCTGCTAATCCTTTTGCAAGGAGTCGCCCAAATATACCGCCTAGTACACCACAGACGACACCACAAATGGCAAGCCAAAGATATAAATAAGGAATAGTGGTCGCGCCTTTATAGGCTGGAAAGTAAGGGCTATTGCCTTGAATCGCTACCAAAATAAAACCCGCTGCTAATACCCCAAGTAATACGCGGCGTTCCCAGCGTAACATCACGCCTCGACCCAATTCTTCAATGGCAAAAATCACCCCAGCCAAAGGGGCATTAAATGCGGCAGCAAGACCACCTGCCGCACCGGTTGCGACGAGTTCATTCGTACTTAATCCACGGAAAGCAAAGTTATATTTACGACAGAAATTTCCCCAACTCAGCATAACAGCAGCACCGACTTGAACAGAAGGACCTTCACGCCCAACAGACGCACCGATAACCATTGCAAAAAAAGTAAGCGGAATTTTCCAAATGGTTTGGCGAAATTTAACCAGTTTCGTTTTATAGCCATTGTAAGGAAGATTAATGGAGGCAATCACTTGTGGAATACCGCTACCACCAACATAAGGCGTGTATTTAGCGG